>JBFWXN010000191.1:0-2601 GCA_050187415.1 Hyphomicrobiaceae bacterium | reverse complement strand
GGCGTGCCACGGCGATGAGATTTTCGTCGCTCCAGGCCGGCCTCCGGTCGCGGAATATGCCAGGCTCGTCACGCTCCCCAGCCCCTCCGAGCCCGAAGCCGTCGCCGTTGACGCTGCTCTTGGCCTCGCGGCTCGCCTGGCTCTGGACCACCAGGCTTTGCGTCGGCACCGTGACGAAGTCCTCGATGAAGATCGGCTCACCGCTATAGGCGATCCATCGGCACATGGTAGCGTCCTCGACATGCAGGTGGAAGTGGATCGGAAGCACATCTTTCGAAACCCGCCGCAAGGCGAAGACCGAAGCAAAACTCTAGCCTCGAGGCCGAGCGCGTCCAAGGTCTTAGTCCACACGCCATACGCCGTCTCGCGAGCCGCCCTTACGTATCGCGGCGTTGCGACCATAGCCATGCGGCACCGCGAACGCCGGACGCGTCACCCCATCGCGGCGGCAGCACCCTGATGCGCGGCGCATCTGCAAAGACCCAGCGTTCCATCAGCGCCGGCAAGTCCGAGTAGAGATGCGAGAGCTTCGATAGCCCCCCTCCGAGCACAATGACATCAGGGTCGATCAGGTTCACGACATGGGCGAGCCCACGCGCCAGCCTGTCGGCATGACGGCCGAGTGTCGCCCGCGCGGCCACGTCACCCGACGCTGCCAGCTTGACCACATCCTCAGCGGTCAATTCGGCCGCGGTCGCACGCGCATGATCCGCCGCGAGAGCGGGCCCCGAGACCCACGTCTCCATGCAGCCCGGGCGCCCACACCAGCACATCGGTGCCGGGTATTCGTCCGCTGCCATCCACGGCAACGGATTGTGGCCCCACTCGCCGCCGATACCACGCGGACCATCGATCAACGACCCACGGACGACGATGCCGCCACCGCATCCGGTGCCGAGGATGACGCCGAAGACGCTCGCTGCACCGGCTGCCGCACCGTCGGTCGCTTCCGAGACGGCAAAGCAATTCGCATCGTTGGCAAGGCGCACCTCACGGCCCGCTCGCTGCTCTAGATCGCTCTTCAGCGGCCGCCCGTTCAGCCACACCGAGTTGGCATTCTGCACGAGACCGGTCGCTGGCGAAATCGAGCCGGGCATGCCGATGCCGATTGTGCACTTGGCCCCGGCCTGCCGCTCCAGATCTGCGATGAGGTCGGTCAGCGCCGCAATGCTGGCCTCATAGTTCCCTTTGGGGGCGGCAACCCGGATGCGCGCCTTCTCGCTGCCGTCGGGCGCGAGCACGACCCCCTCGATTTTCGTGCCCCCGAGATCGATTCCTATCCGCAGTCCGTTCATGTGCTCTCCCAATGCGCCCCGCCGCCCAGCGCCAGTTCCGCCCTTGCTATGTCGTCCGGCTCGACACCGACATTTGAAGCAAATGCCAAGAGCGACGACTCATCGGCCATCAGATGGCCGATCGCGGCGGCAAGCGTCGCGGCATCCTGCATATTGTGGCGCAGTTCTGCCGGATCGAGGCCCGTGTCGGCTAGAAAGCGGACGAGACGGCCGCTGTCTTCGACCAGGAACAGCAGCGCTCGCGCGCCGAGTTCCTCGGCACTATCGCGCGTCATCTCCCGCGGACGATGTCGGTCACGCATCGGGATTCCTTCCCAGATTTTGTTGCGTACGCATCTTAAACAATTGGTTAGCTCTTTAGGGCAAACTCGTGGAGAGCAGCACTCTCGAATCGGTCCAAGGCTTCGAGGGGATGCCGGGCGGGCGGCAAACAAATGACATACCAGGAGAAAGTTGGCAGCTTCGAGAACCGCACCCCGACAGCGGGCGGCGCGCGCAAGACTGTCTTGATCGTCGAGGACAACGAGCTCAACATGAAGCTCTTCAACGACCTCCTCGACGCTTATGGCTACGCCACCCTGCAGGCTCGCAGCGGCGTCGAGGCCTTGCGCCTCGCCCGTGAGCGGTCGCCCGGCCTCATCCTGATGGATATCCAGCTTCCCGAAGTCTCCGGTCTCGAAGTCACGAAATGGTTGAAAGACGACGACCGCCTCAGGGATATCCCCGTCGTGGCGGTGACGGCCTTTGCCATGAAGGGCGACGAGGAGAGAATTCGTCAGGGAGGATGCGAAGCCTACATATCCAAGCCCATCACTATTGGTCCATTTATCGAAATTGTCCGCCGCTTCATCGGCGATGCGTGATCCAAGATCGAGCACTCCGGAAGGCTCCCGATGACTGCGCGCGTACTCGTTGTCGATGATATTCTGGCCAACGTAAAGTTGCTCGAGGCTCGGCTGTCGGCCGAGTATTTTGAGGTTCTGACAGCAAACAGCGGGCACGCCGCTCTGGAGATCATTGCCAGAGAGCGCGTCGATGTCGTCCTGCTCGATGTCATGATGCCGGGCCTGGACGGCTTCGAGGTGTGCCGCCGGATCAAACAGAACCAGAAGCTCGCCCACGTCCCCGTCATCATGGTCACCGCTCTCGACCAGCCGTCGGACAAGGTGGAAGGCTTGGAAGCGGGCGCCGACGACTTTTTGACGAAACCGGTCGACGATATCGCACTGATCACGCGGGTGCGCAGCCTGGCACGGCTGAAGGTGCTGGCCGACGAGCTGATGATGCGGGCGTCCACGACCAAGGA
>JBFWXN010000190.1:0-2663 GCA_050187415.1 Hyphomicrobiaceae bacterium | reverse complement strand
GCGACGGCGATAGCGATTCCACTTGGGCCGATCCAAAGAAACCTTGGCTCAAGGAGCCCTGCGGGTCGACGTCGACCAGCAGGGGGCGCATCCCCAACTGGGCAAAGTATCCACCGAGGTGAAAGACGGTCGAGCTTTTTCCGCAACCTCCCTTCTGATTGATGAAACAGAGTCGCGGCGTCGCCATCCTTCCTCGTGCGGTGGGGAAAGATTGCCAGTGGCAATTCTCTCCAAGGTTCCAAGATCGTTGGAAGAATCGTGCCACGGTCGCGGGGAGGTCGTCAACGACGATTATGTGGGGCTTGCGCAGCCAGGCACCAAGGTTTTCCTTTCCAAGTCACTGGGGCGCTGGTAACGCTGGCGGTAGGTTGCAACCCGTTCACGCTGCGAGAATGCCCCGAGAGAGCACTGCCAAGAGAAAAACGCCTGCCCTGCGGGGACTCGGCCAATTGACGCTGGTCGAGCATTCGTTGTGCCCCTTGGACCCACGTGCCTCGCTGCGGCCGCATCTGACCCACACCTGCCGTTACCGCTACGTCGATCCGACAGAAGGTCCGTCGACGGCGCAGGTCGTGGTAAGCAGTCCCAGAGGATTGGCGGCTCGCGACGAGTTCTATCTTTGGGGACTGCTTGGCATCACCTTTGCGCAACAAGATCCAATCGCCGATCTGTATGTCACGCCGCATTACTGCTTGCGACAACTGGGCATCATTGAAGGCGAATCCAAAGGGGGCGAGAGCTACCGGCTGTTCCGTGAAGCACTGCGGCGGTTGGCGGCGGTCCACTACGAGAACGACCGCTTCTACGATCCCGTGCGCCGCGAGCATCGCGAGGTCGGCTTCGGCTTTCTTAGTTATAGCTTGCCCGCGAATCCGGAATCGAATCGTGCATGGCGGATCATCTGGGATCCACTCTTCTTTGAAATCTGTCGAGCCTCGGGAAGCGGCTTAGGTTTCGACCTCGTTTCTTACCGAGAGCTCGACCCGGCGAGTCGCCGGCTCTTGCTCATCCTGCAAAAGGTGTTTTGGCGGCGGCGAGAATCCCCTCGTTTTGATTTGCGCCACCTCGGCACGAATGTGCTGGGTTATTCGGAGTCACTCGACGCGCGGACGCTGCGCATGAAATTGAAGCGGTCGGCGCGGACGCTCGCCGACGCTGGTTTCATCTTGCCTGATGGCGCCGGGGGGCATGCCTGGTTTTCAACGTCACGACAAGATCGCATCATCGTGCAGTTCCAGCGAGGTCCCAGCCTGGATCGCGCTAAGACGTTTGGAAGAACAATTTCTACCGCCAACTCCCCACTCCACGATCCCTTGATTGCCATTGGCTTCGAGAATCAGCAGGTCCAAAGAATATTGTCGCGGTATCCCGCTCGGCAAATACAACTGTGGTCTGACGTGACGCTGGCGGCGTTGGAACATAAGGGTGAGCGCTTCTTCCGCCGCAGCCCGCAGGCATTCTTCATGGACAACATCAAGAACGCGTCCAAGGGCGAGCGCACCTGCCCCGACTGGTTCCTGGCACTCCGCAAGGAAGAAGAGTTGAATTCGGGGCCGCCCCGCCGAACGTCTTCACGCACCGAAGCCAAGAACCCGGGAGTCGTTGGCGGTTTTCGCCGGGCGATTGAGGGGACCGACGCCGAACAGGTCGTTCGCGACATGCTTGGGTCATTTCACGAGTCTGCGAACAAGGGCAAGACCCCAAGCAGGTAGACTCCTGTCTTCCTCCCAAAGCATGTCGCTTTTGCTTGCAGATCAGCTTTGAATCAATTCTTTGAGGACGCGGGTATCTACCTGGCCGAGAATCTCAATTACTCAGGCATGGCGGGAAGTTGCGAATGGCTTGGCGGCGGTTGTGGCGAATCGGGCGTTACGCGGTCTCCACCAGTTTGGACGACAAGTGTGACGCACTCTCCACCAGTTCGGAACGGAACGGCGTGACGCAGTCTCCACCACTTACCTCGGTGGGCTTCACGCGGCGAATGGCATGGCCGCAAGCAGTCATGGCCCGATAAAGTGCGACCGTGGCCCGCACATCGGACAGCGCCTCATGGGCTTCGTGATTCTTGAGGCGAACACCGAAGAATTGGCACAGCGTGCCAAGCTGGTAGTCGGCAGGGGGACAAAGGGACTTGTCCTCGTGAAAGAGCCAGAGGGCGCGCTGATGAGTGCAGAGCACCCGAGGGTGCGCCGGCAGAAATCGGTCGAGTCGTTTGAACCAGGCCGAGAGAAAGGTGGCATCGAATGTCGCGTGATGCGCGACGAGTTGAGCGACCCGGTATCCCCGGCCGTCGGCGGAAATCAGATCCACCGTGGCATGCCTCTTGAGGAATTCGGAAAACCGTCGTCCCGCCTCCCGCTCGGAGATTGCCTCGCGAGCCCAAACATCGGGGGAGTAATGCGCCTTGCGCAGACATCCCGGATAAACCTTGTGCCGTTGAAAGCGGAGCTTCATTTCGAGCGTTTCGAGTTCCCGCAGCCCGGCATCGACGGCGATGGCGGCAAGTTGCATGATGGGCCGCCACGGCTCGCCGCCACCGGTTTCCAGGTCGATGAAAACAAGTCGTTCGTCGGGGAACTGCATGAGCCTCCGTAATCTTGACCAGTCGAGTAGCAGAATTTCGCGAAAACCGCAAACCGTGGTAAGGGTCGACCGCTGCCGCG
>JBFWXN010000189.1:0-2879 GCA_050187415.1 Hyphomicrobiaceae bacterium | reverse complement strand
GATGCCTACGCATGGCTCCGTGCCGACAACTGGCAGGACGTCATGCGCGAGCCCACGGTGCTCGATCCCGCCATTCGCGCCCAACTCGAAGCGGAGAACGCCTACACGTCGGCCATGCTCTCCGACACCGAGGCACTTCAGGCGACGCTCTACGAGGAGATGAAGGCCCGCATCAAGGAGGACGATACCTCCGTTCCCACGCCCGATGGTCCGTTCGAATACCAGAGCGGCTATGTCACGGGCGGTCAGTATCCGCGGTTGCTCAGGCGGCCTCGCGGCGGCCCCGACGGCAGCGAAAGCCTGTTGCTCGACGGCAATGCAGAAGCGGCCGGCAAGGCCTACTGGGGGCTCGGCGGCGCCAGCCACAGCGACGACCACAAGCTGCTTGCCTATGCCGTCGACGAGAAGGGTTCGGAGCTCTTTACGATCCGCGTCAGAGATCTCGAGTCGGGGCGCGACCTCGACGACGCAATCCCCGACACGCGGGGCGGCGTCGTCTGGGCCCGCGACAGCAAGACGTTCTTCTACGTGCGTCTCGATGCCAACCACCGGCCGCTCTATGTCTACCGTCACGTTGTCGGCACACCGGCCGAGAGCGACGTGCTCGTCTATGAGGAGACGAACCCAGGATTCTACGTCGGCGTGGGATCGACCCAATCGGGCCGCTTCATCCTCATCGACGCGCACGACCACCAGACGAGCGAAGTCTACCTCATCGATGCCGAGCGGCCGACCGAACCGATGCGTCTGGTCGAGCCGCGCGTGCACGGCCATGAGTATGCCGTCGAGCACCACGGCGACCGGTTCTATATTATGACCAACTCCGCCGGCGCCGAGGACTTCCGCATCGTCACGGCTCCGATCGCGACCCCCGGACAGGAGCATTGGCAGGAACTCGTTGCTCACAAGCCCGGGCGGCTCCTGATCGACAGCGTCCTCTACGCCGACCATCTCGTGCGCCTCGAGCGCGAGGACAGCCTTCCGCGCATCGTGGTCCGCCGCCTATCGGATGGGGACGAGCACGCCATCGCTTTTGACGAGCAAGCCTACAGCCTTGGCCTTGCGCACGGCTACGAGTTCGCCACGACGACGATCCGCTTCACCTATTCCTCGATGACGACGCCCGCCGAGGTATACGACTACGACATGGTGAGCCGGGCCCGGGCTCTGCGAAAGCGGCAGGAGGTGCCGTCGGGGCACGATCCGGCCGACTACGTCACGCGCCGCATCCTCGCACCCGCAAAGGATGGTGAACTCGTACCGATTTCTCTTCTTTATCGCCGCACGACCCCACTGGATGGCACTGCGCCCGTGCTTCTCTACGGCTACGGCGCCTACGGCATCCCGATTCCGGCATCGTTCTCGACGGCGCGGCTGTCGCTGGTCGACCGTGGTTTCATCTACGCCATCGCGCACATCCGTGGCGGCAAGGACAAAGGCTATCGCTGGTACACGAGCGGCAAGCTCGAGCAGAAGGTGAACACCTTCACCGATTTCATCGCGGCCGGCGAGCACCTGGTCAGCCTCGGTCTCACCCGGCGTGGCAATATCGTTGCCAACGGAGGCTCGGCGGGCGGCATGCTGATGGGGGCCGTCGCCAATATGGCTCCCGATCTTTTCCTGGGCATCATCGCCGACGTGCCTTTCGTCGACGTGCTCAACACGATGCTCGATGCGACCTTGCCGCTGACGCCGCCCGAGTGGCCCGAATGGGGCAACCCGATCGAGAGCGAGGAGGATTTCCAGCGCATCCTCGCCTATAGCCCCTACGAAAACGTCGAGGCGAAGTCCTATCCCCATATCTTTGCATACGGCGGCCTGACCGATCCACGCGTCACCTATTGGGAGCCCGCAAAGTGGATCGCCCGGCTGCGCGAGCTGAACACGAGCGGCAACCTCGTACTGCTGCAGATCAACATGGAGGCTGGGCACGGCGGCGCCTCAGGTCGCTTCGAGGCGCTGAAGGAGGTGGCGCTCGACTACGCCTTCGCCCTCAAAATCACGGGCAAGGTCGGCCTCGAGACCTGATCCGCCACATGGCAGCGCACCCGACGCGAACCCCCATGCAGCACGGTACACTTGTTCTGGTAACCAGCTTCGCGGTCCCGGTCGCGCGCGTCTACGCTGCCGTCTCCGAGCCCTTGGAACGAGCCCGGATCGGCATTCTGGGCGATGAACTCGTAACGCTGATAGACGAGAGCGATTTTCGCGTCGGCGGGCGCAATGTCTATCGGTTCGGCCCTAAGGGTTCACCCGACTTCCGGGCGGAGACCCTTTTCCACCGCATCGTGGCCCCCTCACTCATCGTCGCGACGGAGATCGTGCACGCGGGCGAGGCCTGTGTTTCGATCGATCTGGTCTCGCTTGCCTTCTCGGAGCGGGCCGGCGAGACGGACCTCAAGCTTACAGCACAAGTCCTCTCGCTTGGTCCCGACGACGTCACCGACGTCGCCGGCGCACGTCATCAGGCGTTTATCGACGCCCTCGGCCGTTATCTCGGCGCCCCTGCCCGTGGCCAGCGTCACTCGTCCACCCGACGCTGAAGCGGTCCTGCGGTCCCGCCAACGCCATTGTGCTCACCGGCAAGCTGCACTAAAGCAACGGACTTGAAATTCGCCACGCTTCGGGCCCTGGCGGGGAGCGAAGTTAAAGACCAAAGTGGCTGCAGAACATCATGACACCAAAGCGCCTTTGGACCTTGAATGCGGCGACGAACCCGATCCAAGCCATGGGTCGAATTCAAGGTCGACGCATGAAGTCGTCGCAACCTGACCGACTGTCGCAGAAGCGTTGCCATTGCCTGGCAACGTGACGAGCAACCCCCCTCAGCTCTGGGAGATCGATTTGGATAGTGTTCTCATTATCGGTGCGGGTGCCGC
>JBFWXN010000188.1:0-3297 GCA_050187415.1 Hyphomicrobiaceae bacterium | reverse complement strand
TCCCACTTGGCTACGACGCCCTTTCCTGCCACGAACTGTTCGGTCTTCTTCTCAGCCGTCAGATGCTTTGCGAGAGCCAGGTGCTCTTCAGCAGGGGCCTGAAAAAGCGTGAGTGCGCCCAGCTTCGACAAAGGAGTCGAGAGCCGCTGATGGACCCAGGTCTTCCAATAGTCGGCGTCGACCTCAGCAACAAACTGCTGCTCGGCCGGCTGCCAGTTGAGGTGAAAGCCTTCGCCGATTTGCCGCACGATGGAGCCGGTATGCGTTGGCCGGTTGTACCACTGTCGGTGCTGCTGTGAAGTACCGCGCCCCAAGGCCGAAAGGAAACGATTTCCCGCCTCACGGCAAAACGCGTACACGACAGGCGTCATGTATCCTGCGTCGATCCAGACTTGATGTGGCACCAGACGCGGGCCCGCCGCAAATCCCACGGGCCATCCCTCGGTCACGAGATCGCGAAACTCCCGTAGCGCAAGCTGAATACCCCTCTCCACGCCCAGATCACCGCTTGCGATCTCGAGGCGCCCATAGTCGACGACGTGACCGGCCGCTCCCGGCGACCAGGCGACGAGGATCCAGTGCGCCAGATACTTGCCCAGGTCGACGGCTGCCGTCAGAAACTCTGTCGTTGCTGGCACGATTCCGCGCGGCAGCTCGACGATCCGACCGGCGAGCTCGTGCGGCACCAGCGCCGTGTCCTCCCATTTCGTGGGCAGCACCGGCAGGCACCAGACAAACTGTCGCAGTTCCCGCTCGGCGTTTTCCTCGTCAGTGGCCCTGGTCGCTCGCCATTCATCAGCCGCCAGATCACCTGGCGTCAGGAACAGGTTGTGCACGGCCGACCAACGGAACCCCAATGTATCGCTCGCCGGCGGATAGCCCTGGACCACGCCTAGTTCGTCGATCGTTTGCTCGCCGTGCAACAGTTTTCCTCGACGGTTCGCTTCGTCCCGATCCGCTGGGCTCCAGAATTCACCGCATGCTGGACAGGAAAATGCTCCACCCGCGCTGGCTGCCGCCTGGCTTATCGCTCCCTGCCAACCCGTTAGATGCTCGCGCTCGGGACAAACCCAGGCACGACAATATGGACAGGGCAGCACAATGCGGCTGTGCGTCCCCTGCAGGTACTCCTGCCAGGTGCGCCCCTCTTCGGTGCTGACCGTGCACTCCATGTAGATTCGTTTGCGGTTGCCGTAGGCACGCGTGCGCGCTTCCAATTGCGTGATCTTGTCGCTCTCGCGGCTCGTGCCGCCGGCCTGGTCCATGCCGTCGGTTTCGGTGATCACCACCACGCGCGAGGTGAACCCAGCGCGGCTCTTGTCGCTGCCGCCACCGGACATGAACTTGAGCGTAGCGCCGTTGGCGAACTTCAGCGACTCGACCCGCCCTCCCCTACTGCCGCCGCCCCGACGCGGCAGCAGATCGCGAAACCGGGATTGTTCGATGGCCGGCAAAATGTCCTCACGCCATTTGTCAGCGGCCATGTCCATATCCGGTAGCCCGCATATCACGGTCTCTCCTATTTCAAAGAGGTGATACAGCATCGGGATCACAAAGCAGGCCAAGGTCTTGCCCGATTGGGTCGGGCCCGTGGCCACGCAGCGGGACCAGAGACCGGAATCCACTGCGTCGAACCACAGGCCCGTGTAGGGCTGACGATCGCAGCGGAACCGCCGGCCTTTGAAGGGTCCATCAGGAATGATGATGTCCTCCTCGGCGAAGGAGCGCATGGTGCGCAACGGTTTGGGGCGTGCCTGACTCAGGAAAAACGTCAGGTCACGTCTCGTCGGATGCGGGTTCGGATCCGGGCGCATTCCCTGCTTCTCCGAACGATCGGTCGATCTCCCGCTGTGCGTCATCAAGCGCTTCGTAGAGGATCTCAACGGCGGCCGGACCAAATTGGCGCTGCAGCGTATCGCCAGCCGCTCTGAGGATGGCTGCAGTCCGCGCCATCGATTCCCGCACCTCATCGCGAGGTAATAGCTTTTGTTCGCGCTCCAGTCGATCCAGCCTGGCCATGGCGGCCCGTTCTTCGCGGTAGCGTTCCAGTGCCGGACTTCCGCCGCCCTGCATCAGCGGGTCATCGTCGGGACCGAGCCTATGAGCGTTGTCGGCCAGAAAATCATGGAAGGAACGCAGGACCTTGGACAGATCAACCTCGGGTCCGCCACAGGGAATGCCATAGCGTTTCGCCTGCTCGTTTAAGACTTTGGTCTGTCGTCCCGACATTTGCCGATAATGCTTCTGCGGGATCGAGCCATAGAATTTCCAGCGAAGTTGTTCCTCTTTGTCCCGTTCGTGCCGCTTGAGAGCCGCACGTTCCTGGGCCGTAAGCTCCTGCCGTTCGAAGGTTTTGCGATAGGCCCGCGCGACGAGGTCGGCGTCGACGCGGGCCGCGCCATCAGTGGGCTGTGAATTTCGCTTGGTTTGGGCCATCCTCATCTCCGCTTACTTACTTGCCCAAAACAGCGCCCTGTTTGTACAAGAGCCTCGGCGGGCGGGAACCGAGGGTTGTAATCTCGCCAGGAAGTACCTACGCGCCCCCCCGGGGGTCAATGCCTTTTAGGCATGCCGAATTGACTGGATGTCCTTCGCCCATCGAGGTAACTGTGCTGTGCGTGACGCGGTCGACGTTCGAACGCGCACCGTTCCACAGCATGGGAGAAGAACCATGACGACGAAGAAGAAGGCTCCTGCGAAGACCAAGAAGGCGACAAAAGCGAAGCCCGCATCGAAACGATCGACGAAGCTGTCGGCTCTTGATGCCGCCGCCAAGGTGCTGGGCGAGTCTAAGGAGCCGATGGGTTGCAGCGACATGGTGGAAGCGATGGCCGCCAAGGGATACTGGAAGTCGACCAAGGGCAAGACGCCGGCCAACACACTGTATTCGGCAATCCTGAGAGAGATGGACGCTAAGGGAAAAGAGTCGCGTTTTAAGAAGACCGAGCGCGGTAAGTTCACGTTGGCCTAGCGCCCCGGCTAGGCACGTTGCCCGCCACAACGCCCCACGTTCGCCACGTTGGGGCGTTGTCTCGTTGGTCGCCACACTGGCCAAGGTTGGCCACCGGACGCGACGTGGGCCAAACGTGGCGCTCACCGTGCCCCCTTCCGGATACGTTTGCCTTTCCGCCCAGTGAACTTCTGCCACCGCTCGACGATCACGTCGCAGTACAACCCGTCCAATTCCATCAAGAACGCTTTGCGTCCCGTCTGCTCGCAGCCGATGAGCGATGAACCACTGCCGCCAAACAGATCCAAAACGTATTCTCCGGATCGCGACGAGTACTGAAAGGCCCA
>JBFWXN010000187.1:0-3304 GCA_050187415.1 Hyphomicrobiaceae bacterium | reverse complement strand
CCCAAGTGAAAATCTCTCTTTGTGGAGATGCAAAGGACAGCGAGGTGGCGTTGATGGGCGTCGGGAAGCGGGTCGTTTGGCGGTGGTACGCCAAGTGCTTGAAAGCGGGCTGAAGCAAGCCTAGGCGGCGTAGCGGCTGGGCTCGCCGGCGTTCGGACCTCTGTCTCAGTCCACCGACCGCTCAGGGATGCTGGTGAGCGCGTCGCAGGCCACGATCATGCGCAGGATCTGCGACTCGCGCGCCGAGAGCTGGGCGTGCCAGTCGAGGCCGAGTGATCTGGTAAATGCCGGGCTGATCTCCGAGGAGAACCCCCGCTTGGGTTTCGTGGTACGGTCCGAGGTCAGATAGACCTTGCGGGTAGGCACTTGCCGCGTCAGGCTCAGGCATTCGCTGCGCTGGCGCGGTTTGGCACGACGATCTCGCCGTTTTGCTGGGTGAGTGCATGGACGAAGTTGGCGTAGGCGTTCTACAGCGAGGCCGAGCGCGCGCATGGTTCCGGCGGCGATCCATGGTTCCATGACGCAGTGCTGGTACAGCATCGGCTACGGTCTGCGCTGCTCGGCAACGGCTTTTGGTCTCGTGATCGATTTCCGGCACGTCGATCTGCTGAATAATCTGGACGGACTGGCCGAAGACCGCGAGGCGGTTCTGCGTCAAGCGCAGGGCAGGCTTTCGCTGCTCGATCCCGCTCGCTTGCAACGCGCCGTCGATGGCTATGGCGGTGTGGCGATGCGGAAGCTCCTGCGGGATCGGACAGACCGCTCTGACCCATTGTGAGATCGTGGACGGCGACCACTTCTTCCCGTTCCTTCAGAGCCGCCGCCTAGCCCTGCGGCGCATCAGCCGGGCCACCCGAGGTGAAGCCTCCCTCGAAGATGTCGAGTCCGAAGCCTGGCTGATGATGACGAAGTTACAGAGCAAGGGACTCGCCGTCGATCTGCGAAACCCCGAGCATCAGAGTCTGCTTCTTGCGCACCTGTACCAGCACTTAGTCCGCTACACCGAAACGAAGGTTCGGCATGGAGTCCGGCTGGATTATGCACCCGGCGGAGAAGAGGGCGCTCATCCGCTTGCCAATATTCTCGCCGCGGAAGAGGGATCGGATCCCCTCGTAACGTTGATGCGCTTGCAGGAGGAGCGGCAGGCTACCGAAGACGTACGACTGTCGCCTCATCAATCCTTGGCCAGCGCCTACGTGTATCTGCTCGAACGCATGGACAACCGGATGACGGCGCTGGCCGACTACCTACTTATCTCGCTTTCATACTGCTATCGACGCTGCGCGCAGGCTAGAGTGATGGCCGAGTATCAGCAAACGCTGCCGCAGGCAGCAATGACCACCACTCGGGCATTCGTTCCGAAGACATGGCGCCCGTTTCGGCTTGTACGACAGCCTGTTCAACTTTGCTTCGATTTCGAGCGGCGGCTGTTTTCCGACACTTCGCGATGATATTTGTGCTTTGGCGTCGCCCAGCGATGCGCCGTGGTGCGATAGCGTGCTGTCATTCTAAGACCAAGGTCATGCCGCTACTCCTGCGGACACGTTGCCGTTCCTTCGCTCCGCTACGCCGTGATGGGTGTGCCAATACGAGTAGATGAGGCAATCTGGCGCTGGCCGAAACACCGGAAGAATCGGATGCCCCGCACCGACAATCGTGTGCTGCACGCAGCGTCCGCGGCTGAGCGCACGCCACCCATGTTCTACCGCATGCGAGACGTGCAGCGACTGACGGCGTTGAGCTGGTCCAGCCTGTATCGACGTATCGCGGCCGGCGCCTTCGCCATCGCATGGCGTTGTTCGATGAAGCGGGTTCTGTCGTAGGTTTCGCCCAACTCCTGGTCGGAGACGTGCGCCAGGTGCTTCTCGATCAGTTCGCGGTCGCAGCCGAGTTTTTCCCGGATGAGCGTTCGGGCCATCGCTCTGAAGCCGTGCCCCGTGATGTCCTGCTGGGTGTCGTAGCCTAAGGCTCGCAGGGCGCTGTTCATCGTGTTGTTCGACATGTAGCGTGTGAAACGGCCGTCCTTTCCCTGTCGCCGGCATACGCTCTTGAACACGGGGTCGGTGGGGCCGGTCACCGCGTGCAGTTGTTGCAGGATCTAGATGACTTGGCTTGGCAAAGGCACGATGTGCGGTGGCGTCTGGCTATCGAACTTGTTGGCTTCGCGCAGCTTCATGATGCGCGGCGGGCAGGTCCAGATGCCCGCATCGAGGTCAAGCTGCTCCCACTCCATCATGCGGATCTGGCCGGGCCGCTGGAAGACGTAGGGCATTATCTGCAAGGCGCAGCAGACGGTGTAGTGGCCCTTGTAGCCGCGGATGTCGCGCAGCAACTGCCCGATTCGCTCGGGATCGAGGATGGTCGCGTAGTGCCTGACTCTCTGGACGTGCGGAGCTTGAAGTCAGCGACACCCTTGGCCATGAAGTTCTTGCCCCGGCTCCAGGATGCCGAGGGTGACGGCTCTGGCGTAGACGCGATGCACCGCTTCCCGCAGTCGGATGGCGGTCTCGCGGGTGCCGGCTAGCGAGACAGCCTCCAGGCATTGCAGGACATCCAACTGGTTGAGGGCGGTGATGGGGTGTCGGCCCAACCTGGGGAATGCATGCAGTTCCAGTTGTCGCAGGATCTTCTGGCTGTAGCTTTTGCTCCACTCGTGAATGTCGGTGGCGTGTGCGTGCCACTCGCGAGCGACCTTCTCGAAGGTCGCCAGTGCTTGGCGCACGGCTTCCTTGCGGTCCGCGAGTTTTCTGGCGCGGGGATCCTTACCCAGGGCGAGGTGGCGTCGCTGCTCGGCGGCCCGCTCGCGGGCGGCGGCCAGCGAGATCTCGGGGTAGGGGCCGAGCGTCAGCTTGACGCGCTTGCTCGCGGTCCCGTAGTAGATGAACTGCCAGGTCTTCCCGCCTTGGGTTTGACACGAAGATAGAGCTTGTCCCCATCGGACAGCAGGTACTCCTTGTCCGTGGGCTGAGCTAGTTCAACAGCTTCGGCGATAAGCTTCATAGCAGCGCTCCTTGGCAGTTCCCCCAGGATGCGGGGTGAAGCCCAGGGGAACGCGCGGGGAACTAAAACCCCGGCATTCGGTGGAACCGAATGCGACGCCGCGGGACAGGTTTTTGTCGTAAGTCCTTGGTTTTTCTAGGAAGACGGGACTTGATGAGACAGGCTGGGAAGAGGGGATGGTGGCCAAGGGCGGAATCGAACCACCGACACAAGGATTTTCAGTCCTCTGCTCTACCAACTGAGCTACTTGGCCATCGAGGGCGCCGGCCAGAGCTACTGCGACACCGCCGCCCGAAAGCCCGCC
>JBFWXN010000186.1:0-3338 GCA_050187415.1 Hyphomicrobiaceae bacterium | reverse complement strand
GGGCGATCCGCACCCCGTTCCTGTCGGCGATGGCGATGATGGGCGCCAAGGACGGCGAGCGCGGCAGCTATCCGGAGATCGTCGATGCCCTTGCTCAACACGGCGCCCAGGGGAAGACGGACGCCCATGCCCTCTATCGGCGTGTCGTCTTCAATGTGCTGATTTCCAATGTCGACGATCACCTCCGCAATCACGGTTTCCTGTGGCTGGGAAAGGCGGGCTGGTCTCTCTCGCCGGCATACGACCTCAATCCCGTTCCGACCGATCTCAAAGCGCGGGTGCTGACGACGAACATCGATCTCGACGAGGGCACCTGTTCGCTCGATCTGCTGGAGGCGGCGTCGGAGTTTTTTGCGCTCACGCTGCCGCAAGCCCGCGCGATTATCAAAGAAGTCGGAACCGTGACCGCGACCTGGCGCGATACAGCCAAAGCGGTCAGCGCGCGCACGGCCGAGATCAACCGCATGGCCAGCGCCTTCGAGCATGACGATCTCAAACGGGCGCTGGCGCTATGACGAGGACATTTCTTCACAGCTTCGAGCCAGCGACAGCGAGCCCTATCACCGGCACCACCGTCGACTTGGAAGTCTCAGACATCGAGGATGCCGGCATTCGGGAAGTGCTGCAGACGCCCGGCGCGGCCTACGGTGCGTGGTCGATCCTGGACGCATTGCTTGCACCGACCGGCGCGGGAACGCCGTTCATCTTCAAGGAGCCGCTCGGACAGGCACGTGAAGTCAAAGTCGCCCTGTCAGGCCTGTTCGGACGCTTCGTCGCTCGCGCCTATCTTGAGCGCTATTTCAATCTCTCGATCTTCGCCCATCTCGGCAGCCGAACGATCGATCTCGATCGCCGCCGGCGAGTCAAGGTCACGCGACTGTCGCGTGGCGATCTACCCGATTGGATCGCCTGCGCCGCCGATCTGTCGTCCCTGACAGTGGCCGAAGCGAAAGGCTGTCATGATGTCGGAGGCCCGGCAAAAGCGCTGGACCGCGCCTGGACGCAAGCCGGACGGATCAACATCACCGCACAAGGCCGCAAGGTCACAGTGAAACGCATTGCGATCGCAACGCGCTGGGGCATGGCTGCGGCGGGCCCAACCGAGGCCCACCTCTCGGTTCGCGATCCGATCGATGAAGGCGAGCCTATCGATCCCCAAGAGAAGGACGCGCTCTTCATCGGGCTTCTGCGCCTGCACATAGCCAATTTGATCAAGCCGCTCGGTCACGCCGAGCTGGCCGGCGCGCTCTACCGCATCACCCACCAGCCATTCGCGCGCAGGCTCCAAGACGACCTCGGGCGCGCCCGGACGCTGCTGGATGCGGCTCCGGTAAGGGAGGTGGAGAAGGCGACCGCCATGGGCGGGCTGATCGGCGGGATCGTCACGCGTGTGGGGCCGGTCACTGACGCCGACGTCGCGCCCGCCGACCAGGAGGCGCTCGCCCGCCTCAACCTCCGACCGGTCTTCGTTGGGATCGAGCGCGACCTCATCCGCGCCGCCATCGACGCGGAGCCGCAAGCTGTGCGTACTCGCCTGAGCCAGACCGTTCATCCGGATGAATTTGCTCGGCCTGACCGGGCCGGCGGCTGGATTGTCCCACTCGGTCAGGAGCGACGCATCACAGGCGGCGCCTGAACCGCCGAGCACCGAGAACATAAGCATTATGGGGAAACAGCCGACCACACCAGACGCGGCACGATCAGGGGGCAATAATGGAAGCGCAAGAGAACGATCTCTCGAATGAGGCGGCGGCGCTCGCCGACATCCTCAAATGGTCAGTGGACCTGCCGACCTGGCAACGCGATGCGCTGCGCCGGCTGTGCGGCCAGACCAAGTTGGAGGCAGCCGACATCACGGCCCTCGTCGCGATCTGCAAGGGTGACGCGACAGCCGTCCCGCTCGACGCGAGCCACATCAGGGACCCAGCGGCCAGCCATGCCGTCGTCAGCCTCGGTGCCCTCCACAGCCTGTCGCATGTCAACGCGCTGGCACCGGGCGAACGCCTCTCGTTCGGCAAGACGGGCCTGACCGTCATTTACGGCGACAACGGCGCCGGCAAATCCGGCTACGCCCGCGTCCTGAAGCAACTCTGCCGGGCGCGCTCGCCGAAAGGCGACGCGATCATTCCAAACATCTATGCGGCCGGCTCCGGCACCCCAACCGCCAGCGTCGACTTCTTCATCGGCGGACAGAAGCGAAGCGCATCCTGGACCCAGGGGAACGCCCCCGATCCAATGCTCTCGGCCGTCAGTGTCTTCGACTCGCGCACTGCCAATGTCCATGTCGAGAACACCAACGATCTCGCCTACACGCCGCTGCCGCTCCGATTCCTCGCCGGTCTCGCGCAAGCATGCCAGGATGTGAAGGCCAAACTGGCTTCCGAGATAAAGGCGCTCCAAGAGCAAACACCCGCGATCCTGTCGAAGCCCGAATGCAAGCCGGACACGCCCGTCGGCAAGCTGATCGCCGGTCTGTCGGGCAAGACGAAGCAGGAAGCCGTCGAGAAGCTCGCGGGCGTGACAGCGGAAGAAGAAACTCGGCTTCAAACGCTCAATACCGACCTGGCCAGCGATCCTGCGCGCACGGTTCGGCTGCTCCAGAGCCAGGAAGCCCGCATCAAGTCGGCGATCGAGCAGCTCGAGCGGCTGGTGGTCGCCGCCACGGACGAAACCCGGGCAGCGCTCCGCGACGCCCATACGCACCTTGCAACGGCGCGCTCCGCCGCTGCCGCCGCCTCTGCTAACCTGTTCGCCGATGAGCCGCTGCCCGACATCGGCTCGGACGTCTGGAAGGCCTTGTGGGAGGCAGCCAGGGATTATTCCCGCGCATCCGCCTATCCCGACCGGCCGTTCCCCGTGACCGAGATTGGAGCCCATTGCGTCCTTTGCCAGCAGCCGCTCAGCGAGGAAGCCTCGAAGCGGCTCAGCAGCTTCGAGGCTTTCGTACAGGACGAGAGCAAGCGCCGTGAACAGGAAGCCGCGGACGCGTATGACAAGAAGCTCGAAGAGGTCTCATCGCAAGCCATCTCGATGAAGGATCTCGCCGCGATCGTCGCGACGATCCGCGATGATATCGGCCAGGAGGAGGTCGCAGGCACCCTTCGCCGCGGGATCCTGCACCTGGCTTGGCGGCTGCGCGCCATTCTGCGAACCCATAGCCTCGCGACTCCGCCCGATCTTCCGCCCCCAGCCACCATCTCGCTCGATCCACTACGCACGGCCCTCAGCGGTATCGCCACGCGTATCGAAGGCTTGCAGTCGGAGGCCAGCTCCCCGCAGCGCGCCGCGCTCATCGCCGAGCGCGACGGCCTTGCGGACCGCAAATGGGTCGGCCTGGT
>JBFWXN010000185.1:0-3382 GCA_050187415.1 Hyphomicrobiaceae bacterium | reverse complement strand
GACTCACTCGCCGAGAACGTCCAGCGCGCGCCCCTCCATCCGCTCGATCAGTTCCGCGCGTTCATGGCCCTGCGCGACAAGGGACAGCCCGAAGAGGATATCGCCGCCGCGTTCTTCGTCTCGGTCAATGTCATGCGCCAGCGGCTGCGGCTCGCGGCAGTCTCGCCGAAACTGCTCGACGTCTATGCCGAGGACGGCATGACGCTGGACCAGTTGATGAGCTTTACCGTCAATCCCGATCATGAGCGGCAGGAACAGGCGTGGGAAGCCCTGCAGCACTCCTACAACAAGGAGCCCTTTCATATCCGTCGCCTGCTGACCGAAGGCGCGGTGCGGGTGTCCGACAAGCGCGCCCAGTTCGTCGGCATTGAGATTTATGAGAATGCCGGCGGCACCATCCTGCGCGATCTCTTCGAGCCCGATGACGGCGGCTGGCTGCAGGAGCCACCCCTGCTCGAGAAACTCGTCGCCGAGAAGCTCAAGCGCGAAGCCGCCACCGTCCGTGCCGAAGGCTGGAAGTGGATCGAGGTGGTGACGGAGCTCCCTTACGGCTTTGGGCATGGCTTGCGCCAGCTCAGTGGTCGCGAGGTGCCTACGACCGACGAAGAGACGGCTACTCGCGACAAGCTCCAGGCCGAGTTCGACCAGATCGAAGCCGAGTATGCCGAAGCTCCAGACATACCAGAGGACATCGACCGGCGTCTCGGCGAGATCGAGACGGCACTGGAAGCGCTGGAGCAACGGCCGGTGGTGTACGAGCCCGATGACATCGCGCGAGCTGGCGCCTTCGTCAGCATCGACAGTACCGGGACGCTGCGTGTCGAGCGCGGCTATGTGCGGCCCGAGGACGAGCCGTCAATCGCGGATGACGAGGCAGCCGAAGGCGATGAAACCGATCGCCAGCGGATGACGTCATCTGGAGAGAATTTCGATGCGGATAAGGACGAGCCCGTCGATGAGCCCGAAGAGGAAGACGGCAATCGCCCCTTGTCGGATCGGCTCATGACCGAGCTGACGGCGCACCGCACGTTGGCGCTCCGCGAAGCGATCGCGAATGATCCCGACATCGCGCTTCGCGCGGCTTTGCACGCACTATGCCTAAAGCTCTTCTATCACTACGGCTTCGACTCGTGCCTGGAGATCGAGGCGAAGAGCGTTCTGTTCGGGCACACGTCCGGGCTCGCCGACACCCCGGCGGCCCAGGCGATTGACGCGCGGCACAAGGCCTGGGACGAGCAGATGCCCGAGGATACCGGCGATCTGTGGGACATGCTGGCCGAACTCGACAGTGACAGCCGGCAGGCCCTGTTCGCCCATTGCATCGGGCTCACGATCAATGCTGTGTATCAGCCCTCTGACCGACGACCGAAGGCGCTTCGTCACGCTGGTCGTCTCGCGTCGGCGGTTACGCTCGACATGGCCGCGGCCGGTTGGAAGCCGACCGTCGATGCGTTCCTCGGACGGGTCACCAAGGCACGCATTCTCGACGCCGTGCGCGAAGCCAAGGGCGACAAGCCAGCGGAGCGCATCGCGCATCTCAAGAAGGCCGAGATGGCCAAGGAGGCCGAGCGGCTGCTCGATGGAACCGGCTGGTTGCCCGAGGCCCTGCGCACGCTCGGTGCAATTAGTGCTACGGCCAAGGAGGTCGATCAGACGCCGCATGTGATGGCGGCGGAATAGGACCGCTCACATCCCCGTCCACCTATGCCCGACCTCGTGCCGGGCATTTTTTCTTTCGGAGGACCGCCATGACCTACGGCACTTACCTGCGCCTCGACATCATGGTCCACGACGGTTGGCGCGCTGTCATCCGGGCAGCCGCAAAGAAGATCGCACCGCGTGCCCGTCGAGATCGGGCGCAGCGCGAGGCCCGGCATCGCTTCTATCGGCAGATGCTCGACTATCATCGCGAGGCGCAGGAGATCGTCTCGTATTGGCGCTTGTGACACCCATATCGAGGAGATCATGCGCTTATCAGCCACCGAGCTTGCACATCGCCTCGCGCGCGAAGCCGAGGCGGTGTGCCGCCAGTATCTCTCCAACGGTCGACGCGTTGGTCGCTATTGGATCGTCGGTGACGTCCACAACACGCCCGGACGCTCCATGTACCTCCGGTTGTATGGTCCCGAAAGTGGTCAGGGGGCTGTCGGAAAGTGGACCGACTCGGCAACGGGCGAGCACGGTGACCTGCTCGACGTCATCCGACAAAGCCTGGGCCTTGTCGACTTCCGCGACGTCGCCGACGAGGCGCGCCGCTTCCTCAGCCTGCCGCATCCCGAACCCGACCCGCAGCACAAGACCCATACGACACCGGCACCGACCGGCTCACCCGACGCGGCGCGGCGCCTGTTCGCCGCGTCGAAGCCCATCCACGGTACATTGGTCGAGACCTATCTGCGCCATCGCCACATCGACGCGCTGCACGATATTGGAGCGCTGCGCTTTCATCCGCGCTGCTACTACCGAGCCCACGATAAGGCGCCGCGGCAGAAGTGGCCCGCCATGATAGCGAGCGTTACGGATCTGGGCGGCCTCCTCACCGGCGCGCATCGCACATGGCTCGATCCATCCGGCACCGGCAAGGCACCGATCGAGACGCCGCGCAAAGCCATGGGCTCGCTGCTCGGCCATGCCGTACGGTTCGACCCGTCGACCGAGGTGATGGCCGCTGGCGAAGGCATCGAGACCATGCTGTCGCTGCGCATGGCGCTGCCGGGGATGTCGATGATGGCGGCCTTGTCGGCTGCGCATCTGGCCGCCATTCTGTTTCCGGCCGCGCTCCGGCGGCTTTACATCGCCCGCGACGTCGATCCGGCCGGCGATGGTGCCGTGGCCACGCTGACCGCACGCGCCGCGGCTGCCGGAATCGAGGCGATCCCTCTGTCGCCGCGTCTCGGCGACTTCAACGAGGATATCGTCGCCTTCGGCCTGGGCGATCTGCGCGCGCTCGTTCGTCCACAAGTCTCGCCGGAGGACGTTGACCGGTTCCTTCTCGCAGGGCCGCCGGCCCGGTTGTGATCCATGCCGTCCGTGGTCGAGCGGCACGGACCGACCTCCATGCAGACGAGCCGCGCCCGGCCTTCTAAGGGGCGATCGGGCCAGACCCGGCTGTGGTCCGCAACGGCGGCGCGCGGCCCGGGGCCGCGCTTGCTGTCCTCCGCTGCGCTCCGGCCCTGCAGGCTGCGCCTTTGGGTGCAGGCCCCATCCGGCTCCGGCTTTTCCGTCGCCGGAAGGCCGCGATGGGCGCGGCCCCGCTCAGGAGAGCTATTCCATGACCTCGTCTTCCCCCACTGACGCCACGACATCACCGACCGCCCATCTGCTCGACGAACTCGCACTCTACGGCCATCGCCCTTTCGACGATGAAGCCGATCCCCGTCCG
>JBFWXN010000184.1:0-3418 GCA_050187415.1 Hyphomicrobiaceae bacterium | reverse complement strand
CTGTGCATGTGCGAGTGGCTGAGCATGAAGGCAATATCTACCTGGATCTTTGCAATGACGCCTGGCAGGTGGTCGAAATCACGCCGCAGGGCTGGGAAGTGATTGATGAGTCACCCGTCCGCTTCCGTCGATCGCGCGGAATGCTGCCGCTGCCAATGCCCGAGCAAGGTGGCAGTGTTGATGAACTGCGTCAGTTCCTCAACGTCGACGAGGAGACGTGGCGACTCGTGGTTGCTTGGCTTGTGTCCAATCTCCGACCGCGTGGTCCTTATCCGGTGCTGGCCTTGTTCGCAGAGCAAGGTTCGGGCAAGAGCACTACTGGGCGATTGTTGCGGGAACTCGTCGATCCCAACGCAGCTCCGCTTCGGGCAGAACCGCACGACGGTCGCGACCTGATGATCGCCGCCAACAATGCCTGGTGTTTGGCCTACGACAATCTTTCGCATGTGCCGCCCTGGCTGTCGGATGCCCTGTGCCGGCTGAGCACTGGCGGCGGATTTGCAACACGAGAGCTCTACACCGACCAGGATGAGGTGATCTTCGACTCGCAGCGGCCCGTTCTCCTCACCAGTATCGAAGAGGTGGCCACTCGATCCGATCTGCTTGATCGATGTCTGGTCGTATGGCTGCCCGCAATTCCTGAACAGGGACGTCGTCCCGAGGCCGATCTGTACGCTGCGTTTGAAAAAGCCCGGCCTCGAATCCTCGGTGGCCTGCTGGATGCGGTCGTAACGGCGCTCCGCGAGGTGGCGACCATCAAACTACCGACCCTGCCGCGCATGGCCGATTTTGCGATTTGGGCTACTGCGGCCGAACCGGCCCTGGGATGGGAGCACGGGACTTTCCTGGCAGCCTATCAGGGCAATCGTGAATCAGCCAACGAGGTAGCACTCGAGGCCTCGTGCGTGGCCCGCCCGCTTCTGGAAGTGCTCGAGGAGCATGGTGCGTGGTCGGGAACCGCGGGCGAACTTCTCAACGCGATCGAGGGCCGCGTGAATGACCAGGTCAAGCGGCAAAACGCGTGGCCGAAGAACGCACGGTCGATGTCTGGGCACCTGAAACGTCTTGCTCCGAATCTTCGTGCGGGCGGCTGGCAGATCTCGTTTCACCGCGAAGCCAAGCAACGACTCGTCGTCATCGAGCGGATGTCTCCCGGCGCACCGTCGGCGTCCGCCCTCCCAGTGCAAGAAAGCGCAAATCGCGGCGATCTGTTCGTCGATGACGCCGGTGACGGTGGTGACGCAGATTCTGAAGCGCTCAGCCTCTCCGCTCATCCGAATGGCGATGGCTGGGAGGAGGGAGAGCTGTGAGCGTCGACCAGCTATTCGCCTGCCTGGCTGATCGAGGCGTGCAGCTGTATCTGGACGGCGACCGTCTTCGATTCAAGGCACCGGTCGGTGCGCTCACCAAACCGCTCCGCGACGGCATCACAACGCACCGGACGACGATCATCGAGCGGATCAAGTCGGGTGTGTCCGTTCCAAAGCGGTGCAGCTACTGCGACTGGCGGAGCTGGAACGACGAGCCGCCAAAGGACGGTCGTATTCGCACGACGTGCGGAAAGTGCGGGAAGTTTATCGGATACCGGCCCCACGGGGGCCAAGGGGGCCGGAACTAACTTGACTTCCCACCCGGACGAGCGAACTTGTGACCCCTGAGCCGCCCGGGGTGGGCGGGGCTTTGGAGATTTGAGAGCGATGGCGAATCTGTACAAGAAACCGATCAAGCAGCGAGACCCGAAGGCCGGGAAAGAGGTCACGGTTAAGTCGAAGAAGTGGTGGGGCCGGTTCCGCGACGAACACGGCGTCGAGAAGCGGGTGCCGCTGGCGACGGACAAGGGTGCGGCCCAGAGCATGCTCAACACGCTGGTGATCAAGGCCGAGCGCCGGGCCGCTGGCCGAATCGACGCGTTCGACGACCACATGAAAAGACCGCTCGGGGAGCACGTCGACGACTTTGAGCATTACCAACGGAGCAAGGGGAACAGCGACCAGCACGTGGGCGAAGTGTCAAAGAAGGTTCGCCGCATCGTGAAGGGCTGCAACTGGACAATGATCCGCGACATCTCGGCCAGTGGCACGCAGCGATATCTGGCCGACCTGCGGACGGGCGGGTTGAGCGTCCAGACCAGCAACCATTACCTGCGGGCGATCAAGCAATTCAGCCGCTGGCTGGTGCGGGATCGACGCATGCCGGATGACCCGCTGGCGCACCTCGCCATGCTCAACGTGAAAACCGACCGTCGCCACGACCGGCGTGCCCTGGCAGCGGACGAGTTCTCTCGGCTGATAGACGCGGCAATGGTCGGCCCCGAGGTGGTCTGCATCCCTGGGGCTGATCGTGCGATGATGTACGTCCTGGCGGCATGGACTGGCTATCGCAAGACGGAGATCAGCAGCCTCACCAAGCGATCGATCCAGCTCAACGCCGATCCGCCGACGGTTACGGTGGCCGCGGCCTACAGCAAGCGAAAGCGGCAGGACACCCAGGTGCTCCACCCGGTCGTCGTTCAGCGGATGCGGGACTGGCTCGACACGAAGAAGCAACTCGCGGGCGATGCCTTGCTGTTCCCGGTTTCGGCAAAGATCCCTGGTTGCCCTGAACGGCGAACGTCTAAAATGATGAGAGCAGACTTGGCTGCGGCGCGGAAGAAGTGGATCGACGAGGCCAAGGACGATGAGGAGCTCCGCAAGGAGCGCGAGGATTCGGACTACCTCTGTTATCAGGACGAGAACGGTTTGTTTGCCGACTTCCATTCCAACCGGCACACCTTCATCACCAACCTCGAGCGGGCTGGCGTGTCGCCCCGTACGGCCCAGTCTTTGGCCCGGCATTCCGACATCCGGCTCACGATGGGCGTCTATACGCACATCGGTCTCTGTGACCAGACGACCGCGATCGAGTCGCTGCCTGCCCCGCCGACTTTCGAACGCAAGCCAAACGAAGCGCAGGTTCTTCAGGCCACGGGTACGGATGGGAAGAACGGCAGGATGAACCCGAACATGGCCAACAAACGGACGGCTCGCGAGCGCCGGGCCAGCGGCAAAATGGTGCCCACAGTGGTGCCGTCGGGTGCCGATATTGGTGCCGTACGGCTCGCGTCGGATACGAACGAGTCGGCATCGGATTGCACCGACGAGGACGGCCGAGCGCCGGTGAGCGACAAAAAATCGCGCGGCCGCAAACCCCAAACGCGTGGCGAGTTGTGCGCCACTTCGCGCCGCGACGGTACGGATTGCATCGCAATGCGCGCGGAGAAAAGTGAAATACGCCCGGAGGGATTCGAACCCCCAACCCTCGGTTCCGAAGACCGATGCGCTATCCAATTGCGCCACGGGCGCGTACGTCTGATTCACTGTACGGCAGCCGGGCCCCAGCGACAAGCTGCCAGGACACGCTTGCGCTACAAGCGGCGCAA
>JBFWXN010000183.1:0-3626 GCA_050187415.1 Hyphomicrobiaceae bacterium | reverse complement strand
TGGGCTGCGCGTGCGGGCCGACATGTGCAGCAGAACGACGGGATGGACGAAGGCTGCCTCGCCTGGCGCAACATAGTCAGGGTGGAAATCGTCGAGCGCGTAAAGAAACTGCTGGTTGATCTCAGGGGTCACGACAAAGGACAGCGGCGCGTATTCGTCGCCGGCGCGCATCTCGTGAGCGTAAGGTCCCGATTGCACGTGAGGTGTCGCCTGCCTTAGCTGCTGGTCATTCGACATGGCTAAACTCAAATCTTTCCCATTCGTCGCGCGGCGTGCCGCATGGCGTCACTTGTCCGATCGTGTGCGGAATGCGTGGGGACGGCTGGCTACATGTTGACTACGACCGTCTTCATCTCCGTCATCTCGGCAATGGCGTACGCTGGTCCTTCGCGGCCGAGGCCGCTGTCGCCGCGTCCGCCGTAGGGCAGATGGTCGAGGCGCTGGCGCGATGGCCCGTTGACGACCACGCCGCCCGTATGCAGTTCGCGCGCAACCTTGAGCGCGATCTCAAGCGAGGTGGTCAGGATGCCTGCCTGCAGGCCGAAGCGGCTCGCGTTGACGATCTGCAGGGCCTCATCGATATCGCCGAAGGGCACTAGATTGACGAGCGGCCCGAAGACCTCGTCGCACATGGTGCGCGATGTGGTCTTGGTCCCGATCAGGACGATCGGGCTCACGGTCGCGCCTTGCCGACCGCCGCCGAGGGCCAGCTTGGCGCCCTGCGTGACGGCCTCATCCGCCCACTGGCAGATGCGGTTGGCATGAAACTCGGAGACGACCGGCCCGACGTCCGTATCGGGACGACTCGGATCGCCGGTCTTCAACTTGCGTGCACCGTCGATGAAGGCCTTGCTGAAATCCTCGAAGATGTCGCGGTGCACGAGCAGCCGCTGCAATGAGATGCAGCTCTGCCCCGACAGGCCGAACGCGCCTTTGAGAAGTGCAGGCAGGGCCTGCTGCCATTTGGCATCGCTGTGAACGATCGTCGCTGCGTTTCCGCCGAGCTCGTACTGGGTCCGGCGCAGCCCGCAGACTTTCTGGATCTCGAGGGCCGCCCGCGTGCTCCCCGTGAAGCCGATGAAGGCGACATCGGGATCGGTGACGAGCGCGTGACCGACATCGGCTTCGCCGTGCACGATATTGAGCGAGCCTGCCGGCGCTCCGGCCTCGTGAAAGAAATGCGCCATCATCAGCGCGACTTTGGCGCCGCGCAGATCGGGCTTGGCAACGGTGGCGTTGCCTGCAGCAAAGGCTGGCGCGATCTTGTGGCAGAAGCTGTTGAGCGGCGCGTTGAATGGCGTCACAGAGGCGACGACGCCGACCGGCTCCCGCAGAATTAGCGCAATCCGGTTGTCTCCGGACGGAATGGCATCGCCCGGCGGACAGGTGGTGGTGATGCGGCGGGCCTCCTCGGCTGCGAGCATCAGGATTTCCGGCGCCCGTTCGACCTCCGCTTTCGCCTCCGAGATGGTCTTCCCGGTGCAGGCGACGATCGATGCACACATTTCCTCGGCGTGCCGGGGCATCATGGCTGCGACGCGGCGCAGGATTTCCGCGCGCTTGTGCGTCGCGAGCTTGCGAATCTCACGTCCGGCAGCGACTGCGGACTCGACGGCCAGCCGTACGGATGCCGCATCATCAATCGCGACGCGCGCCGCTTCCGACTTGTCGAAGGGATTTTCGACCGAGACGACATTTGCGCCGACGATGTCCCTGCCGCCGCGAAATCCCGCAATTGTGTGCATGGGCTCTGGCCTTTTGTTCTTCTTGTGCTTCAGCTCGTGAAGGCGTTGTCGTCCCAGATCCGGGACGATATGCGCGCTGCGCTCTCGCGGATGGCGTCGAGGTGCGTGAACATCCTCTCGCGCGTCCAGCGCCAACTGGGTCCGGATACCGCAAGCGCTGCAATAATACCGCCGCTGACGCTCCTGATCGGAACGGCGATGCCGGACACGCCGTCAATCCGCTCGCCGTCGCTTAGCGCATAGCCGTTCGTGCGGACGCTCTTGAGATCCGCAAGCAGCGCGGTTCTGTCCAGGGTGTTGGGCGTATAGCGCCGCAGCCGCGACTCGCCGAGCAGCCGGTCGATATCCTCGTCGCGCATCGCGGCCAGCAGCACCTTCGCGCTCGAGCCGGCAGTAATAGGACGCGCTTCGCCGGTTTCGATGACCCAGCGGACCGAATGGAGCGAAGGAACCTGCGCTACGCACAGACGGGCCTCACCGACACGGCGCTGAATGCTGACGGTCTCTTCGGTGACATTGCGAAGCTCTGTCATGATGTCGACGGCGAGCTGCTGCAGGTCGAAGCGACGATAGAGCGAGGCTGCGAGCTCTAGGATCGCGGGGCCGAGAATGTAGCCGCCGCGTACCTTTCCGCTCGGCATCAGCAATCCTTCCCCGGCCAGCGTTCGGATCAGGCGGGAGCCCGTGCTCTTGTCCACATCGAGCGCGCGCGCGACCATGGTTGGGGTCACGCACGGCTCCGCTGCTGCGATGCGCAGGATGGCGACCGCGCGCGAGACCGTGGTGCTGCCCGGGTTCGTCTTGCCGGCGCCAGGTTCGCCGAGGAGCGGTCCGTCGGCTGCGCTGCCGGTCTCGATCGCGTCTGTATGCAGGCCGGGATTTGAGGTGATGGTCATAGGAATTGTTCCAGAAGACCTTTCAGCTCCGCTTCGGTCGCGGGGCGTGGGTTCCAAAGCTCGTACTTGAGGCTTTTCGCGTAGGCAGCCATTGGCGGGAGATCGTCCGCGGTCAGGCCGAAATTCGAAAGGCGTGAGTCGTAGTCGAAGCGTTTTGCGAGATTGCGGAAATAGTCAGCGAGCTGCCCGGCCAGCTTGCCCTCGTCCTGCGTTCCGGCCGTGGCTTTCGGCATGAGAAGGCGCGCGGCATGGGCAAGACGTGCTTTCGCGTGACTGGCGTTGAATTCGACGATGGTGGGCAGCGCCAGTGCGCAGGCATGGCCGTGTGCGATCTTGATGCGGCCGCCAATGGCGCGTGCGAGGCAGTGCACATAGCCGGTGCGCGCAATGTTGAACGAGACGCCGGCCATCATCGAGCCGATGAGCATGGCTTCACCGTGCTCGATGTTTTTTGTGTCGGCGAGGAACGGTTCGAAGCTCTGACCGAACAGCTTGAGGGCTTCGGTGGAGAAGGCGTCGGAGAAGGAATTGGCGCCGCGTGACACATAGGCCTCGAGCGCGTGCGTCACGGCGTCGATCGCGGGAAACACGGCCACACGCAGCGGTATGCCCGCCATCATCTCGGGATCGAGAATGGCCACGACGGCGCGGTTCCAGCGATGGCGCACCGAAAGCTTGGCGTTGCCGCGCGTATCGGTCACGTTGAGTGAGGCCGATACTTCGCTTCCCGTGCCCGCCGTCGTCGGGATGGCGACGAGAGGCACCGGCTGGTTCGTGTAGACGTCGGTGCCGTCGTAGCGCTCGATCGGCCCTTCATTCTTGAGGAGGATGCAGATGGCTTTCGTCACGTCCATGACGCTGCCGCCGCCGACAGCGACGGCAAAATCCGCGCCGGTCTTGCCGAGCCCTTTCATGATGGTTGCAACGTCGTCCGCGGTGGGCTCGGGCTTGACACTCGACAGCACGGTGATGTCAGCGCCGGCCT
>JBFWXN010000182.1:0-3667 GCA_050187415.1 Hyphomicrobiaceae bacterium | reverse complement strand
TCTCCGGAGCGGCCCACGCTTGCGTGCGCCCTGCCGCAGCAATACCAAGAGTTACTCCAGCACCAAGCAGGCGTCGACGGGTCAGTCTGTTCATGGCTACATGTCCTAGCGAGTTGCGGTGAATAGTCGGAAGCCGTTTACGACCCACGCTGTTGCATCAGCGTGGGTACATTCGATTGGGATCGCCACACCGCAACCTTCAATAGCGTGTCGTGAGATCAACCAGCCAAGTGGGAGACGCAGCGACGAGCGCGGCCTCGAGTTTGCGATCGAACCCGCTGAGGATCATCGTTGCCACCGCCAACGCTCCTACGCCGAGGATGACTTTACCGAGCTTCCCCACTCCCATGAGATTGCCACGCCAGCGACTGAGCGCCTGGCGTGAGAGTGAGCCGACGATGAGCAGCGGGATGGCGGTCCCAAGACCGAACGCCACCATGACGATCGCCACGCTGGCAAGATCGCGTCCCTGAGCCGCGAGGAGGGATGCTGCACCGAGGGTCGGCCCGACACAGGGGCTCCAGATCGCGCCGAGCAGCAATCCGAGAACGAATTGGCCGCTAAGCCCACTCGGCGAGATTCGCGCGATCAACCGATTGCCGGCATTGCTGATCCCTCCGGCGGCGATTGCGAAGCGCTGTTGCAGCGCGCCGCTGAGCAGCACCAACCCCAGGAGACCCAGGAGCACCGCGGAAATCGAACGGAAGACGCTGCCATCGAGGCCGATGGAAAAGCCGACTGTCGCCACGAAGAGCCCGACGGCGACGAATGAAGTGACCAGGCCGGCGGCCAATGCCGGCACGCCCAGGCGATGCACGGCGACCGCCGGTCCGAGGACGAGCGGTAGCAGCGGAAGAACGCATGGGGATAGTGTCGAAAGGATTCCGGCCAGGAAGCCGAAACCGATACTGCCGATTGGGAGGGCCATGCTTCCGATTCCGCGAATGAGTTCAGTTCGCTTTCAGCAGAAGCGCCTTGATCGAATCGGGATCAGTGTCGCCGACCGACCGTCCCTTTTCCTTGGGGCCATGAAACACGATCAGTGTGCTCTGCATTTGCGCACCAAACGAACGGACGACGTCTTTCTGCGTGTCGAAATCAACCTTGTAGATTACGAGATCCCCGAACGCCGGGCTTTCGACCAACTGATTGATGATAGGATGCTGCTTCGCGCAGATCGGGCACCAGCTTGCGGAGATGTCGACAAGGATTGGCTTGCCCTCATGCTGGGACGCCGCAAACGCCTGTTGCGTGTACGGCGCTTCTGTCGCTGCCAGGGCGGTCTGGCTGATCGCTATCGATAAGCTCATCGCGAGCATGATGGTGGACAAAAGCTTGATGCGCGGCATCCTGATCTCCCCTTGACGGTTAAGCAGGAGCAGCCGGGTTCTACCGACGCCGACCGTCCCTAATTCAGAGTTCGGCGCCGGCCGCTTGAGGTTACGTCGCTAGCGCAAGTAAGTTGGCGGCGGGACGCACAAAAATTGCTTGCCTACAGAGGCGGGCTGCCGCGCGAGCGCCGGTCGCGCAGTCATGGTGACGGCGCTGGACAGGTTTGATCGACCGTGCTCGCTCGATCCGAGGCGATCCGGATCCTGTGGGCGAACGTCCCCAATGTCGGAAGGTGGCGTTTTAGGGCTGTAGCGTCGTCGACATCTTCAAGTGTCTGGACAAAACCGACGCGGTATCCCGGTAAATTGGCAAGGGTATCTTCGAGCGCGTGCTGAGATGACCATCGCACGCCGTTGAACGGGGCGATGAATCTCGGACGACGGCGCAGGCCGACGAGCCAATAGCCGCCGTCCAATGCCGGGCCGAAGACGGCGTCCCTGCTTCCCAGCAGGCGGAAGGCTGCGGCAACCGAAGCGGCGGAAATTCCCGGAATGTCACTGCCGACGATGACGACGGGACCTGGTGGCATCGCACGGGCCACCGCGGCCATCCGATCGCCCAGAGAGCCGCGCCCTTGAGGGATGATACGTCCCCCCAGTTGTCTCGCACGGCGTGGCGTCGGCGTCATCGCCAGCCAGGTAATCCAACGCCCGTCGCCCGACAGGCGGCGGAGCGTGATGCCTAGCATGGTGCGCTGAAACCTGAGAGCTTCGACCGCGCCGACGCCCTTGGCGAGGCGTCGCTTTCCTGCGCCCAAGCGAGGAAGACGGGCGAAGACGACGAGATGACACTTGAGCGCCATGTTCAGCCATAAAGTCGAAGAATGAGGCGTGGGGGGACGCCCAGGAAATACAGGGTTAGGCAGCCGAGATTGCGAGCGCTTCGCCGAAGCCAGCCGTCCCGGCACCAGCGAGCGGCCGAGGTCAGCGCACGTGTTTGCAGGACCACGAGCCGTCGGCGTCCGATGCGTCGGATCAAATCGACGTCTTCCATGAGGGGGATGGGGCGGAAGCCCCCCAAAGCCTCATAGAATGGCTTGCGGATCAGAAGGCCCTGATCGCCATAGGCGAGGCCAAGATTCCGTACCCGCCACGCCACCCAACGCTCCAAGCGGCGGGCTTTGGTGGAGGCGTCGTCCAATGCGAAGCCGAAGACGGCGGCGCGTTCGGCATTGTGGGGCACCGCCATGAACGCCTCTGTTTCGTCCCTCCAGCCGTTCTCGAGGAGCGTGTCGCTGTGCAAGAATAGCAGCCATTCGGTTTCTGCCATTGCCGCGGCAGCGCAGAGCTGGTTTCCCCGGCCGCGCCGCGCTTGCACGACACGCGCGTTTCGGGCCCGGCCGACTTCAGCGGTGTTATCCGTTGAGCCGCCGTCAGCGATCAGCACCTGGTCTCGGCGCCCGAGCGCCGCGAGGGTTGCTGGCAGGCTCGCTCCTGAATTGAGCGTGGGAATGATGACGGTCAAAGTCATCGCGTACCCCGCTTTCTAAGCCAAGTGACGAGCAGGGGCACGAGCGCAAGCAAAGCGAGACCGAAGCGGAGCGCGATCATTGCGGGCTCTAAGAACTCGTCATTCGGACCGCGCGAGCTCGCGCCGGCGGCGAGGGATAGACCGTCGCCGATCGAAGTGAAGGCCAATGTGCCGGGAATGATTCCGATCAGAGTCGCGAGAGCGAAAGACCGCAGCGGGGTGCGGAATGCGGCCGCCGCCAGATTAACAGCCCAGAACGGAAAGAGAGGAACCAGTCGCAAGAACATGAGATAGGTGAAAGCATTGCGGGCAAACCCGTCCTCCATCCGCGCGATAAAGGCGCTGCTTCGGGCACGAAGCGCGTCGCCGACGACGAACCGGGCCAGGATAAACAGTATGACGGCGCCGGTCGTCGCGCCGAAAACGCTCAGCGCCGCGCCCAGCCACAGGCCGAATAGAAGACCGCCGGCGATTGTCATGATGGTGGCGCCGGGCAAAGAGAAGGCAACGACTGCGATATAGGCCAGCAGAAAGCCCATGATCGCCGCGAAACGATGCGTACTCGCGAAGCCATGTAGCCAGCGCTCGTTGGCGCGCAGGCTGTCCAACGTGATATAGCGGTTCAGACCCAGAAGGAAGAAGGCGAGGATGAATGCGGCGATGATACCAAGCGGAACAAGCCGTTTGCCGAGCGTCGCCGGTGTCATCCGAACCATCCCAGGAGGCGCACCAGCCAGCGGGTTCGATCGCTGAACAGCGTTGGGGTGTAGAAACTGCCGGCAACTCGTTTCGTGATTTCGCTTAA
>JBFWXN010000181.1:0-3681 GCA_050187415.1 Hyphomicrobiaceae bacterium | reverse complement strand
ATGCCATACACGGTCACTCACTGTCGTACTGGTCGCCTTCAGGAAGGGCGTATTGTGGCAGGCTGGAAGCAGGAGTGGCTATTCTACATTCCATGCGTCGACCAGCGCCGCTGCTCGTGCTATCGGTGCTGACGTCCATAGTCAGCGTGCTGGTTTTTTGTGTCGTCCATGCGTTTGAAGGGCACGCCACAGATTGCGGTTGGCACGCCTCTCAGCGGACGATCAGCGGCAAGACATCCAGGTACAAAGGGCACGGCCAGAAGCGCGCACCATCTGACAGCGTCAGCTCGGACAGCGCGATTCACTGGCGGGGCGCATTTTCGCTCGGTCTAGAACCAAGTGCGGAGGCCGACCGTAAAGCGCATCTGTTGAGTTGAGCCGCCAGCGGTGCTCACATAACTGGCCGTAGCACCATATTGGCCGAAGTAGGTAATGCCGATATAGGGTGCGAACTGCCGTGTTATTTCATAGCGAAGGCGTAACCCCACATCGAGTTCGGAGAGGCCGGCGCCAATGAGCCGAGCTGGATCGTCCTTGGTGTAGAAGTTCATCTCGAATTGCGGTTGCAAGATCAGCCGCTGCGTGATCAAGAGGTCGTAACTGGCCTCGAGCCGGGCCGCCAGACGGCCGTCACCGCCGATGTAACCGATTGCCGAAACTTGAAAGAACTGCGGCGCTAGCCCCTGGATGCCGATGGCGCCCCAGCCACGGGTGGGCAAGGAATCCAAGTCCCACCGCGTGCCCACGAGAGCGTCGAAATACGTCGTGATGGCACGGCCGTAGAACAGCTGCTGGATGCCGTCGTCCAGCTCGTTGTCGCTGTAGCGGCCCTCGCTCAACAGCCAGACCCTGTTCTCGTCGGTGCCTACCCAACCCGCCGCTTCCCAGCGAAACGTGTTGCCCTGGTTGAAGCCGAAGCGGCCCTCAAGCTGGTCGATCAGCAAGTGAGCGAAGATGGCAGTGTCGAGCAGCTTCGGTATGCGCTGGGGCTGCGCTTGGTCGGCCGTCGGCGTTTGCTGAGCGCGGGCGGTCCCAGCCAAGCCGACCAGCATGAGAACCGCCCAGAACGCTGCACGGAGCCCAGTCATGATATGCGCACCTCCCGCATCATGCCGAGCTCCATGTGATAGAGGAGATGGCAGTGGAAGGCCCACCGGCCGGGCTCGTCGGCGCTCACCAGGAAGCTCAGCCGCTCGCCGGGCTTGACGAGAATGGTGTGCTTGTAAGGCCGGTACTCGCCCTGGCCGTTCTCCAGCTCGCTCCACACGCCATGCAGGTGCATGGGGTGATCCATCATGGTGTCGTTGATCAGCGTGAAACGGATCCGCTCGCCGAGCTTCAGCAGGATCGGTGCGGCATGCGAGAACTTGGTGCCGTCGATGCCCCACATGAACCGTTCCATGTTACCGGTCAAATGTAGCACGATCTCGCGGGAGGGAGGCCGTGGGTCGTTGCCGCGCTTGGCGTTGCGGAGGTCGGACAGGCGCAGCACGCGACGGCCATTGCCGTCGAGGCCGTCCCCCGCTTCCGAGAGACGCGACTTCGGCGCCATCGCGACGTTGTCCACGCCGACACGGCCTGCGAGTCGCGCGGCAGCCGCGTCTTGGGCTGCCATGTTAGCCATCCCGCCCTGGCCCGGCATCGGAGCGCTCATCCCCGGCATGCCGCTGTGGATGCCGCGGTCCTGCGGCGTTGCGCCACTTGCGCCATGGTTCATGCCCGGCGCGGAGCCTCCTCCACGTCCGCCGGCCGCACCATGCGCCATTCCCATATCCGCCATGGTGCGCATTGGCCGCGGGTCCATCGGCGGCACTACCGCGTTCATGCCGGGCCGTGGCGCCAAGGTGCCGCGCGCAAAGCCTGTGCGGTCTTGCGCCTGGGCGAAGATCGTGAAGGCCCGCGCCTCGCGCGGCTGGACGATCACGTCGTAGGTCTCCCCCGCGCTGATACGTAATTCATCTACCGTCACGGGGATGATGTCGTTGCCGTCCGTCTGTACGACCGTCATCAGCAGGCCAGGGATACGCACGTCGAAGATGCTCATGGTGCCCGCCGCGATGAAACGCAGTCGCACACGTTCGCCTGGACGAAACAAAGCGGTCCAGTTCGCCGCGGGCGGTTGGCCGTTCATCAGGTAGGTGTAGGTGGCTCCCGAGACGTCGAGGATGTCCGTGGGTTGCATGCGCATATTGCCCCACATGAGGCGATCCGACACCGTCGGCCCGAGACCGTCGCGCTTGGCGTCCTCGATGAACGTCCCCAACGTCCGACGATTGTAGTTGTAGTAGTCGCTCTGGAACTTGAGGTTGCTGATGATCTTGAAAGGACTCTCGTCGGTCCAGTCCGAGAGGACGACCGCATAGTCGCGGTCAAAGCGTTGGGCGAACCCTCCCTTCGGCTCGATGACGAGCGCACCATAGACGCCGGTCTGCTCTGTAGGGTCATGGGCGTGGTACCAGTAGGTGCCACTCTGCGGGACTGGGAAACGGTAGACGAAAGTCTCGCCCGGCGCGATGCCGCTGTAGCTGAGACCCGGCACGCCATCCATCGGCGAGGGCACCCGAATCCCGTGCCAGTGCATGGACGTTGGGACGGAAAGCCGATTGGTGACCGAAAGCGTCACCGTGTCGCCTTCGCGCCACTGCAGGATCGGACCAGGCACCTGGCCATTGATTGCTGTCGCGCTCATTGTCCGCCCCGTCACGTTGAATGGCAGTGGACCGACGTCGAGCTTGAACTCGGTGCCGCGCAACACCGGCTGCTGCGACACAGCGAGGGCGCTGCGCCAGGGGTGCACGGCGGCGAAAGCGCCCGCCGCGGCCACTCCCTGAACGAAACCTCGACGGCCAACAGTCCAAGGGTTTGCAGTCATCAGTGGCCTCCCACGGTGGGCATGATCGATGGATGACGTGCCTGCCGTCACCGCTTTACTCCATCATGAAGTTCGCGTGGGTGCCGGGCTTGACGGAACTCACGTCGACCAAGGGCGCGAGGGACAAGTCCATCGTCATTGCCGGTTACCCCCGGTCGTATCGCTGATGCCATGCCCCCGGCCGTGATCCGCCGTGCTGCTGTCCATCCCAGACGTCGGCGGCATGGCCGCGGGCCTCGCGCTGCTATGATTCATCCCCGCCATCGGAGCAACGCCTGTCGAGGCCGCCGGAACCGTTCCATAGCCCTCACCTTCACCGGCACGCCCGGCGATATGCGGCATTCGCGAGGAGCTGCCGAGATCGACCGCGGGTGGCGCGTGGCCGGACGGTGGCGGGGCGACTTGATCGGCACACGCAGCAAGGAGGAGCAGGAAAGAAGTCCCGAGCAACCGATAGGGTGAAGAGCGCTTCATAAGAATCCTCACCGCGATCCGGCCCACAATCAAACGTATACAAGGCGCCTTCGTGGCTCTGCACATTGACCTAGAGCAAAGGGCACAAGGAAATGCCGAGGATGGCAGGAACCGGTCTCATGCGAGGAAGCCGAAACTATCCAATCGCAGCAAGCTACGCTGGCTGCCACATACCCGGCGAGATCTTGGGGTTGCAAGGCTCTGCAGACTTCACTGGCCGACATAGAGTACTCATCATACGCCTGAGGCCGATTGGAGAGTCCCAATTTGAACAGCGGAAGGGGGATTTCTTGCGATCACGCGATGAGGGCCGCGGGCAAGCGCGGTATGTAACA
>JBFWXN010000180.1:0-3762 GCA_050187415.1 Hyphomicrobiaceae bacterium | reverse complement strand
CCCATCTTCTCCTACCGCATGTCCATCATCAGCTTCTGGGGCATCACTTTCTTTTACATGTGGGCGGGCTCGCACCACCTGCACTACACGGCGCTGCCGCAATGGGTGCAGACGCTCGGCATGACGTTCTCGGTCATGCTGCTGGTGCCGTCATGGGCCTCCGCGGGCAACGCCCTGCTCACCCTCAACGGCGCCTGGCACAAGGTGCGCGACGACGCCACGCTGCGCTTCATGATGGTCGCAGCGGTGTTCTACGGCCTCTCGACATTCGAGGGTTCGTTCATGGCGATCCGCTCCGTCAATTCTCTCTCACACTACACGGATTGGACTATCGGACACGTGCATGCCGGCGCGCTCGGCTGGGTAGCGATGATCACGTTCGGCTCGATCTATGCCTCAGTCCCCTGGCTATGGAAGCGCAGCGCGATGTATTCGGCCAGTCTCGTCGAGGCGCATTTCTGGCTCGCGCTTGCCGGTACCATCATCTACGTCTTCGCAATGTGGAATTCCGGCATCATCCAGGGATTGATGTGGCGGACCTACAACGAGAGCGGGACGCTTGCCTACTCGTTCGTCGATTCACTGATCGCGATGCATCCCTACTATATTGCCCGCGCGGTGGGTGGCGCGCTGTTCCTCATCGGCGCGATCATCGGCAGCTTCAACATATGGATGACCATCCGCTCTGCTCAGCACGCGGCAGACGCGCCGGTATCCGACACTCCGATCCACATTCCGGCCGGCGCGCTCGGCGCCGTTTCACGCCAGGGGGCCTGAAGCATGTTCGGTCTTCACTACCGCCTGGAACGCAAGGCCGTCGGGCTGGTCCTTGCCATCGTCGCCGTGTCGAGCATCGGCGGCCTCGTCGAGATCGCACCGCTCTTCACCATCCACCAGACGGTCGAAGCCGCGCCCGATATGCGCCTCTACACGCCGCTTGAGCTTGCGGGTCGCAACATCTATATCCGCGAAGGCTGCTATGCCTGCCACTCGCAGATGATCCGCACGCTTCGCGACGAGGTCGAGCGTTACGGTCCGTACTCGCTGGCAGTCGAGTCGAAATACGATCATCCGATGCTATGGGGGTCGAAACGCACAGGCCCCGATCTTGCCCGCGTCGGTGGAAAGTATTCCGACGAGTGGCAGGTGATTCACCTGCGCAATCCGCGCACCGTCGTGCCGGAATCGGTCATGCCTGCCTATCTCTGGCTCGAGCGTACCGAATTGCGCGCCGAGGATCTCGGCCTGCACCTGAAGGCGTTGCGTGCCGTCGGCGTGCCCTACACTGACGACATGATCGCCAACGCGCCGGCCGATGCCTACGGCCAGTCGGCACCGGATACGCCTGCCGCTTCGGGCGTCGCCAAACGCTATGGCAAAGCCACGAACGTCCGCGCCTTCGACGGCGTACCCGGACGACTGAGCGAGATGGATGCACTCGTCGCCTATCTCCAGATCCTCGGGCATCTGACGGATGCAGCCAAGGCACAGACGGCAACGGCGGGTCAGTGAGCCATGATCATCACCCATGACACCCTGGTCTGGTTCTCCAAGTCGTTCGGCCTCTTCTACCTGATCGCCTTGTCGGTGGCAGTCGTCGCCTACGCCTACTGGCCACGCAACCGCCAGCGTTTCGACAGGGCCGCGCAATCGATTCTCAACGACGAAGATCATCCATGAGCAAGGCCGAACACGATCCCCACACCGGCTATCTCACCACCGGCCACGAGTGGAACGGCATCACGGAACTCAACACGCCGGTGCCGCGAGCGGTTTATGTCTTCCTCATTTCCGCAGTGCTGTTCGCGATCGGCTACTGGATTTTGATGCCGGCCTGGCCCACAGGGGTCTCCTATACCAAGGGGCTGCTCGGCATCGACCAGAAGCAGGTGGTCGCCGCCTCGCTACGTGAAGCCGAGCAGGAGCGCAGCGCCTGGACGAAGCGCGTCGAGAGCGAGAGCTACGCTGCCATCCTGCGCGATCCCGTTCTCATGGGCGCCGTGCGCCAGACGGGTCGGACTCTGTTCGGCGACAACTGCGCTGCCTGTCACGGCGCGGCGGCGAAGGGCAACAAAGGCTTCCCGAATCTGACTTCCGGCGCCTGGTTGTGGGGCGGTACGCCCGACGCGATCGCGGAAACGATTCGCGTTGGCATCAACAGCACGCACCCCAAGACCCGTGTTGCGCAGATGCCGGCGTTCGGCCGCGACCAGATCCTGAAATCTGCCGACATCGAGGACGTGCTCGCCTATCTCAGCTCGCTCGGGCCGGCCTCCGTGGCGGCGTCGCGCACCGGTGACGTGGCCAAGGGTAAAGTGGTGTTCACCGACACTTGCGCCGTTTGCCACGGCGACGATGCCAGGGGCAAGCAGGATGTCGGCAGCCCCGATCTCACGGACGCCTTCTGGATTTACGGCGGCGATGCACACTCGGTCTATGACAGCATCTGGTGGGGTCGCCAGGGCCACATGCCCACATGGGAGGGTCGGCTGACGTCGCTCGAGCGCAGGATTCTCACGCTTTATGTCACCGATCTGCAAGGGAAACGCTGACATGGCATCCGCGGAGCGATCACACGCTTCTTTGCAGCGCAGGTTCATATGGCTGCTGATCGGCGGTGGTTTGCTGCTGATCGGCGTCGCCAACTGGCATCTGGTCTATGTGGCGACGACATCGCAGACCGAATGCGTCCAGCATGCGCGTTTGGGAGCCGCTGCGAAGGGTGGTTTCAGCGCTGCGACATCTTCGTGTACGCCCCGCTGAGACAAGGGAACGCTGAGGGAATCGAAAAATGACGACAATTCCGGCCGTTCTCCCGCCCGTTCCGACCGACCACGGCTGGAGCCGTAACCTGCCTGCGTCTTCGGCCCTCACGTGGCTTGCAGCCGGCTGGCGCGATTTCACGACACGGACCGGTCTCAGCCTGGTCTATGGCGTGTTCGTCTTCATCGTATCGGCCGCTACCGTCGCCAGTCTGTTTTTTCTTGGTTGGGATGCGGTGCTCTTTCCCGCCTTTGCCGGCTTCATGGTGGTCGGCCCCGTGCTCGCCATCGGGCTCTACGAGAAAAGCCGGCGCATCGCCGCCCGCGAGCGCCTCACCCTCGGCTCGATGTTGTTCGTGCGCGCAAGATCCGGCGGGCAAATTCTCTTTACCGGTGTTCTTTTGTGCTTGCTGATGCTGCTTTGGATGCGCGCGGCGGTGATCGTGTACGCGCTGTTCTTCGGGGTGCGTCCTTTCCCTGGCCTCGATCACATCGTGCCGATGCTGTTCTCGACGCCGACCGGCTGGGCAATGCTGATCGTTGGTGGTGCCATCGGCGGCCTGTTCGCCGCGTTTTCCTTCGCCATCAGCGTGTTCTCGATCCCGATGCTGCTCGACCGCCGGGTCGACGCGTTGACGGCTATGGGCACCAGCATGGCGCTGGTGTGGGGGAACCTCCCCGTGATGTTGGCCTGGGGTGCCATCGTGATGGTGCTGTTCGTCATCAGCGTTCTTACGGGATTGGCCGGATTGATCGTGATCTTCCCCGTGCTGGGTCATGGCACGTGGCACGCCTACCGCGCCATAGCTCCGGCGGCCGAGGCCGTTTGATGGTCTGCGGTTCGGACCACCGAGATGCTGTCGCGGCCCCGCTGTCGCAGCTCGGCGCGGAGGCGCTGCTGGCAAGCAAACCGGCCGGCGAGAACCGGCGTCTGAGCGAGCTCTCGGTCCCCGGCATCCATTGCGGCGGCTGCATCCGCAGCATCGAGACGGCGCTTTCC
>JBFWXN010000179.1:0-3787 GCA_050187415.1 Hyphomicrobiaceae bacterium | reverse complement strand
GAGGCGAAGCGCTTCCCACCCAGGATCGGGGCCGTAGCTCAGCTGGGAGAGCGCGTGAATGGCATTCACGAGGTCAGGGGTTCGATCCCCCTCGGCTCCACCAATGAAATCAAGTATTTAGATGAGTGAGTGAGCCAAGTCGGGTTCTCGGGGTGCGCCTCCGGCTCCGTGAGCGTGTGCGTGCGCCAGAGCGCCGCGCCCGGTACAAATTCAACCCACCAAGCGTTGGGCAAAACGCGTCACCACCCATCAGACTTCGTGCCAATGCCTGGGGCCGGTGATCGGGCTACGGAACGAACCGAGAGTGCGAACCAACCCGCGACCTCTAGACTGCGAGGGCACGCGTCTTCAGGTCATCGCACTCTTGCGCACAAATACGCGCAAGGCCGCCTCTGTGAGCTCTCGGTCCCGCAAGCCGTTGGCGGCCATTCTGATCATCGTGCTTGCGAGCTGATCTGGTGCCACCGCCTGCCCTAAATCGCGCAAAATAGAACGGACGTCGTCAAAGTTCTGGCGGATCGATGCCAATTGCTCTGGCTCGAAAGTGCCCTCATGCACATCATACATTACAAACCTCATGCGAACTTCGAATTCGCTCTGCTAACCATGCTTATCGCCCTGTGCTTAATCGTCAATCCGCTGAATGCTCAAGGCCCGGCGGTGGCGGCGAGCCGGGTTTTCGCTCATTTTGATAATTTGCCTCCTATGCCGGTCAGTGAGTAAGCGACGCAATTGACATCGTTGAGGTCGATACCTAATTCTTTTGTCGGAGCGGTACGACGGGAAGCACCATGGCCGGGCTGTCGCGAGAAACGCGCCTGCAAATCATGCTGGATCAGGATGAACTGGCGGCGATCGATGACTGGCGCTTCAGTCAACGTATGCCGAGCCGGGCCGCTGCCATCCGCGATCTGTTACGCCGGGCATTGATGCTGCCGCCAGGAAACACGGCCGATCCCGCATTGCGGTCTCAAGATTTTGGCTTGCTGGGCGGCGGGCGAGCCGAGTCGAAGTCCGGCGACGAGGATTGATCCTGTAACCGGTCGTCCGATCGCAGCGAAGCATGGCGGGCCATCGGTATCGAATTCGCAGCGAAGCATGGTCCACTTGGCATCGGCTCGCGAGGGGTCGAAGCGCGCGGCGATGCTATCCATAGCGGGACGTGGTGACGCGCCGGCATCCCCGTCGCAGGGTTGACGCGAGTCTGGTAACTTTGTACAATAGAATACGAATCAGGCGGGGATGACGATGAGCTTTCTTAGTCCATATGCAGGGATCCTGCTGAGCGTTCTGCGGATCATGAGCGGCTTGCTGCTGCTGCAGCACGGCACAGCGAAGTATCTGAACTTTCCAGTGGGGCCGATGAACAATGCTTCCCCGATGACTATTGGCGGTGCCGCGGGTCTGATCGAGCTCGTCTTTGGTGCGCTGCTCGTCATCGGGCTCTTCACGCGGTTCTCGGCCTTCATTGCCTCGGGCATGACAGCGGTCGCCTACTTCTATGTTCACGCGGCCAGGGGCTTCTTCCCCATCCTCAACGGCGGTGAACTGGCGGCCCTCTACTGCTTCGTTTTCCTCTATATATCGGCCGCTGGCGCAGGGCCGATCAGCGTCGACCGCCTGCTCGGCAAGCCTTGATCCCGGCAGTTCGACCGAGATGTCGTTCCAGCGAGACCGAGGTCCACCGCCAAGATTGGCAAAATGGGGCAGGCTGCCATTTACCGCCTGTTAACCGATCCGGTCCAATCTAGCGGATCGCGAGTGGAACGGTTGAGCGGATTGCCCAGCCGAAGTCTAAATCGCGTCGCAATCCGGCCTCGGCGGCCCCGTATCGACTTGGTCGGGGAGCTACAGAAGTGATCGGACTGGGGTAGTGCGTAACATGCGGCAACATGCGATGATCGGGGCGCTCATCGCCGTCGGGGCGGGAGAGCCTGCGATGGCGGCCCATCTCGACAGCGACAATCTCAAGGCGGCCGTTTCAGGCAAGACTGTCACGATCGATACGCCGCTCGGGCTGCCCATCACCGTAAATTATAGCGCCAACGGATTGATGACCGGTACCGCGGGCACGGCGCTCGGCGTCTATCTGGGCGCGGTCAAGGACCGCGGCCGCTGGCATGTGCGCAACGGGAAGCTTTGCCAGAAATGGTTCAAGTGGCTGTCCGGTGACCTGACCTGCCTGACGCTTCGTCAGGAAGGCGGCAAGATCTACTGGCAGAGCGACGAAGGGCAGACCGGCACGGCCAGCATCGAAACAGGCCCACCCGCGTTCGACGGCGTCACCGCATCGGGCCTTGGCGTGCCAATTCCGCCGGAACGAGATGCCGATGGGCGCCGCGATGCGGACAGGGCTGGGACCCCATCTGAGGAACCGGCCCCGCAGGCTACGCCGCCTGCGGCCGTGAGCAAAACTTGGTCGAAGGCGGTCGTCGTGCACAAGGCAACTCCGCATCCGGGCACGGATGGGGATGGGGAGCCGCGCCTTCTGCATGCCGTGGCTCCGGCGCGCCGCGCGCAGTACACGCTTGCGAGCTTTGCTCCTGTTCCGCCGCTGCCGTTGGCGAACCCTCTGCACGAGACGCCGGCGGTCGCTGTGGCGCCCGAGGCCGATCCGTTCGAGGCCATGCAGCTTCCGATGCGGCGCGCGGCGGATTTCTCCGCCAAGGCGACTCTCGCTTATCGCTGGTGCCACTCGAACGCTTTTGCCAAGGGGCCTTCTGCGCCGACATCCGGCACGCGGTTCGCGGCTCCGGAGCTGACCAGTGTGCCCAGTCTGCTGGCGGTGGCGCAGGAGCAGGCCTACGAGGGCGAGCTGCCGTTGCACAGCGCCTCCTGCCTGACGGAGGAGCCCGGCATCAACGTGATGGCCAAGCTGCCGATGCCCGACGGCCATCATGATCGGTGACGGCCGATCGTCGAGGCCGAAGGGTCGGTAAGATCGCAGCGCTTGGCATCCCATCCAATTCCTCGCTAGCATTTGCGAGGCGTCGCAGCCAAAACGACGCGTTTGGGAGGCAGCGGATGGATCCGGCGCTCGGCGTGCCCGTCATCAAACGGATTCTCGGTTACATCGACGAAGGTACGACCGCCATGGCCGAGCGGCCATGGAAGAACGACGTGTCGGCCTACTGCAGCGCCGAACATCTCGCCGCCGAGACACGCATTCTGTTTCGAAAGCGACCACTGCTCATGGGGCTCTCGTGCGACTGGCCGAAGCCCGGCGACTGGAGAACGGACGATCTCGCGGGCGTGCCGATCCTGATCGCGCGCGATCGCGACGGCGCGTTGCGGGCGTTTCTCAACGTCTGCCGGCACCGCGGCGCCAAGGTTGCCGATGGATGCGGGCACGGTCGTGTCTTCTCGTGCCCCTACCATGCCTGGACCTACGGCCTCGACGGGAAGCTACGTGGCGTTCCGGACGAGCGATCGTTCGAAGGTGTGCGGGCTGAGCGACCCGGCCTCACTCCCCTGCCGTTGGCAGAGCGCTACGGCCTCGTGTGGGTGCTGCCCAGTCCGGCCGAGGACGGCAGGACCGATCTCGACATCGATTGCTGGCTCGGGGGGCTCGGGGCTGAACTGGGCTCTTACAGGGCGCAGGACTATCATCTCTACGACAAGCGCCTGGTACCGGAGACGATGAACTGGAAGCTGCTCGTCGATACCTTCCACGAAAGCTATCACGTCGGTTTCCTGCACAAGACCAGCCTGACCTCCATTCTTTTATCGAAAGTCTCCGATTTCGAAGCATTCGGCGATAATCACCGGCTGGTTTTTCCGCGCAAGA
>JBFWXN010000178.1:0-3828 GCA_050187415.1 Hyphomicrobiaceae bacterium | reverse complement strand
TCCCTTGGCCGAGGATAACGAATGAATTGCCGTGACGTTCGACGACTGTGGAACTTGCACTACGACTCCGAAGGGGACGCCGAGCTTCATTTTCGAATTGAAGAGCATCTCGCCAACTGCCTGGAATGTACGGAGTGGTTTTTCAAGCAGGGCCGTTTGGAAAATCTTCTGGTAGGCAGTGTGTCCGCAACATCCGCCAATCGTGAGCTTTGGAATCGCGTGCTGGACGGCGCGGGAGTGACGAGGAGAGGGGGATCGCGGCGTGTGTTCTTGGCAACAGGAGTCGCGGTCTGTGCGGCGACAGTTCTTTTAGGCATCTTCCTTGCGGATCGGTTCTCCGTGGGGGTCACGGCCGACCTGATTCAATCAACTGGCGACTGGCACGACCGCTTAGCCGCTGGAAACGAGCCGCTCGATTTTCACAGTCAGTCGGACCTGGAAATCGAGGATTATTTGCGAAGCCGGGTTTCCTTTCCGGTGCGCTGTCCCCCCCGCAAGGATTCGGGCTTTGAAGTGCAGGGCGCCGGCATTCGCCACTTCGCAGATCACCCGGCGGCATATTTGGCTGGGCGCATCGACGCGACGCCGGTGTCCATCTTTGTGATGCCCAGCGACAGTCTCGCCGACTTGCCAAACAACTTGAGACCGCAGGCGGAGCGACAGCCCATTCACACACACGTTGGACAATATGACGTCGTTCTGAGTCTCGTCGACCGAAATGCTGTGCTTGTGGTCGGCAAAGCCGAGCGAGCGAGCTTGGACCGGCTGATTAGCGCCTACGGCACTTATCCCCATCAACATTAACCAGTCACGGCAACGTGCATTTCTCGCACGGAGGATGAGGATGCGACCGTTCGGTCGAAGAACTTGGCAATTCGCAATGGTCGGACTTGCTGCCATCGCGACCGGGCGGCTAGCGATAGGACAGGAGGCCGCGCAGAAAAACGCGCCAGCCAAAGCCTTCGCTCCGACCAAGGTGACGACCATCATCAATCAGGCGGGGTGCGGCAACTGCCACGTGATTCCTGGCGTTGACGGGGCCGATGGCACAATCGGGCCGGATCTGTCGGGGCTAGGCAAGGTGGCCGGGAGCCGCCGCGAAAGCTACTCAGCCAAGCAATATATTCGCGAGTCGATCCTCGAACCCGATGCCTATATCGCCCCTGGCGACTACGAAGCCGGCGTAATGCTCGGGGGGTTTAAGGACACACTGACAAAAACAGAACTCGACGTTCTGGTTGAGTATCTGGCCGCGCTCGGGGTTCAGGAATCGAGAGCAGCCCCGCAAAGAGCGGCCAAGTCGCTCGACCTGACCCGACCACCGGAATCCGCACTGGAGCCATTCGCGCCGTCACCAGTGCGGCCGCCAGATGCCCAGGTTGCCTTGGGCAAATACCTCTTCTTTGATCGACGGTTATCGGCCAACGCCGGGCTGAGTTGCGCGAATTGCCATCAGCCGGAGCGGGCCTTCGCCGAGGGGCAGTCGCTCAGTCGCGGATTTGCAGATTTGAAATTGTTTCGCAATACGCCGACCCTATGGAACGTCGCCCACTCGAAGTCCGTCTATTGGGACGGTCGCATGAACGGCGCAGATTTACCGAGTGTTGTTCGCGATCACTTGACCGAATCGTTCTTCATGGCGGCCGACGGTCGACTCCTCATCGAGCGTCTCAAACAGGTTCCAGAGTACGCAGAGTTATTCCGAAGTGCGTTTGGCGGCGAGGTGAGTTTCGGCAATATCCTCAAGGCGATTTCAGCCTACGTGGCATCGCTCAACACGCCGGCAACTCGCTTTGACCGCTACCAAGCCGGGGACACGGAAGCGCTGAGTGCGGACGAAGTGGCTGGGTGGACGCTCTTCCTCGGCAAAGCCGACTGCGCACGCTGCCATGTTCCTCCGCTCTTTACCGACCACGGTTTCCACGATTTGGGATTGAGAACCGACAGCAGGGTATTTGCTGATCCCGAGCACCACATTGCGTTTCGCCGTTTTTTTCGCGGTCTGGGCGTGTCGGAATATCGCCATTTACGCGAAGACGTGGGGCGGTACGTCGTGGGCATGGAGGCATCCGACCGCTACCGATTCCGCACTCCTGGTCTGCGTCAGGTGGCCGATTCGGCGCCTTACATGCATGACGGACGATTCGCCACGCTGCAAGAAGTCGTGGAGTTTTATAACCGCGGGGGTGGTCCGCAGCAGCATAGCGGATTGCGCCCGCTCGATCTGTCGGACCACGAGAAGGATCAACTTATCGCTTTTCTTCAATGCTTGAGCGCCCCGCTGCCAAAGATCGAGGCGCCAGAGCTGCCAGCCTACGTACTGTTGCCACTTGGACAGGAAGGCTTCCAATGGCCGGCGTCTAATGCCGCTCAGGAGGCGGCGACAGAACGGACCGCCCGGCCCATCACAACGCTGCCGAAGCCGACGCATCCGCGGGATAATCCCGCCACGCCCGAGAAAGTCGCTCTCGGCCGGCTGCTGTACTTCGATCGACGACTTTCCGCCGACAGCGCGACAAGCTGCAATACTTGTCACCCGGCCCACACCGGTTACACCGCGCGGACGGCGATCTCGATGGGCGGGACGGGCACGAGCCATTGGCGCAATTCGAGCACTCTCTATAACGTCGCCTTCTTCGAAAAGTTCAACTGGGACGGCGCTCGCACCAGCATCGAAGACCAAAATGACGGCGCCTGGAGTGGGGCGGTCGCAGGCAATGTTGACCCCGAGCTAGCGGAAGAGCGGCTGGCACAGGCGCCTGAGTATCGACGCCAGTTCAGAGCCGTGTTCGGTGAAACAGAGCCGACTTGGTCGAACGCACTGCGCGCTGTCGCCGCATTTCAGCGAACCATCGTCAGTAAGGACGTGCCGTTCGACGATTACCTGAGGGGCGATGAGGATGCGATCAGCGCTGCGGCAAAACGCGGCTACGCCCTCTTTACCGGCAAGGCCAACTGCATCGCCTGCCATGACGGTCCTCTGCTGTCCGACGATCGCTACCATGCCCTGGGTGTGCCGGCCAGTCCCGATTTTCTCAACAGTCCGCTGAAGCAAATCACGTTTCGCTTCGAGCAAGCATCCAATGGCGTGCCGAGAGACATCTACGAGTCGGTTCGCGACGACTTGGGGTTGTACTACGTGACGAAGCGCGCTCAGGACGCGGGCAAGTTTCGTACGCCCAGTTTACGCGAGCTGTCGCATACCGCTCCCTACATGCACAACGGCATCTTCAAGACGTTGGGTGAAGTGATCGATTTTTACAACCGTGGCGGAGGGGACCACCCGAACAAAAGTCCGTTGCTGAAACCTCTCAATCTTAGCGACAGTGAGCGACAAGACCTGATCGCATTTCTGGAGAGCCTCTCTGGCGATCCTCAAGTTGATCGACCGCCCGCGTTGCCTCCCTATGCTCCACTACCAACGATTCCGGAGGGCCATTGAGATGCCGTTGTCGTCGAGCCAACACGAGAATGAAGACTGTGCCCATTCATGTGTGCGTGCGAAACTCCAGCGGCGGGACTTCTTGTTCGGAGCGGGCGCAACACTTGTCGCCATAAGCATGCCAGGTTCGCTCGGTGCCTCGATGCAGGCGCGCGTGGCGGAATATCCGAGTAAGCGGATTGCTCAACTCAGCCGACTTCGCAAAGGTGAGCGAGTCACCTTTCGCTACCCTTGGGATCACGCAAACTGCGACAGTGTTCTTGTTCGGCTCGACCGTCCCGCTGCCGGTGGAATCGGCACGGCCCAGGACATTGTCGCTTTCAACGCACTTTGCACGCACATGGGCGAGTCGATGCCGGCGACACTTTTCACGGCATCGACTGGTG
>JBFWXN010000177.1:0-4027 GCA_050187415.1 Hyphomicrobiaceae bacterium | reverse complement strand
AGACGACGGCATGGCCGAAGTGCAAATCTGGCGCGGTCGGGTCGAATCCTGCTTTGACCTTCAAGGGTTTGCCCGCTTCGATTCGCTGACGGAAGTCGTCGAGGGGCAGTACGTCGACCGCCCCACGGCACAGCAGTTCGAAATCGGCGGCGCTCATCGGTGGGTATTCCTAAGGCGATGAATGGGCGAGAATCTTTCTTACATACTATATCATTGGCCCGAACGCCCACGGGGCGCGCCGTGCGGCTGGACGCTCGCACCGTGAATCAGGGGACCACGTGCGATACGGTCGAGAAATCAGCTACCGCAACAGTAACGTTCACACCGACTACGCGACGTGGACTACGCGCTCGCGCGTCGGTGCCAAGCCGTGGACGGTGCTGCTCGGGGGAATCGGCGTCTTTGCGATAGGTCTTTCACTCGTACTTCGCCCACCCATCGTTGCGCCGCCTTCCTCTCCAGCGGCAGACGAGCCGCGTGAACGTATCGGCGTCCGGATCCCCGGCAAGCGATTCGAAAAAGCACAAGATCAACTGCTCGCCCGCCTGCCGTTCGAACCCCGCGTCCCGGAAGCCGCAAGCAGCGCGCCGCGCATGCTGCCCGAATCGGCCCTGCACAACGAAGACTGGCAGACCATACGAATCCGCCCGGGCGACAATCTTTCGCTGCTGCTCGGTCGTATCGGCGTCAAGGGCAACGACGCGCAGCGTCTATTGACCGCGGCCAACAAGCGCGGTGTTCTGCGCAAGATCATGGCCGGTCAAACGCTGGCCTATCGCGTTCGCGAGGGTGAGTTGCACGAACTCGCTTACGAAATCGATCGGTTCAACACGTTGCTCGTGAAGAAGCAGAACGATGATTACAGCTCCGAGATCGTCAAGCTCGAAGCCGACGTCCGGCTCGCTTCGGCAACGGGCGAGATCACGCATTCGCTGTTCGTCGATGGCCAGGCGGCCGGTCTGTCCGATCGCCTCATCATGGAATTCACGGAGCTGTTCGGCTGGGATGTCGATTTCGTGCTAGAGATGCGCCGCGGTGACCGCTTCAAGGTCATCTACGAAGAGATGTACCGCGACGGCGAGAAGATCAGCAACGGCCGCATACTCGGCGCCGAGTTCACGAACCAGGGCAAAACGCACCGCGCCATCTTCTTCAAAGCCCCGGACGGCAGCGAAGGCTATTACACGGACAAGGGTCAGTCGATGCGCAAAGCTTTCCTGCGCGCGCCGCTGAATTTCACCCGCATCAGCTCACGCTTCAACCTGGCGCGACGTCACCCGATTCTGAACCGCATCCGTGCGCATCGCGGTGTCGATTACTCCGCGCCGATGGGCACGCCGATCCGCGCCGTCGCTGATGGCAAGATCGATTTCGCAGGCGTGCAGAACGGCTACGGCAATGTGATCGTGTTGAAGCATGGTGACAAGTACAGCACCTTGTACGGCCACATGATGAAGTTCGCCAAGAACATTCGTCGTGGGGGCACCGTCAGCCAGGGACAGCTGATCGGTTACGTCGGCAAGTCGGGGCTGGCGACCGGGCCGCATCTCCATTACGAATTCCGCATCGACGGCGTGCATCGCGATCCTCTGACCATCAAACTGCCGCGCGCGCTGTCCGTGGAACCCGGCTTTCTGGCCGAGTTCAAGCGTCAGACCAAGCAGACCATCGCGATGCTGAACGCGATCGACGAGGGCGCGGATACGACCGGCATGGTCGCCAATGCGGGCCGCACGGCCGCGGACGATACCGAGAGCGACATGTGACGCAGCGCCGAGGTCGCCCGTGGCGCTGTATCTAGGACTCATCTCCGGTACCAGCATGGACGCCATCGATGTCGCACTCGTCGACATCGACACTGAAGTCGAGCGCGGGCGCATCGAGCTGCGCGAATTCGTCGAAATTCCCTATCCCGCCGAGCTGCGCGCACGCCTGGAGCGCGTGGTGCAATTGCGCGCGGCTGCCATCGACGAAATCGGCGCGCTGCACACCGCGCTCGGTCAGACCTTCGCCGAAGCCGCACTGAGTCTGCTTTCGCGGGCCAAGGAGACGGCCGCTGCGGTGCGCGCGCTGGGCAGTCACGGCCAGACCATCGGTCACGGCATCGCAGGCGCGACGCCCTACACCTGGCAGATAGGCGACCCGCACGTCATCGCCCTGCGCACCGGAATCTGCACCGTTGCCGATTTTCGCGCGATGGACGTCGCGGCCGGCGGTCAGGGCGCACCGCTGGTCCCGGGTTTCCACCGCCGCGTGTTCCACAAGGACGACGCCGACGTCGCGGTGGTGAACATCGGCGGGCTCTCCAACGTATCTTTGCTGCGGCGGGATCCACGTACGCCGCTCCTCGGCTTCGACTGCGGTCCCGGCAATACGCTGATGGATTTGTGGGCGCAGAAACACCTCGGCAGACCCTATGATGCGGATGGTCAATGGGCGGCGACGGGGCGTGCGCACGCCGGCTTGCTGCGGCAGATGCTGAGTGAACCCTACTTCACGCTGCCGCCACCGAAATCGACCGGGCGTGAGCTGTTCCATCTGGCGTGGCTCGAGCAGCATCTCGCCGCCTGCGACGCATCGCTGCTGCCGGAGGACGTCCAGGCGACGCTCGCCGCGCTCACGGTAAAGACCATCGTCGACGCCATCGAGCAGCACCTGCCGGCTTGCCGCGAAATCGTCGTGTGCGGCGGCGGCGCGCGCAACGGCACGCTGCTGAGCCTGCTGGCCGCGGCGGCAGGCGAATCGCGAAGCGTGACGACGAGCGATGCACGCGGCTGGCCGGCCGCGGCCATCGAGGCCTGTACCTTCGCATGGCTGGCGGCACGCCGGCTCGCCGGGTTGCCGGGGAACGTGCCTTCGGTGACGGGCGCGGCGGCGCCAGTGCTGCTCGGCGCCGTCTACGAGTCAGGCAATTTCTGAGAAGACCGGCCGCACCGGCCGGCCATCGATCAGGCGGAGAAGGACGAACCGCAACCGCAGGTCGTGGTCGCGTTCGGATTGCGGATGACGAACTGCGCACCTTCCAAGCCTTCGCTATAGTCGATCTCGGCACCCATCAGGTACTGGATGCTCATCGGATCGACCAGCAGCTTCACGCCCTGATTCTCGATGATGGTATCACCGTCACCTTCGTTCGATTCGAAGGTGAAGCCGTACTGGAAGCCCGAGCAGCCGCCGCCGGAAATGAACACGCGAAGTTTCAAGGACTGATCGCCCTCTTCGTCGATCAGGCTCTTGACCTTCAGGGCCGCAGCGTCGGTGAACACCAGCGGGGATTCGATTTGTTCGGCGACCGTCATGTCTGACCTCCGGAATTGATCTGCATGCACGCGGCCGACTCAGGCTTCGTCGGCCACGACGCTCATCGTCGCATGGCTGAGGGCCAGCGGCGCGCGCACTTCGTCCGCGATGCGCACCAGCTTGCCGTTGACTTCGGCGCCCATCGCCATCTCGATCATGCGGTAATGCACGTCTCCTTCGACGCGGGCGTTCGCGGCGAGTTCAACGCGATCGTTGGCGTGGACGTCCCCCTTCACGACGCCATTGAGGATGACGTAAGGCACCCTCACCTCGCCCTCAATCGAGCCACGCTCGCTGACCGTCAGCGTCGCCTTCTCGTCCGCTTTCGCGGACACGTTGCCGCATACCGCACCGTCGACGTGCAGTCCGCCGGCAAACGTGATGTCGCCGACGATCTGCGTCTGCTGACCGATCACGGAATCGACCCGGGTCGGGCGACGCTTCTTCTGTCCGAACATGGCCTGGTCTCTCGTTGAGGCTGTCGCGATGGGCTGCCGAGGGAGCCCGGAAGGAGGGGCGCTGCCGCGCCGCGCGGCGAGACATTAACATTTTTGCCCATACCCGTTAACCGCCCGGCCTGCGGTCCACGGCTCGCGGCCGGTCGCGACCGGCGGCTGCGGACGCGCGCGCTTGTCGCCTAGAAACGACTCTCCGGCAGCACCCCCGCTGGGGCCGAGCCGGCAGCCCCCGCACCGAGGATCCGGCGATGTATCCATGGCTCAAGGCG
>JBFWXN010000176.1:0-4122 GCA_050187415.1 Hyphomicrobiaceae bacterium | reverse complement strand
ACCGCTTGCATCGGATTATAGCGTCTGTGGTATCCGTGCAACCGATTTTTTTGTCGCGATAGCGATTTTAGTGGTTTTCAAGGCAAAAACAGCAACAGACTATCACCTATAAATCACATTACTTCAACGACTTATCACATATCATGACGTCTCACATATTTTTCAAAATCCGATGCTAGAGCGTTTCTTGCGCTTGTGCACAATCCTTCCCTGGCCAATTCCGAGGCGACTATCCCGGCCCGCAAACCGATCGTGAGACTTGGTTGCCGCCGACGTAGTGCCGATGGCCGCGAGCTGGGGTACGGAAAACGCCCTGGCGATTGTGGGCGACCTACCGAGCTGGGACACCTTGAACACCTTCATCACCTCGTCGCCGAGGAGGTTGATTACCTTGACGGCGATGCGGTCGCTATTGGGCTTGTCGAAGGGGCGGCTGGTGGCGCTGTGCAGAGACTCCCATGCCTCGGCGTTGATTTCGGCCTTGAGCGTCGTCTTGTGGCGCTGCTGTCGGGGGTCGTTCTGACCCAGGAATAGGCGTCGCGGACGTCGTTGTAGTCGGTGTCGATGAACCAGCAGGCCATTGGAGACTTCCGTCAGGAGCGTCATCAGCGTCATTTCCGTCGGCCAACTTGGCAACTTGCTGTAACTTGACGCGAATCGGCATTGCGTGACGCTGGTCGTTCGCCCATGACGCAAGCGTCCAAACCCCGTGACGCAAATCGCCGCCAAAACCAGGGAGCGTGACGCCAATGACATGTGTGACGCAATTGCCGCTCGGTCCCATCGCGACTAGAAAATTGCGGCAGCCGTGGCTCTGGTGGCCCGACAGTAGGTCGAGTGCTAACCCGCCAGTTCACCACGGCTGCCGCTCGGTCTGAGGTCGCCGCCTATCGACCTCGACTTAGTAGTTGCCGAGCACCTTCGAGCCCGCGCCGCGGACGCCCGAATTCAAGCCTTGCGAACGCATCGATCGCGGGGCCCGGTAGACCGGCGAGGGTTGATACGAGAAGCTTCGCGTCGCCTGCGGTGCCCTGGCCGTCGGCGCACTCATGTTGGCATGATCGTGCGTCGGAGCAGCGGGCACTGCCGTCGTGCAGCACGAGGCCGCCGGCGCGCAGCAGGAACCGTTGCAAGCGGCCTGAGCCGTGGCAGCTGAAGCCCCAAACACAGTGGCGGTCAACGCAATTGCAAATAGCTTGGACATGATCAAACTCCCTAAACAAGTGGACAAGACTCGACACGAAATCTCGCGATAGGCGCACGCCGATCCGCGAGCCAGCGAACGGAAAGAACTACGCGCAAGCAATGCGCGCAGTGCTAGAGTAGCGCGGAATCAGGTTTGGATCCGCACGTGCTCTGACTGGAGAGTTGGCACGGAAAGTCCATGCGCCGAATCCGAGGCCCAATGGATTCCTTGCATGATGCCACTGGACGAGTCAGTCGAAACAGCGTTCCAACTGAACAGTATTGGCGACTTGAACTCGCTCCCCGTCCGAATGGGCGGGACAACCGGCGGGACTTGCACCGGTGGCAATTTGCAGCATGCCATCCCGCAGCATTTACCATCGCACATGCCACAGCAGCATTTTCGAGGGCATTCGACGGTCCGCCGCAGCGGAGCAGCCGGCAACTGCGGACAGAACGCGACCGCGGTCAGGCTCACGGCCATCATGCAAAGGACGCAGGCGCGAATCAGACGGGTCGCATAGTTCATGGCATACATCATAAACGACCAATCGGGCCGACGAGTTTAACTAAAGAAGTCGCGCGAATGCATATACGCATTAGTCATGGCAACGGTTCAGGCCAGCAGTAGTCACTTGCGACCTAACCAGCTTGGGGCCAACCCACTTGCGAACCGTCCGCTTCCTGGCAGCCGCCGGCACTTTGCCGGTAGTCCAAAACCTAAAGTTCGTGCTTTTCGGCACGGCGAGATAACTTTGTGCAGTCGGCATTGACCATTGGCCGATAAGCTAGAATGATTGATTGAAGCCTTAGGAGCCAGGGCACCGTGAATCGCCCGTTCGTACTACTGACCGCCGCCATAATGCTAGGGCACGCGATTGCCGGGTGCTGCTGGCATCATGCACATGCATGGGACGCGGTCGGCCAGACGTGCGTTCACGATGAACATGGCCATCAGCACGGGGAACAACCGGCCGATCCGCACAACGACCATCAGCCGGGTTCCTGCCAAGAGGGTCCGTGCGTGTTTGTCCGAGGCGACAGTCCGGTCGACGTCGATCAGCAGTCGTTGCCGGCCATCGACTGCTGTATCCAGCCGCTGACCATTTGTTCTCAAACTGAATTGCGGCTCGTCCGTGCGGAATACACGGCCTCTCAAGACCTCGCGCCGCCCTCTCGGCTCCACCTCTTGCATCAGATTCTGCTGATCTGATCGCTTCTCCCTGCGCTAGCACTGCGCCGACTGCGCTGCCTTTGCGCGCGGTCCGCAAAGTCGTCGAGTCGCACTAGATCAGCGCGCCCCGATTTTTCAGGGAAGGTCGAGGGCTACCAGCTTGAGTTCGTCGGGCCAGCATTTGCTTGGTGGAACAAAAATGAACACCGCCATTTTCAAGACACTGCGATTTCGCGCGGCGCTGGTGATCGTCGCTGCCGTGGTCCTGGTTGCCGTGGTCGTTGTCGGCAATGGCTGGATCACCGGTATCGGCTCTTCGCTCGAAGAACGGACGCAGACTGGCCACGACGACCACGACCAAGCCGAAGGTGGCCACGATCACAGCCACCCAGGTCACCAGGAGGCGAACTCTCTGGAACTGAGCGAACAAGCCCGCAAGAACATCGGCTTGCAAATGGCGACCATCGAACTCCAGCCGTTCGAGAAAGCGATTACCGTGCCTGGCATCGTGGTCGAGCGCCCCGGCCGGACGACGGTCGACGTGACCGCGCCGATGACCGGCGTGATCACGCGCATTGCCGCCGTCCAGGGAGAGGCGGTAAAGAGTGGCCAACTCTTGTTCGAAATGCGCCTGACGCACGAGGAGCTTGTGCAAGCCCAAGGCGACTTGCTGCGCACCGCCGAAGGTCTTGATGTAACGCAGCGCGAGATCGACCGAATTGAGGATCTCGTAAAGACCGGAGCCCTCGCCGGGAAGGCGTTAATCGATCTGAACTACGAAAAACAAAAGTCCGAGGCCTTGCTCCGTGCACAGAGCCAAACACTGGTGCTGCACGGTCTCTCTCAAGGGCAGGTCGGTGACATTCTCAAGTCTCGAAAACTACTGCAAAAGCTGTCGGTGTTTGCCCCAGCCGATGAGGCCGGCACGAATTCAGAGCCCGCGCCGCGATTCTTGCAGGTGGAGGAACTCAAGGTTGACCAGGGGCAGCATGTCGCCGCCGGCGACACGCTATGCGTCCTGGCTGACCACAGCGAACTATTCATCGAAGGGAAGGCGTTCGAGCAAGACGTTGAGGCCGTGAGCATGGCTGTCTCGAAGGGCTGGCCCGTTTCCGCCGTCGTCGAATCACAAGCATCCCAACCGCAGATCATCTCCGATCTGAAGCTGCTCTACCTTGCCAACAAGGTTGATCCCGACTCGCGCGCGTTCCGCTTCTACGTGACGTTGCCAAACCGCGTGTTACAGGACAATCAATCAACAGATGGACGCCGATTCCTGACCTGGGAGTTTAAGCCCGGCCAGCGCATGCAAGTGCGGGTGCCGGTCGAGCGCTGGACAAACCGCATTGTCTTGCCGATCGACGCAGTCGCCAGCGAGGGTGGCGAGTCCTACGTGTTTCAGGCGAACGGCGATCACTTCGACCGGCGGCCCGTTCACGTCGAATACCGCGACCAGTTTTGGGCGGTCATTGCCAACGATAGCTCGCTGTATCCCGGCGACGTTGTGGCCAAGACCGGTGCCTTTCAACTGCAAACCGCCCTGAAGAACAAGGCTGGCGGCGCCATCGACCCGCATGCCGGCCACAACCACTAAGTTCGAGTAAGCGGGTCAGAACATGCTAAACGCAATCATTCGATTTTCACTGCGATACCGGCTGGTGACGATCGCGATCGCGCTTGTCATCACCGGATACGGCGGGTACGTGCTCTACAACCTGCCGGTTGATATTTTCCCGGATCTGGATCGGCCGCGAGTGACCGTC
>JBFWXN010000175.1:0-4155 GCA_050187415.1 Hyphomicrobiaceae bacterium | reverse complement strand
CGCAGCCTCGTCGAAGGCGCCGGGCATCACATCGAGCGCGTGTTCCTCGACGGCGCTGTCGAGAAATTCATCCGTTGCCCGGCAGCGTAGGACTTAACCGCGCCGCGGACTGGCTTGACGTCAAGCCCAGCCCACGTCTTCACCCAGAAACGCCCATAATTTACGCTGATCCGAAAGTGCCATCACATAGTTGGCGAAGACCCGGTTCTCATCGATCGAACGATTAATGAATCGAGCCATTGTCGCAAGATTCGTACGCTGCCACCCGTTGAGACTTTCTCTGGCATCAATAAGATGCTCCTTGTCCTGCTCAATTGCAAACGCGCATAGCTTGCCGAGCAGTCCGACAATCGGGTCCGAGATTTGAATGCCGATCTCGTCATGCGACGCGACGAAGCGGAAATGTTGAAGCTGGCTCGCGCCATCCATAAAGCGCCATTTCGCTAGCTCCCGGCTCACGACGTCTTCAACATCGAGAATATGGTGGGCATGCTTCAGTATGCAGAGCCGGGCCGCATAAAAATGCCTGTAGTGCGCGATTAGAAGCCGCGGCTCTTCTCCGTCGAGGAACGGCAGTGCTTGAAGCTTCTTGCCGATGTGGAGCAGGCCGATAAGCATCCGGAACTGAAAATCGGGCAACAGCCTTTGTCGGGGCTCGAAGAGTCCGATGAGGGCGTCAAGAAAGCGAACCCGGTTGCGGCGCCGACATTCGGATAGTCGAAACTCCTGAATAGGGCGATGACCGAGGAGAGGTCCGCACGTATCAGCGTGTTCAGAGCGTCCTTCAGCTCCCAGGCCATTGCCATGAGTTGAGGTTGACCGGCTTCGGCAACGACGGAATCCACGATATCCACGATCGACCAGTAGATCGGATCGAGAGCTTGAAAATGCAGGAACAAGCGTTCCTGCTCGAGCCACTGCAGGAAGACCCCAACCTTCGCGCTGTCGAGCAGTTTCAGGATATCCCCTTTCCCCAAATGCACGAGCTTGAGTTCACGCACGCTGGGTTGAAGCCGAAGTGACTCACGCAGCGCAAGAAAGGGTAGCTCGCGAGGGGGGCCGCTATGGGCGATTCCGCCCAACACGAAACACTTCGCCTCGGGAACGTTAAGTCCATCCTCGGTGATGCGCACGAGACGGTGATTGTTCGTCTCGTCATAGTAGAGCGTGTACGCTTCATCCGCTCGGTTGAGACCATGCAGCCTGATGTCATGGTCGCGCATCTGATTGACGTCGATATCCATGCTGGCCTCTACCGCGCCGTCAGCAGCCGACAGGCAAGCTGGGGCTCGCCCCATCGCGTGGAGAAGGTATCCGAGACCTCAAACCAACTTCCGTCATTGCCGGTGCCATGGTTGGCGCCCATGCAGGAACACTCGCATTCGTGACCGCGCGCCTCCTGGCACGCCCTCGCGCAGATTTCCTGCTCGCGATAGGGCTGGATGATGTAGACCTTGCCGTAGCGGAGCAGCGCCCGATCGACAAAGTCGTTGAACCAGGATTTCGGAAATTCCCAATAGGACTCGGTCCCTCCGATCCATTCAGGCGCCGCTCGTCGGCTGTTCTGAAGCCATTGCCGATTGTCGTCGACAAACGGCAGTCGCACCCGAAGCCTCTCACCACGTCCCGTCCGGCGCAGTACGACGGGAATCTGCTTCTGCTTCCACACGTAGTTGAGGGTCAGCCGATCCATCGATGGCGTTACCGTTCAAACGGGCTTTGATATGTTCGATTGCGGGTCAATCTTGCTGCCAGCGAAAATTCGCCCACTCGCGCTCGCGGGAAACCGCTAAAGTCCTCTCGTGCTCATAATATCGGCGAGCATCCGGTCGATATTGCCGGCGCGCGTGGCAAGTCTTCCGTCGACAAGATGCGCGTGGCCATGATCCTCTTCATAGCGATAGCTCGATTCAAATTCCTGAAAAGACTCGCCGGTTAGAGAAATACCTGCCGCGATCAGGCGCTCATAGGCAGACACCACAAAGTTGAAAAGCGCCGGGTTGATGTTCACGACCCAGCCGTACCAGTGAAACACGGCGTCGCATGCCTGCCGAGCTTCCTCCTTGTGCCGTCCCCTTGTTTCGTTGATCGCGCTCTCAACGATATCGGCGGGAACGAGACATAGGACCATCAAATCAGTGATGATCGGATAATCCCCCACGGGGATAATCCTGACGACATGTCGCATCTCTTGATGATGATGAAAGAAATTCCTCAGGCATTTCAGCGCCGAGAATTCCTGCAAATCGAAGAAATCGACTCCGCGACCGATTTTGAGCCGGTCGTTAAGGCTGTGCGCCGCCTCAAGAAATGAAAACAACGTATCGCGATCAGGGGTAACACAATGGGAACGATACAATCGAAAGAATCGCTCGGCGGCATCGAAAGAGCTCGCTGGATTACTCTGTCTGCTCATATTTTTTCTTCTCGATATGAAATCCGATCGGGATTAGGAGCCGCCCGCCGCGTTCAGAGACAAACTCTAGGCGGCAAGACGTTCCTCTCCCGGCTGAGCCGTTGTGTCTTGGTCTCCGACGGCATTCTGCAGGAAGCGTGCAAGCGCCGCTTTGCGCGAACCCCGATCGAGGGCGTAAGCGGTTTGCTTGAACTCGACCCCGTCGAGCAGCCCTTGAATGTAGCCTGCAATCGTGTCGGCAGCCATGATGAGGGCCGTATCGAGTGTGTGGATGTATTTGCTCGTGACCGATCCTTTGGAGTGGCCGACCAACGCCGCGATCGTCACTTCGGTGAAGCCGAGATCGTTGGCGATGCTGGCGAAGCTGTGGCGCAGGACGTGCGGCGTGACATCAGCAAGTAGGCTGTCCTTGAAGATGTGTTCCCAGTGATTCGGGAAGCTACCGAATGCATTGTCCTCGCCCTGGCCGGGGAAGACGTAGGTGCCCATCGCGCCTTTGCGGCGTTCCTCTAGATATTCGACCACCGGAAGACCCACGGGGCGAATGGATTCGCCTTCCTTGCTGTCCTCCAGGCGCAGGCAACTCGCGTCGGTGTCCGCCTCGCTCCACATCAGCGAGATCATCTCTGACCGGCGACAACCGGTGAGCGCAATCTGGCGGATGATCTCGGTGGTCATGGCGTACTTCTCGTTCGTCGCCGCCTCGCGCAACATCTCGCCCAGCGTGCGATACTCCGCCTCGGACAGTCGGCGCTTCCGAACATTGTCCTTCGGCTTCTTCAAGCCGTGCGCCGGATTGCGCTCGATGATGCCAGCATCGACGGCGTAGGTAAGGATGCCGCCCAACAGGCCCACGGTGCGCGTTGCCGTGCCGGCGCCACCGCGCACGATGGCCTTGCCGCGTAGCTTCTTGGTTTTGACAGACACCCGGGTCTTACCGGCCATGATGTCCTTCAGCACCTTGTTGATGTCGGCCTTGGTCAGGTCCTTCACGCGGCGCGCGCCGATCAGCGGAATGATGTGACGTTCGATGCGGCCGGTATCGGTGACGATTGTGGTCGCCTTCTTGGGGCGCCCGCCTTTGCCGAGGATCAGGCCCGCCTTGAGGTCGTTGAGGTAGAGCGTGCAGAGCTCCTTGACGGTGATCGCCTTGTGATCGAGCTGGCGTTCCTCGGAGGGGTTGTCACCACCGGCCACACGACCGAGCTGCACCTTCGCTTCCTGCCGGGCAGTCTCTGGCGTCCAGATGCCATGGAGGCCGATTGTGAAGCGGCGGGTTCGACCGGCTGCGCGATATTGGATAAGGTAACTTCGCTTGCCCGACGCGAAAATGCGAAGGCCAAAGCCAGGCAGCTCGTCGTCCCAGATGAAGTAGTCCTTCTCGCGAACCTCGGCAGCGTCCACGACACGTTTCGTCAGCTTTGCCACGTGGTGATCTCCCCGCTAAAGAGGGGCTGTTTCCGCGGAAGCATGACGGAAGCAGCCGGGTGAAAATCGGAGCGAAGTTTCGGATATGGATTTCGGCGGGGAGAACTGGATTGTCTAGTTGTTTCAATCAGTTGTCGCATCATAGCGTGCCCTAGCGTGTAATTAGGATGGGCAGGCTAGATTGCTCCGAAGGCAAAGGTCGTGCGTTCGAATCGCGCCGGGCGCGCCATTCTCCCTCTCGCATATCCCCCCGAAACGAGACGCGTCCGGTTCACGCCAGCGGAGCGGCGCTGCCGTCCATCAGCATCCGC
>JBFWXN010000174.1:0-4232 GCA_050187415.1 Hyphomicrobiaceae bacterium | reverse complement strand
CCGCGATGATCAGCCATTTACCAAGTTCCTCCGACCAACGGACGCGGATCGGACTGAGTTGCCCCTTGTCGCGAATGCTCTTTGCGAGTCGCTCTAGCGCCTCCTCGGTGAACTCAACACGCGGCTGACCGGGATCTGGGATCACCTGGCTAATCGTGACGCGACCAAATTCACCGAGCGGCCGGCGGCCGACATCTTTGCCTTGTGGGACGGGGCTGAGAGTGGGGTGAATTTCGACAAGGCGTCGCCCCATCGACTCTTCGAGTTGGGTGCCCAGCCCGTTCAAGAGCGTTCGACTGGTGACCATCACGCGACACTCCATTGCGGGACGGGATGAGTGAGACATAAGCGACCGAGGATCTCTTGACCGAGGGCCTGGATCGATTCCGCGGCGGCCGACTTGGGAACTGCCTGTGTCACGGGAGAGCGGGCGGCGAGCGCGACCTTGAAAGCGGTGGCTTCGGGCACCACCGTCTTGAACACGCTCTCCTGATACAGATGACGAAGCTTCTGCCGATAGGCCTCATGCACCAGCAGCCGGCGGTCATGCCGCGTGATAAGCCGACCGAGCAGGACGAGTTCGCCGTTCAGCACCCGAGCATGGTCGATGGCTTGATCGACAATACGCAACCCCTGAGCGCCGAAGTCTTCCGGCGGCACCGGAACAATCACCCCGCTGGCGGCGAGCAGGGCGTTCCAACTGCACTGATAGAGATTGGGTGGACAGTCGATGAGCACCAGGTCGTAGCCGGACAGGCGATCGAGCAACGCGGCGAGCGCGAACTGCCGCATACCGGACTCTTCCGGAGATGGAACATTGAATCGCGCTAAATGATGGTTGGCGCGAATCACGTCGAGGTGTGCGACGTTCGTGGCGGTGGGAAGCATCCCTGGGTCGCAGAACGAATCGCTCTGAAAGATCGCGGCGAGTGTCTGCGACGGCGTCAGCGATTCCACTTGGGCCGATCCAAAGAAGCCTTGGCTCAATGAGCCCTGTGGGTCGGCGTCGACCAGGAGGGTGCGCATCCCCAACTGGGCAAAGTATCCGCCGAGGTGAAAGACGGTCGAGCTTTTTCCGCAACCTCCCTTCTGATTGATGAAACAGAGTCGCCGCGTCGCCATCCTTCCTCATGCGGTGGGGAAAGATTGCCAGTGGCAATTCTCTCCAAGGTTCCAAGATCGTTGGAAGAATCGTGCCACGGTTGCGGGGAGGTCGTCAACGACGAATATGTGGGGCTTGCGCAGCCAGGCACCAAGGTTTTCCTTTCCAAGTCACTGGGTCGCTGGTAACGCTGGCGGTAGGTTGCAACCCGTTCACGCTGCGAGAATGCCCCGAGAGAGCACTGCCAAGAGAAAAACGCCTGCCCTACGGGGACTCGGCCAATTGACGCTAGTCGAGCATTCGTTGTGCCCCTTGGACCCGCGCGCCTCGCTGCGGCCGCATTTGACCCACAGGTGTCGTTACCGCTATGTCGATCCGACAGAAGGTCCGTCGACGGCGCAGGTCGTGGTAAACAGTCCCCGAGGATTGGCGGCTCGCGACGAGTTCTATTTGTGGGGACTGCTCGGCATCACCTTTGCGCAGCAAGACCCCAGCGCCGATCTGTATGTCACGCCGCATTACTGCCTGCGACAACTGGGCATCATCGAAGGGGAATCCAAGGGGGGCGAGAGCTACCGGCTGTTCCGTGAAGCACTGCGGCGGTTGGCGGCGGTCCACTACGAGAACGACCGTTTCTACGATCCCGTGCGCCGCGAACATCGCGAGGTCGGCTTCGGATTTCTCAGTTATAGCTTGCCCGCGAATCCAGATTCGAATCGTGCCTGGCGGATCGTCTGGGATCCACTCTTCTTTGAAATCTGTCGAGCGTCGGGAAGCGGCTTGGGTTTCGACCTTGTTTCTTACCGAGAGCTCGACCCGGCGAGTCGCCGGCTCTTGCTCATCCTGCAAAAGGTGTTTTGGCGGCGGCGAGAATCCCCTCGTTTTGATTTGCGCCACCTCGGCACGAACGTGCTGGGTTATTCGGAGTCACTCGACGCGCGGACGCTGCGCATGAAATTGAAGCGGTCAGCGCTGACGCTTGCCGGTGCTGGTTTCATCTTGCCTGACGGCGCCGGAGGGCACGCCTGGTTCTCAACGTCGCGGCAAGATCGCATCATCGTGCAGTTCCAGCGAGGCCCCAGCCTAGATCGTGCTCAGACGTTTGGGAAAACAACTCCTACCACCAATTCCCCACTCCACGATCCTTTGATTGCCATTGGCTTCGAGGAACGACAGATCCAACGAGTATTGTCGCGTTATCCCGCTCGGCAAATACAACTGTGGTCTGACGTGACGCTGGCGGCGTTGGAACATAAGGGAGAGCGTTTCTTCCGCCGCAGCCCGCAAGCATTCTTTATGGACAACATCAAGAACGCGTCCGCGGGCGAGCGCACCTGCCCCGACTGGTTCCTGGCACTCCGCAAGGAAGAAGAGTTGAATTCGGGGCCGCGCCGCCGAACGTCTTCACACACCGAAGCCAAGAACCCGGGAGTTGTTGGCGGTTTTCGCCGGGCGATTGAGGGGACCGACGCCGAACAGGTCGTTCGCGACATGCTTGGGTCATTTCACGAGTCAGCGAATAAGGCCAAACCACCCAGCAGGTAGATTTCTGCCTTCCTCCCAAAGCAAGTCGCTTTTGCTTGCAGATCAGCTTTGAATCAATTCTTTGAGGACGCGGGTATCTGCCTGGCCGAGAATCCAAATTACTCAGGCATGACAGGAAGTTGCGAATGGCTTGGCGGCGGTTGTGGTGAGTCGGGCGTTACGCGGTCTCCACCAGTTTGGACGACAAGTGTGACGCACTCTCCACCAGTTCCGACCGGAACGGCGTGACGCAGTCTCCACCACTTACCTCGGCGGGCTTCAAGCGGCGAATGGCTTGGCCGCAAGCAGTCATGGCCCGATAGAGCGCGACCGTGGCCCGCACATCGGCCAGCGCCTCATGGGCTTCGTGAGTCTTGAGGCGAACGCCGAAGAATTGGCACAGCGTAGTAAGCTGATAATCGGCAGGCGGACAAAGGGACTTGTCCTCGTGAAAGAGCCAGAGGGCGCGCTGATGGGTGCAGAGCACCCGAGGGTGCGCCGGCAGAAATCGGTCGAGTCGTTTGAACCAGGCCGAGAGAAAGGTGGCGTCGAACGTCGCGTGATGCGCGACGAGTTGAGCGACCCGGTATCCCCGGCCGTCGGCGGAAATCAGATCCACCGTGGCATGCCGCTTGAGAAACTCGGAAAACCGTCGTCCCGCCTCCCGCTCGGAAATTGCCTCACGAGCCCAAACATCGGGGGAGTAATGCGCCTTGCGCAGACACCCCGGATAAACCTTGTGCCGTTGGAAGCGGAGCTTCATTTCGAGCGTTTCGAGTTCCCGCAGCCCGGCATCGACGGCGATGGCGGCAAGTTGCATGATGGGCTGCCAAGGCTCGCCGCCGCCGGTTTCCAGGTCGATGAAAACAAGTCGTTCGTCGGGGAACTGCATGAGCCTCCGTAATCTTGACCAGTCGAGTAGCAGAATTTCGCGAAAACCGCAAACCGTGGTAAGGGTCGACCGCTGCCGCGAAAAAGCGGCGGTGGTTGTCAGTAGCGATGAAGATGTCGTTGCCGACGCCGACGGATGGAATCGGAGCACCCGGTAAATCCAGGCTCACCACCTGGGCTAAGGGGATGGAAGTAGCTCTCCATCAAGCTCTGCCAGTAGCGCGTGGTGCCGCGAGAGTGGCTCGCCACGTGCGACGGAGGCTCCATCGAGTAATCCCTGGAAACACGAAGTTTTCGGGCCAAATCCGATGGTTCTATCCGATTGTTCTTCGAGTCCGGCAGCAGACCTGGTCGCACGAACGCAGCTTGATCTGGTTCACGCTGGATTCCTTACAACTTGATCGTGGGCGACAGCGGAAAACCTTGTCTGGCTGGTTCAGCAGACAGGGCTGTCATGTTTCCAAAGCGGGTGATGTCGATTTCTTCGACTTAATCCCGTCTGTGGGGTTCGCTTCCCTTGTGGAGCGTTCAACGCAGCTTGGGCGGGGAGCTTCGTGCGTGGCGACACGCCGAACCGGGCCGCAAGTCCGAGGAATCGGACGCGACGAGGCCCGGCGTCCGGAGTAAGTCTCCGGCGGTGAATAGCTCAACCGTGAAAGGGGCGAAAGCCCTTCCAAGTGAGTCTCATCGAAGACGTAGCCGAACAGCGAAAAGC
>JBFWXN010000173.1:0-4269 GCA_050187415.1 Hyphomicrobiaceae bacterium | reverse complement strand
CCTTGGCGTCGAACTTCGGCTGGTTCTCCTCAATCCATTTATCCCAGACGGGCTTTCCGGCAACCTTGCGGAAGCGATCAAGCTCTTCCGGCGTGTAGAGGATCTCCTTCATCTTCTTTTTGATGACCGGGAGGTTGATCTTGTCCTTGTCCTGCCACGCCTGGACCTGGAGAGTGTCGATCTCGGGACGAATGTCCATCAGCAGCTTCTGGTACTGGGGCGGCAGTTTATTGTAGGCGTCCTTGTTGATCACCAGGCCGCATTCCGTCGTGCCGGGCGACATATTGTTGGTAAACCAAGTCGCTACCTCATGGATACGGTAGGCTGCTTGGCTATCCGTGTAGGGCAATGCCACCGCGTCGAGGGTGCCGCGCTCGATCGAGGTGTATGTCTCTGTCGCAGGCACGGTGGTCGGAACGGCGCCGAGCACCTTCATGGCCTCGCCGAGGCCACCGCCGGCGCGAACGCGCATGCCCTTCCAGTCCTCCAGCTTGAGCGGCTCCTTGCCTCGGCCGAGCAACTCATACTGGGGCAGATGGGTCGATATGTACGGAATGGCGTTCCACTGCTCCATGTCCTTGATGAACAGCGGATGCTGGTACAGCGCGACGCGGACCGCTTTCGAGATGGCGGCATTGTCGAACGGCAGAAACGGCAGAGCCAGCACCATCCACGCGGGGGTCTTGCCCGGGTGGTAGAAGTTGCAGAAGTTGGCCATCTGGAAGGCGCCCAGCTTGATGCCGTCCAGGTTCTCGCGGGCCTTGGACAGGGCCTCGCCCATATGGATCTTGATCTTGAATTTACCGCCGGTGCGCTCGTCGAGGAATTTTTGAAGGATCTCGTTGTTGGCCGATGCGGCTCTGGGCTTGCCCCAGTGGGAAATATTCCAGGTGACAGATGGACCATCAACCTTCTGAGCGTACGCCGGTGTCAAATGCACAGCGGTCGCAAGCGCCATCGAGATGGCGCCGGTAGTGCGAAATTTCATTGAGCTTCTCCCAGGTCGGGCGATTGTTTTGTTGTTATCAGATGGAGGGGTGCTGCTGGCATGTCGTCAGCCATGCACGCAGGGTTTCGTATAGTGCATTGACGGGACGCGAGTCTAGTCGCGGCCCCGCAAATCGGCCAATCACGCCGCCTGAGGTCGGCGCTGTAGATGCATCTAGCGTGCGCGGAGATTGATCGCGATTTCCTTCAGGGCGGCACGGGCCCGCGCCTCAAGGCCGGCGTCTCCGGCGTTGGAGATCGGGTGCTCGATCGTCACGAAAGGATAGTCCGGCATGCCGAGGACTTTCGACATCAGCCTGGCGGCCGTGACGAAACGGCTCGTCATTACACCGACCGCCGGGACACCCAATCGCTCTGCCATGATGCTGTCGTGCAAACTGCACGATGAACACGACCCTCAGTCGCCTATACCGGTGACGACGGCATGCCAGTCGCGAATTTCGTCGACGATGTGCTTGTCGGCGGGAGCGCTGTAGTTCGACTTGATGCGATGCACGACCTTTGCAACGCCGTGCTCGTTTTCCAGCATTCGGCCGAGATGCGCGAAGAACTCCTTCGTACCTTCCTTGCCGTTGGAAATGAAGCCAACGGTCGTCCCGCGCAGTGACAGCAGCCGTGGCGCCTGCTGGCCTGCTGCCGGCCTCGCCTCGTTCGTCGGATCCAGAACCCGGATTGTCATGATTTCCTCTCCTGCGGTTTACAGTCGACGCAGGCGCCGATTGGAACCGTCACGGCCTTGGTCTTGTGGCCCATCCATGGAGCGATCACGGCGCCGAAACCGCCCGCGGGTCCACCCGCCGCGACCACGAGGCAGGACTCGGGGCTATCGAGTGCCGAGTAGATGCTCTCGCCACGATCGCGGACGACGGCTACCTTGCCGACGTCTCCCCATTCCTTTCGCTTGATGCGCGCGCGTTCGTGAAGAAAGCGCCCGATGTCGGCCTTCGACCAACCGGCGGCCTGAATGATCTCGCGCAACTGCTTCGGGATGACGACGACCTGATTGCCACCGTAGATCGAATAGTGCCTCTGACTGCCGCGCATCTCTGCGGCGAAGGTTTCGAGAATTTCCTCAGGCGCGTGGGTCCACTCGTTCATGAGCTGGCGTGGCGCCATGGATGCCATCACCGTGACCGAGGATACGCCCTCGGGAATGCCGCGCATCTGGCCGAGAGGCGTCCAGGACGTATCCTCCTCGTCCTCGGCGATGCAGTAGGAAAACTTACCCGGATGGCCAAGTGTCGATCGGTCGATGCCACCCGGGCGAACATCCAGAATGTTGATCAGGCCAAGGCGGATGGCGCGGCCGATGCAAGCGGTGGCGCGATCCGAATTGGCGAGCGCGTTGAAGCCGCCCGAGGCACCGATCTCCTTGCGGATCGGTCCATTAATGATGACCAGCACGGCGCAGCCGCCGGTCGATGATGTCGTGCCGTGCAGGAGAAACTCGTCTTTCAGCATGCCGGACCAGGCCGCGACCACGACCGGAAAGTGCATCGGCAAGCAGCCTGCCATGACGGCATTTACCGCGAGCTTTTCGGCTGTAATGACCTGCTCGCGCACGCTCTCTATTCCAATGATCTGATCCGGTACCATGCCTGCCCACTCGAGACAGGCCCGGACGGACTCAGCGGTAGGCGGAACAACCGGCAATCCGTCGGTCCATCCGTTCGAGTGATAAAGCTCTTGCGCCGACATCAGGTCGTCGACCTCGTAGCTTCGGGATTTGAGCTGCACGAGTTTTCTCCGGGCGGCGCGATCTGCGCACAATCTGGCGAGCCAGACGGTGTGGTCAAGCCCGGAGTGCGCATGGCGTCGTGCGGGAGGCGGGTAGCTCGCACGCCGTGGGCGTGCCACGGAGACAGGACGCAGCGGTGTTGCTTCACAAGCCGAGCCGCTTCACGTTAGCCTCGGTCACGGACCGGCCAGGGCGCCGAGCAGCAACGAGCGGAGGAACATACCATGTCGAAGCCCCATTCAACGGTCGGCTCGCGGATGAAAGGCCTCAGCGACGAGTGGCTCGCCAAGACGCAAGAGCCGATCATCGAGCCCGACCTGCCGATCATCGATCCGCACCATCACCTTTGGGATTTCCCCGAGCATTCGTACTTGCTGAAGAACATTCTCGCCGACACAGGCAGCGGGCACAACATCACGCAGACCGTGTTCCTAGAATGCACGGCCTGCTTCCGCGGTGATGGGCCGGAGGAAGAGAAGCCGATCGGTGAAGTCGAGTTCGTCAATGGGATCGCGGCCATGTCGGCATCGGGCGCTTATGGTCCGACGCGGATCGCGAGCGGCATCGTCGGTCTGGCGGAGCTGCGGCTCGGGGCACGCGTGGAAGATGTGCTGGCGAAGCAGGTGGCGGTCGGCGGGGGTCGCTTCAAGGGCATTCGATACGTGGCGAGCTGGGACGACAAGGAGCCACAGATCCACAACGGGCACACCAATCCATCGCAGCATCTCTATGCGGATGACGCCAAATTCCACGAGGGTTTTTCGGTGCTCGGCAAGCTGGGACTGACCTTCGATGCGTGGTGCTATCACACGTCGCTGCCTGATTTGATCAAGCTGGCGCGCAAGTTTCCCGAGCAGCCGATCGTGCTCGACCATTGCGGCGGTCCGCTCGGACTTGGCTATTACGCCAGCCGCAAGGACGAGGTGTTTTCGGCCTGGAGCCGTGACATTCGCGAGCTGGGCAAGTGCCCGAACGTCATGGTGAAGCTCGGGGGGCTCGGTATGCGGGTCAACGGCTTCGATTTCCACACCCGTCCGAAGCCGGCAACGTCGGAAGAACTGGCAGCGGCCTGGAAGCCGTTCATCGACGTGTGCATCGAGGCATTCGGGCCGAAGCGGGCAATGTTCGAGAGCAATTTCCCGGTCGACAAGTTCTCCGGCAGCTACGCGATCTACTGGAATGCATTCAAACGGCTGGCATCGGCTGCGTCAGCGGACGAGAAGGCGGACTTGTTCTGCGAGACGGCGCGCCGATTCTATTCACTTCCGGCAACGCCTTAGGGCGGCGGCTGGCAGCGCCGGGTCGGGTCGAGTAAGCGACCCGACGCGGTGCTGTGCGATTGCTACCCGTTACCTTGATAGTTGGGCGCCTCACGGGTGATGTGCACGCCGTGGGGGTGGCTCTCGCGGACGGCGGTTGGAGAAATTCGGATGAAGCGCGCCTTCTCCTGAAGTTCGGTGAGGTTTCGAGCGCCGACGTAGCCCAACCCGGCGCGTAGACCACCCACAAGCTGGTGGAGGACG
>JBFWXN010000172.1:0-4274 GCA_050187415.1 Hyphomicrobiaceae bacterium | reverse complement strand
GAGTACGCCCCTTCAGTAAGGAAATGCACTTATCACTGAGCCAGTAGAGAAGTTGACCTTCAGGTAAGGCGCAGAATGCCACCTGTAATGGTGTGAATCGATTACCGGACGACGCGGACTCCATGTTCCGACCACAGCACGCTTCGCTAAGCAATCTGGCTTGCTCGGCGGCAGGCCGAGGTGCCGACAGTCGGCACGCCCAAATTCGGTGAGTGTTCAGGGGCGGATTGCTACGCAGCACAAACAAAACTGGGGCTACGGCTGCATTTCCGATCTCTGCAAAGGCATACCTTCCTAATTGGGCAATGGTCTCAATTGATGTTGCTCCGAGAAGTCCACCAACTACTCCCGTAGTTCTTGTGATGCGGAGCGAGAGAAAAGATTTTAGAAACAACCAAGACTGCTGCGTCACCATTGCAACACGTCCATCCACGGAGACGAGTTGCAAGTTGCGAACGATGAATGCTGCATAAAGGTCGCTCTTGCCTGGTTTAAGCACACGGTCAACATGCGACTTGATTGCACTCGACATATTCCCACTGCCCATGTATGGGGGGTTGGCGGCAATAACGTCGTAGCGGCGACTAAGCACATCGACTAGGCGAAACCCCGAACGAGTTTCACTGCCAAGCAATTGATCCTCGAAGTCCCCGGCCTCGCGTGCCCGTTCAGTAAAAGCGTCGATCGCAGCCCGCGCACGATAAAAGAGCCGGTCACCAAAATCCTCGTCCGAGATCTCGTTGAACGGCAACTGGCCCTGAAGTGCAGCTTCGTTCATCTCGGGGAAGAGGAAGTTCGTTTCCTTGCGCTCTCGGACCTGACGTTCCCACGTCGCGTGCTCCTGACGGATGATCTCTCGCAAGTCCTCGTCCGGGCGAGCCAAGCTGCCGACCTCGTCGATGTCTGCCATCGTCTGGGCGAACTTACGCAAGACGCGGGCCACCGAAGGTTCACGCTCGAAGCCAGCCAGAAATTCTACCCATGCCTCCCCCTTCAAGTGGCTTGCAGTGGCGGCGACCAGATTCGACGGCACTCCGTGATAGTCGACCGATCGTTCCGCGGCCTTCATCCACAAGGCAACCTCCGCGATCTGCACCGCGCGAGGGTCGATGTCGATTCCAAAGAGGTTCTTGGTGAGGATGGAATCGCAAATCGCCTCCGGCTCGGTCAGCTCCCCTTCCTCCTCATACATCGTGTAGAGGAGGTCGAAAGCCTCCAGCAGGAAATGTCCGCTGCCGCAAGCGGGATCGAGGAACCTAATCTCGGAGACCGGCTTTCGCTCGACCGGCGCACGGTCGGCGTCCTTTACGTAATACTCCCAACCCCCGCTGAGTTTCGACTCCGGGTACATCCCCATCCAGGTCGCGCCCAGCGAGTTCTGCACCAGGAACTTGACCATGTAGTCTTCGGTGTAGAGCTGCGTGGCCGGCACGATGTCGGCGCCCGCGATCTTGGCCCCCTTCACCGTGCGGACGCGCTCGAAGACGCGGTCCTTCTCCTCGGTATTCCAATACTGGTAGGCCCAGCCGAGCGCATCGGGCGCGACGAACGGATTGGCAGGCTCGGCGTCCGCGTCAGCGTTCTCGTCTTCCTTGATGCGAATGCGATACTTGCGCAGCGTCTCTGGATCCAGGCTCAATAGCGCAAAGCAGTCCTTGATCGCCGCCGGCGAGGAACGCAGTGCCACGCCCGGGGCGTGCGGATCAAAGAGCATCGGCAGTCGCGCGGCCTGGTCGCGAAAGACCTTATCCAGGACCGCGAAGAGCCCATCGTCTTCGCCGGCGCAAAGTTCCGGCTGACGCTGCGCTAGCCGATGGTGTTCCAGTGACCGGCCGCCGTAGGCCTCCTTTTGCGTGATCACCTCGTCAATCAGTTCGCGAGCTTCCATGCAGCGCAGCGCAAGCAGGCGGTTTGCCCAGGTGTAGGCCGTCTCTCGAACGAAGTCGGCAATTGCTTCGGTCCGCTTGACGCCGGAGTCCTCGCGCAATTTGAGATAGGCGTCGACGACCTTGCGGGCGTGCTTGTCTTCCGCAGAGAGATGTGACAGCTCGTCGATCGGTAGCGACGCACGATCGCGGCGCACGCCGATTGCCGCTAGCCGCTGCTCCAGATCACCCGGCTCCCAGGCGCCTGCGGAGTCGTAACGCCCTTCAAGCAAATGGCGCAGCTCCAGCGTGACCGACTTCAGTATTTTCTTCAGCCCCGGATCCATCAACCAAGCTCCACGTCAAAACCATCGGAGAGCAGTTGCCGAACACGCTGGTCGAGCTTGCTGCTGAGTTGTTCCCACTCTTGTTCGTTCGTAACGCGCGTGACCGTGGCCACCTCGGTGGGCCGAACCAGACGCACTTTGCGCGGCGGCGGTGTCGGCTTGCCACCGCCCGAGCCTTGCTGTTGCTGCTTGGCACCCTCGCGCTTCGCGACCTCGTCGGCAATCCGCCGGCCGAGGCCCTGAACCAAACTGCGGGCTCGCTCTGGAAACGCCGATACTTGGGGCGCGGCCGTGGCCGAGTCGAGTGAATCCCGAAGTTGAACTAGTGTCGCAGAAAGCGATGATTCCAGTTCGCCGTCGAGTCTATGCTCGGACAGGTCGGTGGGAAGTCGGTCGAGCGCATCCGTAAGCGTCGTTCGCGCTTCTTGACGCCAGCGGTCGAGCAGCGGCGTGAGTTCCAGGAGAGCCTGCGCCTTGCGGGATTGGACTGAATTCCAAACGTCCTTGCTTGCGAACGATCGTGCAGCCACCGCCGCGCGATAATCGGCCAGTAGCGAGGTCATCGCACTCTCAGGGTCGAGCCGATGCTCGACGGCTTCGAGATGCTGGACCAGTTCGCGCAATTCCTTAAAGGGAACCGCATGCTGCGACTGGAAGGCGGCGTATTGCTCGATGGCCTCATGGCCGGAGAGGAGCGTCGTCTGAGCGGCATGAATCTCGTTGACGCGATGAACTGGATTCGTGAGGTCGCGGATTTGCTGCCACGCGTCGGCGCCGTCGGTGAATGTGGCCGGCAGGGGCAAATCTGACCCGCCCGCCCACAGCCGGACCTCGGACGCCTTGGCCAGAATTCCGCTGGCGAGAGACTCGGCGGCCTCGCTAATCGCGGCCGGCGTCTCGTCGATGCTACGCTTCTTCGCCAGCTTCATGACGAACTTGCGGGTTTCGGTCAGAACCTCTGGATCGACTTCGGTCTCCTCCAGCACCAGCTCCGCCTTGTCGAACTTGCGGCTGACGCGCATCGCATCGATCAAGTCGCGATCGGATGGGTTCGAGTATTCCTTTTGCCCGAGAATCACCTTGAGCGCCCCGGCGCGGATGAGCGCGGCGACACCGACTCGCACCGCATTGGGATCCCAGCCATAGCCGATGCCGCACAGGTGCTGAAGAACGTCGGCCCCACAAATGCGCTTTTGTCGCTTTGCCTGCTCGGTGGCCAGATAAATGCGGATCGCATCGACCAAGGGGCAATGCAGGTCGATCTTGCCAGACTTGTCGTAAAGCTTCAGGGCAGCGACATCCTTGGTCGTGTTTGTCTCGCCTGCCAACACGTCCTGAATGGCCTTCTGGTCGTTGGTAATGCGGACCGGAACCTTGTCAAACTTCGGATAAAGCGTCGGCCAGTAACCGGCCATCTCGGTTGCGAGCGCCTTGCCCGAGGTTTGGCCCGGCTTGATGCCGATCTGACGGCTGGACCCGCGGAACACGAGGTGCCCGGTGCGGAGTCCTTCCTTCAGGCCGTCAATCACCTTTCGCTCTAGCTTGGGCAGGTCGTCGTTTTCGCGGTCTTGCGCAAGCTTGCGGGCGTCTTCCGATTTGTGCGGATCCCCTTTCCAGTTCCCAATTACTTCCTTCATCGCCAAGTAGCGAGTGAGGTCCTGGTCGAATGCGTTGACTCGGCCACAGAGAAAGAACAGTGTTGTCTGCTCGTCGGCGCGAAGGCTGCGGTTCTCCAGATCTTCCAAGGTCTCGCGACCAATGCAGAGCGGCGTGTAGAGCTTGAGGGCGACATCCCCCTTGGTGCCAGAGACGGCAACTTCGTCGATCGTGAGCTTGAAGAAGAACTCCTGGTCGCGATAGGTCACAACGTCGGAATCGAGCCATCGCTTCCAATGACTCTTGCCAGGTTCCTGCACGAACTGCTCTTTCAGTCCGCGTTCGCGGTCCTGCTGCATGTATTGCTGTTCGATCGTGGTGACTTCTTCCTCGAACGTGCGCCGCTCGCCGGTGAGGACCTCGTATTCCTCGCCGATCCGAGCGACCAGGCCGGCAGATTTGAGCC
>JBFWXN010000171.1:0-4317 GCA_050187415.1 Hyphomicrobiaceae bacterium | reverse complement strand
ATCCTGCCGCTGGCCTGGCCCGGCATCGCCGCTGGCGCGGTACTGGTCTTCGGATTCAACACCGGCGCCTTTGTCGTGCCGCTGCTGCTTGGCGGTCTCAAGGTCACGACCATCGCCGTCCTGATCCGCAACGAGATGGGACCGTCGCTGAATTGGCCGCTGGGTGCCGCTCTGTCGGTCGTCCTGGTGACGCTCGCTCTCGGCATCCAGGCGCTGAATCGTCTGGTTGCGACGCGCGGCCGACCCGCATGAGCGGGACCACCCATATGGGCCGTCATGGCCTGGAAGCCTTCATCGTCAAGGGTGTCACCTTCACGCTGCTGCTGGTGCTGCTGGCGCCGATCGTCATGGTCATCGCCATGTCATTCACCGCGGCGACCACGCTGCAATTCCCACCGCCGGCCTTGAGCCTGCACTGGTACGAAGAGGTCTGGGCACTTCTGGCTGGGCCCGATGCCGATTTCGCCCGCCTGACGGAATCGCTCATTGTGAGCCTCGAAATCGCCGCCGCCGCGTCGCTTGTCTGTGTGCTTGCTGGCGTGCCCGCATCATATGCGATGGTGCGGCTCCCCTTTCGCGGCCGCGGCCTGATCGAGGAACTACTCGGGCTCCCCGTCGTGTTTCCGACAGTGGTGCTCGGCGTTGCCCTGTTGATGCTGATCAGCCAGAGCGGCATCGATCTCGGCATGGGGCAGATCGTGATCGCGCATTCGATCATCGGGCTGCCTTTCATGATGCGCAACTGCATGGCCTCCATGCGCGGCATTGACCCGGTGCTGCAGGAGGCTGCACGGACGCTCGGCGCCTCGGACCTGCGCGCCTTTTTCGACATCGTGTTGCCGCTGGCGCGCCAGGGCATCGTATCGGGGACGCTGCTCGTCTTCATCATCTCGTTCAACGAGTTCACGCTGAGCTATTTCCTCTACACGATCGATGTCTTCCCGCTGTCGATCTGGCTCTTCCAGCAGAGCAACACATCCTTCAGCCCGGCGATCTTCGCCGTTTCGACGCTCACCATTCTCATCACCGTCGGCGTCATCCTGGCCGTTGACCTGCTGGCGGGACGGCGGCGATGAGTGCTGTCACCATTCCGGTCGTGATGCTGCAGGGCACGCCCTTCGAGCGCGGCCGGCAGCACGGGCTAAAATTCCGGGCCGAGATCGCGAAAGCCATAGCGGAGGCGCGGCGAGCGCAGGCCTATGATGCGGCGCGCCTTGCGGCCATTGCCGGTCTTCCGGCGATAGAAGCGCGTGCACCGGATGTCGCGGCCGAGCTTAAGGGCATTGCCAGCGGCTCCGGGCTCGATCCCGTCGATATCCTGCTGCGCAGCGGCTTCGAGTTTTTCGGCCTGCGGGCCGTGAGCGGCTGCTCCGCCGTGGCTGTCGCCACGCCGCAAGGCGCGCTGGTCGCCCAGAACTGGGACGCGCCGGCATCATTCGCGGCGGAGCTCGTGCTCTTCCTTCATTCCGGCACGGATGGATTCGAAGAGGCCATCATCGCTGCCTATGGCGGGCTATGCTGGGTCGGTTGCAACAAATATGGGCTCGCCTTCGTCAACAACGACCTCATGCTTTCCGCGACAGCGCTAGGCCTGCCGAGCCAGGTCGTGCGGCGGCTGATCTTGCGGGAGAGGTCGGTTGCGAGCGCGCTGGAGCAATTGCGATCGCTGCCCCACATGGCCGGCCGCTCTTATCTCCTAGGCGATGCTTCGGGCGCGGTGGCGGGCGTCGAAGTCGCCGCGGGCGCAGTCACCCGCATCAATCAGTCCGAAAGCCCGGTGCTACACACCAACCACCCGCTCGATCCCGACATCGCGCGCGAAGAATCGGAAGCCGCGCTCGCGGCGACCTATCCGTCGAGCCGGCATCGCTATGACGTCCTCAAGCGCAAGCTGCCGCTCGATCCCGATGCCGCCGCCGTCATGTCGCTCCTGGCTGATGAAGAGGGCTATCCGGACTCGGTCTGCAAGGCGGCCTCGTCCGTTGAGCCTACCGCCACTTTGTTCTCGGTCATCTTCGAATGTGGTGGCCGCTCGCTTCTCCTGTGTCCGGGGGCACCCGCGCGCCATCCCTATCAGCGCTTCGCATGGTAATGGCGCGCATCGAGGCTTCCGACTTTCCCACCAGGACCGATGTCGTTGTCGTCGGTGGCGGCATCATCGGGGCGAGTACGGTCTTGTCGCTGGCGGAGCAGGGCGTGCCCGTGGTGTTGTGCGAAAAGGGCCGCATCGGCGCGGAGCAATCGAGCCGCAATTGGGGCTGGTGCCGCAAGATGGGGCGCGACCCGGCCGAGATCCCGCTCGCGGTCGAAAGCCTGCGCCTGTGGGGACGGATGAATGCCCGCACCAATGCCGAGACGGGATTCCGCCAGCGTGGCATCGTCTATCTCTGTACGAATGACAGAGAGGCCGCGCACTATGAAGCTTGGCTGAGGCAGGCACAGGCCTTCCAGATCGATTCGCGATTGATCTCCTCTGAGGAGATCGACCGGCTCCTGCCGGGATCCTCGCGCCGTTGGACGGCGGCGCTCTATACGCCAAGCGATGGCAATGCCGAGCCGGAATTGGCGACGTCTGCGATCGCCGATGCGGCGCAACGCGCAGGCGCCGTGGTGATCGAGCAATGCGCTGTGCGCGGCATCGAGATGTCGGCCGGCGCGGTCTCCGGCGTCGTGACCGAGAAAGGCGCGCTCCGCTGCAGCCAGGTTGTGCTTGCGGCCGGCGCGTGGTCGAGCCTGTTCTGCGGCAATCTGGCGCTCCGATTCCCGCAACTGAAAATATTGGGATCTGTGATGCGGACCGCGCCCGTCGCCGGCGCGCCAGAGCCTGCCGCGGGTGCCGGAAACTTCGCCTTTCGCAAGCGGCTCGATGGCGGCTACACCATCGCCCAGCGCAACGCGAATATCGCCGAGATCGTGCCGGACAGTTTCCGTTTCCTGGGCGATTTCCTGCCGAGCCTCGCGAAGCAAAGGCATGAGATTCGCATCCGCGTCGGACGTCGGTTCCTCGCGGAATGGAAAATGCCCCGGCGCTGGGCGCTCGATGCGGTGACGCCGTTCGAAAGAATTCGCATACTTGACCCCAAGCCGGTGCCTTCCGTGCTGGCCCAAGGCCGCAGAAATCTGTGCGAAGCCTTTCCGGCTTTTCGGAACATGCGGATTGTCGAAAGCTGGGCGGGCCTGATCGATGTGACGCCCGATGCTGTTCCGGTCATCTCGGCGGTGCCATCTATACCCGGGTTTTTCATCGCCAGTGGCTTCTCGGGGCATGGTTTCGGCATTGGCCCAGGTGCTGGACGCCTCATGGCCGATCTGGTGACGGGTGCTACGCCCATCGTCGACCCCACACCCTATCGTTATCACCGGTTCATCAAAGGGGTCAGGATGAGCTTGTAATGAAGCGGCTTAGACCAATTGTGAATGGGCACAGCAATCCAGGAAATCAACGAGCTAAAAAGCGTTGTGTGGGAAGCGTGTGCAGTGAGGGACAGCGCTTTGCGCAAAGAAGAGTGAACACATGGGCTTGAAGTGCCCTTGGGCAGTCAGAATCCTCGGCTTTTGAGCCAGAGTGGTACCTAAACGATAGTCAAAGTCTTGGGGTAGGGTGTCAAGTAGTCAAAGCCATCGGTTGTCACCACGATCGAGTCGCCGACCCGTGCTCCAAACTTGCCAGGCACCGTCAAGCCACCGTCGACCGCGAAAGTCATTCCAGGCTTGAGGACAGTCTTGTCGCCCGCCTTGAGCTCGGGCATCTCCAATATCGAGGCGCCTGTGCCACGGCCGGTCCGATAAGTTGGCGGAAAGCCGGCCTGCCGATAGACTTCATTCGCGGCGGCATGGACCTCTTCGGCAACGACCCCCGGCCGAATGCCATTAAGCGCCGCTACTTGGGCCTCGATCGTGACTTCATAGAGCCGGGCTTGCTCGTCGGTGACCGACCCGACAAAAAACTCGCGGTCAAACCCCAGCCAATAGCCACGAAAGACGGTTATCCCGCAGAAGCACAGATAGACCGGGTCGCCGTCCTCGATCAGTCGCACCGTCGGCCGACGATGAACCATGCATGTATGCGAGCCCGATTGCATGATTTGCAGATTGTGAATCATCGGTGAATCAAATTCCCGATTGGCGGTGCCGGCCAGCAATTGCGCGGCCTTTCGCGTCCCGGCTGACATCGCTGCAAGCGAAACTTCGTATTCCGGCACCCCGGCCCGGATTGAACTGCGTCCGGCTTCGACCATGGCCACTGCGACTTGGCCGGCCTGCCGCATGATCGAAATTTCCTCGGCAGTCTTGATGATGCGCATTGAGCCGATAATT
>JBFWXN010000170.1:0-4407 GCA_050187415.1 Hyphomicrobiaceae bacterium | reverse complement strand
GCGCTCCAAACCATGATGATCTCGCCGGGCTGGTCCGGCGGCACCGCGGTGAGAATTCCACTGGCGGAGGATCTCGCCTTTTTTGTCACCGTCGCCATGGCGGCCTTTGCCATGCTGTTCGGAACGCGCCACATCGATACGACCGAGCATCAGGACGGACTGATGATGGCGGTCGCGGTCGAGTCGATCGTCAAGCTCGTGGCCTTCATCGCAGTGGGAGGCTTCGTGACCTTCGCGATGATGGGCGGAATCGGTCCTCTCATCGAGAGGGCAACCGCCTCTACTGCGACAGCCTCGCTGTTCGGCAAGGGCTTCGCCGGGGGAACCTGGCTCACCCAGATGCTGCTGGCGATGATCGCAATCGTTCTTTTGCCCCGCCAGTTTCATGTCGCTGTTGTCGAGAATGCCAACCGCAACGATCTGCGCCGCGCACGCTGGCTGTTCCCCCTTTATCTCATTGCCATCAATCTGTTCGTTGTGCCCATTGCGGTCGCCGGCCTCCTGCTCGTGCAGCCGGCCAATGTCGATGGCGATACTTTCGTGCTGGCGCTTCCGGTAATGGCCGGTAGCCAGCTCTTTGCCCTCATTGCCTTTCTCGGCGGACTTTCAGCGGCGACCGCCATGGTCATCGTCGAGGCCGTGGCGTTGTCGATCATGGTCTGCAACAACCTCGTCATGCCGATCATGCTGCGGCGGCATGTTGAGCGCTCTCAGATTCACCACGATATGGGCCGGCGGCTGATCGCAGTGCGACGCGCGGCCATCGCGGTCATTCTCCTGCTCGCCTACAGCTACTACAAGATGATCGGCTCCACGGCGGCGCTGGCGCAGATCGGGCTCATCTCCTTCGCCGCCGTCGCGCAATTCGCACCCGCTTTCTTCGGCGGGCTGATCTGGCGACGCGGCACGGCACTTGGCGCCATGGCTGGAATCATCATCGGCTTTGCCTTGTGGGCCTACACGCTGTTCCTGCCGGCTTTCGCCGATGCAGGCTGGATCGATCGCGCCTTGCTGGATGAAGGCCCGTTCGGTCTCTCCCTGCTTCGGCCGCGCATGCTTTTTAATTTCGCTTTCGACCCGCTCACCCATGGCGTGTTGTGGAGCCTGCTTGTCAACACGGCCGCTTACATCGGCCTGTCCCTGCTTCGAGCGCCCACTCCAGTCGAGCGGATGCAGGCCAACGCTTTCGTCGCCCATGATATTCCGCTCGCCACAGCGCCACGTTTCAGGCTTTGGCGCACTGCCATCACGATCGGCGAAGTCGAGGCCACCGTCGCACGATATCTCGGCACCGAACGCGCAGCCCGTGCCTTCGCCGAAGCTGCCGAGGACCATGAATGGCCGCGCGATCCGCATGCAGAAGCCGATATCGGTGTTTTGCGTTTTGCCGAACATCTTCTCGCGCGTGCGGTCGGCACCGCTTCCTCGCGCCTCGTTATGGCGCTGCTGCTCGAACGGCACTCAAAGAATCCCCGCGGCGCCATGAAGCTTCTCGACGACGCGTCCGCTGCGATCCAGTACAATCGGGATCTGCTTCAGTCTGCCATCGACAATGTCGGACAGGGCATCGCGGTATTCGACCGCGAGCAAGGCCTTGTCTGCTGGAATCGCCGTTTCATAGAAGTTCTCGGCCTTCGCTCGGACCTTGGCCGCGTCGGCGCCCCTCTCGCGGCCATCGTGCAGAGCGTGCTCAGCAAGACAGGGTTATCGAATCAATCCCTGACGGTTGCGGTCGAGGATCATCTCGCCGTCATGACGCAGCGTTTCGGGTCGTTCCGCGCGAGGCTCGCGCCGGAGGATCGGATCGTCGAAATTCATGCGACGCCGATACCCGAGGGCGGCATCGTTGCAAGCTTTGCCGATGTCACACAGCTTGTGCGGGCGGCGGAAGATTTGAAGAGTGCGAACGAGTCGCTCGAGCGGCGCGTCGCCGAGAGGACTGCCGAGCTTACCACGCTCAACAACGAACTGGCCCGTGCCAAGTCAGAAGCGGAAACCGCCAATCTCGGCAAGACGAAGTTCATCGCCGCGGCAAGCCACGACATCTTGCAACCTCTCAATGCGGCGCGCCTCTTCACCTCAAGCCTGGTCGAACGCAAAGTCCGGGGCAAGGATGGTGAGCTCGTACGCAACATCGATGCCTCGCTCGAGGCTGTAGAGGATATTCTTTCGGCCTTGCTCGACATTTCACGCCTCGATGCCGGCGCGCTAAAGGCCGAGATTACGAATTTCCGGCTCGACGACATGTTCAACGCACTGAAGCTCGAGTTCGGCCCCGCAGCGCGGGAGCGCGGCCTCTCTTTCAAGGTTGTCGCCTGTTCGAAGACGGTGAAGACCGACCGCAAGCTCCTGCGCCGCATCCTGCAAAACCTCATCTCGAATGCGATCAAATACACGAAGTCGGGCGGCGTGCTGATGGGCTGCCGCCTCGAGGCGACACGCCTGCGCATCGAAGTCCACGACACCGGACCCGGCATCCCGGAGAAAAAACAGCGGCTTGTATTCCAGGAGTTCCAGCGTCTTCAGGACAAAAGTGAGGAACCGGGCCTCGGCCTCGGACTTGCCATCGTCGATCGCATTGCGAAAATGCTGGGCCACCCGGTGAGCCTGAGATCGAAGGCCGGCCATGGCTCGACCTTTTCGATCACCGTTCCGCTGGGCCGGGCCGAACGCGAGATACGGGGAGAGCCGCGCGCGAGCATTCCCCGATTCCAAGGGATCGGCCAGTTGACGGTGCTCGTCATCGACAACGAAACGGCCATCCTCGACGGCATGCGCGCGCTGCTTGCCGGTTGGGGCGCAGAGGTGATCGCGGCGCGCAGCGCGGCCGAGGCCATTCGCCTTTCAACTGAACATACGGGCGTGATTCACGCCGTGCTCGCCGACTATCATCTCCATCGCGATGACGGACTCCGGGTGATCGAAAAGCTCCGGCGTCAGCGCGGACACTTGCCGGCGATCCTCATCACCGCTGATCGCTCGCGCCATATCCAGGACGAAGCCGCGGCACTGGGCGTGCAATATCTGCGCAAACCCGTGAAACCGGCGGCTTTGCGGGCTTCGCTGGCTCAACTGACAAGGCAGGCAGCGGAATAATCAGTGCATCGCATCGCCATCGATGCGGCTTGCCGCAATGACGGCCTGTGTCCGGCTGCCGACATCCAGCTTGTGCAGTATGGCCGACACATGAGCCTTGATGGTGGCCTCGGACACCTTCAACTCGAAGGCGATCTGCTTGTTGAGCAAGCCTTCCTTCAGCATCATCAGCACGCGCATCTGCTGGGGCGTGAGAAGGGCAATGCGCCGGGCGAGATCGTCGGCTGCGGCATCGAACGGCACAGCTTCGGCAGTTCCCTCCGGCACCCAGAGGCTTCCGGCCAGGATGGCTGCCACAGCTTCGCGCATCGTCTCCACCGTAAGCGATTTCGGAATGTAGCCACTCGCTCCAAGTTCAAGCGCACGGCGGATCACATGCGGTTCATCGCTCGCCGAGACGACGGCCACCGGCACGGAAGGATACTGAGCCCGCAAAAACATCAACCCTGAGAAACCCTGTACGCCCGGCATCTTGAGGTCCAGCAGCACCAGATCCGTCTCGCCGTCTCGTTCAAGCATAGCGGTGACCGCATCCAAGTTGCCTGCTTCGTCGAGGACGATACCGGCAAAAGCCTGACCCAGCGCTTCCCGCAGCGCGGCGCGAAACAGCGGATGATCGTCAACGATGATGACGCGATGGCTCTCCATCCCGCGGCGTGTTTCCCCTTTTTCGCAGCCCGTCCGGCTGGCACAAGTGTTTTTCCAATGACTTATCGCGTCATCGGCACAAGGCCAAGGGACCGCTCATATGATCATGCCGCCATCACTTTACCCCGAAATCGAGCCCTATCGCACCGGACGCCTCGAGGTATCCGGCTTGCACGAGCTCTATTTCGAAGAGTGCGGAAATCCGAAGGGCAAGCCGGCCGTGCTTCTCCACGGAGGACCTGGCGGTGGCATCACGCCTCCCATGCGCCGCTTCCATGACCCGAAGGCCTACCGAATCATCCTGTTCGACCAGCGCGGCTGCGGACGCTCGAGCCCTTTCGGGGTGATTGAGGAAAACACCACCTGGGATCTGGTCAAGGACATGGAAGTGCTTCGAGAGCATCTCGGAATCGAGCGATGGCAGGTGTTTGGCGGGTCCTGGGGCTCGACGCTGGCGCTCGCCTATGCAGAGACGCATCCGCAACGCGTAACTGAATTGATCCTGCGCGGAATCTTTACGTTACGGCGCGCAGAGATCCAGTGGTTCTATCAGGACGGTGCAAGCTGGCTCTTTCCTGATGCTTGGGAAGATTTCGTTGCGCCCATTCCCCAGATAGAGCGGCATGACATGATCAGCGCCTATCACAAGCGACTCACCGGCGA
>JBFWXN010000169.1:0-4452 GCA_050187415.1 Hyphomicrobiaceae bacterium | reverse complement strand
GACCGAACTCGGAATTCGGCGGAGATAATGACACTCCGTGTCATATGGACCTGCCGATGCGCGGCTGCAGCCTGTGGCTTGACGAGGTCCAGGTGCTCAACGAAGGACGAGTGGTTCATCCGGAGCTGTCGTTCGGCGTGCAAATTTGACCCCCTGAGCCGGGGGATCGGCGTCCAAAATTGACCCCCTCCTGATTGGCCTGATGCGCTGCTCGCTTTGATTCGAAGCGGGCGGTGGGGGAATGCTGACGGTGGAGACGATTGGTCGGATTCGGCGTGAGCATTTTCTCAAGGGCAAGACGATCAAGGAGATCGCGCGGGACCTGAAGGTGTCTCGGAACACCGTCCGCAAGGTGCTGCGGTCGGGCGAGACGTCTTTTGAATACGAACGTGAAGTCCAGCCCCGGCCCAAGCTCGGGCGCTGGACAGATGAACTCGATGCGCTGCTAGCCAGCAACGCGACCAAGCCCGCTCGCGAACAGCTGACGTTGATCCGCCTGTTCGAAGATCTGCGCGGTCGCGGTTATGATGGCGGCTACGATGCGGTGCGTCGCTACGCCAGGCGATGGGCCAAGGAGCGCGGGCAAGCGACGGCCTCGGCCTACGTGCCGCTGAGCTTCGCGCCAGGAGAGGCCTTCCAATTCGACTGGAGCCACGAAGTCGTCCTGCTGAGCGGCGTGACGGTGATCGTGAAGGTCGCCCATGTCCGGCTCTGTCATAGCCGGATGCTGTTCGTGCGCGCCTATCCGCGCGAGACGCAGGAGATGGTGTTCGACGCGCATGACCGCGCGTTCGCTCTGTTCAAGGGCGCCTGCGGGCGCGGCATCTACGACAACATGAAGACCGCGGTAGAGACGGTCTTCGTCGGTAAGGATCGCCTCTACAATCGCCGCTTCCTGCAGATGTGCAGCCACTACCTTGTCGATCCGGTGGCCTGCACACCGGCGTCGGGCTGGGAGAAGGGGCAGGTCGAGAACCAGGTTGGGCTCGTCCGCCAGCGGTTTTTCACGCCCCGATTGCGGTTCAAGACATACGAGGAGATGAACGCCTGGCTGCTCGACAAGTGCATCGCCTATGCCAAGGCCCATCGCCATCCGGAGCTGACCGAGCAGACAATCTGGCAAGTGTTCGAGGCGGAGCGGCCGAAGCTTGTTCCCTATGCCGGTCGGTTCGACGGCTTCCATGCCGTGCCGGCGTCGGTCTCGAAGACCTGCCTGGTGCGCTTCGACAACAACAAATACTCGGTCGCAGCCAGTGCCGTCGGGCGGCCGGTCGAAGTTCATGCCTATGCGGATCGCATCGTAATCCGCCAGGATGGACAGATTGTCGCTGAACATCGCCGCTCGTTCGGCCGCGGCGACACGGTCTACGACCCTTGGCATTACGTGCCGGTACTGGCCCGCAAGCCCGGCGCCTTGCGCAACGGTGCGCCCTTCAAAGACTGGGTGCTGCCGGCCGCGATGGAGCGCGTGCGGCGCAAGCTCGCCGGCGTCGCCGACGGCAATCGGCAGATGGTCGACATCCTCACCGCGGTGCTCACCGACGGGCTGTCCGCGGTCGAGGCAGCCTGTGCCGAGGCGATCAACCACGGCGTTCATTCCGCCGACGTCGTCCTCAACATCCTGGCCCGCCAGCGCGATCCTGACCCACCAGCCACCATCCTCACTCCGGCCGCGCTGACGCTGCGCCACGCGCCGATCGCAGATTGTGCTCGTTACGATAACCTCAGGAGAACCATCTGATGGAACGCACCGAACTCTTCGATCTCATGGGCGAGCTCAAGCTCTACGGCATGAAGGACGCCTTCGATGAGATCATGGCCACCGCCGTCAAGCGCCAACATGAGCCACAGCGCATCGTCGGCGATCTGCTCAAGGCCGAGATCGGCGAGAAGCAGGCGCGCTCTATTAAGTACCAGCTCACCATCGCCAAGCTGCCGCTTGCAAAGGACCTCGACGACTTCCAGTTCGACGGCACACCGATCAATGAGACGCTCGTCAACGATCTCGCCGGTGGCGGCTTCATCGCTCAACAACGCAACGTCGTGCTGGTCGGCGGGACCGGCACCGGCAAGACGCATCTTGCCATCGCAATTGCCAGAAGCTGCATCCGAGCCAGCGCCCGCTGCCGGTTCTATAACGTGGTCGACCTCGTCAACCGTCTCGAGACCGAGACCCGTAACGGACGGCAAGGCAGGCTCGCCGATCACCTGACCCGCATGGACTTCATCGTCCTCGATGAACTCGGCTATCTGCCGTTTGCTCAATCCGGCGGCCAACTCCTGTTCCACCTCGTCAGCCGGCTCTACGAGCGTACCTCGATCATCGTCACCACCAATCTCGCCTTCGGTGAATGGCCGAGCGTCTTCGGCGATGCCAAAATGACGACCGCGCTGCTCGATCGGCTGACCCACCACTGCGATATCGTGGAGACCGGAAACGACAGCTGGCGATTCAAAAGCCGCGACGACGATCAAACAACCCGCGCTCGCGCCGTCTCCGCAACCCCGACCAGCTCCGACGGCGCGAGCGCTACCGCCAAAAACCGCCGCTCAAGGGGGTCAAAATTGGACGCCGATGAGGGGTCAAAGTTGGGCGCCGATTGACAGGCTGCCGCCTTCAGCCGGTCGAAGATGTCCATCGGTCAGGCCCTCATTCACGATGGCGAGAGCTGTATGGCAGCCGGTTGGGCTTGTCACGACGCTAGAGACCAAGCCCACGTTTTCTGGCGAAATTCCAATCCACACCCCCGTCGCCACGGGCGACCCCGGAGACATGCTTGCCGAGATTGCGTTCCAGGGATGGCGACCAGGGCACGAGCTGGAAGCCCAGGCCATCGTCGATCATGGCGAAACGGCCGGACGCGAGCATCAGACGCTGGCGATAAAGGCCGGCAACATAGTCTCCGGTGGTTGATTTGCGGAACGGCATGCCCGTTTGGACCGTGAGTTTCTCGCCGATCGAATCAAGTTCCTTCCGCCGCAACGTCTCAAGCAGATTGCGTGTATAGATGACCTGCTGGCCCTGCCGACGAGCCATACCCTGCTCGATCAGATGCTCGGTGCGGCTCTCCATCGCGGTACGCACCTCCGCTCCGAACCCACCGCTGCCGGTCGCTACGGGCTCGCGCGCGATCAGCTGGTGATCGAGCCATGTCGCGCCGGAGGCCTTGACCTGGGCATTGAGATCGAGATCGGACCGCACAGCCAGGGCGACGCGTTCGCGGCCGCGGGCGTCCTCGAACCGGCGCAGCTCGACGATCGAGCCGACAGGGCCGTCTCCGGCGGCATCGAGGGTGGCAAGCTTGATGTGGTGGGTCCGCCCATCGGTACCATCGACCACGGCATAGGCAGTTCCCTTCAACTCGTCGTCGAGGCCGCGGTCGATCAGGCGGCCGATGATCGGATCCGTGAGCTTCTCGCCCGAGAGCACGTAGCTCGACGCACCGCGTTCGATGCCTTGTTCGGTGAGCGCCCGATTCATGCGCTTGATAATGTCGCCGCGCTCGGCAAGCGCGCGCAGCGTCGACTCGGCCTTATCGGCGATCACCCATTGGCCCGGTCCGATCTGGTTCGCGAGGCCAAGGGACTCGAGCTTACGAAGGCGGCCCACCTGCTGTGGCAAGTATTCGTCGGGCTGCTGTCCAACTAAGGGAGCGACGTTGATGATGCCTTGCCGGTTTGCATCGCGGACAAGCTGCCGATCGAGCCGCGTCCAGCGTTCGGCTTCCACCTGGCTCTCGAGGCTGCGCCGGATATCGAGGTCGGAGCGCGGCCCGAGTTCCTGGGTGACGAGGTCCTGCGCCCGCGCCCGCATCCCGTTGCTGATGTAGTCCCGCGCGATGACAAGGTCTTTGCCATTGTCGGCCCGTCCGCGCAGGATGATATGGACATGCGGATTGTCGGTGTTCCAGTGATCGACCCCGACCCAGTCGAGCTTCGTGCCGAGGTCGTTCTCAGCCTGGCGCATCAGGTCGCGCGCAAAACCTTTCAAGTCGGACATCTGCGCGGCGTCCTCGGGCGAGACGATGAACCGGAAATGATGACGGTCGTCCTCGCACCGCTCGCTAAAGGCCTTGACGTCGGCGTCGTCGGTGTCGGGGCCGAACATACGCGCCCGCTCGCCGTCACGCGTCACGCCCTCGCGGCGCAGGTAATTGAGATGGGCCCGAAGCGTCGCGCGACGGCCGGTATTGCGGACGATGCGAGTCTTGACCGTCGCTAGCCGTGACCGGCTCGTGAGCAGCCGGTTGGCCCGCACGCTGGCGACGCGGCCGCGCCCGAAGCGGGATCCTCGTAATGCCGTGATCCGGCCACTCCTGCTGACATGGCCGCCGGCGCGTTCGGCAGCGGCCAGCGCCTGGGCGATGAAGGGCTTGGCTCGCAAGTTGGGCCGCGAGCGAATCTTGCCCGGACGGATGCGGAAGTCGTCTTCAGCATTCATCGCCAGTACTC
>JBFWXN010000168.1:0-4526 GCA_050187415.1 Hyphomicrobiaceae bacterium | reverse complement strand
TTTGGCGTTCGCGGCCCCTGGTTTTTCGCAATCGGTCTGTTCGGCGTGCTCTACACCTTGTTCATGTGGTGGCGTGACGTCATCAATGAGGCTGACCGCGGCGACCTCTCCCCGGTCGTGCGACTGCACCTGCGCTACGGGATGATCATGTTCATCGCCTCCGAGGTGATGTTCTTCGTCGCGTGGTTCTGGGCCTATTTCGACGTCTCGCTCTTCCCTGCCGCGGTACATCCCGTTCCGATCACGCAGCCTGACGGCAGCGTCATCGAGGGCAATGACCTTATCGGCATGGTCCAGCGCAATTTGATCACAGGCGGCCACTGGCCGCCAAAAGCCGGCGAGAACTTCTCCCACACCTTCAATCCCTGGGGCCTGCCGCTGGTCAATACGCTCGTGCTGCTGCTTTCCGGCACCACGGTGACGTGGGCACACCATGCGCTCCTCGAGAACGATCGCAAGGGACTGGTGCAGGGACTGGCGCTGACCGTCGTCCTCGGCCTCATGTTCACGCTGCTTCAGGCCTACGAATACGGCCACGCCGCGTTCACGTTCTCCGGCCACATCTACGGATCGACGTTCTTCATGGCGACGGGCTTCCACGGTGCTCACGTCATCATCGGAACGATCTTCCTTGCTGTCTGCTTGATCCGGGCGCTGAAAGGTCATTTCACTCCCCAGCAGCATTTCGGCTTCGAGGCTGCAGCCTGGTACTGGCACTTCGTCGACGTCGTTTGGCTGTTCCTTTTCATCTGCGTATACGTCATCGGCTCGGGTCCGACGACCGGCGGGCACTGATCCAGCAGGCGTCAGCCGACCCTCGAAAAGGGCGATTCTCAAGTTCGAGAGGCGCCCTTTTTGCTTTGCAATACAGCGTGATGAACCTCACACCGGCGCCAGCGATGGCGGTCCCCGACATATCGCCCGCGATGCGACGCAATGCGAAGGAAAGCCCATGAGCAGCGCCACGCCGAACCCCGAGCCCGAGGTGCTGATCCGCATCGAGGGACGCGCTGGCCGCATCACACTCAACCGCCCGAAGGCGCTGAACGCGCTCACGCTCGGCATGGTTCGCGAGATCTGGGCCATTCTGCGGGCCTGGACAACCGAGACCCAGGTCGAACTCGTCGTATTCGATGGAGCCGGCGATCGCGCATTTTGTGCCGGCGGCGACGTGCTTTCGCTCTACGAGAGCCGAGCCGAAGGATCGGATCTCGCCCGAACCTTCTGGCGTGAGGAATACCGCCTCAACGCCCTCATTCATCGCTACCCCAAGCCGGTCGTTGCAATCATGGACGGCATCGTCATGGGCGGCGGAATTGGCCTTTCAGCGCACATTCGCGGCGGCGGCCGCGTCGTCACCGACCGCTCGATGCTGGCCATGCCCGAAACGGGCATCGGGCTTGTTCCGGACGTCGGCGGCAGCTGGCTACTGAGCCATGCCATCGGCGAGCTCGGCACCTATCTCGGGCTGACGGGTGCCCGCATGAACGGCTCAGACGCCTTGCAGACCGGCTTCGCCGACGTCTACATCACCCACCAAAGACGTGATGCCCTGGTCGCCGCGCTGTGCGACCCAAAAGGGCCCGCCTTCGCCGACATCATCGACGAGGCTGCCGAAAGCGATCCTATCCCGGCCTCCCCGTTGATGGCACTCAAGTCCGACGTCGACCGCTGCTTCTCCAAGCCGACTGTCGAAGCAATTCTTGCCGAACTGCAGACGACGGCGGCGCCGTGGGCCATGAAAACTCGGGCCGATCTGCTCGCCAAGTCACCTCTGGCCATGAAAGCCACGCTCGCCGCACTGCGTCGCGCCCCCGCTCTGGGTTCCCTCGAGGAGGCGCTGAATGTCGAATTCCGCCTTTGCACGCATTTGTTCGAGCACGGCGAATTCCCCGAAGGAGTCCGCGCTTTGCTCGTCGACAAGGACAAGTCGCCGCGATGGCGGCCACCTCGGCTCGAAGATGTCTCTGATGGGATGGTCGAAGCACTCTTCACACCGCTGCGGATAGAGGCCGAGCCCCGCTTGAGCCCGCCAAGCGGGATTTGAACGGGCCTCGAAGGGCCGCTTTCCCTCCGATTACGGCCTTTATATGTTGCTCCAATTCGAGACAATCTGACGACCGATTCGCCGGCAACCCCAGGCTCGATGCGGATTCGAGGCGGGATCGAGAGCGATATAAGATGATAAAAATCAATAGATTAGACGTGATTGCCGGAAAAAAAGGCGACGATTCTTAACAAAGCGTTAATTTCATGTTGTCAAGCGTGGAGGCCGCTTGTAACACTTCATGAATTATTTTTTTGGGAGGCCCCTTGCATATTTGCCACAGATCGGCTCTTATGGGGTCGTCCGAAACGTGGCGCCGTCCCACCTATCCCCCCATAGTGGCGTCACGCTTTTAGCCCGCGGCCTGTCCCCCGGCCGCGGGCTTTTCATTTTTTGGCCCCGCGCAATGCGTGAGCTGTGTCCGTGGCCCCACGCTCCGCGCGAACTGATCAGACGACCAATACCATCTTGCCCTGCACGCGTCGGCTCGTAATTTCGGCAAACGCGTCCGTTGCCTTCTCCAGCGGCAGCACCTTCCAGATGCGCGGCTTCAGGCGGCCCTCCTCCCACGCTCCGAGCAATCGTGTCAGCATCGCGCGGGACTGGTCCGGATAACGATGGCTGTGCTCCCCGAAAACGACACCGATGACCGAGAAGTTCTTTACCAGAATCAGGTTCGCGGCCGGCTTCGGTATATCGCCCGAGGCGAACCCTACCACCAGCATGCGCCCTTCCCAGCCGATCGCACGGACGCAAGCATCGAAGTAGCTGCCGCCAACTGGGTCAAAAACGACGTCGACCCCCTTGCCGTCGGTCAGTTCCCTCAGCCGATCGCGCAAATTCTCCGAGCGATAGTCGATGACTTCGTCCGCGCCGTAGTCCTTGGCAAGTTGCAGCTTGTCGGCGCCCCCCGCCGCTGCAATCACTCGTGCGCCAAGCAGCTTGCCGCACTCGATCGCAGCGAGCCCAACGCCGCCCGTCGCACCGAGCACCGCAAGCGTCTCCCCGGCCTTGAGATGCCCCCGATAGTCCAGCGCGAACATCGCCGTGCCGTAGGCGATGGTGAAGGCGGCCGCCGTCTCGAAATCCATCTTGTCGGGGATCGGCGTGACAATGCCCCCGGGCAGCACGATTTCCTCGGCAAAACCGCCGGCCAGCCGCGCAAACGCCAGCACCCGATCGCCTGCTTTCACGTGCGTGACACCCGCTCCCACCTCGTCGACGACGCCCGCCACCTCGAGCCCTGGTACGAACGGCATCGCCGGCTTGACCTGATACTTGCCCTCACACATCAGGATGTCCGGAAAATTGACCCCCGCGGCTTTGACGCGGATGCGTACCTCTCCGGCGGCCATGACCGGCCTGGCCACGTCATCGACACGGAGCGAGCCGAGATCGCCGAGGCTGTGGCATCGAAGTGCGCGCATGGAATGATTGCTCCTGGATAGGGTATGGACGGTAGGCGAGACGATCGCCTGTTGCAACGCGGCAGAACCCGGCATGGGAGCCTGAAATCTAGTCGCTGCCGCCGCTCAAGGGGAGTGGCTCTCGGCCATGGCCTTGAGCTCACGACGCATCAGCTTGCCGGTCGGCGTGAGGGGCAACTCGTTTGCTAGAAGGATCACGTCCGGCACCTTATAGCCGGATAGACGCTCCTTGCAGTGGGCGACCAGAGCGTCGGTGTCCACGGCTGCTCCGGGCCGCGGCACCACGTAGGCGACAATCGCCTCGCCCTTGTGCGCGTCGGCGCGCCCGGTCACGCCGGCAAGGCCCACGGCCGGATGTTGCTGCAGTGCCTCCTCCACCTCGGCCGGCGAGACATTGATACCGGACCGTTTGATCATTTCCGACGACCGGCCCGCGAAATGAAAGCGTCCCTTCGCATCGAGATGCCCGAGGTCGCCGGTGCGGAACCAGCCGTCGCCGGTCATCACCTCGGCGTTGTGCTTGGCACTGTCGCCGCGATAGCCCGCCATGAGATAACCTGACACTTCGACACCGCCTGTCTCGCCAACGCCGAGCAGTTCGCCGGTCTCCAGATCGCGAATGCGCAACGTTACGCCGGGTAGCGGCAATCCCTGGCAATGCGCACGCTCCTCGAGCGGCCACGCGCTAGATGTGACGCAGCAGTTACCGTAGGTCTCGGTCGAGCCATAGATGTTGCAGATGCGCGTCGCACCCAGCACCTGCGCCGCCTTCAGCACATCCTGGGGCGCGCCGATCGTCACCCCGGTGCGCAAGGTTCGCGTTCGCTGCGCTGAGAATTTGGGATGCGCGACCAGCGCGTTCGTCATCGCCGGCAACGTATAAAGCGCCGTACAGCCGTGCATTTCGATCAGATCCAGCGCCTCGCCCGGCTCGAAGCGACTTTGCAGCACGAGCGTGGCGCCGTGCGAGAGGGCCGCAGGCAACGCGTTCACCGCGCCATAGGACCAGAAGAGCGGGATCGAGATCAGCACGCGATCGCCCGGCCCCAACC
>JBFWXN010000167.1:0-4570 GCA_050187415.1 Hyphomicrobiaceae bacterium | reverse complement strand
TAGGTCATAAACTCATAAACTGGATTCCCAAACGTCTCGAACAGTGATTCATGATCTCAACCGAGGGAGGTTGGGATGGCACAGCTACGTCGCTACGAGCTGAGTGATGCCGAGTGGGCAATCATCGATCCCTTGTTGCCCCGCAAGTCTCGCGGCGTCGCGCGCGTGGAAGATCGGCGCGTGCTCAACGGTATTTTCTGGCGTCTGCGGTCCGGTTCGCCGTGGGCCGACATTCCTGAACGCTACGGCCCCTATACGACGTGCTACAATCGCTTCGTGAGGTGGCGCAAGGCCGGCATCTGGGACAAGCTTCTCGTAGCCGTTTCCGAAGCTTACGATGGCAAGATCCAGATGATCGACAGCTCGGTCGTACGCGTGCATCAGCACGCGGCCAATGGCGAAAAAAAAGCGGCCGAAGTCGTTGCATGGGCCGTTCCCGCGGCGGGCTTACGACCAAAATCCATGCGCTCGTCGATGCGCGCGGTCTCCCAATCGCGCTCAAGCTGACCGAGGGGCAGGCGCACGACGGCAAGAGTGCCGAGGACATGCTCGCCGCGCTGCCGCGCAAGTGCGTCGTGCTCGCTGATCGCGGCTACGACAGCGACGCCTTGCGCGCCATGATCGCCGCCCAAGGTGCGACCGCAAACATCCGGCCGCTCGACCATCGCACCCACCCGCCCATGTTCAGCCCGCGCGCCTACAAACGCCGCAACCTCGTCGAGCGGTTCTTCAACAAGATCAAGCATTATCGCGCGGTCGCAACCCGCTTCGACAAGCACGACGCCAACTTCCTGGCCTCGGTAAAACTTGCAGCGCTTCGCATCTGGATGCGATTTAATGAGTCGATGACCTAGAGTCCTTCTTGCCTTAGGCGGAATCTGGGGATTCCCAAATCAGCTGGATTCTGATTCAGGATGTGTGCTGGTGGAAGGAGGCCAGCACACATGGCAAAGCCTTATTCGACCGACCTGCGGAGGCGTGTTGCTGCGGCGCTCGCCGAGGGCGGGACGTGCCGCTCGATCGCCGAGCGCTTCGACATCGCACCGTCGACGGTCGTGAAGTGGTTGAGGCGGGTGCGCGAGACGGGTAGTCCCGCGCCGGCCAAGTTGGGCGGCTATCGGACCTGCATCCTCGAGCCGCATCGCGCCTTCGTCCTCGCGCAGGTCGAGAAGCTGCCCCACCTCACACTGAACGGTCTGAAGGATCTCCTGGCGAAACGGGGAATCTCGGTCTCTCACGATACCGTCTGGCGCTTCCTGTGCCGCGAAGGGCAATCATTCAAAAAAACACTCTTCGCGGCTGAGCAGCGTCGTCCCGATGTCGTCCGGCGACGTGAGCGCTGGCAGCGGGCCAGCCGTCATCTCGATCCCGCGCGCCTCGTCTTCATCGACGAGACCTGGATCAAGACCAACATGGCGCCGATCCGTGGCTGGGGACCGAAGGGCGAGCGCCTGCTCGGCTTTGCCCCCGATGGGCGCTGGCGCACGCTCACGTTCCTTGCAGCTCTCAGAACCCATGCGCTGACCGAGCCCTGCGTCATCGATGGCCCGATCAACGGGGCGATCTTCCGCGGTTACGTCGAGCAGTTCCTGGCACCGACGCTCAAGCCAGGCGATATCGTCGTTCACAATCTCGGCAGCCACCGGTCGCGCGCCGTCCGCACGGCGATCCTCGACACAGGCGCCAAGCTCGCATTCCTGCCGCCCTACTCGCCTGACCTCAACCCGATCGAGCAGGTCTTCGCGAAGGTGAAGCACTGGATGCGGATGGCTCAGGCGCGCACCGTCGACGCCATCCACGAGCGTATCGCAAGTCTCGTCGCCGGCATCTCGGCAACCGAGTGCGCGGGCTACCTCAGGAACGCCCGGATATGTTTCCAACCAAATCTGAAAGGCTCTGGCCCGCACCGTCGCGTCGATGTCCGCCATTTCATCGCTTGACATTCGCCTCACAGGCGAGTCACAAAACAAGCGTCGACCGTAGCCGGTCGGCGTTTTTGTCTCTTGAAATGCTCATAATGAGCATATACGGAGCATGAGATGATAAGCGTTGGCACCATCACTCGCACTGTCGAGCTCTATGAGCGCGTGCGAGATGTCATCCTGCCAATTGAATGGCCGGCATACGCGTCGGACATCGACGCGATCCTGAGACTCAAGCGCGAGCGCGATGCCGTTATCCTCGCGCACAACTACCAGACGCCCGAGATCTTTCATTGCGTGGCCGACATCGTCGGCGACAGCCTTGCACTTGCCCACGAGGCCATGCGGGTAGATGCTTCCGTCATCGTGCTTGCCGGTGTGCACTTCATGGCTGAGACGGCGAAGCTTCTCAATCCATCGAAGACGGTGCTTACTCCCGATGTCGCGGCAGGCTGCTCGCTTGCCGACTCGATCACGCCGGCGGACGTCGCACGGCTTCGGCAACGCTATCCCGGCGTACCGGTCGTGACCTACGTCAACACCTCGGCTGCCGTGAAGGCTGCGTCGGATATCTGCTGCACCTCCGGAAACGCCAAGCGAGTGGTCGAGTCACTCGGCGTCGAGAGGGTCATCATGATCCCCGACGAGTACTTGGCGAAGAACGTGGCGGCGGAGACCGACGTCGAGATCATCACCTGGACAGGTCACTGCGAGGTCCACGCTCAATTCACGCCCGAAGACATACGCGAGGTGCGGGAAGCATACCCGGGCGTGGTCGTGCTCACCCATCCGGAATGTCCGCCGGAGGTCGTTGCAGAAGCTGATTTCTCGGGCTCCACCGCAGCGATGAGCGCCTACGTCGAGACGAACAAGCCGCCTCGCGTCGTCCTCGTGACCGAATGCTCGATGAGCGACAACATTGCCGCAGCAAATCCCGACATCGCCTTTCTTCGTCCGTGCAATCTGTGTCCGCACATGAAGCGGATCACGCTGCCGAAGATTCGAGCCGCGCTCGAGACGATGCGGGAGCCGGTAACCATCGATCCGGCGATCGCCGAGAAGGCACGGCGCGCCGTGGAACGGATGCTGGCCGTCAAGTGAACGTAGAATCGGATTGCGCCATGATCACTGTGTCTCCCCTGCCCCGAGTGATCGTCGAGCCCTTGGTGAGGGCTGCCCTCCTGGAAGACTTCGGACGCGCGGGCGACCTGACGACAGAGGCCATCGTACCTGCGGATGCGCACGCACATGCTACGCTCACCGCCCGCCAAGCCGGTATCGTCGCTGGACTCGACCTGGCGCATCTGGCGTTCACGCTCGTCGAGCGGCGTATCGAGATGGATCAACAGAATCCTGACGGCAGCTCCGTCAAGGCGGGCGACGTCATCGCGAAGCTCTCGGGGCCCGCCCGCGGGCTCCTGACCGCCGAGCGGACCGCCTTGAATTTTCTTTGCCACCTGAGTGGGATCGCGAGTGCGACCGCATCCATCGTGGAGGCCGTCAAGGACCATCGCGCGAGCATCGTATGCACGCGCAAGACGATGCCGGGCCTACGCGTGATCCAGAAGTATGCCGTGCGGGTGGGTGGCGGCACCAATCATCGCTACGGTCTCGACGACGCCATGCTGATCAAGGACAACCATGTGGCCATCGCCGGTGGCATCCGACCGGCGCTCGAGCGGGCGCGGGCGCGCGTCGGCCATATGGTCAAGATCGAGATCGAGGTCGACACACTCGGCCAATTGGAGGAAGCTCTGGCGGTTGGCGTCGATGCCGTTCTGCTCGATAATATGGCGCCGGATATGCTTGCCAAGGCAGTTCGCATGGTCGATGGCCGGGCGCTCACCGAAGCCTCAGGCCGCATCACGCCGGCGACGGCACCGGCCATTGCGGCAACCAATGTCGACCTGATCTCGATCGGCTGGCTGACACACAGCTCGACGACCCTCGATATCGGCCTCGACTTCGAGGCCTAGTTGTCGTGTCTTGGAGAGACGTCGACTGGATTGGCAGCGAAGCGCTGGAGCTTGTCCCCTTCAGAACCTACCCGGACAGATAGAGCTGATGGCGCAAGAAAGAGTTTCCGGCTCATCGTCACGCCCAAGGAGGGCACAGTGAGACGGCGAGACACGCACTCGCCGGAAAGCGCGGAGGAGACCGCCAGGCGCAAGGCCGAAGCCGGAATCCGAATGCGGCCCCCTCCCGCACACGTCGAGCTCAACGCGGTGACACTTCCAGGATACCGCGAACCGTCTTCGTGCGCAGTGCCTATCGTACTGACGTGTCGGCGACCGGAATCGACAGCTTGTACAATTCATGCGTCAATCGTGGCACTGCGAAATCGATGAAGGCGCGCAGCTTCGGCGCGATCAGTCGGCCCTGAGCATGGACGAGGTGCACGGGCAAGTTCGCCGGCATCATCCCGTCGAGCACGGTGACGAGCTTTCCCTTTTGCACCTTGTCCGCCACCATGTAGGAGAGCGCCATGGCAATGCCCTCACCCGCTTCGGCAGCGGTGAGTGCGGCGACTGCATCGTTGACGTGGAGGCGCGGCTCGACCCTGATGCTCTTCGCCTTGCCAGCGTCGCTGAACCTCCACTCGTGGCTCGCACCGAGGCCCGTGAAGGAGATCACCGCGTGCTGCCGCA
>JBFWXN010000166.1:0-4638 GCA_050187415.1 Hyphomicrobiaceae bacterium | reverse complement strand
TTGGCAAGGGCCAAGCAAAAGACGGAATGTTCAAGGTTGTCATCGGGCGCACGTCAAAAATGCCCTGCGGCTGCACGATCGGCAAGGAGATGGGGGTCAACACTTGGTCCGCCTTCTACGGCACGGACGACGCAGCCCTGGTCGACGGGGATTTCGCCGTATTCGAAGGGGAACTCCAGGGCGTACTCAAATCATTGCGTGGCTCGGGCATCAACATCGTCGCGATCCACAGCCACATGGAAGCCGAGAATCCAAAGGTACTCTTCCTGCACTACTGGGGACTGGGGACGACGGCGGACCTCGCCAAGGCGCTCAAGGGAGCGCTGGACGTCAATAAGAAATAGTGCAGACGCCGTCGACTCGGCATTTTCGGAGGAATCACGATGACGGCGAACACAGCCGTGCGAACCGCGTTATGGATGCTCGGCGCTGTCCTGTTCTCAGGCTGCGGCACAGGAGACAAGCCGGCGGAAGAGAAGGCGAGCAAGCAAGTCGTCGTCTACACGTCCGTGGACGACGTGTTCGCCAGGCCGATTTGCGAGCGGTTCGAACGGGAGACTGGCATCAAAGTCCTGCTAGTCCCCGATACCGAGGAGACCAAGAGCACGGGATTGCTCAACCGCTTGATCGCGGAAAAGGAGCGTCCGCAGTGCGACGTGTTCTGGAGCGGCGACCCGATTCGTGCGGCCATCCTGAAGGCCAAAGGAATCTCCACGTCGTATCAGTCGCCGGAAGCGGCGGAACTGCCGAAATTGTATTCGGACCCAGAAGGCCATTGGACCGGCTTCTCCTGCCGAGCGCGGGTCGTGATCTACAACCGCGATCTTGTCCCTCAAGGGCAGGAACCAAAATCGGTGTTGGACCTGCTAGATGCGCGGTTCAAGGACAAGGCGTGCATCGCGAACCCGCTCTTCGGCACAACGTCCATGCATGCAGCGGCGTTGTTCGTAAAGCTCAGCGACGACAAAGCTGCGAAATTCTTCGACGGGTTCGCTGCGAACGGCGGTAAGATTCTGTCATCGAACGGCGAGGTGCGGAGACGCGTCGCGGCCGGTGAATTCGCGGTCGGATTGACTGACACCGACGATTACAACGTGGCCCGAATCGAAGGCAAACCGGTCGGAGTCGTCTATCCCGATGTCGACGGAATGGGTACGGTCATCGTACCGAACTGTGCCGTGCTGATCGCCAACGGTCCAAACTCGGAGAACGGCAAACAGTTCATCGACTACCTTCTCACTCCGGCCGTGGAGAAAGCGCTGGCCGCGAGCGAAGCGGCCCAAATGCCAGTACGGAAAGGGGTCGAAGTGCCGCCACACATTGTCGTACTGGACCAATTGAAGCCGATGCAAGTCGATTACTCTGCGCTTGGCGCGCGGCTCGAAGAACTGACCAAAGGTTTCCTGAAGGAGTGGGTGGACCGCAACAGTCGATGACCTATTGTCTCTGGTTGGAACGTCCCGCACGGTGGCGCGCAGTGTCTGCGGGCCTGATACTCGGCCTTGTCACTATTCCGGCTTGGCCGCTGGTCTGGCAAGCGATCGTTTCCGGTGAGGCAACTCCACTGGCGGGTTCGTTTGCCATTGCCCTGCGGAACAGTCTGGAAATTGCAGCGCTCGTCGGGATGATCGCCTTAGTCGTCGGCTTGCCTGCCGGTGCGGTGCTGGCGCTCTACAAGTTCCCTGGCCGATCATTGGCATTCCCGATCGTGATGCTGCCTCTGTTGGTGCCCTCTTTTCTTTGGGCCATCGGCTGGTCGGCGCTGGCCATACACGGCGGACCCGCGGCGACGGCCTGGATTGCGGGACGCACCGGCTGTGTGCTGGTCTTTTTGGGGAGCGCGATCCCGCTGGTTGTGTTGGTCTCCTACGCGGCGACATTGGGACTCTCGGGCACACAGATTGAGGCGGCGCGGCTGGCGGGAGGCGAGCGGACGGTTGTCTGTTACGCTTGCCGTTATGGAGCGACAGTCGCTTGTTTCGCCGCTGCGTTAGCCAGCGTGCTGACGCTGTCCGATCCTGGCCCCGGTCAAATCCTCGGTCATCGCACGGCGGCATCGGACGTGCTCACGAGCTTTTCGTCACAGTACGACTTTGGCCAGGCTGGCCGCCAATGCGAGATACTTGCGTTGGCTGTGCTGTTGGTCGCAATTCCGTTGGCGCTCCTCGCTGCGTCGCGACTGTCGTCACAGATCCTCGTGCGACAAGTACGGAGGATTGTGCGCATCTCGCCGCGTCGCTTGGGACGGTGGATCGGTTTGGCAATCGTCGCGTTGATCTTGGTCACGATCGCTGCCCCGTTGGCTGGGTTGTTGTTGCCCTTGGGCAAGGGCCTGGACATGGCGCGAGCATGGCGAGAAGTCGCACGGACAGGATTCAACTCGCTGGTCTATGCCGCTGGAGCCGGACTCGTTGCCACTGGCCTGGGTTTTCTCACGGCGATATCCGTCGGCCGCAGCGACCGATTGCGAACGGCCGTGCTCGGGTGTTGTCTCGCACTGTTTGCGCTCCCCCCTTCGATGATTGCCCTCGGCATGCTGTACGCTGCGACGAGCGGTCCGAGTTGGCTCGACTGGCTGACCCGCGGCCGGGCGATTGTCTGCCTGGGACTGGGGCTGCACTTCTTTCCTCTGGCAACTGTGATTGCCTTGCGGAGCTGGGGCACGTTGCCAGCGACGTGGACTCATGCCGCCGCGCTGCACGGTATTCCTCTGTCAAAATACTTCTTCAAAGTTGTCCTGCCCCACCTTCTGCCGGCGATGAGTGCTACGTTGTTACTCGTCGGACTGCTGGCAACGGCGGACGTCGGCACGGTGCTTCTGCTGCATCCACCCGGAGAGGCGTCCCTCCCGCTGGCGATCTTCACCGTGATGGCCAATGCACCGGAGTCGCTCGTTGCCTCGTTGTGCGTTTCGTATCTGCTTCTGGCTTTCGGGTTGTTGCTCGCCTTCTGGTACCTGGCCGGAAAGCGCAACGCATGAGCGAGCACATTTTTGAATTTGTGGCGGTGACAAAATCTTACGGCCAAGTTCGCGCAGTGCATGACCTGTCCTTGAGATTATCCGCCGGCCGCCATACGGCCATTCTTGGCCCGTCAGGCTGCGGGAAGTCTACGCTGTTGCGACTACTTACGGGACTGGAAGCGCCGACCTCAGGGACAATTCTGCTAGATGGACGAATAGTCTCACAGACCGCCAACGTGCTTGTCGCGCCCCGTCAACGTGGAGCGGCGATGGTATTCCAGGATTTGGCGCTGTGGCCAAACCTGACCGTTCGGCAAAATGTCGCTCTGGGACTTTCCGGATCGCATCTTTCACGACAGGACTCCACACGCCGGATCAATGAAGCGATTGAGCTTTGCGGAATAGCAGAATTGGCGAATAGACGTCCCGGCCAGTTATCGGGTGGACAACAACAGCGGGCTGCGCTGGCCCGAGCGATGGCCGTTCGACCCGCCTTCTTGCTTTTGGACGAGCCGTTTTCGGGCATCGATCTCGCAATCAAAGCGAAGCTGCTCGACGAGATTCGTGCCCTCACTGCTTCGCTCCAGGTGACAGTCATTCTGGTCAGTCACGATCCGTTGGACGCTCTTGCGATTTGCGAGTATGCGGTCGTCATGGACAACGGAACTGTGGCGGCGCGGGGCAGTCTGTCGGAATTGGTCGCCACCTCGTCGCTGGAGCCGCTCTGCACGTATCGCAGTATCCAACGGAATCATGGGCTCGCACGCGGAGATTATATCGTAGATAAAGGTCGAAGCGGAGGTCCAGCATGAGTCGGACTACTTGTCGGAGAAAGGCCGATGACGCACAACCGATCGAGCCGTAACGCCCATAATGGTCATCGGCCGACAATTCGCTCATATGATCCAACTCAAACGGACCACCCTCATCCCCTCCCTCCGACGATGACTCTCCTCGACGCCCCGCCTCTGGGCGGAGTTTTTCGGGCAGCACGGCTTGGGCGACCGCCCAAAAAACCCTGACCGACGGCGATGACTCTCACAAGCCGAGGGAGGGGCATTTCCCCAATGTGGCCAACTTCCGTCGCCGTCTTACCTGGAAGAAGGAATGGCCGGTGATCCCACTTGGAGTCGCCTTTGGCAGACCGTCCCAAGCTCGCCGGCAGCACCGAGGTCCAATATTCGCCATGACTTCTGTTGTCACAAGATGGCACGGATTGTCACGTCCAGTCCGTCAATCCCGGTCAGAAAAAGTTCTAACGGTGTCTTGTCGCCCCGACTCGCAATCGAAATTGCTCGTCAGCCGCATAGGATGGCGAGCTTTTTATTTTATCAGGCCAGGAGTTAGAGCAGCTGACCGAAGTGCACTCACTGGTTCAAACGACATTCGTAATGCGACTCAAATCTGCCGCCATTCGCCAGAAGTCGTTGTGTTGGCACGACTTCCCGAGTTCAAATCCCGTTGCCATTTTTGCGCTCCGATAAAAACTGCCGGATGGATGCCGCAGCCAGCGCTGCCACAGAGACAGACTGGAGCGTCCGTCGCGGAGTTCACTAGTCCTTAATCCAGCGTTGTTCGATATGTCGTGATTTGTGGAAAGTGGGATTTGTCCTGCGTTTGTCGGTGGTGTGTGCGTAATGAGCGGGGAGGACACCAACAGCAGCAGGAGGATTTCA
>JBFWXN010000165.1:0-4816 GCA_050187415.1 Hyphomicrobiaceae bacterium | reverse complement strand
CGGCAAACCGGTCTACCTGTTCGACAACCACATGCAGGGCGACAAGGAGACGGTGTTCTTCGACGTATGAGGGGTGGTGCGAGCAACGGGTGCGGACGTCCGTCAGGTCGACAATCGGATGGCCAGCGGCCATGACGGCGTGAGGTGAGATGCGTGCAAATGACCCATCTCTGCCATCAACGTTGCACTGGACCGTACCGGCAGCGATGTCCGCTGCTCACTCGTTCGCGTTTTCAGGTCCCTATCCCGAGACGTGTGTTCGGGCACGCTCGGCGCCACTGTCCCTGTCAGTCTGGCTCCTGGTCCCTGACTTTATCCAGCAGTCGCATCATGATATCGCGGAGCAGGATGTTCTCCTCGGTAGTGAGATGGCGTAGGAATAGCTCCTCGATCGCCGGGCCGTAGACGGTCCACATCTTACTGCGCATCGCGCGGCCCTTTTCCGTGATCCGCGCATAGGCGCCCCGCCGGTCATCGGCAACTCGTTCGCGCGCAACGAGACCGTCTTTCTCCAGCTTATCGACGAGACGCGTGAGATTGCTGCGCGCGATGACGGCCGTATCAGCGAGCTCGTGCATGCGCAGACGCTGCTCCGGCGAACGCTCCAAAACCCAGAGAACGACATACCAGCTCAAATCGGGAAGTCCTGCGGCCCGAAGGCGCTCTTCGATGCGGACGACGAGCGCATCGTGCGCTGTGATGAATGCTGGCCAGGCCGAGGGCGTCGCTTTGCCCGTCGTTCTGGTGCGTGTTTTTCGTCCGCCCGTTGCAGCCATGGCCTGTCTCTCGCTTTCGTGACTTGCTCGTGATGACCGTTGCGAAATAGATCATTGCATATGGAATGAGTTCTATCAATACTATCTCATGTGAGAGAAATAGGCGATCCAACAGGAGGACACGAGCCATGACACGCACCATCACCCGCGAGGCTTTGCTGCAACGGCTCGCTGCGACGCCGCGGCCAGCGCTGATCGAGGCCCTGCCCGAGCGCTATTTCCGCGACGGCCATCTTCCTGGCGCACTGCACATGCCGCACGGCAACGTGAGCGCGTTGGCGCCGGGCGCGATCCCCGACAGGACGGCCGAAATCGTCGTCTATTGCGCCTCCCCCAGCTGCCGAAACTCACACATCGCCGCCGCGGCACTCGAAAGCCTCGGCTATCGCAGCGTCAGCATCTACGCCGGCGGCAAGGAGGACTGGCAGGCGGCCGGCCTGCCGCTCGAGCAAGGCAACCCAGGTCGCTGAAGCGACCCACACGTTCGAGACTTCCGACCGGGAAAGCAACGCGCCGTGTGTGGACTGCCACGCGGCCGACCCGGCGGAGCCTTGCCCGCAGTCCATCACCAATCTGAAGACAGGAGACTAGATTATGAAGACCAAGTCACTCATCGCGCTCGCTGTTGCGGGCCTCATCGCCGCCACCGGTCAGGCTGCTGCCGGCCCAGAGGTCAATACCGCGACCGGCGCCGTCATCGTCGCCGGAAAGCCTTCCCCTGGACTCGCCGTTCATGGCTTCGATGTCGTTGCCTTCTTCACCGAGCAGCGGCCGGTGCAGGGCGATGCCAAGTTCGCTCACGTTCACAAAGAGGCGACCTACCGCTTCACGTCGGAGGCGAACCTTGCCGCGTTCAAGGCGAACCCCGCCAAGTACGAACCCGCCTACGGCGGATACTGCGCTTACGGCGTCTCGGTCGGCGCCAAGTTCGACGGCGATCCGCGCTACTGGAAGATCGTCGATGGGAAGCTCTACCTGAACCTCGATGCTGGCATCCAGCAGGCGTGGCTGAAGGATGTGCCCGGCGCGATCAGGAAGGCCGACGTCAACTGGCCGAAGCTGGCCGGCAAACTGCCCTCCGAGATCAAGTGAGATCACTCAAGGTTGCGGGCAAGTGCCGCGAACAAGAGGGGCTTGCCCGCGCGCTCCCTCGTTCCTCCATCATCGAGAAAGGAAATCGCCATGCGCTTCGTTACCCGCAAGATCCACTCTCTGCTCGACTACCCTGTTGCGTTGAGCCTCTTCGCAATGCCGTTCGTCCTCGGACTCGGCGCAACCAATCCGGCAGCCAAGTGGCTGTCGGTCGCAACCGGCATCGCCGCCTTCCTGCTGACGCTGCTGACCGACCATGAGACCGGCGTGATCCGCATGCTCCCCTACTGGTTGCACGTCGCCGTCGACCGTCTCGTCGGCGTCACGTTTCTCGCTGCACCGTTCGTGCTCGGATTTGACGGTCTCGACGCAGCTTACTACTGGGCCAATGCGGTGGCCGTGCTGACCGTCACGGTCGTGCTTGCTGCGCCCGAAAGCAATGCGACTAGGACGATCACCGCCTGATGGTCGCAGCAGCCACGGAGGCGCACATTGTGTGCGTCTCCGCGATTTGAACCACTCACGCTATCAACCATGGCCGCCTGGATTACGACGATGGATCTGCGTGCCGAAATCACCCTAGTAAAACTGCCCGACGTGCCGCGCCGAGACCTCGTTGCGCACATGTCCGACTCGCGACTGGCGGCTCACATGCCACTGCTGACCGGCCGATGGGACGATGAGCGCGTCGCCGCATTTATCGCGGCCAAGGAGGCGTGTTGGGACCGCGACGGCCTTGGTCATTGGGGGATACTCGCCAACGGCGCGTATGTCGGATGGGGCGGGTTTCAGAAAGAGGGCGAAGAGTGGGATTACGGACTCGTTCTGAAGCCTTCCTGTTTCGGGCTCGGTCTGCGCATTACAAGACTGGCGCTTGCATTCGCCGCGGCCGACGAGCGCATTCCCCACGTGACGTTTCTGCTCCCTCCATCGCGCAAGAAGCTCGCAGCCCTAGTACGCCTCGGCGCTACGTTCATAGGCGAGGTCGAGCACCAGGGCGCACGGTTCTTGAAGTATCGCCTCGGTACCGCGAAGAGCAATCGGTCGAGTGGCAGCTGAGCTGCCAATTGACGCCGTCGACGTCGGCACAGGCAGGCTAGCCACCAACCGACGCAATTGGCCCTCCTCGACGCTTGCCTCATCGTGCCATGACGGTCGGTCTCGAGTCCATCGCGTCGGCGTTCTTGATCCGTGCCACGATCGGCTGCTTCTAAGCGGTCAGCGTGAGTGAGGAGGCATGCGGCGATGCGTGCAGGTGACCCTGGTTGTGTGGAAACTCCCTCTGCTATGATTCTCTTGCTGAATCGGCGGAGGCGACATGGCCGGGTTCATCGAAGGGGTCGATCGGGGGCAGCTGTCTCTGTTGCCGGAAAGCCTCGATCAGTGGGTCGATGACAGCAATCCTGTTCGCTTCATTGATGCGTTTGTCGAAGCGCTGGACCTCGACGATCTGGGCTTCAAGATGTCCGAGCCCGCCGATATCGGGCGGCCTGGCTACAGCCCGGCGCTGCATCTCAAGCTGTACATCTATGGCTATCTCAACCGGATCCAATCGAGCCGCCGCCTGGAGCGCGAGTGCCAGCGCAATCTGGAGGTGATGTGGCTCACCGAACGACTGGCGCCCGATCACAAGACGATCGCCGACTTCCGCAAGGACAACGGCGCGGCCATCAAGAAGGTCTGTGCGAAGTTCATCGAGCTGTGCCGGCAGATGGGTCTGCTCGCGAAGGCGAGCGTTGCGATCGACGGCTCGAAATTCAAGGCGGTCAACAACCGCGACAAGAATTTCACCGAGGCCAAGCTCGAGAAACGACGCAAGCAATTGGAGGAGAGCGTTGCGCGCTATCTCTCGCAGCTCGACACCGCCGATCTGCATGATCCGTCGGAGACGATCGAGCTGAAAAAGACGTACCTCAAGGAAAAGCTCGAGAAGCTGAAATCGGAGATGGGCAAGCTCGAAGCGATCGAGAAACAGGTTCTCGCCTCGCCCGACAAGCAGATTTCGCTGACCGATCCCGACAGCCGCTCGATGGCGACGAGCGGGCGCGGCTCGGGCGTCGTCGGCTACAACGTGCAGACAGCGGTGGACACCGAGCACCATCTAATCGTCCACCACGAGGTGACGAACGTCGGCAACGATACAGCGCATCTGGCCAGTACAGCAAAGGCGACCAAGGCCGTGCTCGATGTCGATAAGCTCGAAGCGGTGGCCGATCGCGGCTACTTCGACAGTGAGGAGATCAAGGCGTGCGACGACGCAGGCATCAAGGTGACGATGCCGAAACGGATGACGTCGGGCGCGAAATCGGAAGGCCGCTTCGGCAAGCAGGACTTCGTTTATCTGGCCAAAGAAGATGTCTATCGCTGTCCGGCAGGCGAGAAGCTCAAGTACTATTATACGAACGAGGAAAAAGGCCAGAAGCTGCACCGTTATTGGACGAATGCGTGCCGCACCTGCGCGCTGAAAGCGAAATGCACCAAGGGGCCGCAACGCCGGATCACCCGATGGGAGCACGAGGAGGTGCTGGACGCGGTGCAGGCAAGGCTCGACAGAAACCCGCAGGCGATGCGCACGCGGCGCGAGACCGTCGAGCATCCGTTCGGCACGATCAAGATGCGCATGGGCGCGACGCACTTCCTGTGCAAGACGCTGCCGAAGGTCGCCACCGAGATGGCGCTGTGTGTGCTGACCTACAATCTGACGCGAGTGCTCAACATCGTCGGCGTCGAGAAGCTCATGGAGGCGATCACGGCGTAGGAGAACAGTACTGGAGCGGCCTCACAGAGCGCTACTGGAAGCCCCAGGGATGGCTCAGGACGCCCTCCGACACTCGAACTCGCCGAGACCGTGCCGGAAAAATTTGCTCTATACCGCGCTCCTGGGCTATCCACGGGCCATCTGAGGGGGCCTTGGGCGAGCCAAAATCATTTTCACACGACCAAGACCC
>JBFWXN010000164.1:0-4991 GCA_050187415.1 Hyphomicrobiaceae bacterium | reverse complement strand
ACGGCGACGTCGTCACGTCGCCGATCTGGCTTTGCCATTTGCCACAGGCAATCGCTATCCTTCCCCGACGAGAGCATCGACGCGGGAGGATCGGCCATGGCCGTAGAGCCGAACGTTTCTTCGAAGCGCGCGGTGGTTGAACGCGCGCAGGCCGCGGCCAAGGTCGTCAAAGCGGCGGGCGATCGCATCGAGGCGGCGCGAGAACTGCCGCCCGACGTGCACGCAGCCCTCGTCGAAACCGGCATGTTTCGCCTCACTCTGCCGCGCTCGATCGGCGGCCTCGAAGTCAGCATTCCAACCTTTGCGGAGGTCGCGATGGTTCTCGCCACCGCCGATGCCAGCACAGCCTGGTGCGTCGGTCAGGGCGGCGGATGTGCCATGTCGTCCTCGTTCCTCGCACCGCAAGCCGCAAAGCGTCTATTCGGACCACCAGATGCCGTGCTGGCCTGGGGTGCGGGCGTGCAAGGCACCGCGGTCGAGGTTGCGGGCGGCTACCGCGTCTCCGGCAGGTGGTCGTTCGCCAGCGGCAGCCGCAACGCGACGCTGCTCGGTGCTCATTGCCGCCTCGTCGATGCCAACGGCAAGCCACAACTGCGCGCTGACGGGCGCCCCGCCGACCGTACTGCGCTGTTCCCTCGTGCCAAGGCGAGGATCGACGATGTCTGGCAGGTCGTTGGCCTGAGGGGAACCGGCAGCGACACCTACGCCGTCGAGGATCTGTTCGTCGCCGGTGAAGACACCATCGACCGCGAGGAGCTGACCAGCGCGCGCGAGCCCGGCACGCTCTACCGCTTTCCGACCATCATGGTCTATGCGGCGGCCTTCGCCGGAGTCATGCTCGGCATTGCGCGCGGCATGATCGACGACCTGACGGCGCTCGCCATCGCCAAGACGGCGCGCGGTGCGGCCTCCGCGATGCGCGACAGCGAGATGTTCCAGGCCGATCTCGCCCGCCTCGAGGGCCGCTGGCGTTCGGTGAAACGCTACCACTTCGGCACGATCACCGACATCTGGGACGCCGTCGACCGGGGCGCCGGGCTGACGCTCGACCAACGCATCGAGGCACGGCTGGCGAGCACGCACACGATCGACGAGGGCTGCCGGATTGCCGTTGACGCCTATCGCGCAGCGGGCCAGAACGCCATCTTCGAGAGCGCGCCGTTCGAGAGGCGGCTGCGTGACGCGCTTTCCGCCTCGCAGCAGGTGCAGGGGCGTGCTTCGCACTTCGCAACAGTCGGCCGTCACCTGCTCGGCCTCCCCCCCGATACGCAAATGTTCATATGAAACCCCAGACCATCCATCAGCCTCGCCTGCGCCGCTCCCTGATCATTACGCCGGGCGATCGCCCGGAACGGATCGCCAAGTCGGCGACGCTCGATGCCGATGCCGTCGTTCTCGACATCGAGGATGGCGTCGGCCCCGAAGAGAAGCCGGCTGCGCGCAAATCCATCATGGAAGCGCTCGCTTCCCTCGACTTTGGTCGGCGCGAGCGCAGTGTCCGCGTCAACGCCGTAGGCACCGCGGAACACGACGCCGATCTTGCCGCGCTCGACGTCAAACACATCGATTCGCTCTTCGTGCCGAAAGTCGAGAGCGCCGAGCAACTTCAGCGCCTGGCCGCCTGGCTGGACGCCGCCGAGCAGAAATCGCCACGGCGCGAGCGGCCGGTCGAGATCATCGCCACCATCGAGACGCCGCGTGGCCTGTTCAATGCGCTGACGATTGCCGAAGCGACGGAGCGCACCACTGCGCTGTTCTTCGGCTCGGGGGACTATACGGCCGCGACCGGCTCGGCCGTCACCGAGCGGACGCTTGCCGTGCCGCGAGCGCTGATCGTGGCGGCCGCAGCGGCCCAGCGCATCGAGGCGATCGATGCCGCCTACTTCGTCTCGGTCAAGGATGTCGACGCCACGCGCGAGGACGCGCTCATCGCACGAGAGCTCGGCTTCTCGGGCAAGCTCGTCTTTCATCCGGGCCAGATCGCCGTCGCCAACGACGTGTTCACCCCGACGGCTGCCGAGATCGAGCGTGCCCGTCGCATCATCCAGGCCTATGCGGCGGCGCGCGCGGAAGGTCGCGGCACCGCCTACGTGAATGGCGAGTTCATCGCCGTGGATATCGCTCTCATGGCGGAGCGAACTTTGGCGCGTGCGCGACAGGCCGGCCTTACTTAGCTCGGCCCGCCCGGTGGCGGCTGCCTGAAATCCCGGCTATCAGGGCGGGGTCGCGAAAGGGGGAGGACGATCATGAACACGTTGTCGCCAAGAGCCGTTCTGGCCGGCCTCGCCACGCTCATCGCCCTGCTATCGGCCGCCGCGACACCGGCCGCGGCGGCGCGGCACGCCTTCATTGTCGGCAACTCGAACTATGCTTCGGTGCCGCGCCTGCAAAACCCTGCCAATGACGCGCAGGATCTGGCAAAGCGCCTCGAAGCGCTGGATTATCGTGTCACCCTCGGCTTGGACCTGGGCCGAGCCGGCTTTCTGCAACGCTTCCAGTCGTTCGTTCGCGCGCTTCGCTCGGACGACGTGGCGCTGTTCTACTATGCCGGCCACGGGTTGCAGATCGGCGGCGAGAACTACCTTTTTCCGGTCGACGCGACGGTCAGCACCGAAGCGGACGCGCGCCGCGCCCTCATTCCGCTCAATGCCCTGATTTCCGATCTCTCGCGTAGCGTGAAGACGCGGCTTGTCCTGCTCGATGCCTGCCGGAACAATCCGTTTGCCGAGAAGCTGGCCGACAATCCCTCGACCCGCTCGGCAGGCGACGCGCGTGGCCTCGCGCGCGTCTATGCGGGCGTCGGGTCGTTCATCGCCTATTCGACCCAGCCCGGCAATGTCGCCCTGGACGGTCAGGGCCGCAACAGCCCCTTTACCGAGGCCCTTCTGCGGCACATGTCGGATGCCGGCGCCGACGTGCACGCCGTGATGCGACGGGTTCGCGCCGATGTCGGTCGGGCGACATCCGATCAGCAGGTGCCGTGGGAGAACTCGTCGCTGATCGAGGAGATGGCCTTCGCCGCGTCCGCGCTTTTGCCCGCGACGCCGGCCCCATCGCGTCCGGCGTCGGCCGGAACAGCGACCAATCCCCCGCCGGAGCCGTTCCGCACGACGGTCGTCGCCAGCAGCTATGCGTATGTCACAGGGCTCGACCCGAACGGCGACAACTTCCTTGCACTGCGGACGTCGCCGACGGGTGAAGGCACCCGCATCGCCACCATGGGGCCGGACACATTGCTTCAGATCCTCGAGACGCGTGGCGTCTGGCGGCGGGTTGCGTTGCTCGATGGAACCACGGGTTGGGCGCACGGAAACTGGATCAAATGCTGCCGCACGATCGGCGCGGCCCGACCCGCTCAGTTCCGACCGCCGTCACCGTCGCAGCCTGCCGAAAGCTGCGACGACCTCTGGCATCGCCGCAACGCCGTCTGGCACCGCAATGGGTACTGTTTTACGGGCGCCAAGGGGCAGAGAACGTTTGGCAATCAGGGCTGCTCGCGAGATCTTGCCGGCGCGCGCGCGGTGATGTCTCCATCCGACCGCGCACTCGTCGACGCGATCGACGCACGCGAGAAGGCACTCGGCTGCAAGTAGTGCCGCCGTCGACCCCGATCGGCGCGAGAGCGATCCATGCGCATCCCATCTCCCGGACTGATAGGCTTGCTGATTGCCCTCGCCATTTCACCGCGGCACGTCGCCTGCCGGGAGATCACTGATCTCTACCGAGCGGAGACCGTGGTCACCGGCACCGAGGAGCCTGAGCGCACGCGCGGCTTCCGCGAGGCGCTCGGAAGGGTGGTCGTCAAACTGACGGGTGACATCCGGCTCGCAACCGATCCACGCATACTCGGCCTCGCAGCCAAGCCGCACGACCTCGTTGCGACTTTCGAATACGAGGATCGGATGAAGGACATCCCCGTCCATGACGAGCAGGGCACGCGCGAACGGCCGCACTTCCTGCGCGTCGCCTTCGCCAAGCCCGCTATCGACGCTGCACTGCAACGTCTCGGCATTGCGAAGTGGCCAGCCGATCGTCCGGTCGTGGCGGTATGGCTCAGGATCGATACGCTGGCCGGCCGCATCCTGCTGACGCCCTCCGGCCCAGAAGGCTATGGCCAGAGAGCCGTTATTACCGAGACGGCGCGACGGCTGGGCTTACCCATCGTGTTACCCGGCGCGGGCAGCACGATCGGCTTTGACGACATCGTCGCCGATCGCATCGCCACGTTGCGGACGGCTGCCCCCACGGCCGATGCCCATCTCGTCGGGCGCCTGACGGTTCGCGACGACGGATACTGGGACATGACTTGGAGCTTTCTCACGCCACCGGCAGTGCACCACTGGAGCCTCTCACGCGTCACGTTCGACGAGGCTCTGACGTTCGGCCTTGCCAAAGCGGTGGGCACGCTGAGCGGCGCGGCCGGCAAATAGGAGAATCGCGCCAACCGCCTTTATCCCCGTCGGTGACAGGTGGCGCTTTCGGCTACCTGTCACCGAGCCTCGTCAATGCTTGTGGTGATCGTGTCCGCCGCCTCCAGACGGAGACTTCGCGCCAATCGGCGCAACCGCGAACTCGACCTCGACTTCGCCCGCCTTCTCGAATGCAAGCTTCGCCTTGATGGGCTTGCCCTTCACCAGGGGCTTCTTCAGGTCCACGAACATGATGTGGTAGCCGCCCGGCTTCAGCTCCACCGTCTTGCCGGGCGCGAGTTCAATGCCGCTGCCAAGGGCGCGCATCTTCATGATGCCGTCGACCATCTTCATCTCGTGGAACTCGACGACGCCCGAGATGTCGGTTGTCGCCGAGACCAAGCGGTCTGCGGTCGTGCCCGTATTCGTGATCTTCAGAAAGCCACCCGCAACCTTGGCGCCGCCCGGCGTCGCCCGCGTCCACGGCTGCTCGATCTTGATCGGGCCCTTTTGGACGTCGGCGGACAGTGCGGGCAACGAGATCGTTACGGCTGCCAGCAGCGAAGCCACGAGCGCGATGTG
>JBFWXN010000163.1:0-5040 GCA_050187415.1 Hyphomicrobiaceae bacterium | reverse complement strand
GCGCCCGCTCGTTCATGGTGGTCGCCAGATCGGGGGCCAGCAACCACGGTTGCGCCTTCCTTGCGGCACCTCTGACACCCGCCTCGGCCACCAACTTCGGAATGGGGCTCCAGCCCGCTGCGTTGAAATAGGCGACGTCGCGGGGGATATCGAACAGCGCGCGCTGCGATGCTAGCATCGTTGCAAGTCCTGCCTGTTGGTGGCTTTCTCGCCGGGGAACGGTGGAGACCATCGCACTCTCAACGGTCCTCGTACAATTCAGAAAAACTTATCGGGAGCATTCGCATGCGCGGTCGTCAGGTGTTCATGCAGAGCCTCGTCGCTCACGGCGTCGAGCGCATCTTCGGCAATCCGGGGACCACCGAAAGCCCGCTGTTGGACAGCCTCGCCGACTACCCGTCGATTCGCTACGTCACCGCCTTGCACGAATCGATCGCGCTCTGTGCTGCGAGCTACTACGCCCAGGCCTCGGGCAAAACCGGCGTCGTTTCGCTCCATGTCGCACCGGGGCTCGGCAATGCCATCGGCATGATGTACGGCGCACTCAGAGCGGGCTCGCCGATGATCGTCACCGCCGGCCAGCAGGACACGCGCCTGCGGCTCAATAATCCCGTGCTGGGCCATGATCTGGTCGCGATGGCGGCACCCGTGACGAAATGGTCCGTGCAGGTCGAGCGCGCCGACGAAATGGCTCCGATCCTGCGCCGCGCCTTCAAGGTCGCGAACGACGGTCCGCCGGGCCCTGTGTTCGTCGCCCTTCCGATCGACGTCATGGAGCAGGAGACCGGCATCCGACCTGGCGAACCGGCGCAGCTCTGGCGCGCGCCTCGGCCGGAAGCGAATGGCATTGCGGCCATCGCCGAGGCGCTGCTGGCCGCCGAGCGTCCGGTCATCGTCGCCGGAGACGATGTGGCGCGCGCCCGTGCCAGCACGGAATTGGTGCGATTGGCCGAACTCGTCGGTGCTTCGGTGTGGCTCGAGGGCCTGCGCATGCAGATGCCGTTTCCGACCGCGCACCCGTCGGCGCGCCTCGGCCTGCCGCTCGACGCCGCAGCGACCAAGAAGGCGTTCGGCACGGCCGACATGGTGCTGCTGGTCGGCGGCTCGTTCTTCGAGGACGTCTGGTACGCCGACGACGGGCCGTTCCCGGATGCCGCGGCGGTCGCACAGATCGAGGCGAACCCGGAGCGGCTCGCGCACGGCGTCGCCCCGGGCCTCGGTGTGGTCGGCTCGATCCGCCACGCATTGGCCGCCATGGTCTCGGAACTCGATCGCGCCGCGACACCCGGCTATCGCGATGCAGCCCGGAAGCGGAACAGGGCCCTCGCCGAGCTCAAGGCGAAAGAAGTTGCCGTCCAGAAAGCGCGCGCCGCCAAGGCGTGGGATCGCGAGCCGGCATCCATGCCGCGCGTGATGGCGGAGATTCGCGACGCGATGCCGGCACGGACGATCGTCGTCGACGAATCGATCACCGCCTCCATCGACCTCGCCCGCACCCTCGACTTTGCAGGCCCGGGCGAGTACTTCGGCACCAAGGGCGGCGGCATTGGCCAGGGCGTCGCCGGAGCGTTGGGCATCGCTGCGGCCGAACCGAAACGCCCCGTGCTGTGCATCTCCGGAGACGGCTCGGCCATGTACGCGATCCAGTCGCTCTGGACCGCGGCTCACGTCGGATTGCCGATCGTGTTCGTGATCCTCGCCAACCGCGAGTACCGCGTCCTGAAGCACAATATCGACGTCTATCGTCAGCGTTTCGGCATCACGTCGCAGGAACCCTATGCACATATGGATCTCGCCGGCCCGGCGCTCGGGTTCGTCGAGATGGCGACAGGCATGGGAGTTGCCGCCACGCGGGTTGCCGACCCAGGCAAAATCGGCGCGGCGATCAAAGCGGCCTTCGCCAGCGGCAAGCCTCACCTCGTCGAGATCGCCATCGAGGCGAAGCGATAACGCCCGGTTTTCCGCCCGGGTCTCCGTTCGCCCGGGCCTTCGGGGGTGCGGGTGCGGCCTCCCGCGTGGTCGGCTGACACATCGGCGGTCGCTTCGCCGGGCGGCGAAGGTCGGGTCGGGTACAAGCCGAGACCCAAAGCCCCGCCGACCGGCTCCTCTCCTTCTCCTACGAGCCCTTTGCGATCAAGCGGCCGGTCGGCGTCGCGAAGCCCTGCATCGACCGCACACGTTTGTCGAGCCACCAGCCGTATTCCTGGCCCCAATCCTCGAAGTGCGTATTGATGCCCAGATCGTGCCCCCAGTGATGCACGATGTTGGGATTGAACTGCGCCTGCCGCCCGATCGCGATCAAATCCGCCTGCCCCGCCTGCAGGATCGCCTCGGCCTGGCCACCCTCCAGGATCAGGCCGACAGCCATGGTCGAGATGCCGGCCTCGGCCTTGGCGCGGGCCGCGAACGGCACCTGGAACCCCGGCGAGCGCGAGACCGGCGCTGCCGTCGCCGATCCCATCAGGCCACCCGACGAGCAGTCGAGCACGTCGACACCGCGCGCCTTCAGCTCGCGGGCGAGAACGACCGTGTCGTCCATCTGCCAGCCTTCCTGCGTTCCGTCGACCGACGAGACACGGAAGAACAATGGCGTCCTGTCCGGTATGGAAGCGCGGACGGCTTCCGCGACCTCGAGCGGGAAGCGCATGCGCCCCATGAGATCGCCCCCATAGGCATCGTTGCGCGTATTGGTGACCGGCGACAGGAACGAGGCCAGCAGATAGCCGTGCGCCCCGTGGATCTCAACGATCTCGAAGCCGACGCGAACGGCGCGTCTGGCGGCTGCCGCAAACGCCCCGACGATCTCGGCGATCTCGTCCGGCGCAAGCTGATGCGGCGTCGGCCACTCGGGACTGATCTTCGTCGTCGTCGGGCCGACCGGCGTCCACCGCGTCCGTCCCTGCCGGATCTCCCGGTCGGTCAGCGCCGCGTTGCCCTCCATGGCCGACTGCATGCCGGCCTTGCGCCCCGCGTGCGCAAGTTGGATCGCCGGCACCGCGCCCTCTTCCTTGATCAGCTCGATCACCGGACGATAGGCCTGGGCCTGCGCCTCGTTGAAGATGCCGAGGTCCATGTCCGAGACCATGCCGCGCTTCTCGACCGCTGCCGCTTCGGTCATGACGACACCGAAGCCGCCCTGGGCAAACTTGCCGAGATGCACGGTATGGAACGTCCCGCAGATTCCCTCTCTGGCCCGATAGTGGACCATGGGCGCCAGGACGGTACGATTCTTGATGGTCACCCCGCGGATGGTGAAGGGCTGGAAGAGCAACGGGCGGGCGCCTTTGCTCTCGATTTCCGTGTTCATGTCGCTTCCCTGTGACGAGATTTCAGGCCGGAGCCGTCGCACGGTGCCAATACTTGACCGGCGGGCGCCGGCTCGCAAGTTGGTGCCGCACCGTCTGTGCCTGTCACAGCAGGGTTGAGCCTCACCATACTGACGTCGTAAAACGCGCTTCTAGTGATGCGGTGCCTGTGTGCTGAAGGCGCGCGACGGGGGTTGGCATGCTCGGCGGGGGACTGGAACGCCTGACCGACGTTCTCGATATGGCGGATGCCCTCGGGCATCGCGGCGCGCTTTCGGAATCCGAGGCCGCAGCAACCCTCGATACCATTTACGAGGCACTGTTTCACGCCGATTTTGCTGCATTCGACATGGGACAGGTCAGGCAGCACGCCCCCGTCCTCGTCGACCGCATCTGGACGCTCTACCTGGCACTCCGTGATTGCATCCCCGCGTGGCACGAGCAGGGTGTGATGAGCCACCGCGTCCAGGCACGCCTGCGTGATGTCTTTCGCAGCGCCCGCTATGCGCGCGACCTTATCGGCGAGATCGCACTGGCCCACCCGCGTCTCGGCAAGAAAGAGTCGACCCGCCCGGCTTTCTCCGGCCCGGCGCACCTCACCCATCGCAATCCGCGCTTCAGCCAGGGCCCGCTCGTGCTACGGCCGGGCGATGCCATCCTGCAGCGCGGCATGGCCCATAACAGCGCCGCCATCTCGCGCATCGGCGACGTCGATTCGCAGTTCAGCCATGTCTCGATCGTCGCCCGCGATCCCAAGGGCGGCCACGTCATGGTGGAAGCACTGATCGAGGACGGATCGATCGTCAAAGCCGTCGATGACTCGCTCTCCCACAACGTCGGCCGCGCGGTACTCCTGCGCCATCGCAGTTCCGACGTTGCCGAGCGAGCCGCCGACATGATCCGCGACGCGATCGCACGCGCTGACGGCCGCCACGGGCCGCGTATTCTCTACGATTTCACGATGGAGCTCGGCGGCTACGGTCAGCTCTACTGCGCCAAGCTCGTGCGTCTTGCCTATTCCATGGCGACGAGCGGCGACTATCGCATCCCCACCTACACGACCCGCCTCGACATGAAGAACCGCGACTTCATCGGTCGCATCGGCGTGACCGCCGTCGAAACGTTCGCTCCCGGCGACATCGAGCTCGAGCCCGAGTTCGATGTCGTCGCCGAATGGCGCGATCTTCGCGTCACCTCCGAGCTTCGTCTCAAGGATATGATCATGATGAAGCTCTTCGAATGGATGGAGGTCTACGACTATCGGTTCCGGCCGACCCTTCTGGTACGCTTGGTCGGCTCCTCGGGCGTTGCGACAGCACGCATGCCGGGCTTCGTTCAGGTTCTCACGAGGCGCTTTGCCGGCAAGGTTCCGCCCAATATGAGTGCGTCGGCGGTCGGCGCCGTCGCCATGTTGCACTGGACGGCCGAGGAGCTTTACGAGGAGCTCCGCGATCTCGAGAGCCGGACCATCCGGCAGACCGGGCGACAGCTTCATCCGCGCCTGGTGCTCGACCAGCTCGAACGGATGCGCGAGGCCCGTGGCCGGCGCATCGGCTACCTGTCGATGCCGAATGCGTGACCCGGCGACCGCCGGCCATGCGATATCCGGTCTTGTGTCCGGCCGACCAGCGGCCCTAGTCTCAGGGCCGATCGACACCTGCCGAAATTGACAGCCGCCCAATCGACCGCCAATGTAGTGCTGCGCATGGCCAACTATGTTCCCTCGCCACTCAAC
>JBFWXN010000162.1:0-5135 GCA_050187415.1 Hyphomicrobiaceae bacterium | reverse complement strand
GCGACATTCAGGCATAGGATTTCGTTTGAGGTTCACTCTGTTTCATCGGCGTCGGTTCGCCACGTCTTCCGCGGCGGCAGGGTCCACCCTCAGCACCGGGCAACATCGCCCCGGCATGCTGATGTCGAGATGGGTCAACTTACGATGTTTGGCATCCGCTAGCTGAGGTCCGTGATGGGCCAATAGGGCGCATCGCAGCCGTGGCAGAGACCGCTATGCGAGTGTCGGCCTTCCGGGAACGGCCCACTCACGGAACTGGATTGCTCAGGTGAGTTCGGCTCGAAGAAGATCGGGCAGAGACGCCATTTCGGCAAATGTCGTCGCTCCAAGACGGCGGAAATCGTCTCCGTCAGCAGCAGGCGCGAAAGCCATTACCTTCATGCCGGCCGATATCCCTGCTTGGACTCCCGGGAGGCTGTCTTCGATCACGATACAGTTGGACGGATGAACGCCGCATGATCGTGCAGCATGGACGAACAAGCGCGGGTCCGGTTTCCATGCGCCAACATCATAGGCGCTGAACAGCCGACCCGAAAAATACTGAGAAAGTCCCGTCAATTCCAGTGACCGTAAGATCTTCGCCCGCGGCCCATTCGACACAACGCACTTGAGACTATTGATACGTTGCAGTGCTGCCGCGATGCCATTCACTGGCTTCAGCGCGCGCTCAAAGGCACGATCCATTTCAAACCGAAATTCTTCAGCTAACGTCGCAGGCAACTCAATCTGAGCTTCTCGCGAAATCTCTGAAAGGATGTCCGCTAGTTTTCGACCACGAAAGCGGCGCGCAGCATCTCCTGAAACGCTGACGCGGTATTGGGCAAGGACCTTGATTAGGGTATCAGTTGACAGCCCCTCGCTGTCGACCAGGACGCCATCGCAATCGAAGATTAAGAGTCCATGTTGCACGACGTCATTGCACCTCCCTCATGCCCAGTACCAACTTATCCCCTGCGGCTCATCATTGCACGTGCGATGCGATTGAGCTGCCTGTCTGCTCCTAGGCCTGTCTGCTCCTAGGGATGACCGTTCGTGCAGCGCCAGAAGCACTTGAGGGCAGGTTTGAGTCATGAGTTCGCCCGCCACAGCGCTCGTCGCGACAGCAGGAGCCTCTTAGGTTACGGACAAGATCGCCGCACCGCAGCGAAGTGACTGCGTCTGGTAGCTGCCGCGCATGCAACTAAGTGCACCCCTCGTTGTCCTCCAGAGGGAAGTCGTCAGCCTCGAACTTCGTGTCCAACCGGAACATCCGTGCGTCGCCTTGCCTGTAGCGGAGCTTTGTGCCCTCCAGCACCGCGTATCTCGACCGGCGATCAGCATCTGCAGAATGTCGGTGAGCGCGTCCGCCGGCATGGAGATCAACACCTCAAGCGTTCGACGATAGCGGCCGCGTGACCGAGTTTCCTTCCGGGCTGCGCCGCAGCGTGTAGCCGGGTGGTTTTCTCTCGTCACAACTCAAAACAGGCCTTTACCGAGAAACCGGGCGCAGCCTGCCCCTTCGAGGCAAATCCGTGCGCGTTCGAGCGAAACTCGGTTCGCCCGATGCGATACGTCCGCGCGACATGCGTGTGGCCGTGGACCCAGACCGGAACGTTGCCAAGCCCTGCGATCATGTCGTCGAGATCGCTGGCATAGGCCGCGTCGATGCCGTTTCCGACAAAGCGTGGATTGAGACCAAGTCGGCTCGGGGCGTGATGCGTAATGACGACCATCGGCCCGCCGTCCGCGATCGCAGCGGAAAGCGCTGCTCTGGCCATGTCGTGAGCGGTCTTTGCATGCTCAGGCTGGAATTTCGTCAACGTTCCATCGTCCGAGCCAAGTCGTGTCTTGACGAAGAAGAATTCGCCCATGCGGCGTCGGACGCGGTTCATGGCATCCATGCTCCCGGCATCGAAGTCCGTCCAGAGCGTTGCGCCGAAAAACCGGATGCCGTGGATCTCGACTGCATTGTTGTCCAGCACCTCTACGCCGGGCAGATGCCGCCGCAGAAGATTCGTCGTCTCTTCGTATATGCCATCGTAGGGTTCATGATTGCCGGCAACGAACAGGACATTGCCGAAGTGCGACAGCGCCCCATCCACGAAGCGGCGAACGCGCTCGCGCTGCTCAACGCTGTATCGGTCCATTCGACTCGGATCGAGGCAACACGCATGGCAAAGATCGCCCGCAATGATAAGCACGTCTCCTCTCGGCAACGGGGCCTCGAAGCTCTGCGCCTCAAGATGCAGATCGGAGAGGTAATGGCAGCGCATTGGTCGTGCTCGCTTGCGAATCGAGTGCGCAGCATGGCCGTAACCGATCCGTCTGTCGGTTAAGCGGCGTTAACGATTGCCCTTTGCGCAATCGGGCCTCGCCGTCATCGATGCCGTGTTTCGATCGAGGGCGTGCACGGTCTTTCGCGCCCGTCCGCCAGAGGAGGGCGTCTCATGATGCCGACCATGCGCCGGGGCGCCGCCTCGATCAGACCGATCACGTGGTAGTCGCGATCTGGAGATTGCCGAAGGCCTCCGAAAAGCGGTCGTTTTTCGGAGGCCGTAAATGCCGGCGTGGCGCTGACGGAAATCCGGCCTTCGCGACCTCCTAAAACCATATCTTGAAATAGAACTCCCGAAACCCCATGTCAGAGACGGATTTTGGGAGACGGTCATGCTCATCGGCTACGCCCGCGTATCGACGGACGATCAGACTACCGACCTGCAGCTCGATGCCCTCGCCAAGGCCGGCTGCGAACAGGTCTTCACCGAGAAGGCCTCCGGCGCACAGCGCGACCGGCCGCAGCTGAAGGCGGCGCTGAAGTACGCGCGCAAGGGCGACACCATTGTGGTGTGGAAGCTGGACCGGCTGGCCCGGTCCCTGAAGCAGCTCATCGAGACGGTCGAGGACCTGGAGAACCGCAAGATCGGCTTCAAGTCCCTGACGGAGGCCATCGATACCACCACCCCCGGCGGGCGGCTGGTGTTCCACATCTTTGCCGCCCTGGCCGAATTCGAACGCGGCATCATCCGCGAGCGCACCGTTGCCGGTCTGGCGGCAGCCCGTGCCCGTGGCGCCCGTGTCGGCCGCAAACCGTCATTGGGACCGAAGGATCTGGCAGCAGCGCGCGCCATGCTGAAGGATCCGCGCATCTCCATCGGCGAAGTGGCGCGCCGTCTCGGCGTCGCACCGAGCACGCTGTACAGGCACATTCCGTCGGCCAGGGCCGTTGTCACACGCGGCGAACCCGCGGAGTAGAGAGGAGGCTTGGCACTCCGAGGAGCAGGTAGTTTACCGGCGCGAGACTTGGCCGTGTCCAGTTCAATGACCTTGCCAATGCAAGGCTCTCCTTACGCTCTTTGCGAGCCATTCCTCTGCGCGCGCAAATGTTTTGCAAGCATCATTGTCGTTATGGCTTTTTCGGATTGCGCTCGCATCCGCTTGAGCAAGCGAACACTGCCGCTGGCGGTAGCACTGCCCTGCCGATGAGAAGCGCCGCAAGAAGGATCAACATCGCTCGCATGAGAGTATCCCAGACACCATCCCACCTAGTTCAGCGCAGTGATTTTTGCCCAGCCGACATAGTGCAATCCGCCAAATACGTACAACGTATTTGGTGTCATTTCTGCCGGCGATAGCGTCCTCATCCCACGTCCGGGCCAGGGATCGAAAACTGTGACAACGGCATTTTGATTGGGAACAAATCCATTTGGCATTCGCAGGTACTTGAAACCGAGTTGCACGACTGCATGGCCCATCGTTCCGACAAGCAGAGGATCGCCGTTATCGAGCGCTTCAGCGACTTGGTTGTTCGTCAGGTTCAGTTGGCCGTACTCAAGATCAAAAAGAGAGACGAGCTTTGATTGGAATCTTTTCCCATCGGCGGTTTGCCAATCTCGGTTGAGCTGCTTGCTCATTCGCCAACCGGTTTGAGCCGGTCTATTCGCCAAGCTTCCATACCTTCCAGAACAATCTGCTCCTGGGGAATGTTATATCCATGATAGCGGAAGATCATGGACGTGCTCGCGGCCCAGCACCACTGGGATTGATGTTGTGATTCTGCTTTGGCGATGGACATCACCATATTGACCGCGGATTCACAAACTTCGGCGCCGGGAGCAGAAGGGTAAGCGCCGCATGTTGTGCCGGCGACCGCAGGGCCAAACCCTGATCCAGCGCAAACCGCTGCCAAGCCACCGCCAATAAACTGCCTGCGAGCGAATCGGTGAATGCCTCTGTTGGTGCTCTCGCGCATCGACCCCCCCCGCGCCGGTGTCAGCCGATGGAATCAAAACTATTTCACGTTACGGGTTCTTCGGTTTGCGCTCACACCCTGCGCTGGAATTGCAAGCAGACGAAACCGCAGGCAACACCGCCGCACCGAAGACGATGAGCGACAGCAGAAGCAGAACAGGTTTCATGGCAATCCTCCAATATTGTCTTGAGCCATCCGCATTCAACGCAATCGTTCTGCAACGGGCACACGCTATGGCTGCACACCCAGGCGCTTCAGACCTTCGAGGGCAAAAATATCGGTGCGAGAAATGTTCAGCGCTTTCCGGTATTCCTGGATGGCGCGATCCTTGTCGCCCTTCTCCGCGTAGACGTCGCCCCGAAAGGCATAGAAGGGGCTCATCCGAGGGACGATTTCAATGGCCCTCGAGTAGTCGGCGATGGCGCGGTCGAAGTCTCTCTTTGCCTTGTGAACCCGTCCCCGGTTGTAGTAGGCGTTTGCGTCCTTGGGATTGGCGCGGATAATGGCGGTGTAATCCGCAATCGCTTTGCCGTACGCCTTTATCTCGTAGTAGGCGTTGGCACGGAGTCGATATGTTTTTGGATCATGATCGATTTCGATGGCTCGGCTATACATCGTGATGGCGCGATCGTACTGACCCTCATGGGCCCAAAGGTTTCCCGAATTGTGAAACGCTGCGGCGTCGCGAGGATTGATTGCGAGCGCTGCCACATAGTCGTCTATCGCCCGCCCGGCATCGTTCTCTGCCGCATAGGCGACTCCACGATTGACGTACGCCCCCTCGGCGTTTTTGGGATCGTTCTTTATGACCCAGGTACATGCGGCAATCCGGCGTTTGCTCTCGGTGTCGGCGGCAAAGCAATCTGTACTGTCATCCGCCAACGCCTCCACTGCCGGACAGAATACT
>JBFWXN010000161.1:0-5157 GCA_050187415.1 Hyphomicrobiaceae bacterium | reverse complement strand
TCTTCTTCCGAAAGCTCGTCCATGCCCAGAATGGCGATGATGTCCTGCAGCGACTTGTACTTCTGCAGGATCGACTGCACCTGACGGGCAACCCCGTAGTGCTCCTCACCGACGACGCGCGGCTCAAGGATGCGCGAGGTCGAGTCGAGCGGGTCCACCGCCGGATAGATGCCTTTCTCGGCAATCGAGCGCGACAGCACGGTCGTCGCATCCAAGTGGGCGAAGGACGCGGCCGGAGCCGGGTCGGTCAAGTCGTCGGCGGGCACGTAGATGGCCTGCACGGAGGTGATAGAACCCTTCTGCGTCGTCGTGATGCGCTCCTGCAGGGCACCCATGTCCGTCGCCAGGGTCGGCTGATAGCCCACCGCCGACGGAATGCGCCCCAGCAGCGCCGACACCTCTGAGCCTGCCTGCGTGAAGCGGAAGATGTTGTCGACGAAGAACAGCACGTCCTGTCCCTGGTCGCGGAAATGTTCGGCAACCGTGAGACCCGAAAGGGCCACCCGCATGCGGGCTCCCGGCGGCTCGTTCATCTGCCCGTAGACGAGGGCGCATTTCGATCCAGCCGTCGAGCCGTTGTTCTTCTTCGGGTCGATGTTCACGTTCGACTCGATCATCTCGTGATAAAGGTCGTTACCCTCGCGCGTGCGCTCGCCGACGCCGGCGAACACCGAGTAGCCGCCGTGCGCCTTCGCCACGTTGTTGATCAGCTCCATGATCAGCACCGTCTTGCCGACGCCGGCGCCGCCGAAGAGGCCGATCTTGCCACCCTTGGCGTAGGGCGCCAGCAGGTCCACCACCTTGATGCCCGTGACCAGGATCTCGGCTTCCGTCGACTGCTCCGCGAAAGTCGGCGCAGTCTGGTGGATCGGGCGTGTGGCACTGGTCTTGATGGCGCCCGCCTCGTCCACAGGCTCGCCGATGACGTTCATGATGCGACCCAGCGTCTCGTCGCCGACCGGCACCGAGATCGGCGAGCCCGTGTCGGTCACGTCCTGGCCGCGCATCAGGCCTTCGGACGAATCCATGGCGATGGTGCGAACGGTGTTCTCGCCCAAGTGCTGCGCGACCTCGAGCACAAGCCTGTTGCCCTGGTTCGAGGTCTCGAGCGCATTCAGGATCTCGGGCAGGTGCCCGTCGAACTGGACGTCGACGACCGCGCCCATCACCTGTCTGATCTTGCCGACCTTGTTCGATGCCATAGCTGTCGTCCTCGTTACGGTGTGCCGTTTCTCAGAGCGCTTCGGCGCCCGAGATGATCTCGATGAGCTCTTTGGTGATGTTGGCCTGGCGCAGACGGTTGTACTTCACCGTCAGCTTGTTGATCATGTCGCCGGCATTGCGTGTGGCATTGTCCATTGCGCTCATGCGCGCGCCCTGCTCGGAGGCCGCGTTTTCCAGCAAGCCGCGGAAGATCTGCGTCGAGATGTTGCGCTTCAGCAGGTAGCCGAGGATCTCGTCTTCCGACGGCTCGTACTCGACCGCTGCCTGCGAACCGGTATTCGGCCCGCCGTCCTTGGCCTCGGGGATGCGGGCCGGAATGAGCTGCAAGGCGGTCGGCGTCTGCGTGATGACGTTCTTGAACTCGGAGAAGTAAATCGTCGCGACGTCGAACTCGCCGGCCTCGAACATGGCCAGCACTTTGTCGCCGATCGCCTCGGCGTTCGAGAAACCGAGCTGCTTCACGGCGCGAAGATCGATGCGCTCACCGATGTTGCGGCCGAGATCACGCCGCAGGTTGTCGGCGCCCTTGCGACCGACACACATGATCTTGACCGTCTTGCCGGCACGGATGAGCCGGTGCGCATCGAGGCGGGCAAGGCGCGCGATGTTCGAGTTGAACCCGCCGCAAAGGCCGCGCTCGGCAGTCATGACGATCAGCAAATGAACATCGGCCTTGCCCGTGCCGACCAGCAGCGGCGAGGCCCCTTGCGGATTGGCCCGCCCCGCGAGATTGCTGAGCACCCGATCCATGCGTTCGGCGTAGGGCCGTGCGGCGGTTGCAGCTTCCTGCGCACGGCGCAGCTTGGCCGCCGCCACCATCTGCATGGCTTTCGTGATTTTCCGCGTCGCCTTCACCGAGGCGATGCGGTTGCGCATGTCTTTGAGTGACGGCATGGGCTTCGACGATCCAATCAAGCCCCGTCATCGCCGGGGCACCGCGCGTCAGAAAAACAGAGTGGCCGGCAGGGTTCCCCGTCCGGCCGTCGTCAGCGTCACACGAACTGCTTCTGTACCGTCTCGACCACGCCCTTCAGCTTGTCGGCGGTCGCATCCGACAGATCTTTCGAAGCGCGAATATCGTCGAGGATTGCCGCATTCGGCCCGCGCAGGCTATCGAGCAGCGCCGTCTCGAAGTCACGCACCTTCGACACCGGCATCGGGTCGAGATAGCCGTTCACACCGGCATAGATCACGCAAACCTGCTCTTCCATCTTGAGCGGCGAGAACTGCGGCTGCTTCAGCAGCTCCGTCAGGCGGGCCCCTCGATTCAGAAGCCGCTGCGTCGTCGCATCGAGATCGGAGCCGAACTGGGCGAAGGCGGCCATCTCGCGATACTGCGCGAGCTCGCCCTTGATCTTGCCGGCAACCTTCTTCATGGCCTTGGTCTGCGCCGACGATCCCACGCGCGACACCGAGAGACCGACGTTCACCGCCGGGCGGATACCCTGGTAGAAGAGGTCGGTTTCCAGGAAGATCTGGCCATCCGTGATGGAGATGACGTTGGTCGGGATATAGGCGGACACGTCGTTGGCCTGCGTCTCGATCACAGGCAGCGCCGTCAGCGAGCCCTTGCCGGCGGCATCGCCCATCTTGGCTGCGCGCTCGAGAAGCCGCGAGTGGAGATAGAACACGTCGCCCGGATAGGCTTCGCGGCCTGGCGGGCGGCGCAACAGCAGCGACATCTGGCGATAGGCGACGGCCTGCTTCGAAAGGTCGTCGTAGATGATCACGGCGTGCATGCCGTTGTCGCGGAAGAATTCGCCCATGGCGCAACCGGCGAAGGGCGCAAGGAACTGCATCGGCGCCGGGTCCGAAGCGGTCGCCGCGACCACGATCGAGTACTCGAGCGCTCCGTTCTCTTCGAGCGCCTTCACGAACTGCGCCACGGTCGAGCGCTTCTGGCCGACGGCGACATAAACGCAATAGAGCTTCTGGTCCTCGGGCGAGCCGGCCGTATTGAGCGGCTTCTGATTGAGGATCGTGTCCAGCGCGACGGCCGTCTTGCCTGTCTGACGGTCGCCGATGATCAGCTCGCGCTGGCCGCGGCCGATCGGGATCAGCGCATCGATGGCCTTGAGGCCCGTCGCCATCGGCTCGTGCACCGACTTGCGCGGAATGATGCCGGGCGCCTTGACGTCGACGCGCGAGCGATTGTCCGCGACGATCGGCCCTTTGCCGTCGATGGGATTGCCGAGCGCATCGACCACGCGGCCGAGCAGGCCCTTGCCGACCGGCACATCCACGATCGAGCCGGTGCGCTTGACGGTGTCGCCTTCCTTGATGCCGCGGTCGTCGCCGAAAATAACGACGCCGACGTTATCGGCTTCGAGGTTCAGCGCCATGCCGCGCAGGCCACCGGGAAACTCGACCATCTCGCCGGCCTGGACATTGTCCAGGCCGTAGACGCGGGCGATACCGTCGCCCACCGAAAGCACCTGTCCGATCTCGGAAACCTCGGCCTCCTTGCCGAAGTTCTTGATCTGCTCCTTGAGGATCGATGAGATCTCGGAGGCCTTGATGTCCATCAGCGAACCTCTTTCATGCGCGTCTTGAGCGAATTGAGTTTGGTGCGGAGCGAGCTGTCGATCATGCGGCTGCCCATCTTGACGACGAGGCCACCGAGGATCGCCGGATCGACCCGGGTTTCGATACGAACATTGCGCCCCCCGGCCGTGCCCTTGAGTGCGTCTTCGAGGGCGGCCCGCTGCGTTTCACTCAGGGGATGCGCAGTCACGACCTCTGCCGCGACCTCTCCCCGGAAACGGGCCGCGATTTCGCGAAAGTCCTTGACCACGTCACCGAGTGCGAACAATCGGCGCGCCCGCGTGAGAACCTGCAGGAAATTGCTGGTCAGCGGCGCGAAACCGGCGCTCTGGGCAATGGCCCCGACAGCCGTTGCCTGGTCCGCGGCAGAGATAACGGGGCTGCGAACCATGCGTACGAGATCGGGACTCGCTTGCAGCATGCCCGCAAGAGCCACGACGTCCTTCTCGACGGCTTCGAGCTGCCGCTCGTCCTTGGCGAGATCGAACAGCGCGGACGCATAGCGTCCCGCTACGGTTGCCATGATGGGTTCGTCTGTCGCCACGTCGCTCTCACTCTCGCCGGATTGTTCGGGCCACCGTGACCTCCATCGGCCGTCATTCAGCCTTTGGCAGGCTGGATACCCGAGGCAGGCGCCCAAGTATAGGGAGGAGGCGATTCAAGCCCCGAGCGCACGGGGGCCCGCGCGACCTCTTCTCTTGAATCCGCGGCCGACGTAGCACGCAGCCGAATAACCTTCAACCTTGTGTCCACAGGGCGGGTTGCCGCATCGAGTGCCATTGGAACCGAACAAAAGTCGCACCATGCAAAAAAGACTGTTAACAGCGCTCAGATAATCGCTCCTGGAAGGATTGGCCGTGTCTTTATCCGTAAACTTACCGAGACTACTGGTCACACTCGATGCGGAGCCCCGCGGCAGGGCCGTCATCGAGCGCGGAATCGGAGACGCTGCGGAGGTCGTTTACCTCGCCGACGCGCCTGCAGAACGCTCGGCCCGCCTGTCGAACGCCGACGTTCTCCTCGCTCGTAATACTGCCAAGGAGTTGCGACCCGGCGAAACCAATCTGTTGCGCAAGGCCCGCCTCGTTCAATTCGTGACCGCCGGCGTCGATTATGTGCCTCTGGCCGATCTGCCGCCGGAGCTGCCGATCGCCAACAACGGCGGCGCTTACGCCGAGCCCATGGCCGAGCACGCTCTGGCCATGACGCTGGCCGCATTCAAGCGACTTTTTATCGAGCATGCGAAGCTGGCAAAGGGCGAGTTCGACCAGTTCCGCCTCAATCGCTCGCTCGCTGACGCGACCGTCGGCATTCTCGGCTTTGGCGGCATCGGGGTCGCGACGGCCCGGCTCATGCGCGCGCTCGGCGCCAGGGTGCACGCGATCAACC
>JBFWXN010000160.1:0-5269 GCA_050187415.1 Hyphomicrobiaceae bacterium | reverse complement strand
TCGAGATGGGGTTGTTCTCGAACGTGCCGTTCACGCCGCCCAGCGAGGTCAGGATCGTGAATGTGTCGCCGACCTCGGGCAGGAACAGTCCGCCGCCGGCGTCGATGAGATCGACTTCAATCTCCCCGGCGAGCGTTGCTGCGCCGCCCATCAACAGCCGGTCGAAGTCGCTGGGCAAGATTCCACCGAGTTCCACGAGCCACGTTCCGCTCGAGTAACTAGTGAACCGATCGACGGCGGCGGTGCCTGCTGAGTTGCCGATCGCGAGGAGTCCGCGGTTGGAGAGCCCGACACCACCGAGCGACACGTTGTCGGCCAGGATCATTTCACCCGTCGTGCCATTTTCGAGAATGCCGTCGCCGCTGAACGTGGCATTCGATTTGACCGTCGTCTGGCCGGTGAGTTGGAGCCGGGTGTCCGACTCGTCCAAGCTAACGACGCTGCTGTTCTCGAACGTCACATCCGCCGACACGCGGACGCGGTGCTCCACGTTGACATCGCCGGTAACGCGCATGCGATCGCCGCTGAGCCGGTCGAGCGGAAACGAGGCCAGGCTCATGCCGGAGAGATTCATCTCGCCGGCCATGGTCCACTCGGCAAACGCTCCGGTGAGATTCACGGTCAGCCCATCGCCGACGAATCCGCCACCGATATTCATCACTCCGTCGAACGTGTTGCTGAGCGACGAATCGACGCTGCCGACGTTGGCGACGAGGCTGTGGTTAACGTTCCATTCGGTGCCGCCGCCGCCATCCATGTCGAGCACGTCGGCGGTGACGACCGTGGGGCCGCTGACCGTGGCGTCGCCTGTCTGCATGGCGATGCCGTCGATCGTGACGTCGCCATCCCAATCGGTGTCGCCGCCGAAACGCACGGCGCCTTCGACGCTCAAATTGCTGTGCGTGTGAAACGTGCCGCCGTGGAGAGCGGTGGTGCCGTTGAAATCGAGGTCGCTCTCGAGGCCGAGCGTGAAATTGCCGCCCTGGACCGTGGTGGTGCTGGCGCCGGCAAAGCGGACGTATGCGTTGTCGGCGATGTCCACGGTGGCGGTTGAAGCCAACACGGCGTCGGCGTCCACGTGGAGGACAGCGCTATTGGAAACGTCGAGCAAGCCACCGAGCGTCACCTGGTCGCCGGTCAACGTGCGTGGCGCCGTGTCGTAGAAGAAGACGTCGATCGTGCTGTTGGCGTCCGCTGTCCAAGGCCCGACCGACATGTCGAGCGTCGCATGCGGACCGATCTCGATCTTGCCGCTGAAGGCATCGGTCAATCCGCCGCCGGTGAAGCGGAGAACCGCGTCCGGGAAGTCGCCTCCGGCACTGCCGACAGAGATTTCGCCGTCGCCCGAGAGTCCGTCCAGGTTGAAGGAACCGCCGTTCAACTGCGTGTAAGTCATGCTGCCAGGGCCGTGGGAGAGGTCGCCCTCGTTGGTCAACGTCGTACCTGTGCCGGCAAACTGCACGGAGCCGATCCCGCGAAACTGCGCGCCGGCGCTGACATGCAACTCGTCGCCCAAGCGGATTTGGGAATTGTTTAAGAGCGCGAAGTTATCGAGGACATTCAGGGTGTCCGATTGAAAGTCGATTCCCGCGCCGGCGTTGTAAACCACGAGCCGCGCGTCGGTCCCGATCGAGGTCACGCCGAGCACGGTCAGCTTGTTGCCGACGACTGCTTCGCCGCAACAGTCGACGCTGGTTTGCAGGCCCATGCCGTTATCCAGGACGAGGTTGCCGACCGTGACGTCCACGTCCATGAACACGGTGTTGTCCACGACGCCGGGCAGAGTGCCGATGAAGGCGTTGTCGAGAGCGCCGGGTGCGCCGGGGAGAGTCCATTTGTTGGCTTCGCTCCAATGTCCCTGCTGGCCCGCAGCGTTCCAGTGTTTGTCGGCAGCCAGCAAGGACCCGGGAACAAGGAGCGCTACGCAAATCAGGCTCAGAGAACTGACGCAACCGAAGGAAAAAACACGCTTCATTGGGACGACCTGTGGCGGGAAGGAGGGAGTGCGAAATTGCGGCCAACCGGTAGGACTCCGGATGATTTGGAGTCCGCAACGGGGAAAACGTCAAAACCTGGCCGCGGCGACAGGCATTTTTTGAGAAAAGTTCGCCCGTGGTCGAGTTTTCTCGAGCCTGAGGCGGGCCAAAGCGTTGGCGCGATGAGAGTTAGGTGCGTTTCGCGCCGTTGCGATTTTGCCGTGGTCGCAGGGACCATGTCGCGGAGCGGCCGAGCATGGCGTTACCACGCGGAGCGTGGGAACGAGGCAAAAGCGGTAACTACGCTTCTTTGAGCGCGGCGACGACATCGACGACGGCTTTCTTGCCGTCTTCGAAGAGCATCGCGGTGCTATTGGCATCCACCGCCGCACTGGGAAAAAGTGGAATGCTTCGTCTCCCGCCGCCTTCGTCGATCTCCTGGTTTCGGCCCATGAGCTTGCCCATGAAGATTCTTGGCGATGTGCTGAGTGGAGTAGTGCAGTAGTGGAGTAGTTCAGTAGTGGAGTAGTTCAGTAGTGGAGTAGTTCAGTAGTGGAGTAGTTTGTGCCGAGTGGTACAATTAGGAAGGACCGGGGAATACCTGAACAGTCGAGGACGTCGGAATGACCTACAGCGGGCACATCGAGAACGGACTGGTGGTGTTCGACGCTGCGCCGGGATTGCCGGACGGGACGGCGGTTGTCGTGACGGTCGTGGAGAAGTCGGCGCCGGCAACCGAGCGGGAGATTCCGACGCTCTATGAGCGTCTAAAGCCCATCATCGGGATTGCCGAAGGGTTGCCTGAGGATGCGTCGCAAAACATCGACCATTATCTCTACGGACATCCGAAGAAGTGACGCCGCTCTTTGCCGACACTTCGTTCTATGCGGCATGCCTGATTCCGCGCGATAGCCATCACACGAAAGCGCTCGCGCTCGCTGCCAGCAACCGGTTGACCATCGTGACGACCGAGTTCGTGTTCGTTGAACTGGCGAATTTGTTTTCGAAACTGGCACGCCGGACAGCAGCAGTCCGGCTTATCAATCAGGTGCGGAGTGACTCCGATACCCTCATTGCTCCCGCCACGAGTGAACTTTTGGCCCGCGGTTTCGAACTGTTCGAGAAGCGGATTGACAAAGAGTGGTCGCTAACCGACTGCATCTCGTTTGTCGTGATGGAAGAGCATGGCGTGAGCGAGGCACTCACTTCCGATAGCGACTTTGAGCAGGCGGGGTTTCGGGCGCTGCTGCTTTGAAAGTTGAGCAGTCCCAGCCCCATGTTGTCACGGGTGTTCGGCCGGTGAACCTTGCGAATCACCTGTATTGTCGATATGAGTGAGCAGATCATTGCGAATTCCATACCGTCGTTTTCAATCCGGGTTCACTTTGCGATGAGGACCTGAAGATGGGCAGTACGGCCGCATGTCATGGCGAACAATCAATATCGCGCGAAGAGCTGTATCGACAGGTCTGGCAGGAACCGATGACGAAGCTGGCTCCGCGCTACGGATTGTCCGATGTCGGGCTGGCCAAGGTCTGCCGAAAGCACAACATTCCGCGACCGCCCGTCGGATACTGGGCCAAAGCTGGAGTGGGAAAACACGTCGAACAGCCTCCACTTCCGGAACTCGATGATGAGGCATTGAAGGAGATACACTTCTTTCGCAAGCAGTTTTTCGGAGACACGCCAAATGCGATACCATCGGATCAGGATAAAATCGTTGTCCACGTAGCGGATCGGCTGACCGATCCCCATCTGCTGGTCGTGCAAACCAGGCAGTTGTTTGAAGCCGGAAAGGGGCAGGACCGCAGTTTGACAAAATGCCTCGATATCAGGGTCGCAACCGCATCTCTCCCGCGTGCCTTGCGCATCTTGGACGCCACTATCAAAACGTGGGAGCAACTTGGCGGAAGCGTATCTATCGAGCAGAACAGCAATGGCGATAGTGCCACCCGCTTTGCCATTGGGAAAGATTGGGCCGGCGTTGCACTGGTCGAGGAGATGGAACGTGAGCCGAGCGATGCAAGCAACCATCGCTATTGGCGGGACGTGAAGCAGCGGCCAACTGGCCGGCTGGTCCTCGAAATCTCCGGCGGCTGGTTCGATAATCTTCGCCGCCGCTGGGCCGACGGCAAGAAGCAGCAGCTTGAGAACATCCTCGGATCATTTTTGGCTGGCTTGCAAAAACAAATCGCCCATGAGAAAGAACGCCGGCTCGACAACGAGTGCGAAGCGCGACAGAAGCAGCTCGCGGAGGAGGTCCGCAAGGAGCGGGAACAGCAGCAGACGCAGATGGAGCGGCGTCGCACCCACCTTGAGGCCTGTGCGGAGAACTGGCGAAAAAGCCGAGAGATTCGGGACTATCTCGTCGCTCTGGAAACAGCGATTGAGAGTAATTCGCTTGAGCTTGCAGAACCTGCGAAGTTCCCTGACTGGCTGCGCTGGGCAAAGTGGTACGCCGATTACTTGGATCCGCTGACGCCTACGCCGATCCACGACGAATACTTGAAGCCTCCGGTCAATCGGAAGGTGGAGCAATTAGACCTTACCAGGCATACGCGGACCATCGTGGAATGTCTGGGAGTGGCGGATGCTGATGCGCTATCGCAGATCGACCGAAGTACGGTGCATGCCGCGAGCCAGCAATATGGCTGGCGTGCCTGGTCGGAGATCAGTCGCGTACTCGAAGGTATGCGCTATGATGTGTCGAAACGAGAGCGGAGCTACCTGTGAGCCTTGTGGTCGATGCAAATAGGGTCGAACGAGAGCTGCCGAGATGCGTTCCGGGTTCAGTTCGCATCAGGATTGATGGCCAGGCGTCGGCACCGTGGGGCGCACGATGGTCGACAGCCGCGTTGTAGCAAAGAATGTGGAGTTGCCGTTCTTTGTTCCTTCCTCGCTTTCCCTTCCTCATTTCTTTCCTTTTCGCCGCCAATTCGCCGCGGAGCGGCGGGGTAGGGCGTTACCACGCGGAGCGTGGGAACGAGGCGAACGAGGCGGGGGCGAGGGCGGCGGTTACGCTTCTTTGAGCGCGGCGACGACGTCGACGACGGCTTTCTTGCCGTCTTCGAAGAGCATCAGCGTGTTGTCGGCGGCGAAGAGCGGATTCGGGATGCCGGCGAAGCCGGGGCTGAGGCTGCGTTTGACTACGACCACAGTGCGGGCTTCGCCGACGTTGAGGATCGGCATGCCGGCGATCGGGCTCTTGGGGTCGGTGTTGGCGAGCGGGTTCACCACGTCGTTCGCGCCGATCACGATCACCACGTCGGTCTGGGCAAACATCGGGTTGGCCT
>JBFWXN010000159.1:0-5390 GCA_050187415.1 Hyphomicrobiaceae bacterium | reverse complement strand
CTCGCGATTGAGGTTCAACGCGTCGCGACGTTCTCGCAGATAACGGCTGAGTTCCTCCTCGATTTCCAGAAGGCTGCGCACACCGTTGAAGCCTGGCTTGCGCCAGATCGGCTTATCGACCTCGGAGTCAGTCGTTTCGACAAGCCCGCGCCTGTCGATATATGTCTGGACGTCCTTGATGGCCATCTGCCTGGCTCGTTTTGAGTTCGCTGCCCCATCCCCGCCAAAAAAGACGAGGAAACACCCTGAATTGGCTCAAAGCCCCATAAAACAGAGCCAAAACTGTTGCGTTCCTAGCAGTGAATCGGGCTCGACTTCAACTCGCCTTTCGACCTGGCGAGTCGCCTTTTCGTCAATATCCGCTCGCGTCGAGATACTGCCGGATGGCCTTTTCCATGATCGACTGCATGGACGTCTCCGTGTTGAAAGACGCCAGCTTCAGCCGCCTTTTCGTCTCGCGGTCCAGATTGACGTTGACGAAATGGCTTGCCCCTTTCATGCGCGCCCGCTTCACCTGGCGTAGCGCCTTGCTCGCCTCGCCGGCTGCCGAGCCCTTCTCTTGCTCTTTCCCTGCCGCCGGCTCAGAAACGGCCTCCGTGACGGCTGGTCGTTCGCCCACGGCACGCCCCGTGTCAACGACGGCCGCCGCACGCTGACGGCGCGGCGCGGTGGCGAACTCGTCCAATGACAGGCTTTCCTTCCCGCTCATGCCGCGCGTCCCGTCGCCGCCTCGTTCGCGAGCAGTTCGTCGACTTCCGCGACAAGCGCCTGCGTCTCCCGCCGCGCCTTGGCGATCGCCTCCGTCACCTCCTGCATCTGAAGCGTGCCGATCCCGTTGTGGATGTCCTTGTAGACATTGCGCTCGAACACCTCGGTGCGGAACAGGTAGGTTCCGACCGTGTCCTCGATGATCGGTCTGATCTTTCGGTAGAGTTCGGTATGCCGGACCGTCACCGTGATCCGGGTGCGCAGGACACCATGCCGGCAGGTCTTTCCCAATGCCTCGTTGACCCGCAGCACATTCTCAAAACTGTCGATGGCGCCGAGCACTTCGCGCTTGGAAGGCTGGATCGGCGAGATCACCAGATCAGCAGCCGCGATCACGGGGTCTACAATCGCGGTGTCCTCACCGGGCGTGTCGATCAAGACATGATCGAATGCACCGGCGTTGTCTTCCATCCAGCGTTCCAGCCCGCGCGCGGTCTTGTGGCTGTAGACTTCGATGCCCTCGGGCTGGGTGTCCTTCTCGTGGCAATCCGACCACCACTTCATGAGGTTGTTGCGGGCGTCCATATCGATCATGGCGACCCCACCGCCGCGCAGGGCATATTCACCGGCGATGTTCATCAGCGCCGTCGTCTTTCCAGCGCCTCCCTTGCCGTTGATGGCGGCGATCACGACGGTCATCGGCTTACCTTCCATGAAAATGTGTTTCTACTCACACATGAATCCATGTTCGTGTGGACGTGGACTCACATCGATATAGAACCACACGAAAATGAAAAAACACAATCATATTAATATTGAAGAGTGGCATAAGAGCGGATTATTCGCATAAATCCATGCCATTAATGTTGGCAGGATACGGAAAAACGTGATACGTTTTTCCTGACGATCGAGGGACAGGCCCTCGATCCGCGGCCTGTGGCCGCAACCACTACGATCAGAGGTGTGGCTGACGATGGCACGCAGCATTTCCGAAGCGTCGAAACGGAAGGAGAAGGTGGCGCATATCCGCTTCTCGCCGGCCGAGTTCGAGGCGCTGGAGGCGGCCGCGAGCGAAGCCGGCATGACCGTTTCGGCCTTCGTGCGGTCGCTTTCGATGGAAGGCGCCGGCGTGCGACCGTTCCTCGGGGACGGGGATCGCGCGATGCTCGGCCTGCTCGCCGACGGCATGCGTGCGATCGGCGGCAACCTCAATCAGATCGCTCGAGCCATCAACACCGGCATGGTGCCGACCGAAGGCGACATCGCCGGCAGCATTAAGGACGCGCATAGCGTTGCGACCACGCTCGCATCCGAGTTGGCCGAGATGACAAGGCGCTCGGCGGCAACGCGACGCGAGGAGGGCGCCTGATGGAGTTCTTTCCCGGCGCCTTCGAACGGGAGTGGGAGCGCCGGCGCGCCATGCTGATGCACGAGAAGCAGCTCGGCCAGACGGAGAAGAGCGACTGGGACGAGCCGCGAAGGGGAGGGGTGGCGCGGATCGCCGATGAGGGCTTGGGCGGCTTCAACCGAGCGCGTCAGCGCCAGGGCGGGAGCGGAGTGCGGTGGTTGCGCGGTGGCGCGGCAGCCGGCCGCTCGATGCGGACGCGCTTTGGTGCGCTGGCGCGCGGCAGCCAACCGGCCGTGGTCAAGTTGGCCTCCTATGGTGGCGGCGCGCGCGCCGGGGCGATGATGAGCTATACCTCCCGCGGCGGGGAACTCGCCGTCGAGAATGAGCGCGGCGAGCGTCTGCTTGGCAAGGATACGCTCGCCGAACAGCGTGCGGAGTGGGAGCATCTCTTCGACAATCGCGCCGCCAGCCGGGACATGGCTGTGTTCCATGTCTCGGTCGATACGGCATCACTGCGCGATGACGTCGACCAAGACGACCAGCTGCGCGAAATCCTGCGCGCGGGATATGGTGATCGGCGGTTCGTTTATGCCGCGCGGGAGCGATCTTCGGGCGAGCTCTATGTCTCTGGTGTTGTCGTGCTGCGCGACGGAAGCGGGGAGCGGCTGACCGGCGACCAGAAGGCCGCCGGCATCGTCCAGCAGCGATTTGACGATTCCGATGCCGGCCGGGATATCGAAGCCCGGTTCCGATTCCATGGCTACGGCAATGGAGTGGAGTGGGGAACGGCGCGTATCCGCGAGCTGGTTGCCGATGCGGAAGGAGAGGTCCGCGACGACACTGGCAAGCTGATCGGCGACGCCACGCACGCCGGCGATCTCGTCCAGAAGGAATGGCGCAAGGAATTGCACAGCCGCAAGGGCAGGGACGTCATGCACCTGATTGTCTCGGCGAGGGCCGGCACGGATGGGGCGGCCTTCGAAGCTGCCGTGCGTGAGTTCCTCGGCGAGCAGTTCGCCGGACATCGTTACGTGTTTGCCGTCCACGATCCGGCGCTCGATCCAAAGGAAGCGGTCGAGGGCGGCAAGCGGCCGCACATTCATGCCCATGCGATCGTCACGATGCGCTCGGAGACGGGCGACAGGATCGTCACCAGCCCGCAGATGTTCCGGGACTGGCGTTCCGTGATGGCCGAAAAGGCGCGCGAGCAGGGCATCGACATGGAGCTGACCGATCGGCGCGAGTTTGCCAGCGCACCGGCATACACGCGCAACCAAGTGCGGCCGGTCAGCTATCGTGGCCGCACCGAGCACGAAGGGACCAGCACAGCCGCTCATGGCCGCTATCGGGCCAAGCGCGCGAACGACATCAACCTCGCAGCCACGGACCGCAGCCGAGAGTACGCGGCGGCAGCGGCGGAGGCCTGGAGCGATCTTGCCAATGAGGCGGGCGGCACGCGCGAGGGCGCGTTTGCAACGCTTCAGAGTAGCCGCTTGGAAGGATTAACGGGAAACACTCAAATCGAGCGTTTTTTCGTAGGAAACGCAAGCGAACATGTCAAAAACATAACCAATATGATAGCGTTTAGCGAGTTCGTAAACGGTGAGGATGGACAGATGCGAGAGATGACACGTCCGGAGTTCGAGGCTTACGAGAATCGTGTTGAAGCGGTCCTTTCGTCCGTGGAGCAGACCCTCGAGGATACGGATCGTGCCGACTTCGACGATATCGCCGCGGCTGCGCGCGAGGTGGTCGAAATCCGCCGGGAGTATCTCGAGCTCACCGAACGCCAGGTTGACCGCGAAGGCGGGCAGGAGCCGCGCGGCTCCCGTGACGATCGGTTTGAAGACGCCAATGCGCAGTGGAACGCAGCCGTGGCGCGGTTCGGAGAGGAGGCGGTCGAAACAGCGAACGAAGTTCTCGTTCAGGTCAGTCACTATCGCAATGGGCTTGAGCGGATCGAAGCGGGCGAGCTGCCGCAGTCCTTCACGGCGAGCTACCAGGGAGGGCTCGAGCGGGAAATCAACAAGGCTGCCGAAATGGCGATCGATGGCGACAACCAATATATGCGCGAAGCCGCGAAATCGGATCAGGAGTTGCAGCGTACGATCGATCAAGTCGAGCTGGGACGCGCCGAGCAAGCGCCAAGCGACAGGGGCCAGGACGGCGATCAGGAAGCTCCTTCATTCGACCCGGGCGCAAATCGCCGGACCGATGGCGCACCCGGTGGTTTCCAGGGCGCTGCCGAATCCGAGCAGCATCGCGATCCGGGTCAGGAGGGTGCGTCGACATCCGAGCGCGATGACGAGATCATCGAACAACACGTGGCTATGCCGTCCGAGCAACGAACCCGGCATCCCGATTACCGCTCCGCCGAAAGGAAGCCGACCATCGACGCGGAACTTGCCAGATCGGATCCACCGCAGCAGCATGTACCGCGTCTTCGTCAGATCGAACTGGAACTCGAGGAGCGACAAGACCGCGATCGCGACGATCGCGAAAGGTAGGAGTTGGTCATGAAGAACGACTGGCGCAACAATCAGCTTCCGCCACCTGAAGGCTCAGAAGATCGACCGGACGGGTTCATCTCGATCGCGATTCTGGCGTTTGCGATCGTGGCCCCGCTCATTTATTTTGGGCCCCAGCTTGGTACGATCGAAGCGTGGATTGTCAATCTCTACCACACGGCCGATCGTTGGGTGGCGCCCATCAGAGAGCTCGTGTTGGGCTAGACCAGTCACGAACCGCTCGATCTCCTGCTCGCTCAGTCCTGCCGACGACAGCCCTTTCAGCGAAGCCAGCGGCAGTCGACGCTGGACAGCCATCGCGAGATGGGCCTGCGAGCGTATATCGGTGCCCAAAGAGCATCTTCGCCTGTGATGGGCATCGCGGCATGTTGGGTTCGCGAAATGCAGCCCACAGATTTCTTTACCAGAGATGGTATCCTATCAGTGTGCTGCAGCCTTAAGTCGCATAATCTATCTTATGGAACTAAATGATTGATTTTGCTTACTATATTAGCTTTCGGGCGGTTGCCCATCAACGGCGATATCGGCAAGACGAATTAGTTCATGGCGATCGACGACGCCACGCTTGTAGGCGAGGATAAGTGCTCTTGCGATAGCTTCGGCCTCAACACTCGATCTCGCAACTCCGCGTCGTTCGAGGATGGTGTCGAAACAGCTCTGAAAATCATCGATCTCGGCCTGCTCAAACATGGTGATACCCGGAACGTTCCGCATGGCTCCTTCCTCAACCGTCTGAGGGGCTCATATGGGTATTGCTTGCTGGTCGACCAAACTGTGTCCGCCGTCGAAAGATGAACCAGGGCTAT
>JBFWXN010000158.1:0-5484 GCA_050187415.1 Hyphomicrobiaceae bacterium | reverse complement strand
AACGCTCCGACAAATTCAACGCCAATACTGATGTTCGCCCGCTCCGCATAGTGTGCGAGCAGCGTTGCACGCTCCTTCGTTGGCGGGTACTCGCTGTACCGACGCTGGGAAACTGTCGGCGCGACAAGATATCTGAAAGCATGCAGGTAGCTCTCTCGGAAGAGAAGCAGTGCAAAGAGATCTGCAAAAATCTCCTCAATCTGAACAGACACAAATTGAGCACACTCCGCAGCGACGGTATTTGCCTGCGGGCTTTCATCCAATGATTGTCCGGGTTTTAATGTCTTTACTTCTGGGAAACGCTCTGAAAGCTCTTGCCTATGATCTTCCAACGCTTGGTATACATGTTTCTCGATGTCCCGCTCGAAGTATCGATCTATCTCGAATCGCCTCCAGACACTGTGACCGAGCTCATGACCTGCAAGTGGAAAAATGAGCACATTCTCTGCCTCGGAAACTGGTAACCCAATAATTATAAAATTCGGCAGCTCGGAGGAACTGAGTGGGTAAGTGAACGGGATATAGTCGTATTCAGCAGAGAGTATCAATCGCACGTCTTTATCGACGAGTGTCCGGCACAATAGGATCAGCGGCCGATAGAATTCGAATGGATTACGAATGTTTGCTGCCCGAGATATTATTCCAGCAAGCTTCGAAACTCTAACCAGTGTAATGTTTACGTCGCGAAGAGCGCTCTTCTGCAAATCAGCGGACATGCCGTCAATCTGGCGCAACCGTTGATTAGCGTCCCCCAACTTGTTGCGTAATTGCTGGATCGCCAGCTTTGAATCAGCATACGGGAACGCTAATTCTTCAGTAGCGCTAAGCTGATTTGTCAGCCTCTCAATCTTTACCTTGGTTGAATTGATCTGCTCTCTCATCCATATGACCGCTCAAGCCGGCGCTCTTCAATCGGTGCGCTCACCAAATCTTCCGAAGCGTACACGAGCAACGCACTGTGCAATTCTATGCAGAACGCTCTTAGCTCTGACAAATGAAGTACGTTCTGCCCTTCCAGCAACTGTTCCGCATGGGAAAGCGTCTCCTTGAACTGGCGGGAGATATCTACTCTTGAATTGAGGGCTGACTGAGTGGTTGCTGCGAGTGCCCGTCTGTATGCAGGGAACAGCTTGAGAGGCCCAACCTGCTGTGGACTGTCTTTTGGCACCGATGCTTTGAGGACATCAACAAGCTCCCTCAGACAAGGCAGCTCAGCCTCCCTTCCTGCTTGAAGGTGCTCGATCTCAATCGCCGCACCAAGCGCCAAATCGCGAATACTTCTCGAGGATCCCAGCTGGCTCATCTTCTCCCCTCCGTTAGGTTCCGCTCGCGCTGACGACTATTCGACTCGCCCTTCGTCGTCGAGGCACACGCTCTCGAGACTTGTTGACAGATCAACTCGACTCGCCTCTGGAACACAGAGAGAACGTATCTCCTTTCGTCTTCCGAATCAACATGTTCGTAAGTCGTACCGAGGCTCCCGCGCTTCGCTTGGGAACACCACGCCTGTGGAGATGTTGTTCGTGCGCGCGCCATCTCAAAATTTGGCATCGGGTTCCTTGACCGCTTGGCTGAAGCGACGAGGCCATGGAGGCCCCCATCTACCGTGCCACCCTCTCCCTTGCTAGTCCACTAAGCTATCAGAACTACTACTCCGCCATCATTGCGCCGAAGTGACGACGCATGCGCGGCGACAATCAAGGTGAGAAGTCAGCGTCAATCAGGATGAGAACTTGCCGGTGGGGGCGGGACGAAGGGAGGGCGTAGCCCGACCGTAGTCCTGCCCCCACCGGCGGCGCGCCTTTCAGGCCCGTCTGGCGGTCGGGAGGGCCGGTGCCAAGCTGTTGATTCGTCTCGGCAACGAGGGGGATCGATCACTTGCCCGGCCTCCACATCAACGACCACCAGATGAGGCTGTACATGAGTTACCGACAGACGCTCTCGCCCGAGGCCGCCGCGGCCAAGGCCGGGTTCTCGACCGCGAGCGCATACCGGATCGAGGCTGATCCAAGGTTGCCGTCGCAGAAGGCGGCACCACGCGACCGGCGCCGCCCCGATCCCCTGGCGCCGTACTGGGAGGGCGAGATCGTGCCGATCCTGGAAGCGGCGCCCGGTATCCGCGCCATCGGCGTTCTGGCCGAGCTGCGCCGACGGCATCCCGAGCTCAACCCCAACATCCGCCGCACCCTGGAGCGACGTATCCGGGCGTGGCGCGCGCTCGAAGGCCCCGAGCAGGACGTGATCTTCCGACAGGAGCACGAGCCCGGACGGCAGGGGCTGTCCGACTTCACCGATACGAGCGCTCTCGGCATCACGATCGCGGGCCAGCCGTTCGATCACCGTCTGTACCATTTCCGACTCGCATTCTCGGGCTTCGAGCACGCTCACGTCGTGCTCGGTGGCGAGAGCTTCGTGGCGCTGGCGGAGGGTCTGCAGAACGCGCTGTGGGCGCTCGGCGGCGTGCCGAAGGAGCATCGCAGCGACAGTCTATCGGCGGCGTTCCGCAACCTCGACGCCAACGCCCAGGAGGACCTCACCGCACGCTATGCCGCGCTGATGCGCCACTACGGCATGGCCCCGTCGCGCAACAATGCCGGCATCGCGCACGAGAACGGTGCGATCGAAAGTGCGCACGGCCACCTGAAGCAGGCGCTGGAGGATGCGCTCCTCTTGCGTGGCACGCGCGACTTCGCCGGCCTCGACGCCTATCGCGGCTTCGTCGACGAGATCGTCGGGCGCCGCAACGCCAACAGCCGAAAGCGCATCGAGCTGGAGCGGGGCACGCTCGGCAAGCTGCCGCCGCGGCGCACGGCCGATTTCGAGGAGAAGGTGATCCCGGTCACCTCCTCGGGCGGCTTCATCCTGCGGCGCGTATTCTACACGGTGCCGTCGCGACTGATCGGGCATCGCCTGCGCGTGCGCATCTTCGACGACCGGCTCGAATGCTTTCTCGGCGCGACGCAGGTTGTGGTACTGCCGCGCGGCCGGCCGGTGTCGGATACGAAGGGCGGCCATGTCGTCGATTACCGGCACGTCATACATGCACTCCGCCGCAAGCCGATGGCGCTGCGCTGTCTCGTCTATCGCGATCGGCTCTTTCCGCGGCCCGAGTACAAGCGTGCGTTCGAGGCCATGACAGAACGAGGCGACGACCGACATGCCTGCAAGGTGACGGTCGAGCTTCTGGCGTTGGCGCACGAGCGCGCGTGCGAGGCTGAGCTTGCCCATGTGATCGGCGCCGATCTCGATGCCGGACGCCTGCCCGACCTGGCCGCGCTGCGCGCTCGCTTCAGGCCCGAGGAGGCCACGATCCCGAGCGTCGCCGTCGAGCTGGCGCCGCTCGGCGTCTACGACGAGCTGGCTGCGATCGAGATCATTGCGGCGAACTCCAATGAGGAGATCGCGGCATGACCACCACAGCCAACTCCATCGATACGGCCCGCGTCGAGCTGTTGCTCGCCGAGCTGCGACTGCCCGGCGTCAAGGCGATCTGGCCGAAGCTCGCGGCGCAGTCCGACAAGGAAGGCTGGCCGGCGGCCCGCTTCCTGGCCGCACTCGCCGAGCACGAGGCAGCCGACCGCACGCGGCGGCGCATCGAACGGCACATGACGGAGGCGAGGCTGCCAGCCGGCAAGACGCTCGCCACCTTCGACTTCGACAGCGTGCCGATGGTGTCGAAAGCCCAGGTGATGGCGCTCGCCTCCGGCGACGCGTGGCTGAAGAACGGCGCCAATCTGCTGTTGTTCGGCCCGCCCGGCGGGGGGAAAAGCCATCTGTCGGCTGCGATCGGGCTCGCACTCGTGGAGAGCGGCTGGCGCGTCCTGTTCCAGCGCACCACCGATCTCGTGCAGCGATTGCAGGTGGCCCGGCGCGAGCTGGCGCTGGAGGCGGCACTGGCCAAGCTCGACCGCTACGATCTCCTGATCCTCGACGACATCGCCTACGTGTCGAAGGATCAAGCCGAGACCAGCGTGCTGTTCGAACTGATCGCGGCGCGCTACGAGCGGCGATCGATGCTCATCACGGCCAACCAGCCGTTCGGCGAATGGGGCCGCATCTTCCCCGATCAAGCCATGACGCTGGCAGCCATCGATCGACTCGTCCATCACGCCACGATCCTGGAGATGAACGTCGAGAGCTACCGCCGAAAGGCCGCGCTCGACCGGAAACGCGGACGCGGCCGGCCGCCAGCGCACACGACGCCGAAGGAGCTGGAAAAAGCTCCTGATTGACGCTCGGCGACGCTACCTCATTGTCGCTCCGCGTCAATCAAACCTTGCCAATCCCGCAGACCGCGACAATCATCTCTCCACCCGACCGCCGCTTCTCATCCTGATTGACGCGGTTCTCATCCAGATCGTCGCGCCATAGACGCAGCCTGATCGGGCACTGGTGTCAAACCCAGGGCCGTTGCAACGGCTCCAAATCGGAGCGGTTGCAATGACTAAGCGTTTCCTGTCGAAGTCGGAAGTACGGGCGAAGGTCAAACTCTCCTTCACGGAGATCGCGCGGCGAGTGAAAGCTGGGAAGTTCCCGATGCCCCTGCGGCTAGGCTCCCACCGAACAAGCCGAACGGTGTTCGTAGAGAGCGAGGTCGACACCTGGATGGACGACCAGATACAGCGCAACAGGCGCCCCGGATAGGGGTCCGAGGCCCGTTGGGAAACCGGCGGGTCTCACGCGTTTTGTGGCCCCCCGTGCCTTGCTTCTTGCCTTGCAGCCGCCGCCCGTGTGCCTTTCTGCAAGGCACACCGCGAGGCACGTTCAACTTCGCCATATCGCACCAAGCCGCGCCACTTCGAACCAGTCACCGACGCCGATGCTCCGCTACCCACCTATCCGTCAGGCTTCAGGTGGTCTTCTCACCGACGCGTTGGAGGCGTCGGGAAGTGCAGCGGCGGCAAGCGCCGGCTGCTCGTTGGAGGTGTGCAGTAGCGTTGAGTGGTGACTATATATAGAGGCCCCGCACGTGAGCGTCCTACGACTCCCCCGCCGCTATTTTCCCGGCGCGACATCGTGCTCAGCAATCCACGCGCGTTCGAGTTCGCAAGCGCGCGAAGAAGTTTTCCGGATTTGTTGTCGACGAATTTAAAAAGAAAATCTCGAATCGAAACGAGAAGAATTATCAAAATCGACGAGCGCAAACTCGCAAAATATGCGTTTGTCCGATATGCCTTGCTGACTTGCCTTGCAGACCGCATTTTTTGCCTTGCTGCAAGGCACGTTGCATCACCGAGGAATTTCTGTCAATCGGCGTGGAACTTTGACCCCTGATCGAACTGCAATGTTGACCCCTTTCGTCCGTCGTCGTTGCGCCGGCCAAGACCGGAGCTGCGGAGCGTAGCGGAGCAGTGGAGGGCTTGGCCGGCGGGCGCGGTCAGGAGCGGTGCTTGAGGCGCCAGCTGTCGTTGCCGGTCTCGACGATGTCGCAGTGATGCGTGAGGCGGTCGAGCAGCGCCGTCGTCATCTTGGCGTCGCCGAACA
>JBFWXN010000157.1:0-5884 GCA_050187415.1 Hyphomicrobiaceae bacterium | reverse complement strand
TGGTCGACAAAGCGTGTGTAGTCAAATGCCACCGGCAGTGCGTCAATGAACACCTCGCCGCGCTGCATTCCATAGGCTGTCGGATGAGGGCTTGGATCCAGCGATATTCGTGTGATCAAGCCGCGCCGATCGTTAGAAAAATTACTCATACCCGCCGCGCCATTGTTGGCGACCACCAAGCGCCCCGAGGGCAGATCAAAGTCCCGCATCACGGCACCGCAAGTGTGCGTGGATGCAAAGACGTCCACATCGGAAGCGTCCCTGACGCCATCGAGCCAGGTCCGAATTAGTTGGTCATCGAGGTGCTCGGTCGCGAACCGCCAGCCGGCCACTGACATCGGGTCGCCATGCACGATTCCTATTCGAAGGGTTCCGACGCAGGCGAGAATCGTCTTGGGAAGAGCGCCTAATCGCTCCTTACACCGCCGTGGCACAATCTCCCGAAGCCCCTCCAGTATGGCATTGGACCGCTCGACGACACCATCGTCGACATGTGGCGGATACGCACAGCCGCAACCTGCGCCGACATCTAGGTTGCGAACGATTTCGAGTTCGATATTACCGGCAATGCAAGGATAATACTCCAATCGCCTGTCAAGGCCGGCGAAAATGTCCTGCTCCGCATCGAACCAGTGAGCGTCACCGTTGAACACAAGCTGCACGGGCGTTTTCTCAGCGGAAGCCAGTGCCTCTATTGCGTCGAGCGCGAACGCATTGCCATAGAGTCCTCCGACGACATAGATGGATTGAGCAGTTATGTCGGCCGCCCGCCGCAAGTCGGCAGGATTAGTTGCATAGTCTGCCGGGCAGCTTCTTCCAGGAGGTTCAACAGGGCGGCGCTTCCCCTTAGTGGCATTCGTCATTCAGCCGCGGCCTCCCCCTTGAGAAGCCACTTCTTCAAAGGGATGGCGGCGAGCGCCAATGCCGCCAGTCCGACCAGCCCGAGTAGGACCTCTGTGGAGAGAATGCTTGCGAAGGAGATGGGTTCGTTGCCTTCAAGGGCCGTGCCGAGGCCAGCCCCCGCCAATGAGTACACTGTAGTGCCTGGCATTATTCCAAAGAAGGTCGTCACGACAAATGTTGTACTGCGCACGCCAACAAACGCCGGGATCAAGTTCACAAGAACGAATGGGACCAGCGGGACCAGCCGAAGGACGAGAAGATACGACCATGCATTGTCGCGCAGGTTGTTGGCGATCAGTTGAATCCTTGGCCCGAGTCGGGCGAGGGAATTCGTGCTGAAAGACCGTGCCAGCTCGAAGACGATCGTGGCGCCGACCGTCGCTCCGAGTACGGTCAGGAGCGTCCCGGCAACCGCTCCGAAGAGGAAACCGCCGGTCAACGTCAGAAATGTAGCGCCGGGCAACGAGAACGCCACGACTCCAATATACGTCGCAACGTACAGCGCGGCCGCGAACAGTTGGTTTGCCTGCACGAAGTCCATCAGCTCGCGACGGTTGGCGCGCAGTACATCGATAGAGAGATATTGATCTAGACCCGAGATGCGCGCCCCCGCCAGGAGGGCGAGAATGGCAAGTACCAACCACACGCGCCGGTATTTCAAGAAGCTGGACAGCTTACCAAGCATTGGAACCTTCTCCGCCGGCGGAACCGATGCGGGACTTTGCGGCCCGGTTGCTTCCGCCATGCTGCGTTCGCCTGCCGTTGGACGCATTGATGAACGCTTCGTCTTTGTGCTCATGTCGTCTCTCTGAGGGCGCACACGACACAAGTTCGCAATGGCTGAACTGTTCGTTACACCAATCACTGGAACGTGATCCTCGTCACAGAGGACGCTGCCTGTGTCACGAAGTCGTGACCCGTGTAACGGAGCAGCTAACCCACACGAATGGAATGGGTAGGCCGTGAAACGTTTGGGGACCCGTCGGAACCGGTCCGCTCGGAAGACACTGAAGCGTACCGCATTTGCCTATATCCAAGAGGGAGCATCTAGCGAGAATGAATCCGCGACCACAGTTTCAAAAATTCGAGCTGCTTCATTGGACTGCAAAGGGAGAACAGCGCGCAAGTGTGCCGCTACGGAAATTGGAGACCTTGTGGTTCAACACGGGCACGTTGTGCAACATCACGTGCGCCAACTGCTACATCGAGAGCTCGCCGCGGAATGATCGTCTGGACTACCTTTCACCAGACGATGTGAAGCCGTACCTCGACGAGATCGAACGGGATCGCCTGCCGACCCGCCTTATCGGTTTCACCGGCGGCGAGCCCTTCATGAATGCCAACTTTCCCGCAATCCTGGAAGAGACCCTGTCGCGCGGCTTCGAAACCCTGACGCTTACGAATGCCATGCGCCCCATGATGCGGCGCACGGTGGTGATTATAAAACTCGCCAAGCGGTACGGCCAGGCGATGCGCCTGCGCGTTTCTCTCGATGATTTTCGCGAAGGAGTGCATGACCAAGAGCGGGGTCGCGGCAGCTTCGCGACGTCGCTTACGGGGCTGAAATGGCTGAGTGATGCTGGCGTCTCAGTTGAGGTCGCAGGGCGATTTCTGTCAGGCGACGAAGAGGAAGATATCCGCGCCGGCTTCGCCGCAGTGCTATCGACGCACGGAATAGAAATTGACTGCGCTGACCCCCGGCAACTTCTGCTCTTGCCCGAAATGAGCCCTGTGTCGGATCCGCCTGAGATCACGCCGTCCTGTTGGTCGATTCTCGGTGTCTCGCCTGATGGCATCATGTGCTCGAATGCGCGCATGGTCGTTCGGCGGAAGGACACCGAAGGGCCAGTGGTCCTTGCGTGCACTCTCCTCCCCTACGACGCGCGCTTTGAACTCGGCCGTACGCTCGCGGAAGCGAATACGCCTGTCCATCTGGCCCACAAGTATTGCTCGACGTTCTGTGTTCTTGGAGGTGCCTCGTGTGGAAGCGCGCGCAGAGACGGCGAAGAGGCTGTACCGGGAGTGCTGCCATGAAAGGGCTCAATCAACTCCTAGCCCTCGTGTGCCTCATGTTCCTCGTGACCGGTCACGCATCCGCGATGGCCACCGGAACTGATGATGTGTTCGACGATTTGCTGACCCGCTATGTAATTGTGAGCGCCGATGGCGTGAACCGAGTAGACTACAAGCGTTGGAAGGCGAACACGTCCGATCATGCGCGGCTGAAACGCTACATCGTCGATTTAGAAGCCCGCGTGCCGTCAAAGATGAAGCGGGCCGAGGCGTTTGCGTACTGGGCCAATCTCTACAATGCTGTGACTCTCGATGTGGTTCTGGACAGGTACCCAATCGCTTCCATTCGGCAGATCAGCAGTGAAGGATTCTTCGATCCGAAAGCGTATGGTGGCCCATGGCGGACCAAGCGCGTAAAAGTCGAAGGCAAAGACTACTCGCTTGACGATATCGAGCACGGCGTTCTTCGTCCCACGTTCCGGGATCCTCGGGTCCACTACGCCGTAAATTGCGCATCCTTTGGGTGCCCCAATCTGCAACCCAAGGCGTGGTCGGCCAAGTCCCTTGAGACGGATCTTGATGCTGCAGCACGCGAGTTCATCAACCATCCCCGCGCCGTCACGGTGCTGCCTACCGATCGCCCAAGCATCTCTGCATTTCTGAACTGGTTCAAGGAGCCTTCGACATCGCGCCCGCTCAGGGTGTCGAGCATCTTCCGATGGTTCAGGGAAGATTTCGGCGGGACTGACGCGGGCATCATCGAGCATCTGCGGAAGTACGCCGCCCCTGATCTTGCCGCAGCCCTAGGACCTGCTGTGGCGATCTCCGAAGATGACTATGATTGGTCATTGAACGACGCGACGCGCACCACGCAATGATCGGCGTAAATTCTCGGCATGTCCTGCGCGCACTCGCGGGATCTCGAGCGACGGCGGCATTGGCCCGCCTCGCCCTTGCCGGCCTTACGGTTGTCTTCGCTCAGATCGCTTTGACCTGGCTGACGCGTGGGCTCAACCATCACACCGCAACGTCGGTCTCCTCAGTCCTGCCGCTGCTGGTGGGACTTGCGGGACCGACGGCGGTATTGCTGGTACTGGCACCGCGGATCGCCTTGCTGCGACCGTGCCGCCTCGCCGTACTGATCGTCTTTTTTGCTGGACTGGCAATGCGGCTTGTTTGGTTCGGCGTACCAGCGCCCCTCGAGGACGATTTCCAACGCTACTTTTGGGATGGGGCGGTCGTGGCTTCCGGCCTCGATCCCTATCGCTATCCACCCGAACGATTCCTAGGCGCCGAAGCGGTCCCACATGGGTATTCCGCGGTCGCCGCGGCCGGCCAGGAAACGCTGAAGCGAATCTCTTTCCCTGATCTCCGCACGATCTACCCGTCGTCAGCGCAGCTCTCGTTCGCGATCGCTCACATGATCGCACCCTTCTCGATCGAAGGTCTCAGGATTGTCTTTCTTTTCGCCGAAGTCGCAACTTTTTTTCTGATGCTATCTCTTCTGTCTGTGCTCAACGCTTCCGTACTCTGGTCGATCCTTTATTGGTGGAACCCTATGGTTGCCTTTGCCGTCATCGGCCTCGCGCACGTCGACGCACTGGTGCCTACCTTTCTCCTGGGTGCACTTCTCATGATGATCCGGCATCGAACACATATGGCTGTCGCACTTCTGGGCGTCGCCGCGGGTGTCAAAATCTGGCCGATGCTCCTGCTTCCGCTCGTTCTCACACGCGCGCGTCGTGAGCCGATGAAGCCCCTCATCACCTGTATTCTCTTCTCGATTGTACTTGCCGCTGCGATCGGCCCCTTGGCACTGTCTGCCCTGCACCCAGGCTCAGGGCTGACCGCCTATGCTTCGAGCTGGGGCAACAATAATGCTTTCTTTGCCTGGGCCAACTTCCTATCAAGCAACCTGATCGATCCCACCACTGCCGAGCGCGCACTACGCGTGTCCGTGGGCCTCTCAGCTCTTGTCGTGTCGCTCTCGGTGGCCAGAGGCGCCGGCGGCGGTCCTCGCCCCCTCGTCTGTGCATACCTCATCGTGGCTGCTGCTGTGTTCTACCTCTCACCAGCGCAATTTCCCTGGTATGCAGTCTGGTTCCTACCTCTGGCAGCCATCCTACGAAACTGGCCGCTTCTCCTCGCTTCCGCAACGTTGCCCTTCTACTATTTATTCTATCCCCTTTGGGCGGATGGACGCGGTGATGCGTTCTTCTTCGGCGCTGCATTCCTGCATTCGGTTCCGGTGCTGGCTTGGCTCGTAGGCGAGAGGCTATTTGGACACCGAGCTAGCCGTGTCGCTCCAAGGGGGATTAATCGCGCATGACCACCACTGAAGACAACTATGGGACTGTAGCGGTCATAATTCCCGCCCTGAACGAGGCCGAGGCACTGCCTTCCGTGCTCTCGGCAATTCCCTCGTGGGTTACCCATACGATCGTAGCAGACAATGGTTCGACAGATGGTACCGGCGAGGTCGCCCGTCGTCTCGGCGCGCAGGTCGTCATCGAACGGCGACGCGGATACGGGAGCGCGTGCCTGCGGGCGCTTGCAGCGTTGCCACCCGTCGACATTGTCGTATTCCTGGACGGTGACGCGAGCGATGACGTCACCGAAATGGCAATGATTGTAGCGCCCGTGGCGGCAGGTGACGCGGACTTCGTGCTTGGCTCGCGCGTCCTCGGCGATCGAGAGACGGGGGCACTCACTCCTCAGCAGGTATTCGGCAATTGGCTAGCCTGCACGCTGATCCGTTTGATCTGGAAGTATCGCTTTACCGATCTTGGTCCCTTCCGAGCCATTCGCCTCGACGCGCTGCAGCGCTTGCGCATGGCCGACCCAGACTATGGCTGGACGGTCGAGATGCAGGTCCGCGCAGCGCAGCGTGGGCTCGTGTGCAAGGAGGTTCCTGTGCGCTACCGCCGACGCATCGGCCGATCAAAGGTGTCGGGCACGATCCGAGGCG
>JBFWXN010000156.1:0-5898 GCA_050187415.1 Hyphomicrobiaceae bacterium | reverse complement strand
GCGCTCGCAGGTCTGCGGAGTAGGGCTTTGCCATGTGTGCTGGCCTCCAACCTCCAGCACACATCTTGAATCAGAACCCCACTGATTTGGGAATCCCCCGATTCCGCCTAACGCTGAACGACTCTAGACCTCGATCTCGCCATCGGTGACGCGCACGGCATGGCCGCCGATGCGCACCGTTTGGAGCCGACCGTCGTTCATGACGATGGAGAGTTGGATGCGGCTCGGCCGGCCCATCTCGAAGCCCTGCTCGACCGCGTAGCGATGCTCGCCGCCCGGCGGCTCGTCGAACCGCGCGACGACTCCGGCAAATGCCGCGACGGCCGAGCCGGTGGCGGGGTCCTCGGGAATGCCGTGGCCGGGGTCGAACATCCTGGCATGGAAATCGGCCGTGTTGTGCTCGGTCTCGCGGCAATAGATGTAGCCCGCGCCGCCGGGGCCGAACGCCTTGAGCCAGCGACTCGATTCCACGCGTGCGCGGCGGATCGCGGTGAGCGTCTGCACCGGGATGAAGTGGTAGGGCAGTCCCGCCGAGTAGCGCGTCGGCCGGTGGTTCTCGAAACCAATTTCGCTCGGGATCAGCCCGACAGCGGCCGCAATATCCTCGATGGCGGGAACCGAGCCCATATCCTCGGGGAGCTTCGGGGCGTCGAATTCGGCGAATGGCTGCTGGCCGGCCGGCATGCGGACGCCGACGCGGACCACGCCGATCTGCTGCTCGAGCGCGATGATGGCGTTACGGCCACTGCCGAGGGCAACCGCCTGCAGCTCCGCGAGCAGGATGGCCGTGCCCACCGTCGGGTGGCCCGCGAACGGAATCTCGCTCGCCGGGGTGAAAATGCGGGCCCGAGCCGAATGCGCCGGGTTCGACGGCTTGCTGATGAAGACCGTCTCCGACAAATTGAACTCGCGCGCGATGGCTTGCATGACGTTGGTTTCGAGTGCATCGGCATCAAGCACCACGGCGAGCGGATTGCCGCCGAAGCGTTTGGTCGTGAACACGTCAAGAGTGTGGAATTTCAATCGCATGTCATCGCCCATTTGCGCCGTGGCCGAGACAATGCCGGATTTCGGCAGCCCTTCCAAGGAGCATCTCGCTCATGGGACTGGGCCGTTGACAGGCGAGCGCGACCGAGCGCGGTCCAAGATCGCGCCCGACCCGGGCGGCGATCACTTCCACCGAGTCATGATCCTGGTCGCTCGTCCGACCAACCTCGTCATGGCCACGCGCGGCCGAGCCGCTTTTTGGCCTGCGACCGCTTCAGTCGGCGTGCGCGAGTGGGGCGACGACACTTTTTTGAAAGGCCGGCCGTTCCAGCAAACGCCGATACCACCGGCGCACGTGGGGCAGATCGAAATGCTCGATCGGGAAGCTGTACCACCAGTGCGCCATGATCCCCATCGGGATGTCGGCCATGCTGAAGTCGTCACCTGCCAGCCAGGCGTTGTCCGAGAGATGCTTCTCGACGATCCGCCAGTTGAACTCCATGTTCCGCCTGTGGCCCTCGAGCTCTTCGAGATGCCGGTAGGCGGGCTTCCAGACGCGCCACTGCATGTAGAGCGGCATGATGGAGCCCCGGACCGTGCCGGTTTGCCAGAAGATCCAGCGATACGCCTCGCCGCGCGCGCAGTCATCCGCCGGGTAAAGCGTGCCCTTGCCGTATCGTGACGCGAGATAGCAGAGAATGGCGCTCGATTCCCACAGCACAAATCCATCGTCGTCGATGGTCGGAATAAGACGGTTCGGGTTGAGCTTCACGTAGTCGGGGTCGCCGAGGCCGCCGAAGGCACCACCCTTGTCGATGCGTTTGTAGGGTAGCCCCAGCTCTTCAGCGCACCAGAAGACCTTCTGGGCGCAGCTCGAATGATCGTTTCCGTAGATTGTCAGCATGTCGTCACTCGCGTTCGTTTGCTCATGGCTCCCATCGGTGTCCGCAGCTAAGAAGGCTGCTTGGGTCGAGGTATCGGGCAGGCGCCGTGCGTCAGGTCACCTGCCTCGGCCTCGCTGCGTATCGCGTCGTCCACATCCGTTCGAAAGGTCGCGTGAAAGCGATTGATCATGTTGCTCAGCCCCACCGTGAGGCAAAGGTCGATGATCTGCTCCTTGGAAAAGTGACGCGCCAGCTCGCCATAGAGCCCGTCGTCGATCGGTTGGAGCCGTGTCGATTTTTGAGCATAACGAACGATTGCGGCTTCGGCCGGCGCATACACATCCGCCGGCAGATCATCGGCGGTCAGGTAGCGCATTTGATCTTCTGTCAGTCCCAGGCTCCGACCGAGCACAGTGTGTGTCGGTATTCAATAGAAGCAGTCGTTCACGGCGGTTGCCGTCAGGTACGCGAGTTCGCCATGGCGAGGTTCGAGCGTCGAGTCGGCGCGGTAGACCGTTTGTAGGAACTGGGTGAGCACCACCAATGCCGCCGGCCGATTGGCCAACGCCCGATAGACGTTGAGTACGCGCCCACGGGCTTGCCCGGCGACCTGGAGAGCCGCCCTCGCGGATGCGGGTAGCTCGGGATCGCTTTCGTCGAGAAGGGGAATGCGCGCCATGTCGAGACACTCCAGACGTCAGGCTCTGCGTTCGTGAGACTGCCCTCGATTGCAGGCCGCCGCAATAGAGCGACGCAGCCCTGCGGCACATCATGTTGCATCAATCCTGTGATTGTCTCCGCGACCAGGTCGGACAAACGGCCGCGCCGGTGGTCGGGGCGCGTCAGACCGGTCGGGAGCGATTAGCCATGGCTGGGTTCCGCCTCGGGCGGGGCGCATCCGCAGCTTGTTGCGGGCCCAGGCAACATGGTAATGCCGCGCGATCGATCAGAATGGGAAGCCCGATATGACCGCCAGGACGCCGAGTGCTGCCTCGACCGCCTTCTTTACGACGTCACTCGCGGACGCGGACCCCGAGCTCTTCGGCACCATCCAGCGTGAACTCGGCCGCCAGCGTACCGAGATCGAGCTTATCGCCTCCGAGAATATCGTGTCGCGGGCCGTGCTCGAGGCGGCCGGCTCGGTCATGACCAATAAGTACGCCGAAGGCTACCCGGGCAAACGGTACTACGGCGGGTGCCAGTTCGTGGACGAGGCCGAAACCTTGGCGATCGAGCGGGCTAAAAAGCTGTTCGGGGCCGCATTCGCCAACGTTCAGCCTTCGTCCGGCAGCCAGATGAACCAGGCCGTGTTCCTGGCGCTGCTGCAACCCGGCGATACGTTCATGGGTCTCGATCTCAATGCGGGCGGGCATCTGACGCACGGGTCGCCGGTCAACATGAGCGGCAAGTGGTTCAAGGTCGTGCCCTACGGTGTGAGGGCCGAGGACCAGATCATCGACATGGATGCCGTCGCCAAGCTGGCACGGGAAGCCAAGCCCAAGCTCATCATTGCGGGCGGCACGGCCTATTCGCGGGTCTGGGACTGGCAGCGTTTCCGCGAGATCGCGGACGAAGTGGGTGCCTACCTGATGGTGGACATGGCGCATATCGCGGGCCTGGTTGCGGGGGGCGTGCACCCGTCGCCGGTGCCGCATGCCCACGTCGTCACCTCGACCACGCACAAGTCTCTGCGCGGCCCGCGTGGCGGACTTATTCTCACCAACGACGAGGGTCTTGCGAAGAAGATCAATTCCGCCGTGTTTCCGGGCCTGCAAGGCGGTCCGCTGATGCACATCATCGCGGCCAAGGCCGTTGCACTGGGCGAAGCGCTGCATCCCGATTTCAAGTCCTACGCGCAAGCGGTCGTTGATAATGCCAAGGCGCTCGCCAAGGCCGTCGAAGCCGGCGGCTACCCCATTGTCGCGGGCGGGACCGACAATCACCTGATGCTCGTGGACCTGAGCCCCCGGACTGTCACCGGCAAAACCGCCGAGACCGGACTCGGTCGTGCGCATATCACATGCAACAAGAACGGTATTCCATTCGACAAGCGGTCTCCGTTCGTCACATCGGGTGTGCGTCTCGGTACTCCGGCGGGGACGACCCGCGGCTTCGGTGTTGCCGAGTTCGAGCAAATCGGTCGTATGATCGTCAACGTGCTCGATGGCCTCGCCCGGAATGGCGATTCGGGAGACGCCCAGGTCGAGAATCGGGTGAAAGAAGAAGCGATGGCCCTTTGCTCCCGGTTCCCGATCTACAACTGAGGTGGACCGTAGACCTCGGCTCGCGTGGGCCGAAGGACGGGGCTGGCTCGGGCGTCCGGGTATGGGCGCCTGCTCGATGGAGAACGCTTGATGCGCTGCCCCTATTGCTCGGGCGAGAATACGCAGGTGAAGGACAGCCGCCCGACGGAGGAGAACATGTCCATCCGGCGGCGTCGCGTCTGTCCGGACTGCGGTGGCCGTTTTACCACGTTCGAGCGCGTGCAACTGCGCGAGATCCTGATCATCAAGCGGTCGGGGCGACGCATGCCGTTCGACCGGGAGAAGCTGGCCCGGTCGATCGAGGTGGCACTGCGCAAGCGGCCCGTCGATCCCGACCGGATCGAGCGCCTGATCTCGGGCATCGTCCGCCAGCTCGAGAGCATGGGCGAGGCCGAGCTCCCGTCATCGGTGATCGGTGGTTTGGTCATGGAGGCGCTGCGCGGGCTGGATGCCGTCGCATATGTGCGCTTTGCCTCGGTCTACCGCGACTTCCGCGAGGCGGCCGATTTCCAGGAAGTGCTGGGTGAGATCGCGAGCACGCCCAAAGTCGCACTTCCCTCGGGCGACGTCGTTGTTCCCGACGTTGCCGGCCGCAAGCATTGAGCACCATGGCCGACAAGAGCAGGAAACGCCTGGACACGGAGATGATGGCCATCGCGGTGCGCATGGCACGGCGCGGCCTCGGTACGACTGCGCCCAACCCGTCGGTCGGGGCCGTGGTTGTCGACGAAAGCACCGGTGAGATACTCGGTCGCGGATGGACCCAGCCCGGTGGCCGGCCGCACGCCGAGAAAGAGGCGCTGCGGCGCGCGGGGCCGCGGGCACGCGGCAAGACGATGTACGTGACGCTCGAGCCGTGCGCGCACACCGGCCGCGTTCCGACCTGCGCAGATGCGCTCGTTTCGGTCGGTATCAGCCGATTGGTCTGCGCCATTCCGGACCCCAATCCGATCGTCTCGGGCCGGGGCTTCGCACAGCTCCGGGCGGCGGGCATCGAGGTCGATGTCGGCTATCTCGCCGACGAGGCGCGCTGGGTCACCCTTGGACACATCCTCCGGCAAACCGAGGAACGGCCGTTTGTACAGCTCAAGATGGCGCTCGATGCGAACGGGCGTGTTGCTGCGGGCGACGGCGCGCCGGTCTGGGTCACGGGGCCTGAGGCGCGCGCCTACGCTCATCTGCTGCGCGCCAGGGCCGACGCCATCCTGGTCGGCGCCGGGACGGTTATTTCGGACGATCCTGAATTGACCTGCCGTCTGCCGGGCCTCGCCGCGCGCTCACCCGATCGGATCGTGCTCGACACGAGGCTGCGCACGTCGCCGACGGCGAAGGTTTATCGGCAGGCGGCAACGAAGCCGCGCGTCTGGGTGGCAGCGGCTCTCGACGTGATGGACGATGGCGCAGCGCACGGCGATGCGATGCTGCTCGATGCCGGTACGATGGACGGCGCTTCGCTCGATATCGAAGGCCTGCTCGCGACGCTTGCCAATAACGGCCTGACACGCATCCTCGTCGAGGGCGGCCCCACCGTGTGGTACGCGTTTCTTGCCGCCGGTCTCGTTGACGAGGTCTGCCTGATCTTGGGGAGCAGCGCCCCCGATGCCGCGACCATTCCGGTGATCACGGGTGATCGGGACGCCTATTTCGCGCGCTACAAGCTCTTGGCCGTCCCCGCGCGACAGCGTGGGCTCGGGCCCGATCGTCTCCTTGTCTATCGCCGCGAGTCGCCATGAAATCCCAAATTCAGAACCCCTTCCGTCATT
>JBFWXN010000155.1:0-5934 GCA_050187415.1 Hyphomicrobiaceae bacterium | reverse complement strand
TTGCGTTCGTCGGCATCGGTCAACTGGCATTCGGGCGCCGATGATCCGCGAATTCGGCATCACCGACGTGTACTACTTGCTCCTCGCGGCGCGATGGACTCTTGCACTCACCGCGCTCGCTTTTGTAGGGGGCGGGATCGCGGGCCTCATCGTCGCGCTGATGCGCGTCTCGCCGTTCAGACCGCTCAAGATCATCGGAGCCACATACGTCAATCTCGTGCAGGGCATTCCGCTGCTCGCATGGCTGTTCGTCTTCTTCTTCGGCCTGCCGATTTTCACCGGCCTTCAAGTATCGGCCTGGGTTGCAGCGGCCGTTGCCTTCTCGATCTATGCCGGCGCCTTCCTCGGCGAAATCTGGCGCGGTTGCCTTATCGCAATTCCACCCCAGCAATGGGAGGCAGGTTCCGCGCTCGGCCTGAGCTTCATCGAGCAGCTTCGCCACATCATCGTCCCGCAAGCCGTTCGCATCGCGATTCCACCCACGGTCGGATTTCTCGTGCAGCTCATCAAGAACACCTCGCTTGCCGCCGTCATCGGCTTCATCGAGCTGACGCGTGAGGGCCAGATCACCAACGCGGCTACCTACCGGCCGTTCAGCGTCTACATCACGGTCGCGGCCATCTACTTCGCCATGTGCTTCCCGCTCACGCAGTGGAGCCGCTACCTCGAAAGGAACCTACGTGTCGCTCGTTGAGCTCCACAACGTGGTCAAGCGCTTTGGCACCCATACGGTGCTCGATGGCGTATCGCTCAAAGTTGAGCGTGGAGAAATCATTGCTGTGATCGGTCGCTCGGGGTCGGGCAAGAGCACGATGTTGCGTTGTATCAATGGTCTCGAAACGATCCAGGGCGGCCGCATTCTTTTCGACGAGACCGCCGTCAATGACCCAGCGACGGACCTTCGCAAGCTGCGTCAACGCGTTGGCATAGTCTTTCAGAGCTACAATCTGTTCCCCCATCTCTCGGTTGAGAAGAACATCACGCTTGCCCCCCGTGTCGTGCGAGGCACGGACCAGAAAAGTGCCCGCAAGCTCGCCGAAGCCGCGCTCGTCCGCGTTGGCCTCGCCGACAAGATCGATGCCTATCCGGACCAGCTTTCAGGTGGCCAGCAGCAACGCGTCGCGGTCGCGCGATCTCTCGCGATGCAGCCGCAGCTCATGCTGTTTGACGAGATCACCTCCGCACTCGACCCCGAGCTTACTGGAGAAGTCCTCAAGGTCCTCGAGCAGGTCGCTGGCGAAGGCATGACGATGATGCTCGTGACACACGAGATGGGCTTTGCGCGGCGGGTCGCAACGCGGCTCATCTTCATGCATGAGGGTCGCATTCATGAGGAAGGGCGCGCTGCCGACGTCCTGGGCAGCCCGCGCACCCCCGAACTCAGGACGTTTCTCGATGCCGTGCTTCACTAACGAACCATCACCGACACACCGGAGGAGGACAACATGAGACGCCTGATCATCGCAACGTTCGCCGCCATAGGACTCGCCGTCGGCCTCGGCAGCATGGATGCACGCGCGGATGCCTTTGCCGACATCCTTAGCAAGGGCGTCGTTCGCATAGCCGTGCCGCTCGATGTGCCGCCATTCGGCTCACTCAACGCAGACCGCAAACCCGAAGGCTTCGACATCGATCTCGCTGAAATGGTCGGCAAGGCGCTCGGCGTGAAGGTGGAGCTGCAGCAGGTGACGGGCGCGAACCGCATTCCCTATCTGCTGACCGACAAAGTGGACATCACGATCTCGGTGATGGGACTCACGCCTGAACGCGCAAAGCAGATCATGTTCACGGCTCCCTACGCGGATACGCATCTTGGCGTGTTCGGTCCGAAGAGTATCGCCGTGAAGTCGGCCGCAGAGCTTGGCAACTACAAGGTCGTGGCCGCCAAGGGGACCACGCAGGATCTCGGCCTCGCCGCGATGAACCCCAAGGCAACCATCATGCGGACGGAGGACGATGCGACCGCAGCGACAGCCTATATCACCGGCCAGGCCGATCTGTTCGCGACCAACAGTCTCATCATCCCCGATCTGATAAAGCGTGCGCCGGGTAAGGAGTTCGAGACCAAGTTCGTCATCCGGCGCAGCCCGTGCCACATGGGCGTGAAAATGGGCGAGTTTGCGCTGCTGCAGTGGCTCAACAGCTTCATCTTCTTCAACACGATGAACGGTGAGCTCGACCGTCTGCACAAGAAGTGGCTCGGCATGTCGATGCCGGCGCTCCCGACGCTCTGAGGATCCAACACGAGGGTGGCGCTTCGTGCCGCCCTCGTATGCCTCGGTATCAACAGGCTGCAATCACTCATCTTTCGTTTCGGAGTTTCTCATGAGCGAGATCGAATGGTCGCGCCTCAAGGCCGCCGAGATCGCGCGGCTCGCTGCGCAAAACGCCATCGTCATTGTGCCGATCGGATCGACCGAACAGCACGGACCTCATCTTCCGACCCAGGTCGACTCCCGACTCGTGACCGAAGTTGCGCTCCGTGCGGCGCGCCTGATGCAGGCATCACACCTGACGATCGTGGCACCGACAATTCCCTACGGCATGAGCGAGCATCATGTCTCGCTCAACGGCACCATCACGCTGGACTATCCGACCATGGCCGCCGTGCTTGGCTGCGCGTGCAATTCCATCACACGCGCCGGATTCCGGCGGATCTTCATCCTCAACGGGCACGGCGGCAACACCGACGGCATCTATACATTCATTTCCGAATACACCCCCAAGCATCGCGTGCCGGTGGCCGGCGGCACATACTGGAATATCGCCCAAAGCGAGATTGCAGCCATTTTGGAGAAGCAGACGCACCTCCTCCATGCCTGCGAGGCCGAAACGTCGATGATGCTGGCCGTCGCGCCGGAGACCATCGACCGGGACGCCCTGCCGCAGATACGCGGCGATCTCGTTCCGGGGCTCGCCGCGATTCCTGGCGTCAATACCGGGGTCTTCAGGTGGCGACAGATCGGCACGCGCTCGCTCAATGGGGTGATCGGCGAGTCTCATGCGGCAACGGCTGAAAAGGGCGATCGACTTCTCGCTGCGATAGCCGGCGCAGTCGCCAAGGCGCTGCTTGAGGAGCGCCTGTGGACCGAGCCGATCTGACAAAGCCTGAGATCATTCCCTGGAAACACACCGAGGAGACAGACAGGCATGACGACCACGGGCTCCGATGGGAAGCAGATCGACTTTGCGGCGGTAAGCCGGCTGTTCGCCGATATCGACCTCAACGCCGAGGGCAAGTCGACCGGGTTTCTACGCGTTCCCCATTCGGTGCATCGCTCGGCCTATGGCTTCATCCCCATACCGATCGTACGCATCCGCAATGGAGACGGGCCGAATGTCGTGCTGGTGGGCGGAAATCATGGCGACGAATGGGAAGGGCAGATTGCAACCGGAAAGCTCATCCGCGAGCTCGAGCCGAAACACGTCAGGGGGCGCCTCGTCGTCCTTCCGTCAGCAAACTTCCCGGCGGTCATGGCATCGACGCGCACTTCGCCCATCGACGAGGGCAACCTCAACCGCTCCTTCCCCGGAGACGAAAACGGCACTGTGACGCAACAGATCGCCTACTGGATCGAGCATGTTCTGCTGCCCGGATTTGACTTTGGGCTCGATCTCCACTCAGGCGGCAGCTCGCTGCAATACTTGCCGAGCGCCCTCACCATCCGCCATCCCGATACGTCGCGCATGGAGGTGCTGTTGGGGCTGATCAAGGCTTTCGGGGCACCTGTCAGCTACATTGCAGAGGCCCCGCAGGGCGGGGGACGCACCCTCAATTCGGCAAGCAAGCGCCAGGGCGTCGCGATGATCGGAACGGAGCTTGGCGGCGGCGGATTGGTCACTCCGCATTCCATGAGCGTCGCAGAGAACGGCATACGGCGTGTCCTGGCTCACGTCGGTTTGCTCAAAGGGCTGCCCGTTCCCGACGCTTCTCCGACACGGATCACGGAACTCGGCGGCGAAGACTACTATGTCTACGCCTCGAACAGCGGTGTTTTCGAGCCGCTTGTCGATATCGGCGCCGAGGTCGAAGCGGGAACGCTTGCCGCACGCGTCCATTTCCCGCACACGCCGTGGCAGAAGCCGGACGAACTCAGGTTTGCGCGGTCGGGGCTCGTCCTGTGCAAACGGATGCCGGCCCGCTGCGAGCGCGGCGATTGCCTGTTCCACCTCGTCACGGATGTCGCTGCTTCGGCAGAATAATTCGCGCTGGCGACCTTCCCCGATCTCACCGCTTTTCACGGGTAGCCGTCCTTTCGGTGAAATAGAATCAGTCGCTGCCACGCAGGTCCGATATGCGCTTCGCGTTTCCCCACAGCCATGGCTTCCGAGGCGGTCGCGTCATCGTCGAGGACGATGGGACAACCGGAACGCAATGTCTCGTGGAGTTCGGCGACGGAGTGACGGTGATTTCGGAATACCATCGCGTCGGCGACACCATTCACCTGCGTGTTCCCGCTTACCGCACAGCAAAGGGAACACAGGTTGGAACGCGGGATTGGAGGCTTGTTCAGCGCAGCGACGGCGTTTGGAGGTCGGAGCGGGTGCCGTAGGTGCCGAGCGTTTCGCCGCTGCAGGGCAATCCAGAATCTGAGGGGCTTCTGTCTGCTTTGGGGTCCAGGTGCTGGCGGATCTACCGCGGCATAAGGCAAGCCTGCGTGTCTTTCGTAACTTGCGCAACAGGCCGCTGCACAAGACCTTCCCCCACGTGCTCAAGCCCCGAACGCATCCGCATCAGCCAAACAGAGCCTTTGTGTTGGCAATATCGAGCGAACCTTCCGTCAGGTGCTCCGCGTCCCACTCGCTGCGCTCAGCAGCAAAGAAGTCGCCGCCATAAACGTGGAGAGCTCCGGTCAGTTTCGAGATCGGATTGGTGACCGAGTGAATGACATCGATGCCGAGCGCTGTGACGTCACCCGTCGACAGCGCTGTTGCTCCACGCGCCTCGATGCGCCCGGAGGGATCATCCTTGACGCGGCGCCAAAAGATGTTGTCTTCGCGCCCGCCGTAAATGCCGATCACCGCCCACATTCTGTGGTTGTGCGGCAGTACGGTCATGTTCGGCTTCCAAATCACGTTGAGGATCGTAAGCGTGCGGGACGCATAGATGGGCACAAGCCCGCTCGCTTGAGGTTCGCCTACAGCTGCCAGCACTGCGGCCGGAGCCTCGAAGGCTTTTTTGATGACCTCTGCCACTGTCCGGTGCGTGGGATCCATCGCGACGGCTGCGCGACAGTCCTCGACGAGTTTTTCCAGATCCAGCATCGTGTCCCTCCTGCGCAAAGAGCATTGCTCAACACCAGCGCCAGGATCGGGGGCCCCGCGGACACCGCGAAGCCCCCGACGCCACATGCTACTTGTAGTATCCCACACCGCAGACCTGATCGGCGACTCTGGTAACGAAACTGACCTTCTCCACCGGTGTCGTATTGGCGCCGGGGCGTGGCCAATAATAGGTCACCACGTTGAATTTGCCCTCCGTTGCCACGGTCATCATCTCTTCGCCCAGCGCTTTTCCGTTCTTGTCTTTGACCTCCCGCAGCTTCTTGCCAAACAAGCTCGGGTGGACCGTGAACACGCTGTCGCTGGCATTGGCGCAAAAGACATACAGATCGCGATCTCTCGAGCCTGCTTCGAACCTGACCCAACTGCGAACCTTTGTTGCGATTGCCGAGGCGGAGAGCTTTGTCCGCGCGCGCGGCCTGTATCTCAGTCAACCGGCGGCATCGCGCCAGATCCAGGCCTTGGAAGCATCGCTTGGGGTTCTGCTCTTTGATCGCCTCGGCAGACGAATCAAATTGACGCCGGAAGGGGAAGACCTGTTGCATCGCGGCAGGCGGCTGCTGCAGGAAGCGGAGTCGTTTGCCGAACGCGCCCGAGCGCTGAAGGGCGGACAGGCCGGCACCCTGCGGGTCGGCGGCAGCACACAGCACA
>JBFWXN010000154.1:0-6100 GCA_050187415.1 Hyphomicrobiaceae bacterium | reverse complement strand
GTCGCACGTTCACTAAGCTTAAGCTCCAGCATCTGATCGAGCTGCCGCGAAGCAACGAGGTTAGGCTGCGCGACATTGCACGACTGACCGGCCTTGCCGAGTGCGGCGAATAGGGCGCCCGCGATCTGAGTTATCTCTCCAACCTCGAAGACACTGAGACGCTCAGTGCTCGTCGCGAGCATCATCAGCTCATCGGCTTTTTGAGCTCTTGCATCTAGACAGGAGCTGGTGTGGCACCGGGGGCGCCGATGTTCATGGCCTTCTCCGGCCCCCCGAAGCGCGCTATCAGAGCCGCCTGATCGGCCTTGGCGCGAGCGTCTGTGGCTTCAGGATCGAGGAGCCCGCGGAGCTGGGTTTCCAGGCCCGAAACGATGGTTGAATATCTCGGGTCGGCGGCCAGATCATGTTCTTCGCCTGGATCGATGCCGAGGTCGAACAACTCTGCGGGATAGCCGACGTAGTAGTTGTATTTGTAACGACCGTTGCGCAGCATGAATGCGGCGCTGGGAGAACCGAACGCGTGGTACTCCGAGAATACCGTACGGGCCGGATCGGTCGGCTGACCGTAGATTTCGAGAAGTGATTTCCCGGGCAGCTTGCCCGCAGTCCAACTGTAGGGATCTTGACCGACGGCGTGCAGGATGGTCGGCGCGAGATCAACCAGGCTGACAGGTGTCTGGCAAACCCGCCCACTGGGCACCTCCGGTCCGGACACGATCATCGGTACGCCGGCCGCATCGTCATAGTGGGTGCTCTTGCCCCACATGCCACGCGCGCCGATATTGTCGCCGTGGTCGCTGGTGTAGATGACGCGCGTGCTCTCGCTTAGCCCGCCGCGATCCAGGGCGTTGACAACACGGCCAACCTGACGATCGACCCAGGTGCACAAGCCATAATAGCAGGCAGTCGCCAAACGGCGGCGGTCGTCATCGAGAGCATCATCGACGGGATGGCGGCGATGGCAGTCTTCGAGCCAGGGATGGCGGGCATGCCCGTGCTTCGGATGCAGCCGGGGATACGGCATCTTGTCCGGGGGATAGAGATCGAGAATGTCCTGCGGAACCGTCAGCGGGAAATGAGGCGCCACAAATCCGATGAAGAGGACCCACGGCCGCTCTTGTTTCTCGCTCGCCGCCTGGGCGATCCAGTCCTCCGCTTCGGTCGCGATGCGATCGTCGTAGATGTTGTACTTCGAGGTGCCCGCGCCGATGGGATCCATCATGACATGGGCGCGCTCTGTGAAATCGATCGTACCGTCGCGCAGTGCTCCCCAGACCATGCCGTATCCGCCGTAGATGTGCATCGGATGGTACTGGTGGTCGAAGCCGGTCGGATCCTCAGCATTGCGATAGTGCAGCTTGCCGATCGAATCCACGCGGTGGCCGGTCTTCTGCAATGCGTGCCCCCATCCCGGCACCGAGCCGTCATAGGCCATGGCATTGTCCCATGTGCCGAGCTCATGCACGTAGCGGCCTGTCGCAAACGAAGCCCGCGACGGAACGCAGATCGGCGAATTGCAGTAGGCGGCCGTGAAACGGGTGCCGCGTGCCGCAAGGCGATCCAAGTTCGGGGTGATGGCAAAGGGGTGACCTGCAGCACCCATGGCGCGCGGGTGGTGCTCATCCGACATGATCACGACGAGATTGTGAGGGCGCATTGGTGTCCGTGGGGCTGATGTTGGTCGTTGGTGAGCGAGGTGGATGAGGTCCGCTAGACGTCGAACGCGAGCCGGAAACCGACATGTCCGGTGGAACTGTCCGGGCTGACGCCCGTCCGCGCCGCTATGCGGTAGCGATAGCAGTAGGAACGGTGGCAAAGGTAGGAACCGCCTTTGAGTACGCGTTCGCCAGCGGCGCGTGCGGCGTCATTGCGTTGGCGGGCCTGCCGCGCAATCGACCGCACGCGGAAGGCGTCGGTGCACCATTCCCAAGTATTACCGACCATGTTGAACAATCCCGTGCTGTTCGGTGCGAAACTGCCGACCGGCGCCGTGCCGGCGAACCCGTCTTTGCAGATATTGCGCACGGGGAATTCACCTTGCCAGATGTTGCAAGGTTGGAAGCCGTCATCGTCGGGCTCTTCGTCTCCCCAGGGAAAGCGCGCGTCCTGCAACGTGCCGCGCGCCGCGCATTCCCACTCGTTTTCGCTCGGCAGGCGCCCGCCGGCCCAGGCTGCGAATGCCACAGCGTCGTTCCAGGAAACATGCACGACCGGGTGATCGCGCCGACCGGCAATGGAGGACGCCGGCCCCTCCGGATGGCTCCAGCAGGCCTCATCGATCCGGCGCCACCACGACGGAGCCTCAGACAAGGCGACAGCGCCGGACACGCCGGCGGCAAAGTCCTTGAATACCAGCGACCAACCGAACCGTTCCGCGTCGGTGCGGTAACCGGTGGCGTTCACGAATTCTTCAAACCACGCGTTGGTAACAGCATAAGGGTCGATTGCGAACGGCTTGACCTTGACCGTTCGAGAGGGGCTTTCACCGTCCTGCGGCAGCGGACTGGCGTCATCGCCCACCCGAATCCGGCCGCCGCGGATGCGGACCGTGCGATCGGGAGGCGCCACGCGGCTTGAGGTGGACACAGGCTGTGCCGCGGCATGCGGCTCCGCGTGCCGCAAGCCGTTACTGCAGCACGAGCCGGTAGCAGACACAGTTTCGCTCTGCAGGTGGTTCAAAGCTTGGCCCTAGTTATAGACTGGCTTGGTTCCGGGCACGGGGGAATAGCCGAAGCTGCCCTTGGCAAGAATGGCTTCGCGCCCACCAAGCGCCGCGATCTTGGCAGCTTGGTCCTTGCGCGCCTGTGCGTCGGCAGCTTCAGGGTCGACCACCTTGCGCAAGGCAGCCTCGCAATCGGCGACGAAACCGCGGTAGCCGGGGTCTCGCCCGAGATCCCGCGTCTCATACGGATCGGCTTCGAGATCGAACAATTGCGGCGGCATGCCAACGTAGTAGACGTACTTGAACTTGCCCTTGCGGATCATGAAGGCGCCCGTGGCAGAGCCTGCGGCATGATATTCGCTCAGCACCGTACGCTTTAGTGCCCGGCCGCCGACGATATCGAGCAGCGGCACGCCGGGAAGGTTGCGATCATCCGGGTGCGGTTCGAGGCCCGCGCAGTCGATGATGGTCGGGAAACAGTCGACGAGAGAGACTGGTTCGGTGCACACAACGCCCTGCGGGACATCCGGGCCTGCCATGATCATCGGCACGGCGGCGGACTCTTCGTACATATTCGATTTGCCCCACAGTCCCCGCGTGCCCAGATTGTCGCCGTGGTCGCTCGTGTAGATGATGCGCGTATCGCTGGACAATCCGTTGGCTTCGAGCGCCTTCATGAGCCGTCCGACATTCTGATCGACGAAGCTGACGAGGCCGTAATAGGCCGCAATGGCTTTGCGCACCTTTCTCGAGCCGTCGAAACCCTGATCATAGATCTGGCAGGCGCGTATAGCTTTCACGTAGGGATGATCCGGCCGATCGGCTTCGTCGTACAGACCTGGCCACGGCACCTTGTCCTCGGGATAAAGGTTGTACCACTCGGGTCGGGCGATCAGCGGGAAGTGCGGGCAGACGAGCGACACGAACAACGTCCACGGCTTCTCGTCTCGACACGCCGCGCGCTCTTGCAGCCACTCCTCGGCAGCAGTCGTGATGCGGTCGTCGTAACCCTGGTATGTTGAATCGCCGCAGCCAGCGTCAGCGGCCATCCGCAGCGCCGCCTTCCGGGGCGGAGGCGGGTCGCGCAGCATGCCGATGGGATCGCCGATGCCCTCGACCACGTGGAGCGGCATGTGTTCCTTGGTGAAGCCATTGTCGTCGCGGTCGCTGCGGAAATGCAGCTTGCCGATCGAATCCACCCGATGACCTGCTGCCTTCAGGCGATGCGCCCAGGACGGAACGCTGCCATCGTAGGCAATGGCATTGTCCCAGAAACGGATGTCGTGAACGTAGCGGCCGGTCTGGAAACTGGCGCGGGACGGAACGCAGATCGGTGAGTTGCAGTAAGCGTCGCTGAAACGAACGCCCTTGGTCGCCAGCTTATCGAGGTTGGGCGTTCGTATCAGTGGATTTCCGTAGCATCCGAGCACGCGCTTGCTGTGCTCGTCCGACATGATGAACAGCAGATTTCTTGGAGTCTTGCTCACGCATTGTCCTATTGAGCTGGATCGCCGCGCATGGCGACGCATTCGTTGATCGGGATATTCAGGATGACGTTTGTGCCTGACGTATAAGCTTGTCGGCGGTCGCCCTGCACGCGCACCGATACACCGTCGACGTCGACCTGATGGTCGATAATGTTGCCGAGGAAGGTGCTCTCCACGAGCGTACCGGTGAGCACGTTCCTGCCGGCGAGGTCGTCAGTGGCGCCGAGACTGATAGCTTCCGGCCTGACAGCCACCACCACCGCACCTGCCGGCTCCAGACCGTTAGCCGCGCGCACCTCTATTGTCTGTTTGCCGATTTGTATGCGGGCACAACCATCGCGGCACTCCATGACGGTACCGGGCAGCTTGTTGACGAGCCCCATGAAGTCGGCAACGAAAAGGTTGGCAGGCCGTTCGTAGACATCACGGGGCGTACCAACTTGTTGTACGGCACCTTGATTGAAGACAACGATGCGGTCCGAGAGCGCCATCGCCTCCGCCTGATCATGTGTCACGTATATGAACGTGATGCCGGTACGGCGCTGGAGGCCCTTGAGCTCGGTGCGCATACGCTCGCGCAGCTTGGCATCGAGGTTCGACAGCGGCTCGTCGAGAAGGAGGATTGACGGCTCGACGACCAGGGACCGCGCGAGCGCGACGCGCTGCTGTTGACCACCTGACAACTGGCCTGGATGGCGCTTCTCCAATCCCATCAAGCCCACTGCATCGAGAACGCGCGAAACACGCTCTGCGGTCTCGGAACGTGCTACTTTCTGCAAGCGGAGACCGAAGGCCACGTTGTCGAACACGGACATGTGCGGCCATATGGCATAGTTCTGAAACACCATGCCCATACGCCGCTGTTCCGGCGGTACTACTGCCTGGTGCGAAGAGATGAGCTTGCCCCCGACATGGATGGTACCCCGGTCAGGCGTCAGGAAGCCCGCGAGCGTGCGCAGCATTGTGGTCTTGCCGCAGCCCGAGGGGCCAAGGAACGTGACGAATTCACGTTCCGCGATGGCAAGCTCAATGCCATTCAGCGCCTTGAAGCTACCGAAACTCTTGTCGATGCCGGCAATTTCGATGAACGCCATCGTGCTAGCCTCGCACAGCGGGAGTTTCGCCGGACGACCAGCTTGAGCCGGAGAGCCAACTGACAAACGCGGCCAAGGTAAGCACGACGAAGATCGTGAACACGGCCAGCGCCGACACGACTTCGAGCTGGCCCAGATCGTTGAGCCGATAAATGGCAATGGCAATGGTCTCGGTGCCGCCAGTGTAGAGCAGGATCGTCGCACTCAGCTCGCCGAAAGCAGGAATGAAGACGAGCAGGAAAGCGACGAGAAGACCCGGGCGCGACAACGGCATCAGAATGCGACGGATCGCGTGGAACCATGACGCGCCGGTTATGCGGCCCGCCTCTTCGAGTGAGGGATCGATCTGACGGAATGTCGCGTTGGCGCTGCGCGTCGCCAGAGGAATAAAGCGCGCAACATACGCGATGAGCAGGATCCAGAGCGTTCCGTAAATGAGGATCGGCAACCGGATGAAAGCCAGGAGAACACCGACGGCCATGACGGTGCCCGGCAGTCCGAGGGGAAGGATCGCAAGGTAATCGAGCAGACGGCGCCCTCGCACTTTGGTACGCAAGTCCAGATAGGCGACGGCTGCGCCAATCAGGACCGCGATCGCGGCCGCAGAGGTGGCAAGCTTGAAGCTGTTGATGATGCCGCGAACCGCTACCTGATCCTGGAACAAGGCGGCATTGAAGTGCATCAGCGTGAGATTGCTGAACGACAGCGGATCGGTCCAACTTTTGGAGAATGCATTCAACGTCAGTACGCCGACGGGAGCAACGGCGCTGAAGAAGACCACTGTCAGACAGAATGCCAGAAGCAGCCAGCGCCAAGCGCCGAGATTGACGGTCTGCGTTCGCACGCCCCGCCCGCCG
>JBFWXN010000153.1:0-6244 GCA_050187415.1 Hyphomicrobiaceae bacterium | reverse complement strand
GAATCGATACAACGAGATCAGACCGCACGATGCGCTGGGAAGCCTGCCACCAGCGCGTTACCGAGAGCGTTTGCTCGTGGCGAAAACTCCACTTTAGAACTGTCTACTTGACGGGGGAGCTTACGGGGCCGGTACGAATACTCTAAAAGCGGGCCCGTGTTCGTCTCGTTCCTCACGGAACGTCAGCCGTTCAAGGACGTCTTCACCAAGGCAACCGCGTGGGACTTCTACGAAGGTGTGCGGTGCGGGCTGCTGCATGAGGCACAGACCAAGAACGGCTGGCGCATCTGGGGCGGGAACGCGCTGCAAGGGCAACTCATGGATGTCGCGAACAAGATTGTCAACCGCGACAGCTTCCAGGCCGCCCTGTTGGCCTACATCGCTGACTATGGGGCCCGGCTTCCCAACGATTCCGCTCTTCAGGCTGCGCTCCTTCGTAAGTTCGACGCCCTGTAGTGCTACTGCCTTGAGGGCCACCGGACCGTTACGGTCTGCACAGTAGATGGCAAGTTGCATCGCTTTCATGTGCGGTGCACCCGCTACATCGATGCCTCACGTCAGTGCAACGTCTCTGGCGTGGCGCAACCTACCTTACCTTGGCGTCCCTGATCGAGTATCACGCCCGAAGGCAGTGGGGGCACATTGTGTAGGTGCACAGCCGCCCGAACCTTGAACACGAGCCAAGACCATTAGGAATGCCACCAGCACGGCCAGCCTTTACAAAGACGTCTACCATCCCCCACAGACGTAGATTCTCCCGACGAAGGGCTCGTGCCTCATCGCACGCTGGTCGATGTCGCGTACCAGTGGCTGTCGAGGACAGGAAAGAGTCTGACCTCGAAGGCTTCCACCGGATTGCGCTTGGCGCTATTTTCGCTGAAAGTGAGGCGGCGCCGTCGATCACGGCCTTGTCAGGGTCTGCGCTTCTGGCGTTGTAGAGCAGGTAAAGGCGAGGAAAGAAGCGTAGCGGGTGAGCCCCGCGCAAGGTCGCGACGAAGATCTGCCTTTCGCTCGCGAAACCTAGTACACCCTCAAAGACCGCCTGCACGACGGTGCCGAGGTTTTCCTCAATCTCCGTCACGAGAGGGTTGCGGGTCTCGTTCACGACGCGCTCGATCACGCGCAGGAACGGCGTGCCCGCCAGCGGCGTCGTTTCCAACCATGAGTAGGGGATGTGAAAGGCGGGTGCCAGGGGTGGATCGAAGACGGGGACGCCCTTATAAGGCACCGGTTTTTCCGGGTCGAGATACTTCCGGATTCCCTTCGCGTAGACGCGGTAGCGGCGTGCAAAGCGGCTGGGAATGATGCCCTTGAGCTGGGCATACTGGTTCGCCTTGAGGGTGTTTGAATAAAACGAAACGATGGCCTCGCCCATCGTTTCGTAGGGTGGCGATGCGGCTGCCTCGTTCAGGAAGTTCTGGTATCGCCGGATCATCTCGTCGGAGGTCCGGTGCGTCCCCTTCATAAAGCGCTGGAGGGTGGAGAGCGGCACGTCGCTGTCCTCACAGACCAGGAATGCCACCATGCGCGCTTGCAGCTCGGGATTGCCGATGCCGCCATGATCGGACTTGTAGCGTTCGAGTGCGGCACGCACGCGCTCGCGCTCGGCTTCGTCAATGGCAAGAGGCTTCTTCATGTGATCAGCTTGTGATCGTCAAGACACTCGTGCTGTGGCGCGACTATACGGCTATATCGATGAAGTCGGAATCGATGCCCGCATCCGGCTACTCGCCCTTAGGCGAATTCGCCAATTCGCGCATGAGCGCATCGAGCGCGCGCTTGAGCACGTCCACTTGCTTGATATCGAGCTGGTAGGCCTAAACAAGCTGGATCCTCACGGCGTTGCTGTGGCTCGGGACATTGGTCTGAGCCACCTGTTTGGCACGCCGATCAAAGGCGGGAATCTCGCCAAGCTCGAAGCCATCGACCGCGACCTCGGCCACACATTGCGGGAGTCCGTCGCCCGCAACGGTGTGATCGGCCCATATCGCGAGCTGCTGCCGCCCGGTCGGAGCTTCCTCGAAAAGCCGTCAGCACCTTCTTCGCACTACCAACGCGCCCATGCGCGCTTGGGCCATCTGGGCGGGATCGCCGGGGTCGCGGTCGCCGGCCTGGGGATTGTCGCGCTCGCCCAGCAGCGCGCCGCGGAGCAAGGCCGCCTTTCTCCCACGGTGTCGGACTATGCCCATGCCTCGCTCGATGCGATTCCCGGTGTTGCCGCGCTGCGCGAGGGACGGCGTGCTGAAGCGGGCGTACAGGTGGCCGAGACATTCGATCCGACCATGGGGCTCATCGCCAGTGGCGTGCGCGGCGCCTTGCGCGATGCGGGCGCCGATATGGCTCCCGGTCTGCTCGCGCAGGCACGGCTGCTTCAGGGTTCGGATCGCATGAAGGTGAACGTGACGCTGGATCGACTGGGATGGCTAGCGCGCGAGCAGCACGCCGTTCTGCAGGAAGCTGGATTGACCGAAATACGCGACCGCACGGGCACGCGTATCGACGTCGCCGCCCTGCTCAGAGATCCTGAGAGCGGGCGGGTTTTCGTGAGCATATCCAGTCCGCCGCAGGCGAAGGGTCCGCTGGCCCCGAATGGGATGGCTTGCAACGTATGGTCAAGGCCATCGACGCATTTGATCATCTCGAGACGGAGCGCCACACGCGTATGGACGCCCTGCAAGCGCTCGTCAACGCGCCTCGGTCCTCGATCTCGCTTGGCGACCGCTTCAATGACAGTGCGCCGGGCACGTCGTCGCAGATCGAGAATCGACAGCGCGCCCGCCTGGAAAGCAGTGGACTGCACGATATCCAATATCGCGGCGAAGACCTTTCACTGGCCCGGCTGCGTGATAGCGACGTCCGCCGCTCCGTAGAACAATCCATCGACCGCGCCATCGCGGGCGCACAGGCTGAGTCAGCCGAGACGCTCAGCGTGATGAAGGCTGCCTGCACTGCGATCGGCGATCTCGAGGATCGGCGCGTGGCGTTACCGGAGTCGAACGAGCCCGCACCCGCGCAGGAGCCTGTGCGGGATGCCGTCTTTACGGGCATGCGACAGCCGGCGCTCCAGGCACATTGATGTCACTACGACGTTTGGTTTCGGCTGCGACGATCGAGCTGAAATGGCTAGATCATGGCGATCGGCACTGACTTCAGATGGCGCTCGATGGCCTCGATGATCATATTGCTCAAGGGAAGATGGGTCTTTTGGGCCTGCCAGTGCTGATGAAACAGTGCGACAGTTTCGCGCGCGGTGTCGAGCACGAGCTTTTCGGGCAGCATGGCCTTTGCGGCCAAATGCGACAGCTCATCGATCGAGAAGTCATCGAAGCACTTGCTGCGGCTAACAGTCAACGCGGCCTTCTCGTCCTTGAGATAGGAGATCGTCGAGACAAAGTCATAGGCGGGCGCGAGTGCCGCGGCACGCCGGTCCGGGTAGATCAGCGACCAGTTCTTCAGATGCATGTCTGCGTTGCCGATCAGCATGTTGAAGGTCAGGCGCCGGATGAATTCGACGATATCGCTTTCCTGGCATTCGGCAGCAATCACGCGCGCAAGACTTCGCATGCTGGCTTTTTCGTATTTGCGCTCCGGGTACTCGCGAAAGACCTGGGCGAAGTCTTCGATATGCACGGTCAGGCCGTCGGCCAGCCGGTCGAATCGTTCGACTGCGAGGGCGGGGCCTGCGTGATGATCGAGCCCGGCTGGCAGGTTCTGGATGGTTCGTGGATCAACCAGCCGAAGGGCCGGAACGTCCATGCCGATGAAGCGCGCGAGGGTCATCATCGAGTATTCGTTCTCGGGGACGCTGGCAAAGCGTGCCGAGGGTAGCTTGATGATCCATGATCCACCCACGCCTCTGGCAGGGATCGTGAGTCCGCCGCCCGGTGCGGCGATGGCAGAGAACTTCAGTTGCACACCGGCCAGCGAGAATCGGAGCGCCGCGTCCTGGCGTCTCTCCGCATCGCGCATCGCTGCGGATTCACCGTCATCATCCAGCGACGCCACACCGGCGGGCTTGACGGTGATCGCGCCGGGCAGATCGTCGCCCAGGGCCTGTAGCAGAAAGAACTCGCGCAGCGGATTCACGCCGGCGCGCGATGCGAGATACTCGCGCAGATGTCCTTCGGGCAGCAGATTGGAGAAGAACGGCAGAAGCCGCGTTTGCGTCGGCTGAAAGTCGGTCAACAATCCGCCGTGCTTGTCTTTGAACCCGAGACTCAGGATAGGCCGTTGCGGGTCGGCCACATAGGATTCGTTGAACGCAAAGAGCGTGCGGTCGCCCGCAACGCGTGTGAGCGAACCCACAGGTTCGCCGTACAGAAAGACATCGAGGACGGACACGTCAGCCATCAGCATCCTCATCATCAAGGGAGTAAGCCGGCGCGCCGTTGTCGATTGCGGGCGAGACCGCAGCACGCGCCGCAAGCGCCGTGCGTAGGTCGCCGACCGCAGCGGCCGCATCGCGAATGACCTGCGGATCGGCTGTTGGCCCGGCTACGGCTTTGAGGTTCCCAGCGATTGTCCTTAACTGTTTGAGGTCACCCGGAGCGATCGGCAATCGTTGAATATCGCGAAGAGAGCGCTGGAGCTGGGCATAGTATTCCGTGGCTTTGACCTTATCGCTCGCGCTGAGCAGAACTTTCCGAAGACGTTCCGCCTCGATCAGGGCGCCCAGCTTTGACGGTGACGCCGGCGGTCTAGGCGTCTGGGCGCTCACGATAGATTGGACAGCGGCCACAGCCTGACGGGGCACCAGCACCACCTCGAGGTCCAGGGCGCGAGCAAGGGCCACTAAGGTCGAGACCCGCAGGTCGGCGGTGCCGTTCTCGATCTTCGAGATCTGCGCCTGGAGGACGCCAGCCTTGTCGGAGAGCGCACGCTGGCTGAGCTTCTTGCCTTCGCGCGCTGCCTTCAGTTTCCGGGCGATGTCCTGAGTCTCGTAGATCATCAATGCACTTCTATGTATAGTCAGTAATTTTTGATATTGCAAAACGTATCACTCTCGTGAAAATTTCGCAAGTGATCTCTTAAAATATATCGATCACCTTGTTGACATGCTTTTCAATATCAACACTCCGGGCGCGCACCTCTCCACCCTGGCGGGCATGATCGAGCATCACGCCCAGAGCGTCGGGGACTCGGCGAGCTGGGAAGCCGAGCAAGTCGGTGCGGACCAGTCGTTCGAAGATGACCGGGAACTGCAGGCAAGGCGCGCTATCTCAGGTCGCTTCCACAACTTCCGGCTCGCCGCCGGAGCGGAGGCCAGCCATGCGAAATAAGAGCCTTGCACAGGCTGTCGTGCCCGCTAAGCTCAGCACCCAGGCCGGCATGGGCGCGCCCGCATCGACTTCGTCGATAGATGCGCTGCTCGTCCGGGCACAGAAGCAAGACACGCTCGCGACCGAGGCGATCGCCGGCTTTGTGCGGGAACAGCAGGCCGGAGAGAAGGCGATGCCGGAGAGCCTTAAAGGCTTCAGGTAGACGGCCGGCCGGTGCCCCCTCGACCGGGTTCTGATGCCGGCTGGCGCCTGTTCATGCGCAAGCATTCGTGCGCAGATGCAAGACAGGCCCGCGGCAGATGCTGGCGCACCAGAATGCGCCGAGGGCTCGGCGCGTCGGAGTCGAGCGGCTCGGTTCATGGAGCCACCGGGGGGCGGGGTCGAAAGAAATCGCGATGTGCGGTGTAGACCGCCGCCCCCGTCGTCTTTCCACGTGCGCGAAAAATGAATTTCAAGGGGCATCTCGGCTGGCGCGCCAGTAGCCGATACTGTGGCGAGCGCGGCGGCGCGCCCGAGCGTCAGGCCAGCAACAGCCGCAGCAGGAAGGCGCTGGTGACGATCAGCGCCAGCATGAACAGCGCGCCCGCCACGAACATCAGGACACCCGAGTCAGTGATCTGCTTGACCCAGGGTTTGCTTGTGATGTTGGGCACGGCTTCTCCCCCTTGGCGTCGTAGCGGACAGCCTATCCCCATTCGGCGAAGCTTGAATCGCCGGCGCCTGTGACGCGGCAGCGCTCTGACCTGCGCCGCTGCAACGAACTTTCGTCCCCAGCAGCCGCGCGGTTTACCCCTGGGTTTACCCCTCAGCCCCAGAAAAACAAACGGGTCAGCCCCTTGTGAGAGCTAACCCGTTGATTTGACTGGCGCGGCTGGCAGGATTCGAACCCACGACCCCCTGGTTCGTAGCCAGGTACTCTATCCAACTGAGCTACAGCCGCTGAGCAAAAAATTATAGCACGAACG
>JBFWXN010000152.1:0-6457 GCA_050187415.1 Hyphomicrobiaceae bacterium | reverse complement strand
CAGTGGACTGGTCGGGCTCGGAGCCGTTGACGTTCGACCTTGCGCCGCGTGAAGCAGAATTCCTGTACCGGCAATTTACCGACCTTCGTCCCACGACGCGACCCACGCATCTCAGTGTGTTGGCAAAGCTGGCGGCGGGCCGCAAGGTGCAAGCTGACACGTGTTACGAGCCTGGCATCGCTGAACTTGCTAAAGAAGATGCCATGAAACTTCGCCGCGCCGGCTATGCTGCAGCTTTGGCTGCTATCGGCCGGGCCATCTATGCCGCGCTCGTCGAGACGTTGCGCGACGAAGATGACAACCAACCGACCTCAAGCATCCATCGCGCGCATTTGCCGGTGGTGCTTGCGGAGCACGGCGTAGCGGCCAGCCGGCTTCGCTTGCCCGAGTTGATCGAGGACGTGGGTATTTTGCCAGCCGCAGTGACGGAGGCGCTCGAACGTACGCTTGAATGGTTGAACGATGGGGGACGGAATATCACCGCGTTGCGTGATGTGTACGAGCGCGCCGAGTGCGCTCGTAAGACGCATCGGGCACGGCTGTCGCGGATCACGGGTGCGGGCCGGCGCATCGACTGGCGTAACGACGAGCACGCGCTGGCGGTACCTTTGCATTATCGGTGGGATGTGGTGCTCGGATTGCTTGATGACTTGTGGGCGGCGGCATGAGCGGCGCGTGGTCAAGCCAAGCGTATCTTGATGCGCTGCGCCCGGTGCCGGGCAGCGTGGTGACGGGTGCCATTCTTGCGAGCTATTCCGCCGACTTGGTGTCGATTGTTGCGGCGCTTCTGGCCTTGGCAGGCCGTGACAATGAGGAAGGGAGCGGCGGTAAAGCGGATTTGGCGGAGGCGGTGGAGCTTCTGCGCGGTAAGGTGCGTATCCTCATCCAGCGTGGCCGCCTGGCGCGACCCAAGCGCATCCCCGGCCTTGCCGGAATTCTGGATCAGTTCATCTGTCAGATCGATTTCGACGAGAATGAGCGAAGCTGGCATCCAAAACTTGCTTTAGTGCGGCTTTCGAACGGTGCGCCGGGCGATCAATGGCGACTTTGGCTTGGAAGCCGCAACCTGACCGGCGCCGTGAACCGCGATTTTGGTCTGCTTCTGACCAGCAGCGATGATCCGAAATCCGATGCCGCGCCCGTGGCCGGGATCGATGAGATGGCCGCGCGTGTTGCGGGCTATGCGAAGCTCGACGGGCTCCGGCCATCCAAGCTGAAATCCGCCTTGCGGGCAATACGCTGGATTCAGCCCGACAAGCTCCACATCGAACGCATTATGCTCACGCCCGGTAAGGTGAAGAGCACGGCGCTCCCTTCCATAAAGGAGGCCGATGAGGTTATCGCGGTGAGTCCCTTTCTCGATGGGACGATCGTGAAGATGATCGGGAGTTGGGGCGGGCCGAAGACGAAGCGATCGCTGCTCTCGACGCAACTAGAGCTGGTCAAACTCGCGAGGCAAGTTTCCAAACCGCTCGCGGGATTCGGCGATCGCATTTTTTTGCTGGAATCGCCAGCGCCAGAAGCGGTCGAGCCGTCTGCCGTGGTGAACGACGATGCGGCGGCGGATGACGACGAGTCCGAACAGCTACCGATTGGTCTCCATGCCAAGATCCTCGCCGTGCGTAAAGGCAAGGTCTTGCGTCTGTGGGTTGGCAGCGCCAATGCCACAGAGCGGGCCTGGATGGGCGCGAACGTGGAGGTGATTGGGGAGGTCTCAGCGCCCGCGCACATGCTGGAGGGGTTGCACACGCTATTGATCCGTCCGGTTTCGGGGACCGATCTTGAGAAGTTGAAAGTGCCGGAGGAAGATGCGGCGGCTGAGCGGCTGGAGAAAGCGCGCAAACGTTTTGTGGCGTCGTGGAATGGGCGCTTGAGCCGCGACGGCAACGCCTTCGTTATCGAGTCCGCTAAGCTACCACATCCGTTGGAGGACGCGGTTCATCTTGAGGCGGGTTTGGCGACGGCCAATCTGGTTCCCTGGCCGCGCGGTCAAGCTTCCCTGCCGCTCGGGACGTTTCCGGTCGGGCTCCACACCCAGCTCGTGCAATTTCGGATGTTGCTCGGGGAACTCTCATGCAGTTGGCTGCAATGCGTGGACGTATCGCCGCCCCTCGATGCGGAGCGCGACCGTCGTGCGATTGCGCGCCATCTCGGCATGAGCACGTTTCTTGCTTGGATCGCCGCGCTCCTGGGAGGCGATTGCGGCATGGGTGAAGCGGGGGAGCGCTGGGACAATGCGGCCCCCGCCGCCGGCTCTCAGACGCCGAACTTTTTTGACCCAAGTATTCTTACCCTTGACGCGATGCTCGCGTGCTGGGCGCGTGATCGTACCAGCTTCAAACGGGCCAGCGAGCGCATCGACACGTACCTGGGGCCTATCATCGCCGAGGCTGAAGCGCTGCCGGCGGGCGAGGCGGAGCGTTTGCGCAGCTTTCAGTCGGTCTGGGCTGTGGTCAGCGGCGAATTGCTCAAGGAACGCTGATGCCCGAGCCCAAGCCATTCCAGAGCGCTGCCGTCGAGGCCGCCGGTGCGGCGCTCAGCAACAAGAAAGGATCTCGGCGCTTTCTCATCGCCGACGAGGTCGGCCTTGGAAAGACGGTCGTCGCGCAGCAAATCATCGAACGGCTGGCCGGAAAGGACCGGCGCGCGTCCTTCGTCGTGTACTATATCACGAACGGGCAGCGCGTGGCGCATCAGAACCGCGGGCGGCTGGTCGATTTTCTCACTGAGCATGAGCAGAAAGAGGCGGTGGCGCGCGCAGACCGGCTAAATCTCATTCCGCTATTGCCAAAACCGAAGACGCGCGTTGCCTTGTATGCACTCACGCCCGGAACCTCGTTTCCCGGCAAGACCACGCGGCTGCATGCGGGACGTAAAGAAGAGCGGGCATTCCTATCGGCGCTGCTGACGCGAACCTACCCGCATCTTATGCGCAAATTTCCCGAAAAGACCATGCAGTGCAACGTCTCGTCGGATTGGGAGGGCCTTGTCCGCCGAAACCGAGAGCCGGTGGCGAAGCTTCCGCGCAAATTCATTTACGCATTCAAGGCTGCGCTGACGATGGAGTTCGGTGGAGATCCCAAGGCGCGGGTACCCGAAGCTGCGCGCGGGCCTCGTGGCCGCTTCGTCGGCCGCCTTCGCCGGGCGCTTGCCTATACGATCCTCACCGCGCAACCACCAGACTTGGTGATCCTTGATGAATTCCAGCGCTACCGTGACTTGCTCGCCAAGGCAAACCGGACCGACCCATTGATCGGCGCGCTCTTTGAGCCGCGCTCGTCGCCACCGGGCCTGCTTCTACTCTCCGCCACACCGTACAAGCTCTTCGCAACGCGTCTCGAAGAGAACAGGGGCGCAGAAGCTAACCGTGAATTTTTTGAGCTTCTTGAATTCCTAGGCGGCGCATCCGGCGCCGCCCTGCAGGCCGACGCCAAGGAGTCGTTTGCGAAGTTCGGCAACGCCATCCTGTCCATCGCCCGCGCGGCGCCTGGTTCGCCGGATTCAGTCCAGTTCGTAGAAGAAGCCCGCGCGTTGCGTGGCCATCTCCAAAGCATGCTCGCGCCTTATGTATCGCGGATGGAACGGGAACCCACCTCGGATGAGTCCGCTCATACGACTCCGCTGGAGGCGACGCTCGATGCGGCCGATATTCGGGCGTTTCGACACTTGGCCACGTCGTTCAAGCCGGAACATGCCTGGGCGGCGCTTCCGTACTGGTTGTCGGTGCCGTTGCCGGCGCAGGCGCTGGGGATCCGCTATCAAGCATGGAATCATGCACGGCGCGGAGGAACCATTTTGAAGGACCGTTCGCTAGTCAAGTTGACGGTAGAGACTCGCAGGAACTATTCGCTGCCGCGCAGCTGGCCCAACCCCAAGCTGCGGGCCCTGAAAGATGTGACAGAGACAGAGGCGCTGGCGCTTCCATGGGTTCGGCCTTCGGTGCCCTGGTGGCCGCTGGGTGGAGCCTGGGCGCAAGCAAAGCATGAATCAAAACTGCTAGTGTTCAGCCGCTTCAAGGCGACGCCGCAGAGCGTTGCCGCACTGACAAGTCTGCGCGTGGAAGCCGGCTTACTCGCGCGGACCGGAGGCTATGATCAGGTCTGGAAGCGCCGCCGCCTCCAGGCGGGGCCGGGCCGTCTGCCAACCATCGCGTTGTTTCATCCGTCGCCGTTATTGATCCGTGCGACCGACCCGTTAGCGGTTGGACTTAAGTCCGGCGTTCCGCGCGATGTCGTGCGCAAGCAGCTCATAGAGGCGCTGAAGGGGCTCAAGATTCAGGTGATCCGGGGCGTCGGAAAGAAGAGCCAGCGCCGGAAGCCTCTTTGGATGCTACTCTCTGCGCTTGAGCGCAAGTCGGGTGATGCGGTCCTCGCCGAGAGTGCGTGGGGCGCAATTGCCAGAGGCGATCAGCAGCTCGAAGATTTGTTGGACGACTGGCACGCTAAGCGCGAGATCGACTGGATCAGCGGTAGGGAGCTGGAGGACCTGGTGGCGGCTGCCATGGCTTCGCCCGGTGTAATCCTCGGTCGTGCGCTAAGGAGGCATTTTAAGGACGTGCTGGCCGACAGAGCCCTTCATGAGCTTGTCCGGCTGTCATGGCAGGGGCTTCGTCTTTACCTCGACAAGCCGGTGTTCTGGGCGGTGATGCCCAAAGGCAAGCCGGTCAAAGTGCTCCAGCGCGCCTGCCTGCAAGGCAATCTCGAAGCGGTTCTCGATGAGCACTTCTGGATGCGCCGGCAGAGCCTTCCGACGCGCGAGTTGGGTCTCGTGCAGGATTTACAGGAAGCATTGAACGTCTCTGTCGGGTCCTTTTCGTTTCACAGCATTTCTCCTTCCGGAGAACCGCGTATCCGTGTGCGATGCCATGCGGCCGTACCATTCGGATCGACCGAGGATGAGGAACGAAACGCGAGCGGCGCGGCCGGTGAGCCTGCACCGCCGCGCTCCGATGAGATACGCAATGCTTTCAACTCGCCTTTCTGGCCGCATGTCCTTGCGACAACCTCTGTGGGCCAGGAGGGCCTAGATTTTCACACCTGGTGCAGCCGGATTCTGCATTGGGATCTGTGTTCCAGTCCCCTCGAGCTTGAGCAGCGCGAGGGACGTATTCAGCGCTACGCTGGCCTTGCTGTCCGGCGGCGTCTTGCGGCCTTGTTGCAAAGTGAGCTGGGCGACAGCATAGCGGGTGCGAGCTCGCTATGGGACCGCATCGAAGAAGCGGCGAATGCTCGCTACCGGGATGCGTCGGGCCTTGCGCCCTGGTGGGTTCTGGATGGGGCATATGTCGAGCGCTTTGTCTTCAATCTTTCGCAGAGTCGCGATCTTGACAAGTTCAAGCTCTTGAAGGAGCAGCGGCTGATCTACCGCCTCACGCTTGGCCAGCCCAATCAGGAAGACCTGCTCGAATTTCTGGCCAATGGCGGGCCCGCCGTGACGGCGCTGCTGAAGCCGCTCGCGCTGGATCTTTCGGCTTTCGCGCGCACAAGAGAGGAAACAAGTAACGAACCGGCCGAGCGCGCAGCGGAGAGCCCAGCGCTTGAGGTGGCGAAGTAGCTATCACCCACTTGAGCGGCTTATGCCGTACGAACCTGTGACCTGCTGTGGCAAGGGCGATTCCCTTCCGTAGTAGTATCTAGGGGTTTCATTCCGCAAGTGCGCCGAATCGCAACTGATGCTCCTTCGTTTTCACGCGTTTCCCAATTAGCAAATCAGATCCGCAGCGCGATGCTGGTCGCCATCCGGAAGACGATTCCGGAGTGAGTGGATCAGATCATGAAACCGGCAAAAGTCCTTGTGGGGCAGGGCTGCCTCGTTGTCTCGATTGTGGCTGGAGGCCTGTGGGCCTCCACGCAATGGGCGGCAGTTATGCTTGGCAACCAGCCAAGGCTGGGTGAGCCGCTGGTCACTTTGATTGGCTACCCGATCTATCACCCATGGCGCCTATTCGAATGGTGGTTTGCCTACGAGGCCTATGCACCGGCAGTGTTTCGCAAGGCGGGTATGCTCGCCGCAGGTAGCGGACTGGCTGGGACGGTCGTTGCAATTGTCGGTTCGCTGTGGCGTGCCCGGCAGAACCAGATGGTCACGACCTACGGCTCAGCGCGTTGGGCCACCGCCGAGGAAATTCGCGCTTCCGACCTTTTGAACGGCAGAGGAGTGTTTCTTGGGAGATTGACGAAGGAGTACCTTCGCCACGATGGACCGGAGCATGTCCTAGCTTTTGCGCCGACCCGGTCAGGCAAGGGTGTCGGCCTTGTCATCCCAACACTGCTCACCTGGACCGGTTCTGCCGTCATCCACGATATTAAAGGCGAAAACTGGCAACTGACAGCAGCCTGGCGGTCGAGATATTCGCACTGTCTGCTATTCAATCCAGCCGATCCCAGGAGCGCTCGCTACAACCCTCTTCTCGAGGTCCGCAAAGGCGTCACCGAGGTTCGCGACGTCCAGAACATCG
>JBFWXN010000151.1:0-6630 GCA_050187415.1 Hyphomicrobiaceae bacterium | reverse complement strand
CCCGCCCCACAAAGACCACGGGCAACAGTCCCAGATGCACGTTCAGGGTTGCGACTGCGCGGCCGGCGTGTGCAGGGTGAGCCCGCCCTATTGAGAGAGCAACCATGTGCATGATCGACGACGCTGACGGCCCCGTGACCATCATCGCAGAAGGCGAGCGCACCGCCCGCAAAGAGCATCGGTGCAGCGAGTGCCGCCGCAAGATCCGCGTTGGCGAGCGCTACATGTCTGAGCGCTACGTGTTCGACGGTGACTTCCACCATCACAAGACTTGCGCGCATTGCCAAGTGGTCCGCGCTTGGTTGCAAGGCGAGTGCGGCGGCTGGCTGTACGGGGCGATCGAGGAGGACATCGTTGAGCACGTCGAGTATCACCCCTGGCCGGTGAAGCGCCTGGCGGCGGGCATGCGCAGGTTCTGGGCTCGGCGCAATGGCGAGCTGATGCCCGTTCCTGCGGTGCCGCAGACGACACACGAGAGGATGGCGGCGTGACTGCGCAATTCACCGCCCACGTAACTCGTCACGGGCTTGGCCTTGGCCAGTACGGAGAACTTGTCTTGGTATGCGAAGACAAGAAAGCGGGCTTGGTTCTGTGGCTTCAGACCGAGACGCAGCGCCTTGAGGTGCGGCTTACGCCGGGAGGATTGATCCGGTCCGGTGAGCCGAAGCGAAGGAACCAGCTATGACCGAGAACCCCTGGGAGCTGATGCGCCGCGCCTTGGCAGACGCAGACAACACGATCCGAGCCGCCAACAGAATGTCTACCGAGTGCGCCAAAGTTCATTCCGGGCGACTGCGCCACGTCAAGGATGCAGACGTTCTGCGCGACCTCAAACGCGAGTTGCGCGACTTCGATATGACTACTGGGAAGTGGAAGCAGAAATGAGCAGGCCCATCATCCAGTACATCGCGCTATGGAACGGGCGCTGCGGCTTGTCTGTAGCGTCACCAGCCCAGATCCGGCGAGAACAAGGCACGGCAAACATCAAGAGCATTCGGCCGGCCACTCACGACGACGTGATCCACGTGCGCGCTATGGGTGGACACGTCCCAGTCGGACGCATCAAGGAAATCCGATGAACCAGATCCTGACCGACGAAGAGATCGCCGATTGCCTGATGCCCAACATCGTCGAGCCCTACGCCATTGCGGGCCGGAGCAATGTGCGGGTGTTCGCGCGCGCCGTCGAATCCGCCGTCCTGGCGAAGGTTGAGCGGCTGTTGCGGCGGTCGTTAGCTCGAATTGAATTGGAGCTTGCCGATTATCCGCGGTCGCAGCATACATCAGACATCATCCGCGACATCCGCGAAGTGCTGGGAGAGAACGAGTGAACGGAGGATCCCTCGCCCTGCTCGTTGCCACCGCCTTCATCGTTGGCGGATGGCTCTTCGTCAACGCTTATGCAGGCGGCCTCGCCACGGACTGCGACACTTTCGGCCAGATGCGCATCGGTGAAGCGGTCTACGAATGCAGGAGGAAGTGATGCCCAACGACCCCATCCGCGAGAAGTTCGAGGAGTTTTGCAGAGAGCAGTGCAGTCCTGGTGCGCATACCAGCGATTGGTATTACACCATATGGCGGGCAGCTCACCGCGCCGGCCGCGCGTCGGTGATTGCGGATATGACGGTGGCGGCGTGGCTCGATCCCGCCACACAGGACGTGATCATCGATGCGAGAAAGGCGGACTGGCAGGCCCACTACGGCGCCGGCGGAATCCGCAAGGCCGTCGGCTATGTCGTTCCGCTCGCCCCTATCCCGAAGGAATGACATGCCCAAGTTCCGCAAGAATCCCGTTATCGTCGAAGCTGTGCAGTGGTTCAAGCTGGGAGACCATCCGGCGGTGCGAAAGCCCAGCCGCTACGACATGCTGGCTATAGGCGATTCCGCGCTTATCGACACAATTGAAGGCCCGCTGAAGGTATCCCCGGGCGACTGGATCATCACCGGCGTAGCAGGCGAGCACTACCCCTGCAAGGACGAGATTTTCCGGCAGACGTATGAGCCGGTGGAGGGCTGACATGGACGGCAAACCCGGCTTTTGGCTAACTCTAGTGGCACTTCCCGTGGTCTTTTGGTACTGGCTGACCGGCCTCTTTCGCCCGAAGAAGCGCGGCGAGAACCTATCACGATGGGACGATGAGTCATGAGCAACAGGCTGCGCAAAGCATTTCTGCTGCTGTTCGTGGCGGCGATCATGGGGTTTGTCGTTGTCCCTATCACCTTAGAGGGGATGATCTTCTTTGGCGAGCAAACAACACGCCTTCGCCTGGAGAACCTCGGCGTGCCGTTATTTGCGCACACGCTCAAGTTCTGGGGCTGCATGATGGGCTTCTTGATCAGCGTTGCTGCCTTCGCCTTATGCACCATACAGGCAGGCTTCCTGTTCTCGACGAGGGAGTCATGAGCGACTTCGCGAAGAGCCCCGCATTCCCGCAGCCCCATGTCATCTACGACCCGCACCAGGAGAAGATGGTTCTGCATGCCGACTTCGGCGCATGGCCCGGCCTGAACATCCAGCAGCACGTTTGGTTGACGCTGTTTGCTGTGCACCTTTCCAGCCACGGAGACGTGTCTGATTCATTGGCGCGCAACTGGGCAGATCAGTCGTTGTTCACTGCGCTTGAGCGTCTGGAGCAACTGGCATGAACCCCGAACCGAAGCCCGCCCTGCCGACAATCGAATGCGTCGTCGCATTCGGGAAATGGTACGGCATGCCCGTCGCCGAGGACATGGACATCGCAACCGAAATCGCGTGGCGGAACTGGCAGGTGGCATGGAACGCCGCAATGTCCGAAGCGGCAAAGATGGAAGCGTCCGACCCGATCAGGAAGGCGGCTCTTCGCATTGCAGATGAATCCAGCCTCGATCTGATCATGGGCGAATCACTCCCGGTCGATCACATGACGCGCAAGCTCGATGCAGACGATCTCGCGGGAAGTGATCTTTTGGCCGAGGCGGTCGAGTACCTAGAAGCGCGCGGCCTCGTCACGCGCATGGACACCAGCGATGAGGTGCTATTGATATTGGGAAACGAAGAATGATCACGACCATCAATGCGCAGTACAGAGCGAAAACTTCGACTGGCAGCAACATTTCGATCGAAATCACAGACATCCCCCGCGATATCCACCTCATGGTTGTATGGGCGCTCAATCATCCAGAGGCGGCGCAGGATCTGATCCCGAGGTACTACCAAGTAAGGGCCGAGCACGAAGCGCACGACGAGGGCAGTGCAAAGAATCACGGGATCGAGCCATGACCGAATTCCACGACCTGCGCGAACTCGACACCAACACCCTGCGCGACATCGTGACGCAGTCCGGCGTCATATGGCCCGAGGGCGGCGACCGTGAATCACGGCTGTTCCGTTTCAGGGTGCGGCGCATCGCAACCGAGGCGTTTCGGCGCGGCTACGCTGCGCGGGGCCGGGTTGACGAAGCGGTGGCTACGATGTTTGGAGACGACAATGGATAAGCCCGAGCCGCTGAGCGATGAGGAGATCCTCGATCTGCTCGAAGACGCCGGTTTGTTGACGACGGCCAAGTTCAGAATCATCAATGGGCTGGTCCGATCAAGGCCTGCGAGCGTGGTGCGGGAGATTGTAGACAGGACGCAGCGCATCGTCGCCGCCCGCTACGAGGCCCAGGAGAATCATCGGGCTCGAACTGTTGCGAAACTCGTGGGAGACCTCGCAGGTATAGCCGCGTCGCGCGATCAGTGGAAGGCATTCGCCGATTCGCTGATCGGTGCGGGTGAGCGGCGTGAGGCGCGGATTGCTGAGCTGGAACGCGAGCGCGACGCGCTGCGGGCGGATGCGGATCGGTACAAGTGGGCGCTGCCTATCCTCGTGAGCGGCGATGAAGGGTGCGCGCGGACCGAGCTGCTTGTTGCCCAGATACTGCTGGGGCTGGACGGCGACGCCGCTGTCGATGCTGCGCGCGCGGCGCAGGAGAAGCCCGATGCCTGACATCTTCCGCCCATCGCGAGACCCGGCTCGTTCGATCTACGACGCGTTTCAAGCCGAGGCAACGCATAGAATACAGCGCCCCTGGCCTGACTGTCATGAAGCGGAAGTTGCCGCCGTCTGGCGTGCGGCACGCGACTACGCGCAGCAGCACGGCCTACGTGTCCCAACACTCGCCGAAGTACGGAGAGTGGAGCGGTCCGCGTCCGGTCACATCGACTATGGATCGAAGTGGGCGCACTATGTTTCAGAACTGCTGTACTCCAAGGACAGAGCCAATGTGTGATGCACTAGGCCTGCCCCCCAAGATCTACCTCGTAGCGCCGGAGTACCTCGTGCTCAGCATCCGCATATGCGATGGGCTTCTCCGCGCCGCTATGCGCCGGAACCATGGCAATCCCGCTCGGATACTCAGGGCCGCCGGCGAGCTCGAACCGCATTCCGACTTCATACAGCGGGTGCTTGCGAAGTTGCTCGTTGAGCAGCTCTACATACCGCTGGGGCGAAACTATTTCACGCATGTCGCTCTCCGCTATGCATAGTCCGATCATCTTCCTTGATTTCGACGGCGTACTCAACAGCCTGCGGAGTTGCCTTGTCTACGGCTCCTATCAGCGCTTTGATCCGATCTCCTGCGGGCTCGTCGCTCTGCTGGCGGCCAACACCGACGCCAAGGTCGTTGTCTCATCGTCCTGGCGCATCGGCGGGGACGTCCCGCGCCTTGTGGACGATCTGACGCAACAGGGGCCAGAGGGCGAGGCGATTGCGGAGCGCGTAGTTTCGATGACGCCGCAACTCACTGGGCCTCGTGGCGCCGAGATTGCAGCGTGGCTTGCTGAACACGCGCCTGGCCCTGAGCAGCCGTACGTGATCATCGACGACGACAGCGACATGCTGGACGGCCAGCTCTCGCGGTTCGTCCAGACATCGCATCGGGACGGGTTCGGGGTGCCCGAGTACCACAAGGCCATGTCGATTCTCTCGCCAGAGCATAAAGATTCCAACGACCTAAGCTCGCTGGCGCGCTGGCCATCGCCTCACCTGCAATGGGAGGATGCATGATCGACGTCGACAAGCTCGAAGCCTTGTCTATAGCATTGGAAGGCCGTCGCTGGTCATGGTGGGACTCGAATTCGTTTCGTCGTCTCACGTTCGTTGAACGCAGCGGTTGGCACGGACAAGATGGTGGCGCGCTGCATGCGACTGTCAGTCGCCATGACGGACACCCAGACGTTCAGATGGCGCCGGGTGTCCGAGAGTTCATCGAAGAGGCCAATCCCGCCGTCGTGCTGGAACTGATCGCGGAGATCGGCAAACTGCGCCGAATCTGCGCCGAGTCCTACCAAGTCGTAGGCTGGTTGGCTGAGGAATGCGGGGCGTTCGAGCACAGGCAGGTTCAGAAGGCGCTCGACAACTTGGCGCAGCACAAGCTGATTCATGAAGATGTGCTGCCGTTTCACCCGGAAGACGTGACCTGGACCCGCCCGCTGTGCGAGAGCCGAAAAGTGGTGCTGCACATCGGCCAGGGTTATCGGTTCGTGCCAGACCCCGATTGCGAAAGCTGCATGCGGATGAAGCGCGAGCATGACGAGGCGTACAAAGGTGCTTCCCTTTGACATCGCCCGCTGCCCCGGCAACGGCTCGCCGATCTGTGAGCAATGCAGGCGCAGGGAGCCGGGCAAATCGGACTGGCAATCGTACATCGCACCGCAGGCCACAGACGATGTGTGCGACAACGTGATCAAGCGAAATGAACTGGCTAGCGGCCGTTGAGGCGATGCGCCGCGGGCATCGGGTTCGGCGCCGTTCCGAGATGTGGGTCCGCCGGATAGACGATGACTTGGACGAGACGGGGATCGAGGCTTGCGAGCTGATGGCCGGATGGACTGACGACGACAAGCCGGTGCGGGTGTTCATCGGCCGGCATTCTCGGTGGGCGTTCGTGCCGGATGACGAAGATCGGGCCGCTACGGATTGGGAGATTGTGGATGGATAGGCGGGAATGGAAGAAGCGCTTCACCGCGCGCTACAAGCAACTCACGAGCGAGCCGCCGCCGTGGCTGCGCGATGCGGCTATCGTTGCCGCGAACGAGCAGGAGGATTTGCACGGCCCTTCGGGCGTTGCATGGGAGTCACCGGAGGCTGCTGCAGAACGCATCGTTGAGGAAGAAGCCGAAGATGACTGAAGTGGTGCTGCGCATCATCGAGACGACGCGGAGGGAGTGGGGGTTGGGATGATTCTGGACGCGCTAACCGCCGAACAAGTGGCAGAGGCCCTCGGTTGCACACCCGAGCACGTCAACGAACTGGCCTCTGCACACAAGATCCCTGCGGTAAAATTCGGGCGTTCCTGGCGCTATCCGGCTGCTGCGGTGAATGCGTTCCTGGCGCAGCAGGCTATGAGTCACATCGAGCCGCCTGCGCGGCTGCGACGTGCCGTGACTGTCTCGGGGAAGCCCGGTCTGCCAGACCTGACGCGGGCCATTGCAGCCGAGTTTCGGGCGGATGAGCGCTAAGTTATTGATTGAAAAGGCTCGACACGGCCTGCAAAGCCGTGTACGCCGGTTCGATTCCGACCCCCGCCTCCATATATAAGCTGATCGCCTGCAGCGTATGAGCTGAACGCCCGCAGCGCAGCAAGCTGAATGAGCCTGCAGCCGCAGCGCT
>JBFWXN010000150.1:0-6884 GCA_050187415.1 Hyphomicrobiaceae bacterium | reverse complement strand
GGCTCTTGACTATCGCAAGTAGGCGCGTCGCCGATGGGGCACGTCGAGCGACGCGTCGATCAAGTTATGAATCGACAGTCGATATGATGCCTGAAAACGTTGTTATGGATGGTGCAAATGATACTGAGGGCAGGTCCGACAAACATGCCGCCATTCATCAATCGATCGCGGGCCTCACGAGTGCGCAACGCGAAGCGATTGAGCTGACCAAGGTCCAAGGCCTATCGCTAAAGGAGGCGTCAGCGGTTTCAGGCAAAAGCATTGCGTCGTTGAAGGCCAATATACATCGGGCAACCAAAGCGCTGCGCCGCTCCTTAACGAAGAACTGATGCCCCAGGGCTCGTGCCTCTCGTGCAGACACCTTACGCACCGGCCCATATCGGCATACAGAGCCAACGATGCCGCGCGAGCTTTCTGTGTGAGTATTCGGGTGATCATCGCTCGAGCGCCAACAAGGGCGGAAGCTCTGCGAGAGAACGCACTTCGCGATCCGGCGCACCAGGCAGACGCTCGCGCCGCTGACCATACCTGTTGCACCATACGACAGTCATTCCGAATGCCGACGCGGCATGTGCGTCCCAGGCGTTCGAGGATATGAATGCGATCGCGGATGCTGGCACACCCAGTCGATCAACGGCGAGCTGATAAACGGTGGGATGTGGCTTGAAGACGCCGACGTCCTCGACAGAAAGCACGCAATCGATCAAGGCGCCGAGATGCGATCCGGCGACCGCATCGTTCAGCATGTTTGGCGAGCCGTTCGACAGTATCGCCGTGACGAAGCCGGCGTCCTTCAGCTGCCGAAGAACGGACGGAACCTCCGGGAAGCATTTCAGCGTTCGATAGAGTGCCAGCAGACGCTCGCGCAATGCTGCGTCGCCTATTCCCATCGTATCCAGCGTGAAATCAAGCGCGTCGCTCGTGACCTGCCAGAAGTCCGCATGACGACCCTGCAGGCCACGCAACCACGTGTACTGCAATTGCTTGTCGCGCCAGAGCGATGTGACTGCAAAAGTCTTGTCCCCGAGTACGTCGGTGCAACCCGCCGCCGCGGCAGCAAAATCGAACAACGTGCCGTAGGCGTCGAAGACACAGGCGCGGGCCTTGATGGCTGACTCCGTCATGGCCATTCTCCATTCGATCCAACATTCCACCGTCCGCTCGGCGCTTTTCGCCTCGACGCGCGTGTTAAACAGCAATCAAACGTGCGTGCCGCGTACGGGATAGCTCTTCTCGATAATGGTTTTGATTCCACTCAGAATCATCTGCAGATCGGGGCGCGCGAAGGGCGCGTTCGAGACATCGATGATCTGGGTGTCTCCGGCGGGATTGACCAGGAAGAGACCGGGCTCGGCGAACGGCCGATCTGTCTCCTGCGGCGAGCGCGGATTGGAAATGTAGAGGCCCAACGTGCGCATCTGATCGATCGTTAAGCCGTAGCCGACCGGGAAGCGCCACGCGTGCTCGGCAACGTCCGCCTCGGCCTTTTCCTTGGGATCCGCCGAGACGGCGGCCACGGAGACACCGGCTGCCTCGAACTCGCCGAGCATGCCGTCGAGTGTCTTGAAGTACCGCTTGCACAGCGGACAATGCTTGCCGCGATAGACGACGAGCAGGCGCCAGCCCGGCATCGCGGAAATGTCGAGCGTGCCACCACCGACGGTTGGCCATGCGAATGCTGGGAAGGTTGTGCCAGCGACGAGTTTGCTGCTTTGGGACATGTCGATATCTCTCCGATAGGCTACACTGGGGAACGCTTGCGGCTTGGGCGAACATCATCGAGCAGGGCCAAGGCGGGCCGGGCCACGCCTTCGAGCAGCTCACGATCCGGGTTCGTGCGTGCGAGAACCCGAATGCCAAGGACCACGCCGAGCAACAACCGCGCGGCGTTCACAGCATCCACCTTGCGTGGCACCGTGCCGGCCGCTTGAGCCGCCACGATGCTCCGACGGAAGAACGCCGCGATTTCGTCGAGGTAGGCAGCAATACGGGATCGAAGTTCTGCATCGTGTGGCGCGACCTCCAGAGCGGAGTTCACAAGCAGGCATCCACGCCGGTGGGGATCCGCCACCGAGCGCTCGATCGCGTCCTCAACAAAGGTACGGATAGCCGTCTTGGGGTCCCCTTGGCGATCGAGCCGCGCGATCCGCTCACGCAACGTGCGCGTAGCGTACCGTTCAAGAGCTTGCGCAAACAGCGTTCGTTTGTCGCCGAACGCATTGTAGAGGCTCGGGCCGCTGATGCCCATGCGATCGGCCAGTTCGCGCACCGAGGTTGCCTCCAGACCGCGGCTCCAGAAGCACGCAATGGCGGCATCCAGAGCCTTATCCTCGTCAAATGATCGAGGGCGAGCCAAGAGAACCGCGCTCCTTCAGCGTGAACTGACAGAGGCGAGGCTACAATGCTGTTTTGTAGCGGTCGATATACAATATCGTGATCGTGCGATGCGCTGTAACATTCGCGTGCGATGCTGCGAATAGGTATGGCATAGGCCAATAAAGCCCGGAGGCCTTGGAATGCACGCCGATACCGCTCTCCGCGAGGCAGCTTCACGCCGGCACTTGAGCGCCGCTCTGCTGTCGCTGCTCCTCGTTGCCGTGATGGCGGTACCCCCCGGATCGAATGCCCATGCCGAGCCGGCAGCCTGGAAGACCGAGGGGTGGCACAAGACGGACTTCAGCAAGACACGGATCGGCTGGAACGAAATCTTCTCCGGTGGCCCTCCCAAGGATGGCATCCCCTCGATCGACAAGCCAGTTTTCAAGGCCGTTGGCGCGAGTGGCGATCTTACCGCCACCGAGCCCGTGATTGGCTTGGAGATCAATGGCGACGCGCGCGCTTATCCGCTGCGCATCCTCATCTGGCATGAGATCGTCAACGATGAGGTCGGCGGCACGCCGGTGACGGTCACCTACTGCCCGCTGTGCAACTCCTCGATCGTTTTCGACCGGCGCGTGCTGCCGCATGTCCTCGATTTCGGCACCACGGGCAAGCTGCGCAACTCCGATCTCGTCATGTACGACCGGCAGACCGAAAGCTGGTGGCAGCAGTTCACCGGCGAGGCCATTGTCGGATCGCTCACCGGCACGGAGCTGAAGCTTGTTCCTTCGCGCCTCGAGTCCTTTGCCGAGTTCAAGGCGCGGCACCCCGGTGGCAAGGTGCTCGTTCCCAACGACCCAGGACTGAGGGACTACGGGCGCAACCCCTATGTCGGCTACGACATGGCGGCCGCACCGTTCCTGTATCGCGGCGACTATCCCAAGGACGTGGAAGCGATGGCGCGGGTCGTCGTCGTGCGACCGGCCCCAGGCAAGATCCACGCTGTGACGCTCGAGCATTTGCGCAAGAAGAGGCAACTCGTTTTGAGCGGCGTCGAGCTGACGTGGCGACCGGGACAGACCACGGCGCTCGATCATTGGGACATTGCCCAGGGCCGTGACGTCGGTTCTGTGACGGCTACCCTGAAAGGGGAAGATGGCGAGCGACGTGATGTGGCCTACGACGTGACCTTTGCCTTTGCGGTGTTTGCGTTCCATCCCGAAGTTGTGATCGTAAAGGACTAGCGTCAACGTCGGTCGCGCCGCTTTATGGCATCTGTCGAGGTGGATGATCGAAGCGAATGCGATGCCACCCCAGTTACCCCCAAGGAGGACCCTTATGCGCGTGATGATGGCTCTGCTGTTCGCATTGGCTCTGCCGTTTTCGTCCGCTTCAGCGGATGAGCTGACCGTGAAACCCAGCAAGCACACGGTGAAAGAGACCGTCGATCGGCTCACGTCGGTGTTGAAGGAAAAGGGCATCACGCCAGCCGCACGCATCGACCATTCGGCGGCAGCAAAGGGGGCAGGTCAGGAGTTACGGCCGACGGAAGTTCTCATATTCGGCAACCCGAGGCTTGGCACGCCACTGATGCAATCAAACCGCCATATTGCGATCGATCTGCCGATGCGGGTACTCGTGTGGGAGGATGATGCCGGAAAGGTGTGGATCGGCTATGCGCCTCCGTCTGCCTTGACGGCGCGATACAAGCTCGATGGTCGCGACGAGATCCTCAAGACACTGTCCGGCGCCCTCGAGGCGTTTACAAACGCAGCCGCGAACTAGGGAAGCTCTGAATAGCGCGCTCTGCCGGCGCGACACTGGTTCGGTGGTCAGTTTTCGTCGGTTTTCAGGCGTTCGGTCGTGCCCGAACGGACTCCTCGGCCCGCATTCTCCCTCAAGCGGACGCAAATCGGCCGCGGACGAGATACAGGTTGGCGAGCGCGAGCAGCGCGAACACCTGGGCGCCGTTCTTGGCGATACCGCGATAGCGCACGCGGCGATAGCCGAACTGGCATTTGATGACGCGGAACACGTGCTCGACTTTCGCCCGCACCTTGCCGAAGCGGCGGTTGCGTGCACGCTGGCGCTTGGTGAGACCGCGGCCCGGCTTCGCCTTTTCCTTCACCGCCCAGAGCACGCCGGCGTCTTCGGCAGCGCACTTCTTCGCGTCGCTCGCGTAGCCCTTGTCGCCGTACACGGCCGTGTCGTCCTCGCGGATCAGATTGGCCATCACCTTCGCGTCGTGCACCTTGCCCGTGGTCACGCCCGCCGTGTGCACGAGCCCGCTCCTCGCATCGACGCCGACGTGCGCCTTCATGCCGAAGTACCACTGGTTGCCCTTCTTCGACTGGCTCATCTCGGGATCGCGCCGCTGCTCTTTGTTCTTCGTCGAGGGCGAGGCCGCGATCAGCGTCGCGTCCACAATGGTGCCGCCGCGCAGCAGTTCGCCCTTCGCCGCCAGGTGCTCGGCAACGGTCGCGAAGATTGCCTTCGTCAGGTCGTGACGCTCGAGCAGGTGGCGGAAATTGAGGATCGTCGTCTCATCGGGGATCGCGTCGCGGCCGAGTTCGAGACATGCGAACGCGCGCATCGACTGGATGTCGTAAAGTGCTTCCTCGGCGCCAGGATCGGAGAGGCTGTACCACTGTTGCAGGCAGTAGATCCGCAGCATGGCGATGAGCGGGAACGGTCGCCGTCCGCCCTGCGGTCCGAGCTTCGGATAGTGCGGCTCGATCACGGCTTCGAGCGCCGCCCACGGCACGATGGCCGCCATCTCGGCCAGAAACACGTCCCTCTTCGTGCGCTTCTTCTTCGCCGCGAAATCAAGCGACGCGAAGCTCAACTGGTCCACCATCACGCTTCCCCCAGAATCAATGACATCAGTCTGCCATGTTCGAGCGGTTGTTCAGAGGCTCCCTAGGTCGAAGCGCAGCAGCCAAAGCCAGTGGTGCCGCGCTCAATCCTGAAAGCGCACCACCTGCGCGCGTACCGGATCGCCCTTAGTGCGAGGCGTGGATGACTGCATTCGGCTGTTGAAGACCGTACACTCCACCAAGAACGGCACCAAATATTGCGTGCAGCATGAACGTCATGACAGGTGCCATCACGCCCAGGCCCAACCCAAACATTCCAGCGCCGGCCATCGGCATCACAGCGACCATCATGAGTACCCAGGCGCCGATGCCGAAGACAATACCTCGCTGCCAGTAACTATCTCCTGGCAGATTGGCCTCCAGTATTGCAAAGAGACCACCCCACGCGATCGTACCAATAGCAAAATGAGTGATCCACCCCGCTACGGGCGACGAGACACCCATCATCGTTGTCAGCATGCCAATGACGTCCAATTGCGGCATTAGACCCATCATTTCCTTCGTCAGCATCAACCCGGAGAGGACGATGGTTGCGACAAGACCCGCGATTATACCTTTCACTGTATTGCCGACGGGCATGCGGATCTCCATCAGTTGGAATTGCGCCTACTCCTTGCAACTTTTCCAGCGTTGTGCGGTTCCTGCGACCCTCGATTTTTGGGAGGAGCAGCACAGATTTTATTTTTAGCTGGGCCTGTAACTTTTCTATGTCGTGATGCGAAGGATCGGAGCTATCGAACGGACTATGCTTCTCGTTCCACCAATGCGGCCGCATTTGGTGGTTGCTGCCGGTTGAACGGCAGATGCACCGAGGGCAACGAAACAACGCGGATGCGCTGAGCAGCTGGAGGGGTGCTTGCGAGTGCAGACTTGAGAGGTTACCCGCGCTTCTTCAGATGGGCTTCGATCAGATGATCCAACGACAGTGCCCCCGGGCCGCGCGTCAGCAGAAAGCCGAGTACCGAGGCCCACAGCAAGTGCTCGGTCCAAGCCTGCGGGTAGACGAACACTTGAATGACGAACGTCATGCCGAGCAACGGAAGTGTAGCAAGGCGCGTCGCCAATCCAAGAAAGAGGAACACCGGAAACACCAGTTCGTTGGCCGTGGCCAGGCGTGCAGCCCAGGTCGGGTCTAGGAACGGTACCTTGTACTCGTCCTCGAAGAGTTTGATCGCAAATTCCCACGACCGGTATTTGAGGAGCCCTGAATTGAAGAAGACGGATCCGATAGCGATGCGCATCGCGAGCTGTAGGATCGATAGCGGGAAACACTCGAGCCATGATCTGACCACCAGGAAGTGGCGCCGCAACGCTCCGGCTCCCGGAGCAATGATTTCATCAGTGGTCATGCGATGCTCCTTCGAGTGGCAATCTGACGGCAATTGCCAAATTCCCAGCAATGAGCGCGACGAGGGCGCCGCCGACATCGAACTCCGGATTGACGTCTAGTGCCCTTTCAGCCGCGGCTCCGATCGACGATCCTTCGGCGAGAGACGAGCGAAAGGCGTACGTCGCGCGATTGACGCGATCGATATGGAACGTGCCGCGCGCACCACTGAGCTCGATGCAAACCGGTTCAGGTGCAATCTGGAAGTGCTCCGTCCCACTGTCAGACAGAAAGAGCTTCATCAACTCGTCAACCGGCCACTCGAGGTCGAGATACCGCACGCCAGGCTGAATCTTCAGCTG
>JBFWXN010000149.1:0-6930 GCA_050187415.1 Hyphomicrobiaceae bacterium | reverse complement strand
CGACCCGCAGTTACCTTTTCGTCGTGATCGTTCCAGACCGTAATAATCACCGGCGGGTGGCTGGGGTGCGTCGGCGTGCGATGAAAAATTTCGCGACTAAGATCAATGATCTCCATACGTCCTTCTCCGTAGCCTGAACGAAATCTGCTCATCGCAGCTTAGGCTCGTGCAACAGACGGACCAATCTCATTTTCGTCTCGAATCTATCTCGGAATTGTTATGCATGGAGCCGACTTCCAGCTTGGAAGCGTCGGTGAAGGCAGCTCGTCCGCCAGCAGCAGCATCGCGGCTAGAACCGAGGAATGTTGTCCCCCAGAGCCCGCTCTCGACCAGCTGCGCCGTTTCCTGCTGCACAATCGCAAGGAGGGGCTGGATGGACTTGTCCATTGCGCGCTCCTTTGACCAGGCGATCGATAGCGTTCGTTCAAACGCCGGACGTAGCGGGAGCATTACAAGACTGCCTGAAGATACCTCGTGCTCAGCTTCGCCCGGCGGAAGGATCGTGTATATCCCGCCCGCCTCAACGAACTGCTTAATGGCTATTACCGAATCGATTTCCTGCTCGACGCGAGGTGACAGATTGGCGCCGCGCATATGCTGCTCGACTGCCAAGCGAAGACCATGCTGACGGTTGGGAAGGATTAGAGGAAGCTTCGTGAGCGTCTGGAGAGAAATCGGGCCCCTGCGCCGCGCAAGCGGATCATCCCGGGCGCAGACGAGAAACTGTCGCTCCGCCGCTAGCGGAGCCGTGCCCAGCATGTCGCTGCGATGGGCGAAATCGTATATGACGCCTACATCGAGACGCCCAAGAATTAGCCACTCGATGATGAAGCCGCTCCAGCCATCTATGACGCGAACACGCATCTTGGGAAGCTGCGTCTTGAAGTACTGAATGACGCGTCGCGTCAATGTCCGACTGATGGACGCTGGCAATCCCAGGCTAATCTCTCCGCCGGATGAGCTCGCGTTTGCCTCGACTTCTATCCGGGCGCGTTCGATATCCCGCAAAATTCCCTTGGCACGATCAAAAAGTACGAGGCCGGCATTTGTCAAAGCAATGCCGCGACCGCTGCGCGTAGTCAGCTGCACGCCAAGGTCGCGCTCGAGCGCTCGCATATGACGGGTCAGAGCTGGCTGAGCCAAATTCAATCTCGCGGCGGCTTTGGTGATGCTCTGGACGTTACCTACTTCGACGAAAAACTGAAGTTGCCGTAGGTTCATGATCTTGCTCGCTCCAAGCGCCGCGTTCCACATATCGAAACTTCAGGTGATGGGCACGCCAATTTCTTGGTCATTCCCTTTGTGATTGCTTCCCAGGCAGGCAATGGCTTCGCCGGCAGCATTCCTCGAAGGCTGAATATATCAATTTTGCTATGAACGAGGCGAAAATTGTCATTTGTCGCATAGATCACTCGCGTCTAACGTCGCACGTGCTGTGCGAGATACGTCACGCGCAGCATGCGTGGATGCAGCCCAGCTGATGTCCGCTTGGTGCTGGCCATCCGGTTGGAAACTTGCGGAGCACGACCATGATCCACCAACGAGCCAGTATCGGTCTCACTGCAATTGCAGTTTTGTTCATTCCATGGGCCAGCGCCTCCGCGCAGAATATCAAAATCGGTTATTCGGGTGCCCTGAGCGGTCCTGCCGCCTTCACCGGCGTCGACATTCGCCGCGGCGCGGAAATGGCCATCGATGAGATCAATGCCAAAGGTGGAATCAAAGGTCGGAAACTGGAGCTTGTCGCCCGGGACGACGAGCACAATCCGGTCCGCACGGTTGCGCAATATCGCGAGTTGGTTGAACGCGAGAAGGTTGCCGCCATGCTGGGCGCCACGAATAGCGCATCCATGCTGGCCGTTGCGCCAATCGTGAACGATACCTTGAAAGTCCCGGTTATATGCCCGGCGACAGACGCAACCGCCATCACCGAAAACGATGCCGCCAAGGCGAAGAAGGACAACTATCTTTTTCGCATCGGCATGTACGGCACCGGCCAAGCCAATTTCATGGTCAATACGATGGTCAAGAGGTTCGGTCACACCAAAATCGGCTTGCTCAATTGGACCGGCGGCTGGGGGGTAACAGGCCGTGGGGAGCTACAGCGTCGCCTCAAGGAGCTTGGTCTTACGCCTGTGGCCGATGAAACATTCGACTCCAATGATCCGGATATGACGCCGCAGATCATCAAACTAAAGAACGCCGGCGCGGAGAGCATCCTTAACTACGGCTTGGTACGCGAAAACACTTTTGTCGTGCAGACTAAGGTGAAGCTCGGCGATGGAACGCCCTATGTATCTGCCTGGGGCATTGCCGGTCCCTCGTTCTGGAAGGCAGCAGGCGCCGCTGCCGAAGGTGTCCTGACGAGCACCACGATCACGATCGACGGTCCACAGTCACCTGAGCGCAAGGCACTCATCGACGCGTACCGTAAGCGCTACAACCAGGAGATGGATGCGCCTACCAGTGTGTTTGGCGCTTACGATAGCGTGTTTCTGTTCAAGCTGGTCATGGAGCGGGATGGAGTGGAGCCTTCCAAAATTCGCGCCGGCCTTGAAAACATCCCCGAGTTCAAGGGCCTGATTAAGCACTTCAAGCGGCCTGTGTTCACGCGCGAATTGCACAACGCAATCCGCGAGGAGGACATGATTGTCGGCCGTTGGACAGACGGCAAGCTGCTCGAGGTCAAGTACGACGAGAAGGGGCCCTACGTCGATATCGATGAGAAGACCAAGAAGTATATCGATAAGAAGACGCTGAAGTTGAACTAGTAGCGAGTGTGACCGGGCCCGCTGAGGGCCCGGTCACTCCGCACGGGACGAGATCAAGCCGGACCGATGAATTTCTTTTTCCAGATCGCCGCTAGCGGTATCGCCACTGGAGCGATCTACGGGCTGATTGCTGTCGGCTACAGCTTGACCTTCACGACAACCAAGGTGCTCAACTTCGCGCTCGGCATGTGGGTCATGCTGGGCGGCATGCTCACCTACTCCCTGATCGTCCAGCATCACATTCCCGCGCTGATCGTCCTGCCGCTCGTGATGGGCGCTCTGTTCGGGCTGGGCATTGCTGCCGAGCGCCTGTCGGTATTTCCCTTTTTGCGCGCGGGGAGCGATGTCTGGGTCATGGCCACGCTGGGCGTCGGCCTGCTGATGATCGATTCCGCCGAGATCATCTGGGGACGCAGCCCCACGCCGGTTCCCTCCTTCCTCGGCAATCACCCCATCACGATCGGGCCGCTGTCGCTGCTGCCGCAACAGGTTTTCATCATTGCTGTCGCTTGCGTCGTCTTCGTCGCGTTAGACTATTTCTACCGGCACACGCTGACCGGGAAGGCATTCCGCGCCGTTGCACACAACGGCGAGGTCAGCAGCCTGATGGGCATCAACACACGACGCGTGCAGGCGACATCGTACGCGGCCGCCTCGGCGCTCGCGGGTCTTGCCGGCTTCATGGTCGTTCCCCTGACCCTCGCCGAGCCCCAGCTCGGTACGGTACTGGGCCTGAAGGCCTTCGCCATAGCCATCATCGCCGGTCTCGGCGCGCCGCGCGGCATCCTGATCTGCGGCCTGGTCTACGGCGCGCTGGAGGCGCTCATTTCAGGCTATCTCTATACGGGTATCCGCGACATTCTCGGTTTTTCCCTGATGATCCTTGCCCTCTTCCTCAAGCCGGAAGGCCTGTTCGGCAAGACGGTCGAGGAACGGGCATGACCGCCGCCGGACGGGTTCTGCCTTGGTTGTTCGCCGTGGCGGCGCTGCTGGCGCCCCTTTTCGTCGAGGGCACCTACTTCCGCTATCTCGGCATTATCGTATTCATCTACGGCATCGTTGCCGTCGGATTGAATATCCTGGCCGGTTATGCGGGCCAGTTCTCGCTCGGCCACGCCGCCCTGATGGCGATGGGGGCCTACACCACTGCGCTGCTGAGCAAGGCGCTCGCACACTGGCCGTTCTTCACCGCAACGGGGCTTCACATCTGGATCGGCATTGCGCTCGGCACATGCGTCGCGGCTGCATTCGGCGCCCTGCTGGCGTTTCCCGCCCTGCGCGTGCGTGGGCCCTATCTGGCGATGGTGACGATCGCTTTCGGCTGGGTGATCTTCAAAATCCTGCAGGAGTGGGTGTCCGTCACGGGTGGAGACCTCGGGCTGGCGTCCATTCCCAAGGCGCAGATCGGGCCCTGGGCGTTCAATACCGACGGATTCTACTACGTCGTTTTGGTGTTCTTCATGCTCGCGCTCTGGCTGCAGCGCCTGATTGTCGAATCGCCGTTCGGAATGCGCATCAGGGCCATGAAGCACAGCGAGATCGGCATCTCCTCCGTCGGCATCAACGTCTATCGCCTGAAGGTGACGGTTTTCATCATCAGTGCAGCGTTCGCGGGCTTCGGCGGCGCACTCTTCGCGCATCAGCAGAACTACATCAGCCCGGACAATTTCCAGTTCTTCAGCTCGGTGTTTTTCCTACTCGCCATCCTGTTCGGCGGTGCCGGCACGCTGAGCGGGCCGGTGATCGGCGCTTCCATCCTGACGCTGCTGCCAGAGTTCCTGCACGATTTCGACAAGTACCGGCTGATCGTTTACGGCAGCTTCATCCTGCTGACGCTCTATTTCCTTCCCAACGGCGTTATGGGGCTGTTCCGCCGGTCGCCGGCACGCACGGCGCCCGCGACGCAGGCAAGCCCGGCGCACGACCTTTCGCCCCACCTGACCGCAGGCAGCGGCGCCGCGCTTGAGCTGCGCTCGGTCTCGCGATCCTTCGGTGGCGTCGCCGCAGTCCGGGATGCTTCATTCGCAATCGCGCCGGGTTCTGTGCACGCGCTGATCGGTCCGAACGGGGCCGGCAAGACCACGATCATCAATCTGATCACGGGTTTTTATCGGCTCAGCTCCGGCGAAATCCTGCTTGATGGCGCCCCGCTGCGCAGGGCCTCCATGGACGCGGCCGCCCGCGCAGGCATCGCGCGCACCTTCCAGACCATCAAGCTCTTCGGCGATATGACCGTCCTGGAGCACGTCCTCGTCGCATCCTCGAGCGCGCATCACGATGGGCCACCCGGCGAGCGGGCAAGCCGGCGGGACCACCACGTGGCAACCGCACAGGAGCTCATCGCCTTCGTAGGGCTTGGGGGCTATGAGAATTTCCCCGCCAATACGCTTGCCTACGGACACCGCCGTCTGCTCGAAATCGCGCGCGCGCTGGCGGTCAGGCCCAGGCTGCTGCTGCTCGACGAGCCCGCAGCCGGCCTTGTCGCTGAGGAAATCGAGGCGCTTGGAGCGGTCATCGGGCGCCTCAGAACGACAGGCATGACCCTTCTTCTGGTCGAGCACCACATGGATCTCGTTATCAAGGTCTCTGACCGGATCACGGTCCTCGATCATGGCACGGTGATCGCCGAGGGATTACCGGTCGACGTGCAGCGCGACCCGCGGGTCATCGCCGCCTACCTGGGACCCGCCCATGTCGCTGCTTGAGGTCGAGGATCTGCACGTTGCCTACGGGGACCTTCAGGTCGTCAAGGGCATCTCGTTCAGGATCGAGCGCGGCGAGATCGTCACGCTGCTGGGCAGCAATGGCGCCGGAAAGACGACGACCCTGCGCGCCCTGGCCGGCTTGCTGTCAACGGCCGCTGGCCAGGTCGTCTACGACGGCCAGCAGCTGCTGGGCCGGCCCGCTCACGCAATCGCCAACATGGGTCTTGCCCTGGTCCCGGAGGGGCGGCAGCTCTTTCCCGAACACACCGTTCTGGAAAATCTGGAGCTTGGCGGCTATCGCCTGCTGCGCTCCGGCAGGCGCGCCGAGTTCGACCACGAGATGGAGCGGGTCTTCGCGCTTTTCCCCCGCGTCAAGGAACGCCTCAATCAGCCGGCCGGGCTCCTTAGCGGCGGGGAGCAGCAAATGGTCGCCATCGGCAGAGCGCTCGTCGGCAAGCCCCGCCTTCTGCTGCTTGACGAGCCATCGCTTGGCCTGGCGCCGATCCTCGTACGCTCCATCTTCGATGCGTTCGCCGCGCTCCGTCAGCAGGACATCACCATTCTTCTGGTGGAACAAATGGCCTGGATCGGACTGGAGGTTTGCGACCGCGCCTATGTGCTGGAGTCCGGACTGATCGTCACATCCGGCACGCGGGTCGAAGTCAGCTCGAACGCACGGGTCATCGAAGCCTATCTGGGCAAACGCAGCGCGTAAGGCGAGCGTCGCCCTCTTCTCGCGGTCGGCCGCTCGATGAGTGTGGCGACGACCGGGATGACAATCTGCTCGGATACGTGGCCGAGGCCAGCCTCGGGCTTGCCATACCTGGAACTCGGGGCGTGCAAAATTTCCCGTCGCGGGTCGAGAGGAACTCGGTCTCGGCGATTCCTACCAAGCGGAGGGCGCTCCGCGCGGACGAGATGATCGGCCGTCGATTGCTCGATTGCCGTGTTGGCCGGCAATCGGTTCGCTCTCGGCGATTGACAAAACCGCAAATTGTTCATTGCATTATCAAAAGTTTTGATGTGATGTCCCCGGACTGTTGAGCCATGAATATCGTGCTGGCGCGCACATTTCTCGAGGTGGTGGAGAGTGGAAACTTCTTCACTGCGGCCGATCGGCTTAACGTGACGCAATCCACCGTCAGCATGCGCATTAAGGCGCTCGAGGATGAACTTGGGCGCAAGCTGTTCGTGCGGCACAAGTCGGGCACCAAACTGACGGCCGCAGGCGCCCAGTTTCGCCTCTACGCTGAACTGCTCGTCAGCACATGGGAGCGCGCACGCCAGGAGATCGTGCTACCGGCAGGAATTGAATCCGTTCTTTCCATTGGCGCCGAGCGCCATCTGTGGGACTCGATGCTGCTTGCCTGGCTCCAGACGTTCCGTACCAAGCACAAGGAGGTTGCGATACGGGCGGAGGTCGGAGACGCCGACTGGCTCACACGTCAGCTTTC
>JBFWXN010000148.1:0-6975 GCA_050187415.1 Hyphomicrobiaceae bacterium | reverse complement strand
GTTGTCAATTTTCATGATCCTGATGGGGCCAGATTCGCTGGTCGAAGCCAGATGAGTCCCACCGCACGCCTGACGGTCCAGGTCCTTGATTTCGACGATGCGGATCATTCCTTCGGTCGTTGGCGGCGGCATAGCCGACTTCGTCCGGATCAAACCATGTTGGTCAAAGACCTCGTCCAGCGACAAGTAGCTGTCACTGACCGAAAGGTTTTGCCGGATCGCTGCGTTAATCGGATCTTCGATCAAGCGCAGCTTTGCATTGTCGATACCGGGCAGATCAAAATCCATTCGCGCCGTACCGTCGGCGTTCATTTGCACCCCGGTGACCAGCGCGCCGTCGAATTCCCGGAAGATCACGGCATTGAGAATATGCGTGTCGGTATGCAGTTGCGACATCATGAGGCGGAACTCGGCATCCACGACCGCCTGGACGCGCCCGTCTAGCTCAATGGCATCCGCAAGGATGTGCCAAAGGCGCCCACCGACATGCTCGAAGCCGGCTACCGCGTGCTCGCCACGGGTGCTGCGGATCAGTCCGCGATCGGCGAGTTGACCGCCGCCGCCTGGATAAAACGGGCTGTCGGATAGCAGAACACGCCCGGGTCGGGCGTCCAAGACCTCAGTCTCAAGTGTCAGTGTGTCCGGATGCTCGTGATAGAACGCGCGCAACATAACGCGATGGCTCGCAGGTTGACCAACCAGCCAAAAAACACAGGAACTATTGCGGGTCTTGGCGAAAATTGCGGCCAGACCGGGCACTACGGTCTGCATAAGCACGCGCGAACTGAACCGGACTCAGCGCATAACAGCGTCGGAAGTAGTTGCTCAGCGCACATTGATCATAAAACCCGCTCAACATGGCCGTCTCCGCGATGCCAGTACCACGCTTGAGAAGGCTGCAGGCGGCGCCGAGGCGCACCTGAGTAAGGTAGCTATGCGGCGTGAGGCCTACGGTGCGCTTGAACAGGCCAATCAACTGATAGATCGAGACACCGACCGGGTGTGCCAGATCCTCCAGTGTCAGACGCTCGCCATAGCGCGACCGCATAATCTCGATGGCAAGCCGGACCCGGTGCTGATCGGATGAATTGGAACGGATCGGCAGTCGACCACAGCCGTGACGCGCAAAAAGCTGGGCAAAGGCCTCAATCATCAGCTGCCGCGAGCCCATCGGGTCGAGTGTGCGCTCGAAGCTTGAATGCGTTGCCAGGAATGCCTCGATCAGGTCCTCGTCCGGGAAACGATTGCACAAGAAGTAGGGCAGCTCGGCGATATCGAGGTCATGGGCCAGCTGGTCCATCGCAGCTTTGGTCAGGTAGAAGCTGCGGTACCGCCAATACGTACTGCGTCCCATCCAACCGGCGTGCGGCTCTTCGGGATTGAAGATGAACAGGCCGCGCGAGTCGGCTTGCGCCACATCTCCACGGCTCTTGATTTCCGATCCGCCCCGCTCTGTAACAGCAACGACAAAGCCGTCATGGGTATGCGGTGGAAATTCATGCGTGGTGAATTCCGACAGCATGAGACTGAGACCGCGCACCTCCGGCGCGGTCCAGTAGCGTGTAGTGTTCTTCGGGTCTCTTGGTGCCATGCGTGCAGCCCGTTGAGTGCCCTAAGCCCTATTCTACAAGGAGCCGCGTTGCCAAGGGTTGACGGACCCTTGCCAGTTCGCGACCGAACCTGCCCGACGGCACACAGTCGCAATTTTAGCCAAGACGCGCCGGACTTGGCGAGAGTACCGTTTTAGATTGACTCCTCTAAAACAAAAAGCAACTGTGCCGCAAGTAGAGAATGTCGCGACCGCAATCCCTACGCCTGTGCGTTGGGCTCTCGAGGAGTTGTCTTGGCTATCCCCGCAGCGACCTCGACTTGCGCAAATGCGAGACGGCTATGAGTAGACCGGCGATAGCAATTATCGGCGGCGGTCTTGCTGGGCAAATCGCCGCTCTTTCCGTGACGCGATCGGGCGGCAGGGCGGTGCTTTTCGAAGCAACATCGAGACTCGGCGGGCGAGCGCAGACGCAGGTTGTGGACGGCTTCTGTCTGAATCAAGGCCCGCATGCGCTTTATCTCGGCGGTGCGCTCCATGCAGCCTTGAGAGAATTCGGCGTCGAGGTCACTGGGCGTGGCCCAGATCTGGCAAATGCATTGGCCCTGTGGAATGGACAGACACATCGCTTTCCGTTGCGGCAAGCGGAGCATGCGGTCCAACCGCTTGACGTCTCCGAGACAGCGGCGCTTCGAATGTTCTTCCAAGAGATGTCTGCAAACAGTCAACTTGGCCGCGGGGTTGGGCTGCAGGATGTCCTTGCTCCGCTGCCAAGCAAAGTGCGAGTGATCGTGAACGCGCTGGTGAGGCTCTCAACCTACATCCACGCTCCTGCGGACGTCGACGGCAAGGCCGCACTCGATCAGCTGCGGTTGAGCTCGGCCGGAACAATCTACGTGGATGGTGGCTGGCGCGTCCTCGTCGACGGCCTAAGCAACGCTATGATCAAGGCCGGGGTTGTGATCAACACCGGCGAAAGTGTTGTGCGGGTCACGAGCCAAGGGGGCGCTTGCCGAGTGGCATTGCGAGGCGATCGTACCCAAAACTATGCGGCCACGATCTTGGCATTGTCACCGAAATCAGCCGCCAACGTTCTTGCAACTTCCGGCGTTCTTGGCGCTGTGGCGGCGACCGCACGCCCCGTACGCCTGATGTCGCTGGATCTCGCGCTCTCGGGGTTGTCCACCGCCGCCGCCAATTTTGCCCTGGGCTTCGATGAACCGACCTACCTTTCTGTCCACTCGGCCGCATCTACGCTTGCGCCCCAAGGAGGGGCGGTTGTGCACGTCGCCCGCTACCTGGCTCCGGATGAGCCTCCCACGCGGAACCATTTCGCGGAGATCGAGTCGGTTGCCGACACGCTTCACCCCGGATGGCGCACACACGTCGTGCACGAGCGGCGGCTTTCTGGCGCCATTGTTGCCCATGATTTCCCTCGCTGGACCAATGCGGGACAAAGAGCCGCCGGGTGCGTGTCAGACACGCCGGGCGTGTTCCTTGCCGGCGATTGGGTCGGGCACGTGGGCATGCTGGCTGACGCCGCAGCAGCAAGCAGTGGTGCGGCAGCAACGGCAGCCCTGGAATTCGCCCGCGACGTCTCGACGGTACCTGGCTAGCTTTTCACAGCGCCCATCTCTGGAAATATGCGGAACGGTTACCTGTCGAGCATCCGGCGATCATCCTTCATAGGCATATGTGCGTGCCGCAACCTTGGACTCACGTCGGAGAACGGATTTGCAGGGTGCTCGCTTCTAAGCGACGCAGCGTGCCGGCATGCGTGTCGAACTCATCTCGAGGAGAGTTGCGGCGCAGTCAACGAGACGCCGTCTACTGAAATTTTGACCAAGACGCGCGCGTCGCGGAGTTTCACAGTGTGCGCGAAGGCGCAGCTAGGGGCTGCCCCATTGTTCGCGACCGGAGGTCGCAAATGGACCTTGGTATTGCTGGTCGGCGCGCGCTCCTGTGCGGCGCGTCGAGGGGCTTAGGATTTGCGTGCGCGCTTGCGTTGGCCCAAGAAGGCGTAAGACCCACGATCGTCGCGCGCGACGAGAGAATGCTCACGTCGGCTGCCCATCAGATCCAATCCAGCACTGGCCAACCCTGCCAGACCATCGTTGCTGACCTCGCAACCGAGCTCGGACGTCGTCACGTTATCGACGGCTGCGCCGGCATCGACATTCTCCTGACGAATAACGGCGGCCCTCCAAGCAAGGATTTCTCCGAGCTTTGCCCGGCCGACTGGCAAAAGGCGTTCGAGACGAACCTGCTGCCGGCCATCGAGCTCGTTCAAGCCGTTGTGCCGGGCATGGCAAACCGAGGCTTCGGCCGCATCATCAACATTACATCCATGACGGTCCGCATGCCCGTCGAACGCTTGGATTTGTCAACGGCGACGCGCATGGCTCTAACCGGCTACGCGGCCGGTGTTGCGCGCCAGGTGGCGAAACACAACATCACCATCAATAATCTGCTGCCCGGCACAATCATGACAGAGCGCGTCCGCGATCTGGGTGAGACTGCACAGCGGCTGATCGACAAAGTGCCGATGGGACGCGCTGGACAACCCGCAGAGTTCGGCGCGGCTTGCGCATTTCTTTGCAGCGTCTCGGCTGCGTTCATCACGGGTCAAAACCTTCTCGTCGACGGCGGTCTGTGCCCCATAACGATTTGACCGCCAAGCGTGCAAGTCAAAGAACCGATCGACGAATTCTCGAAGGAGCAGTCAATGATCTTCGTGTTGTTCTGCCTCGATAAGCCGCACGGCGGACGAGATATTCGCCGTCGGACGCGTGCCTCTCACCTCGAGTACCTGAGCGCCCACCAACACCTGTTCAAGTACGGCGGTCCGCTGCTTGGTGCGGATGGTGAGACGGTCGGAAGCCTCATGATGGTGGAGGTTGCTGATAGGGCTGCGCTCGATCAATTCCTGGCCACCGAGCCCTATTGTACCTCTGGCCTCTACGAAGCGATGATCATTCGCCGAACTCGCCAGATCTTTCCCGAGCTAAGCCCGGGAGCGCTGGCCGCCGAGCTCGCCGAGGAAAAGGCAAGACTGGGCTGACGTGCCTATGTCGGTGATAGCGCACTGCGCCGCCATCTTTAGCTCTCGTGAGGTTAGGCCGCCATGCTGTTCAATCACGAAGAGTTCGCCGATCACGAACAGATCGTGTTCGCACGCAACCCGGCTCGCGACCTGTCCGCCATCATCGCCGTACATTCCACGGCGCTCGGGCCCGCACTCGGTGGCCTGCGTGTCTGGCCATACCCAAACGAGGCGGCGGCATTGACCGACGTCCTGCGTCTTGCCAAGGGCATGACGTACAAGGCTGCGATTGCGGGCATTCCGTTTGGCGGTGGGAAAGCCGTTATCCTCGCCCGTCCCGGCAATAAGACGACGCCGGAACTCATGGAAGCGATCGGCGTCGAGATCCAACGGCTCGGCGGCCGCTATATCACCGGCGAAGATGTCGGCACGACAGCTACCGACATGGCCGCCATCCGAAAGACAACAAGTCACGTTATGGGAATGCCGGTTGAGCTGGGTGGGAGTGGCGACCCGTCGGTCAATACAGCGCTTGGATGCTTCGTCGGCATCCAAGCGGCCGTAGAGCACGCCTTGGGCAAAACCACCATGCGGGACGTGCACGTAGCCGTGCAAGGCGTCGGCAACGTTGGCTACAATCTATGTCTTCAGCTGGCAGAGGCCGGTGCGAGCTTGACGCTCTCCGACACCAATGCGGAGCGCCTTGAGCGCGCGGCCCAACTATTCAAAGCTCGATCGGTTGCGCCGCACGCCATCTACGATGTGGAAGCCGACGTGCTCGCGCCATGCGCCGTCGGAGGGATCATCAACAATGCCGTTGTGCCGAGGCTCAAGGTGCGGGTCGTTGCCGGTGGCGCCAACAACCAGCTGCAGGCCGGCGAACATGGCCGCGCGTTGCAGGCACGCGGCGTCCTGTATGCGCCGGATTTCGTCATAAACGCCGGCGGTATGATCCAGTTGTCAGCAGAACTGACTGGAGAGACGAGCGCACAAACTGAAAGCCGCGTGCGCGCCATAGGCCCGACACTCCAGCGCCTGTTCGTCCGCAGCACCGCTGATGAAAAGCCAACCAACGACCTTGCGTGTGAGCTCGCGGAGGAGCGCATCCGCACGAGGCGGACGCAAAATGCTACTCGATCTTGAGTGGGTGATGTTCGCTGAGCGGAAACGCTTGCCGCCTGGTCGGATACCGACGCCACTCCAATGTTGACAGCTCTTCGAACGCTTGAAGCGACGGTCATAGCAGGGTGCGGAAGAGATCTATCAGTGATTGGCGGGTCTCAAAGCCGATTCCTGGCACCTCAGGCGGTGCGGCGCGGCCTTTGACGATGATGTCTCCATCGGCGAAGCCGCCAAAGGGCTGAAAGTTGTGCGGATTGCATTCGCAGCCGCCAAGACCAAACCCGGCCGCCACATGCAGGCTGAACAAATGCCCGCCATGCGGTTGGAATTCTTTAGACGACCAACCGGCCTGCTCGAACTCCGCAACGATACGGTGAAACTCGGAGAGACCGTAGCAGTGCGCTGGGTCAAACGTCAGAACGTCGTGCCCGGATCTGAGGCCCGCGTATCGCAGCAGATTTTTCGCATCCGAAGATGAAAAGATTGCCTCGCCGGCAGAAACCGGCGGTGCGTAGGTCGCAATCACCGCACGCTGTGCATCAAAGTCGAGCGGATCACACGCATCTTCGAACCATCGCAGCAGATAGCGCTCCAGGACGGCGGCAGCCTCGATCGCACGCTGGGGCGCATAACTATTCATGGCATCGACAGCAAGCCCTTGCCCGCCGCCAACCACATCAAGGACGGTCTCGATGCGTTTGCAGTCGGCCGCTAGGTCAGTCGACCCGATTTTGATCTTCATCGCATCGAACCCCATGTCGCGGAACTGCTCTGCCTCGCCGCGCAACCGACCGACGTCGTTGTCCGGGAAGTAATAGCCGCCGCCCGCGTACACAGGGATTTCGCTGTCGCCAGCCGGACGGCGGAACTCCTGCTGCAACAGGCGAAACAAGGGCAAGCCACGCGCCTTGGCCGCGAGATCCCACAGCGCCATATCAAGGGCGCCGGTCGCCACGCATCGCTCGCCGTGTCCCCCAGGCTTCTCGCCGGACATCATGACCGACCAAGCACGCAAAGGGTCGATGGCCAGCCCGTCGGCATGCGTCAGTGATCTTGCATCCGCGCTGAGCAGCCGCGGCGCAAAGCGTTCGCGGATCAATCCATCTTGACCAAACCGTCCTATCGACGTGAACCCGAAGCCGACGAGCGGCTCCGAGCCGATCCGGTGATCGGTAAGGACAGCGACGATGGTCGTATCCAGAGCCGACGGGGCGCCAACACTGGAGGCGGATCGCGAGAGCGGGACGCAGCGGTGGCGACT
>JBFWXN010000147.1:0-7003 GCA_050187415.1 Hyphomicrobiaceae bacterium | reverse complement strand
CGTGTGCTCTTCCGATCTGTTCAGTGCTGCCGTGATGGAAGGCCGGCGCGATCCCAATGCTCTGCTCGACGACGGCGCGCTTCATCCCGCGGGGGTTGCGGTCGCGGCCATTGTGCTTGCCGTGTCAGTGGTTGCGTTTGCGGCAGCAACCGCGTTGGCGCTGGATCGGTTCATCGATGGTGCTCTGGCGTTGACCATCGGCTACGTCATTTGATCACGGTCGGCTTAGATAGCGTGTCTCTTGAATAAATGTTCCAGGCGCGGGATGAGGATGGAGATCAGATGACCGATTTTGCCGAGACGATCCCGGTTCTGGCGTCGCTCGAAATCGACGAAACGAGAGCCTTCTATGTCGGCAAACTTGGCTTTGCGGAGATCTACTTCGATCAGAACTATCTCATCGTACGTCGGGACCGCATGGAGCTACATTTCTGGCGCACCGAGAACCGGTCGTTTCCCGAGAATACCTCTTGTTACGTGCGCGGCGGGCAAATCGAGGCGCTCTATCTGGAGTTCAGCAAGGCGTCGTTACCGCAACTGTCGTCTTTCGAGGTGCGTCCGTGGAATATGAAGGAGTTCTACATCCACGATCCGCACGGCAATCTGCTGCGTTTCGGCATGGCGCCGGAAGAAGCGACACAGCCTTGAATGACGCAGAGCTCAGGCCCGCGCACGCCGGTTCGCTGCGGATGGCGCGGGGAGGAGACCGCAGACCTGCGGCAGCAGGAAGGGGACACCGGGGTTTGGGATAGCATTGAGGCGGATCTCGCAGCCGTAAGCCGCCGACAGTGCCTCGTCCGTGAGAACGTCCGCCGGGCGACCGCGCGCGATCTGGTAGCCTTCCGACATCAGTACGATCTCGTCGGCATTGGCCGCGGCGAGATTGAGATCATGCAGAACCGCGAGCACGGCGCGCCCGTTACCGGCCTCGCGCCTGAGTTCGCCCAGCACAAGCAACTGATGCGCGATGTCGAGGCTCGACGTCGGCTCGTCCACGAAAAGCGTTCGGGCGGGGTGGATCTGATCGCGGGCCGAGATCCTCTCGGCGGCCTCGAGCTGAGCCAGAGCACGCGCGATATGCACGCGTTGTCGCTCGCCGCCTGAAAGCGTCGTATAGGCGCGCTCGGCGAGCGGGCGCAACCCGACGCGATCGAGCATCGCGAGCGTCAGAGTGCGAGCCCGGTTGCCTGACGGAATGAGACCAGGAACCGTCATGCCCAGCTCGACGACCTCGGCGACGGAAAAGGGAAACGCGAGCACGGTGTGCTGCGGGACCACGGCTCTCAGCCAGGCCATCTCGAATGCGGACAGGCGCCGAACATTCTGCCCGGCGACAACGACCTCGCCAGCGGTCGGTGCAATCTCGCCCGTCAGCAGCCGGAAGAGTGTCGATTTCCCCGCACCGTTGGGGCCGATCACCACCGTCATGCGGCCCGGCACGAGGTCCAGATCGACGTCCTTGACGAGATAGCGGTTATCGACCGCAAATGAGGCCTGCCGCGCCGAGATCATCAGAAAACCACCGTGCTCGAGCGTTTCAGAATGAGGTGCAAAAAGACTGGCGCCCCGATGATTGCCATGATGATGCCGATCGGCAGTTCCGCCGGCGCAACGACGACACGGGCGACCACGTCGGCAGCAAGCACCAGCGACGCGCCGAGCAGGGCCGAGGCCGGAAGCACCACGCGATGGTCGGGTCCCGAAATCATGCGCACGAAATGCGGCACCACGATGCCGACGAACCCGATGATGCCGGCGACCGCCACCGATCCGCCAACCGCCATGGCCGTGAGGATCACGATCTTTCGCTTCGCCGCCTCGAGGTCGATGCCGAGATGATAGGCCTCCGCCTCTCCGAGCAGCATGCCGTTCAGTGCTCGGACCAGGCCCGGCAACGCTACCAGCAAGACGAGTGCGAACGGTGCAACGGCGCTGGCTTTCGCCCAACTCGCCCCCGAGAACGATCCCATGCTCCACAGCGTCAGGTCGCGAAGCTCGCGATCGTTGCTGACGTAGGCGAGAATGCCGGTGAGCGCTCCGGTCAATGCACCTAGCGCAATCCCTGCGAGCAGAAGCGTGCCGACAGCCGTTGCACCATGGCGTGATGCCACCCCGACGAGCACAGCCGTTGCGAGAAGGCCGCCGAGGAACGCTGCGACCGGCAGCGCATAGATCCCCATCAGGGCTTGCCAACCGCCCAGGTAGGAATTGCCGAGCACGATAAAGGTAACGGCGGCGAGCGTCGCTCCCGACGAGACGCCGACGAGGCCCGGATCGGCCAGGGGATTGCGAAACAAACCCTGCATCATGGCCCCGGCCACGGCGAGCGAACCGCCGACGAACACGGCGAGCAGGGTGCGCGGCAGGCGAAGATCGATCAGGACCAGTGACGCCCGCATGTCGACGGGTTCGGAGCTATAGCCCAATGCCGAGGCGATGGCGCCTGGTAAAGCGGTCAGCCTGACACCTGTCGAGCCGGTCGCCATGGACAAAATGCAAGCGGCAGCAAGTACGACAACCGACGCCAGGACCAATCGGCGGCCGGTTAGCTCGCGCGGCGAAACCAGATCGTCGACGGGAGCTTCGGCAGCGCCAACATCGGTCGCCATGCAGATCTTCCTACTTGAGGTCCGGATAGAGTCTGCTCATCAGGTCGAGAGCGGCCTCGTGCGTGCGTGGACCGAAGCCAAGAAGATAATGACCTTCCATCTCGATCAGGCGATCGTTCTTGCCGGCTGGGGACTGCCTGTAGCCGGGCAACGACTCCATCAGTTTCTGATTGTTGGTGGCGCCTTCGCGGCGCATGGTCACGACGACGTCCGGAGCGATCGACAGCAGCGCCTCCGAGGTCAGAGGCTTATATCCCTTGAAGTCGGCGGCATTCACGGCTCCGGCAAGCCGCATCATCGTGTCGGCGGTCGTGTCCGAGCCGCCCACGGTCGCCCGGCCATTGTTGATGCCCAAGACGAAGATGGCCCGGACGGGCTTTGTGATTGCCTTGCGCCGCTCCGCGACCGACCTCAACCCCGCCTCGATGCGTTCGGCCAGAGCCTCGGCTTGCTCTTCGCGGCCGAAAGCCTTGCCGATGACAAGCACCTTTTCGGCGACGTTGTGGGGCGTCTCGTTGCCCGGCAGGCTCAGGAAACGCAGATTGGCTGACTTCAGGGCGCTGACAACTTCGGGAGGGCCGGCCTGCGCGTTGGCAACGATCGCCGTAGCGCCCGTCGAAAGGACTCCTTCTGCGGAAAGTGCACGCATGTAGCCCACATTGGGCTTCTCCTTGAGCGCCGCGGGCGGCGACAGGCTCGTGGTGTCGACAGCCACGATGCTGTCCTTCAGTCCGAGTGCGTAAAGGATCTCGGTCGCATCGCCACCGAGGCTGACGATACGTTCGCTTTTCGCCTCTGCCGCGGCCGCGGCCGCCGGATGGGGCGCCTTCTGCGCCAGGACCGGCGCTGGGATCATCGCGCCGAGGAGAGCAGTAACGAGAAGCGGGAAGCGGACCCGGAAGGAGTGATCATTATTCGACATCGAGCTCACAACATCATGTCAGTGGGTGGATGCGTTTCGGTGCTTGCGGTCAATGCGGCCCCGTTATGGGGCGCATTGCAGCCGCGGGCTTTGGACCACCGTCGGATGCCAATGCCCCACCACCGCGGGTCCAGCAGTGGGCACCGCTGGTCCCGCAGTGGGACATAACTATCCGTTCAAAGTCAACAATTCAACCTTCGACGACGCAAAGCCCTGCGCGCCGCGATCAGAACTTTGCCCGGACGGTGACGATTGCCGTCCGCCCGCGCCCGGTATCGCCAATGAAGCCACCGGTGCCGGGCGTGGACGTAGCCGGCGTAAACGCCTCGTCGGTTACGTTTGTGACCGTCGCGCCGACCTCGATATCCGGTGTGATCTTGAACTTCGTGAAGAGATCCAGGGTCGTGTACCCATCGGTGAACGGATTTGTCGGATCGGGAGCATTGATTACGCCGATGAATGCTTTGGACGCGGTGTAGACTCGCGCTCCCAGGGTCAAACGCTCCTTGAGAAACCGCACCCCGGCCGTGAGGGACGCCACGTGTTCGGGGTTGTAGCTCTGGCCGCCGAGCCCGTTCACCTGAGAGGGCAGATCGGAGTCCGTCCACGTATACGACGCTCCGGCGAAGAAGAATCCGGTGTCGTACATGCCCTGCAATTCGACGCCCTGAATGACAGAGGTGCCAGGGTTGTTGCAGAAGAAAGTACCACCGGTGATGCCGAAGCACGCAGTTATGTAGTTCTCGACATCGTTGTTGAAGTAGTTCGCCTTGAACCGCAACAAATCGCGGGCTGTAAACACGTGCTCGACGGCGGTGTTGAAGCCTATCTCCCAACCTTTCTGAATTTCTGGATCCAGGAAGGGATTCGGGAAGAAGGATTGGGCAGGTCCGGCACCGGGATGATTGCCACCCATGAACGTCTCGCTGACTGTCGGTGCGCGCATGGCCTCGGCGTACGTGATGTACGGCGTGAACCATGGTGACAGCCGGGCAGCGAGGGTCACCTTGGGATTGAAGCGGCCTTCGTCGCGATCAACCGTGAACGGTCCGGTCGGCAGGCCGATCGGATCGTTGGCGGCAACCGAGCCACTGCCCTTCAGGGTGAACTGGTCGTAGCGGAGGCCCGTGATGAAGTCGAAGATGCCGTAACTGAACTTGGTCGATGAGAACGCGCCGGCGATGCTGCTCTCGCCGCTCGGGTTGACGCCGCGCCCGGGCACCAGCGTGCTGTTGATCGAGTCGACCTCGTCGTGGAAGTACTCGTAACCGTACTCGGAGCGGACCTTAATGCCGCCGAGCCGGAACAACGAGACGTTGGACACGTCGAAGCCGGTGCCGAGGTCATTGATTGTGCGACCGCTCGACGACAGGAAAGGCGACACGATATACGGCCGCAGATACTCCATCGTCACGTCGCTGCGATAGGCATTGACCTTGAGGTTGATCAGGTCGGTATGCACGGGCTTGTAGTGATAGTTGACGGTGAAAATATCCGACGAGATCGTCTGGTCGTACGAATTGGCGACAAAGTCGTTGCGGTAGAAAACGCCGCCGATCTTGATCTTCTGCTCTTCCGTCAGCAGGAATTCGCCCTTGATGAGACCCGACGTCAGATCTTGGCCGGTAAAGGGGACCGTCACTCCGTCGCCATTCTTGAAGTCATCGGGGTTCCGGCCGGAGATGGCGCCGATGACACCGACCCTTCCGTTCGAGACGGCGCCGGCCTGCATCCCGGTCCAGTTCTGCCCGTTGGTACCCCACGAGGCGGTCGACAAGGCACCAGCTCTCTGGCCGGGCTTCAGGACGTCGATGATGTCGAGCGTACGGAAGTTCGCTGCACCGGCGAGTGCGCCGGCGCCGCCAGCGGTAGAAACGGTGCCGCGGGCAATGTCTACGCCAGCCAGCAGCGACGGATCGACGTAGGTGAAGCCCTGCGCTTCGTGACCCGTGAAGCGGAAGTTCTGCCGAACGCCGTCGATCATCATGTTGACGCGGCCGGAGCCTTCCATGCCGCGAATGTTGACGGCAACGCCCGGGTTGTTCGGGCTCTCGCGAACAGATGTGCCGGGCACGCTGCGCAGGACGTCGCCGAGATCGGATTGCCCGAAGGTTGAGATTTCGCTCGTCCCGACCGAGCTGACCGCTCCCGGAGTCGCGTAGACTTGAGACTGGAGAGCTGCGTCTCGTGCTTCACCCGTGCGGGCGGTTTCGGCGATTTCCGCGGGACTGAGGGGTGGGGGCGTCTCGACGGGCTCGGGCGGCAACGGCGGAGCCGGCTGTGCGACCTGCCGCGGTGGACGCGCACGTCGCTTTGCAGCGGCTTTCGGAGCGGCCTTCGGCGGGACGGCCTTGGGTTGCGGTTTTGGAGTTTCGACGGTGACCTCCGGCAGAGTCGGCGCCTGCTGAGCGGTGGCGCCTTGCGCGAGCACAATCGAGAGCGTTGCAAAGCTGCACGCCGCGGCAAGTCCCCGGGCGACGCGTGTGAGTGTTGGTGTCGATTGGCCGTGATCATCCAAAGACAGCATGTATCCCCCCCCCCAATTTTCGTGGGCAAGTGCTTCGAGGCGGGCTGGCTTTCCGAGGCGACAGGCACTCGAATGGCTGGCGGAATGTTCTGAGGCGCATTTGGGAGATCGCTTGTCCGAGCTTGATTCCCTGCGTCGCACAGACGGGATTTGAATGCCGAATCCATACTATAATTGTCAATATTTATCCCGGCACACGGTTGCTCGCCACCGATGGTGTGGCGAAGCGGCTACAGCGATGGCGCGCGAATTGGTCGTGCAGCGGCAAATCGCGCGGGCTCCGGGCGTTCGAGTTTGTTGTTGACGATGATCGTGAAGAATAAGTAGCGTTCCCCGCTCAATAGCAACTGCCATCGGATGGGGCGCGCATGTACATCGCAATGAACCGGTTCAAAGTCGCGAAGGGCTCCGAGCAGAACTTCGAGCAGCTTTGGATGAGCCGCGACAGCTTTCTGCATGAGCTGCCGGGATTTGTTGCCTTTCATCTCCTGAAGGGCCCGCAGCGCGAGGACCACGTCCTCTATTCATCGCATACGGTATGGAGGTCCTTCGGCGATTTCGAGAACTGGACCAAGTCGGAGCAGTTCCGCAAGGCGCATGCCAATGCCGGTAACAGCTCCATCCGCCCTCTCTATCTGGGGCATCCCGAGTTCGAGGGCTTTCAGGTTCTGCAGGAAATCACCTCGGACGGCGAAAAAAAGAGGATAGCGGCCTAAGTTCTCAGGGTTCGACCGATGTCCGTTGTGCCAGTTCCCGCCGTTCTCTCTCTCGCCGAGAAGCTCGCCAAAGACCCAGACGGCGTGCTCGAGCGAATTGCTTGTGAACCGGCGTGCAAATTTGACCCCTGTTTTGGGGTAATCGGCGCGCAATTTTGACCCCACCTGCGATATTCTGAAGATGGTGCTCTGTGCGTGCGTCGGCACTGAGCGAGCCAGGGATGGTGAC
>JBFWXN010000146.1:0-7092 GCA_050187415.1 Hyphomicrobiaceae bacterium | reverse complement strand
TCAACGAGTCGATCGCGCCCTTGGTGGCCGCATAATCGGTTGCTTCGTGATTCCCACCGAGCTTTGCCGCGATCGACGACATGTTGACGATCGCGCCGCCCTTCCCGCCCAGTCGCGTGGACATGCGGCGCACGGCCTGCTGCGCGGAAAGGAACGCGCCCAGGGTGTTGATTGCGAAGATGCGCTGCAGCCGGTCGAGATCGATGTCGACGAACCTGGCTGCCGTCCTGGCGATGCCGGCATTGTTGAAGAAGGCGTCGAGCCGGCCGAATTCGGTATCGACGGCCGCGAACAGGCGCTCGATGTCCCGAGGCTCGCCAACGTCCGCCTTGACGACGAGAGCCTTGCGCCCCGCGCCGCGCACGTTTTCCGCAACCGCCTCGGCGGCCGCTCTGTCGGCGGCGTAGTTGATGGCGACGTCGTAACCGCGCTCGGCGGCCAATTGTGCGGTTGCCGCCCCGATGCCACGGCTGCCGCCCGTGACAAGCATCACCCTCGCCGTCACGATGCAGCTTCCTTCTCGACTTCGCGGGCTCGCTCGCGCTTCTTGCGCTCGTTGGGATCGAGCCACCGCTTCCTGAGCCGGATCGACTTCGGCGTGATCTCGACCAGCTCGTCGTCCTGGATGTAGGAGAGGGCCCGCTCCAGCGTCAGGCGCATCGGCGGCGTCAGGATCAGCGCCTCGTCCTTGCCCGCAGCCCGGATGTTGGTGAGCTTCTTGCCCTGCACGACATTGACCACGAGGTCGTTGTCGCGCGTGTGCTGGCCGACGATCATGCCCTCGTACACGCGCGTCTGCGGGTCGATGATCATGGCGCCGCGATCCTGCAGGTAGAACAGGCTGTAGGCGGTCGCCTCGCCGGTGCCGTTGGAGATCAGCACGCCGTTGCGCCGGCCCGCGATTTCGCCCTTGAAGGGTGCGTAGCTATGAAACAAGCGGTTCATGACAGCCGTGCCGCGCGTGTCGGTCAATAGCTCGCCCTGGTAGCCGATGAGACCGCGCGTCGGCACATGGAAGACCAGTCGCTGGCGGCCGCCGCCCGACGGGCGCATCTCCATCAGCTCGCCGCGACGCTCGGAGAGCTTCTGCACGACGATGCCCGAATGCTCCTCGTCGACGTCGATGATCGTTTCCTCGATCGGCTCCAGCTTTTGATGCGTGTCCGGATCGATGCGCAGAACCACCTGCGGGCGCGATACCGTCAATTCGAAGCCTTCGCGGCGCATGGTTTCGATCAGGATGCCGAGCTGGAGCTCGCCGCGACCGGCGACCTCGTAGGCATCCTTGTCGGCCTGTTCCGCGATGCGGATGGCCACGTTGCGCTCGGCTTCCTTCATCAGGCGGTCGCGGATGACGCGGCTCTGAACCTTGTCGCCTTCCTGGCCCGCGAACGGCCCGTCGTTGATGCGGAACATCATCGCCAGCGTCGGCGGATCGATAGGCTGCGCCGGCAGCGGCGTCTCGACGGCAGGATCGCACAGAGTGTCGGCGACCGTCGCCTCCGTGATACCGGCAATGGCGACGATATCGCCCGCCTCGCAGAGGTCCACCGCCGTCCGCTCCAATCCGCGGAAGGCCAGCACCTTGGTGACGCGCGCCGTCTCTATCAGGGTGCCGTCGCGGCGCAATGCCTTGATGGTCTGGTTCGGTTTGAGGCTTCCCGATGAGACGCGGCCTGTCAGGATGCGCCCGAGATAAGGGTCGGCTTCCAGCGTCGTCGCCAGCATCCGGAACGGTCCGTCCTCGACGGTCGGCGGCGGAACGTGCTGCACCACGAGCTCGAACAGGGGCTTGAGGTCGGTCTTGGGTCCGGAGGGATCGGCCGCCATCCAGCCGTCGCGGCCCGACCCGTAGAGAATGGGAAAATCGAGCTGCTCGTCGGTGGCGTCCAGATTGGCGAACAGGTCGAAGATCTCGTTCAGGACGGCGTCGTGCCGCTCGTCCGGCCTGTCGATCTTGTTGATGGCCACGATGGGCCTCAAGCCCTGCTTCAAGGCCTTGGAGACGACGAACTTGGTCTGCGGCAGCGGCCCCTCGGACGCATCGACCAGCACGATGGCGCCGTCCACCATGTTGAGAATACGCTCCACCTCGCCGCCGAAGTCGGCGTGGCCCGGGGTATCGACGATGTTGATGCGCGTGCCGTTCCAGACGATGGACGTGCATTTGGCGAGGATCGTGATACCCCGCTCGCGCTCCAGATCGTTGCTGTCCATGGCCTGCGCCTCGACCCGCTGGTTCTCGCGGAAGGCGCCGGATTGCTGCAGCAAGGCGTCGACCAGCGTGGTTTTGCCGTGATCGACATGCGCGATGATGGCGATGTTTCGCAGATTCATTGGTGCGCGCTCGTCCGGCAATCTCGAGTTTGGGGGCGTTGGCCGCGTTGGCCGGCGGTCCGGCGCAAAAGCTGCCGGGTGTTAACACACGTGCGCGCCAACCGCCAGCACCGCCATTTCCGGCCACGATGGGCTGAACCGGGCGCTCACGGCCCGGATTAACGGATTTGGGCACGATCCCTGCTTCTTTAAGCCCATCAGCCTTCGAGTGTTCCAGAGCGGCACAGGAAAGCGGCCATGTTCGAGCGCGGTCGGATCGACGCAGTACCGGAAACTAGCCCCGTTCCGGTGGAAATCCTCTTCCTCGACGGCGAGGTCGTTAAGGGCAAGCTCCGGGTCGCGGTCGGCAAGACCATAGCCGACACGCTGAACGGCAGCGGCGGATTCGTGGAATTCGAACCCTATGGCGGGGAGCGCGGATTTGTTGCCAAGGCTCAGCTCGCCTCGATAAAGCCGGTCGGCATCCCCAAGGCGCCGAGCCTCCGCGAGCGATTGGAAGAAGTCGATGCCTTCGACCCCTTCGCCATTCTCGGTATCACACGCGGCACCAAATGGGACGAGGTTCGCAGCGCCTATCTGTCGCTGGCGAAGTCCTATCATCCCGATCGCTACGCGAACGCGGAATTGCCGGCCGAGGTGCGGGAGTATCTCGACGTGATGGCTCGGCGGATCAACTCGGCCTATGCGGCCCTCGAAGTCCCGCCGCCGGCCAAGCGCCAGATGCCCGTCTCGCAACCGGTGTACACAACGCCGATGCGGGCCTGAGGCCGGATCAGGGACGCCACTTCAGGAAGTTTGCAATCAGCCGCAGCCCGAGCGTCTGGCTTTTCTCCGGGTGAAACTGCGTGCCCGCGACGTTGCCCTTCGCCACGATGGCCGTGACGGGGCCGCCATAGTCGGACCGCGCCACCACCTCGCTGTCGTTGCGCGCCGCCAGATGGAAGGAGTGCACGAAATAGGCGTGCAGGCCTCTCTCTCCGGACTCGATGCCGTTCAGCAGTGTATGCGAACGGTCGGGGTCGAGCGTGTTCCAGCCCATGTGCGGAATCTTGAGGGCCGGATCCGACGGTTTGATCGCCACCACGTCGCCGGCGATCCAGCCGAGGCCCGGCGTCTCGCCGAATTCGAGCCCACGCTCCGCCATCAGCTGCATGCCGACGCAGATGCCGAGAAAGGGCCGACCCTTCGCCTGCACCGCGTCACGCAACGCCTCCACCATGCCCGGCACACGGTCGAGCCCGGCCCGGCAATCCGCAAAGGCGCCGACGCCCGGCAGCACGATCCTGTCGGCCCGGGCAACCTCGGTGGGACTATCCGTCACGCTGACCCGGGCGTCGGCCTCGCTCTCGCGCGAGGCGCGCTCGAACGCCTTGGCCGCCGAGTGCAGGTTGCCCGACCCGTAGTTGACGATGGCGACGGTCTGCATGATGTGTCGATCAGGAGCGCGAGCCAAAAAGCCCGCCGATGACCGACGGTCGGGGCGACAGCGTGCCCGCGCTCGAGGCCATCGCAGCGCGCGGCGTCGCCGCCGCGGCCCGGACCACGCCGCTGGGATCAAGCCAGGACTCGAAGAACCGGCGCTCGCATTGCGCCAGGTTGCGGCCCGAAACGGCACCCAGGTCATGCCAGCCCCGGCGCGCCATGGCCCAGCGTCGCAGATTGCCGGCCTCGAACCCGATCAGCATGTGAAAAGCGGTCGACGCGAGCGCCAGCCAGCTAGGATCGAGGCGGGTGCCGCCGGCGAGCTGGAAACCCGCCGCAACGCCGACGTAGGCGAGCAGAGACCACCAGAGCTTGTAGACAATCATCCAGATCGGCGCGAAGACCGCCGCGCTCCAGGTGAAGCCGTCCTTCACGAACACCAGTCGCTCGGCACGGTCGAGACGGTCGACCGGCGGATTGGGTGGCTCGTGGACTGTGAACGTCTGCACTGGGCACCTCCGGAAACGGGGCGGGCCAAAAGGCGAACCGGCTTCTTGCATGGACCTGCGGGCGCTTCTCCGTCAAGCGCGCCGATGAACAGGCGGCTATGCGACAGGTGCAGGCAACCGGCAACAGCGCCCGGGTCGGCTCGAAAAGCCGCTAGACGCTCAGGGTTCCCTTGGTCGAGGGCACGCGGCCTGACTGGCGCGGATCGATGGCAATGGCAGCCCTGAGCGCGCGCGCCAACCCCTTGAAGCAGGTCTCGGCGATGTGGTGGTTGTTCTCTCCGTAGAGCGTCTCGACATGCAGCGTGATGCCGGCGTTCTGAGCAAAGGCCTGGAACCACTCGCGAAACAGCTCTGTGTCCATCTCGCCGATCTTCGGCTGCGAGAACGCCACCTTCCAGATGAGATAGGGCCGGCCCGAGATATCGAGCGCGACGCGCGTCAGCGTCTCGTCCATCGGCAGATGGAGCGACGCATAACGTGTGATCCCCATCTTGTCGCCGAGCGCCTTGGCCACCGCCTGGCCGAGCACGATGCCGCTGTCTTCGGTCGTGTGGTGGAAATCGATGTGGAGATCGCCCTTGGCCTTCAGCGTGATATCGATCAGCGAATGGCGGGCGAGCTGCTCCAGCATATGGTCGAGGAAGCCCACGCCGGTGGCGATGTCGTAGACGCCGGTACCGTCAAGGTCGACGGTCGCCTTGATCTTCGTCTCCTTGGTGGAGCGGTCGATGGTCGCCTGTCGCTTCACGGGGTCTGTCTTGTGTTAACGCTGAACCGACGCCAACGGGGGCCGCCTTGCCTCCGTGCGCTCATGCCTTTATCAGCTTGGACCGGCACCTTACCAGCCCTTGATTTACAGGCCGTTCACACCGACATCGGGGTGGCTATCAAACCATGACCGAGATGCAAACATCCGCCTCCGTCTGGCACGGAACAACCATCCTGACCGTCCGCAAGGCTGGCCAGGTGGTGATCGCCGGTGACGGCCAGGTGAGCCTGGGGGCCACCGTCATCAAGGCCAACGCCCGCAAGGTCCGCTCGCTCGGCAAGGGCGACGTCATCGGCGGCTTCGCCGGGGCGACGGCTGATGCCTTCACGCTGTTCGAGCGGCTCGAGGCCAAGCTGGAGCAGTATCCCCAGCAGCTCACGCGCGCCTGCGTCGAGCTTGCCAAGGACTGGCGGACGGACCGTTTCCTGCGGCGTCTCGAAGCCATGATGATTGTCGCCGACCGCAACCGAACGCTGGTGCTGACTGGCACCGGCGACGTGCTGGAGCCTGAGCGCGACGTCATGGGCATCGGGTCGGGCGGCAACTATGCCCTCGCCGCCGCCCGCGCGCTGCTCGACTCGAGCCACAGCGCCGAAGAGGTTGCGCGCCGCGCCATGGCCATCGCAGCCGAAATCTGCGTCTACACCAACACCAATCTCGTCATCGAATCGCTCGCAAGCGACACCTGACAACGGCGGATACCGCAAATGGCCTGGATATTTCTGCTTGTTGCCGGAGCACTTGAGGTCGGCTTCACCACCTCCATGAAGTATTCGCAGGGATTTACGCGGCTTGCGCCGTCGCTCTCGTTCCTCGTCTGCGCGGTCCTGAGCTTCGTGTTTCTGGAGCGCGCGACGCAGGCAATTCCGCTCGGCACGGCCTACGCCGTCTGGACCGGCATCGGCGCTGCCGGCACCGTCGCGGTCGGCGCGTGGCTGTTCGGCGAGCCCCTGACCGCCATCCGCCTGTTCTTCCTTGCCACGCTTGTCGCCTCTATCGCCGGCCTCAAGCTCTTCACGTAACCGGACCGCAAAATGACCACCTTTTCGCCGCGCGAGATCGTCTCCGAGCTCGACCGCTACATCGTCGGTCAGAAAGCCGCCAAGCGCGCTGTCGCCATTGCTCTGCGCAACAGGTGGCGACGCCAGCAACTCGCCGAGGGCCTGAAGGAAGAGGTTCTGCCAAAGAACATTCTGATGATCGGCCCGACCGGCTGCGGCAAGACGGAGATTTCCCGCCGCCTCGCGCGCCTTGCCGGGGCGCCGTTCCTGAAGGTGGAAGCGACGAAGTTCACCGAAGTCGGCTACGTCGGTCGCGACGTGGACAGCATCGTGCGCGATCTCCTCGAGGTCGGCATCGCGCTCGTGCGCGAGACGAAGCGCAAGGAAGTGAAGGCGCTGGCAGAAAAAAATGCCGAGGAGCGGGTTCTCGACGCACTCGTTGGCGCCGGCGCAAAACCCGAAACCCGCGATAGTTTCCGCCGCCGCCTGCGCAACGGCGAGCTCAACGACAAGGAAGTAGAGCTGGAGGTAACCGACGGAGCCCCGGCGCTGCCGATGTTCGACATCCCGGGCGGACAGATGGGCATGATCAACATCCAGGAGATGCTCGGCAAGGCGCTCGGCGGCCGCACGCGCAAGCGCCGCATGGCGGTTGGTCAAAGCTACGACCTGCTGATTGCGCAGGAGAGCGACAAGCTGATCGACACCGATCAGACGGTTCAGGACGCCATTCGCGCCGTGGAGAACGACGGCATCGTCTTCCTCGACGAGATCGACAAGATCTGCTCGCGCTCGGAAGCCGGCCGTGCCGGAGCCGATGTCTCGCGCGAGGGCGTACAGCGCGACCTGCTGCCGCTGATCGAAGGAACCACCGTGTCGACGAAATACGGACCGGTGAAAACCGACCACGTGCTCTTCATCGCGTCTGGCGCCTTCCATCTGGCCAAGCCGGCAGATCTTCTTCCCGAGCTTCAGGGCCGGTTGCCGATCCGCGTCGAGCTGCAGCCCCTGACGAAGGAGGATTTCCGCCGCATCCTGACCGAGCCGGAAGCAA
>JBFWXN010000145.1:0-7305 GCA_050187415.1 Hyphomicrobiaceae bacterium | reverse complement strand
GGGCCGCCAGCCCCTGTGCGCTGGCACTCGCGACCCCGCGCGCGGTGTTGCGCGGGGTTGCCAGAGCCGCCCGCGGCGGCGTCCTGGTGAAAGGTGGCGCACCCCTTGAGAATCTCGGCCGACTCAAGGCGATCGCCTTCGACAAGACCGGCACGTTGACCGAAGGCAAGCCGCGCTTGGTGGATGTGGTGCCTGCAGCAGACGTGCCCGAGGAGGAGCTCCTCCGCGTGGCAGTTGGAGCCGAGGCGCTAAGCGATCATCCACTGGCCGCCGCCGTCGTGAACGACGGCAAGAATCGGCTCGGCAAGACGGCGGCCGCCGCAGCGTCGAACCTGCGCAGCATTACCGGACGCGGCGTCGAGGCGGTGGTCGACGGTGAGAAGACCCATGTCGGCAAAGCCGTTCTTTTCTCCGAGATCGACGGACCAGCGCTCCCGGGCGATCTCCGCTGCCGGATCGATGAACTCGAAGCTGCTGGCCGTACCGTAATGGTCGTACGCAAAGGCGGCCGCTATCTCGGTGCGATCGGATTGATGGACACGCCGCGCAGCGCTGCCCGCAGCGTGGTCGCCAGGTTGCATGAGATCGGCATTCGCCGGATGATCATGATCACCGGCGACAACCAGAAGGTCGCCGACGCGGTGGCGCATCAGATCGGCATCGACGAGGCACGCGGCGATCTCATGCCCGATGACAAGGTTGAAGTCATCAAGAGCCTGCGCCGCGAGGCGATGGTCGCAATGGTGGGCGACGGTGTGAACGACGCTCCGGCCATGGCGAACGCGACGGTCGGGATCGCCATGGGTGCGGCCGGATCGGACGTCGCCCTGGAGACCGCCGATGTAGCCCTGATGGCGGATGATCTCAATCATTTGCCATTCGCAGTCGCACTGAGCCGGGCAACGAGCCGCATCATCCGGCAGAATATGTGGGTGAGCCTCGGCGTCGTCGCGCTCCTCGTTCCCTTGACCATCCTGGGGCTCAGCATCGGCGCCGCGGTACTGGCGCATGAAGGATCAACGGTCGTAGTCGTCATCAATGCATTGCGGCTGCTTGGCTTTAGAGATCGATCCGGGTAAGTGCCCATACGCGGAAGAAAGCTTCCAGCCATGGCGTCAATGGAGTTACTTGGCCAAACCTCGTGCGCGATGGTCGACCCAGTATCGTGGAAGAGTCGCAGGCCGGGCAGCCATGCATCCCGCGTCGGCCGCGGTGTCCTACTTCACTTGTTCCACTTGGGCCGCTCTGTGCGGAACGAGGTGAATATGGTACGTCGCTTCCTCACATTTGAGAATCCAACCTTTTTTTGTCCCGCCGTGTTCCTCATCCCGATCGACGCTCACTGCCCGGCGGCACGGGTAGCCCTGTTTGCGTATCTGGATTGCGACGATCGATGGGTCGTCAGAAGCTTCGGCCCGCGATAAGACGGCCTCGCGTCCGTCAACCGTATGGACCATTGCTGGCAACGCAACTGCAAAGAACAGACACCCATTCATCGGCCTCATGGCACCATCCTCCCAGGACAGCGGCTTGGGACGCTCAGGCCGGTTCCTCTCGCCTCCGCAACCGGTTTCCGGAAGCGCGATGCCTTCCGGCTCTGAGCGCCTCTTCGCCTGGCGAGATTCCATCCTCTTCACCACGTCTATCCAGAAACTCGGTTGGGGCGGGTTGTGTCATGCCGCCGCCCTGATGTCGACGGCGTAACCGAGGCTGCGGATGCGATTTGCCAGCTTGGCAACGATGCGGGCCGGATCGCGGCGGGCGAAGTGGTCGGCGCCGAGATCCTGGTAGCAAGTGCCGTCGGCGAGCATGTGGTAGGCGGTGGCGAGGAGCGAGGCGGCGACGGCGACCACCGCCTTCTTCGGGCCGCAGCGAGCCTTGAGGCGCAGGAACTGGGCCTGGAAGTAGCTGTTCTTCTTGCGGGCGGCGGCCCAGGCGCATTGCACGAGCACAGGCTTCAGCCAGGGCGCGCCCTTCCTCACGCGGGTGGAGCGGCGCTTGCCGGCGCTCTCGTCGAGACGTGGAACCAGGCCGGCCCAGGACAGAAGATGGCCGGCCGTCGGGAACTGGCTCATGTCCATGCCGATCTCGGCGATCAGGATCTGGGCCGAGGTCTCGCTCAAACCCGGGATCTCTTTCAATCGCTCGATGGTGTCGCGAAAGGGCCGAAGCGCAGCCTCGATCCGCGCGTCAAAAGCCGCTATCGTCGCCTCCAGCTGCTCGATGGTCTGCAGGTGCTGGCCGATCAGAAACCGATGATGTTCACGCACACGGCCGTGCAAAGCATCCGCGAGATCGGAGCGCGAGGCGGCGAGCCGGGGACCGCCAAGTTCGGCGAGCTTCGCCGGGTCCGTCTCGCCCGCGACGATTGCCTTCAGAATGCGCCGACCGCTCATCCCCAGGACGTCCGTGATCGCCGACGACAGCTTGACGTTGGCTTCCTCCAGCACGGCCTGAATGCGCTGCGTGTGCTGCACGACCTCGCGCGTGAGCTGCTTTCTCGTCCGCGTCAGGTCGCGCAGCTCCTGGATCGGCTGCGGCGGCACGAAGCTCGCCCGGATCAGGCCATGCGCCAGAAGGTCCGCGATCCAGGTCGCGTCGTTCACGTCGCTCTTGCGGCCGGGCACGCCCTTGATGTGCGCAGCGTTCGCCAGGATCAGCGTGAACCGGCCCTCCAGCATGTGCCAGACCGGCTTCCAGTAAACCCCCGTCGCCTCCATCGCCACATGCGTGCATTGCGCCGCCTCGAGCCACTCCGCCAGCTCGATCAGCCCCTTCGTCGTTGGCGGAACTGGGAGAGCCCCACTTGTCCTCGTGCTGATCAGTGGTGCCCATGATGATGGTGATGATGATGATGGCCGAAAAAGAGATCGCTTCCCAGGCCATAACCGTAAGGATAGCCGTAGGCAGAATAGGGCAGGCCGTTGTCGTAGTAGCGATAGTAAGGCGCTCCGTAGTAGCGGTATGGACGCAGATAGCCGCGGCCGTGCCGATGCCCGTGGCGCCACCCCCTACGCCGATGCACCGTTTCAACGTTCGAGAACTCACCAGCAACCGCTCTGAGATCGGCGCTCACACCACTCGGCGCAGCCTGGACGCCGCCGATTGAACCGTTGAGCGCCAAGGCAATGGCCGCTCCAAAAGCCCAATGGGTGACTTTCATTGGTTTGCTCCCTTTGATCGGGCAGCGAGGAACCCGAGCCGCGCTGCGAGCGATGGAAGTGGGGAAATTGCGCCTACTTTTTGGCTTGATTTGGACCAACCGAAGTTCCCGCGCGTTGTCGCTTTGCGTGCGCGACCGTGGCCGTCACCGGCTGAGCTCACGATCCCGTTGGATGCCGAGCTGCCATGAGACGCCCATGCCGCGGACGACGCCGACGACCTCCCGGCCGCGGTGGCGTTCCAGGATGGCCCGCCACGGCACGAGGGTGAACTGCTGGTCGTGCTGGATCACCGCGAACTTGCCACTGGTCAGCGTGATGGCGCGGCGGTAGGTGCCCCTCACGACTGATCCGTCGCGCACCGGGACGTAAATCATGCCGTCGGTGTGCTTACCGGCGAGGCGCTTTCCAACGCGGTCCAGCTCGCGCCGCTGGAGAGTGGCCAGCAGATCGGGCTGGTACTGGATGCCGCCATCGTCGCGCCGCTTGGCCAGGCCCTGGGCGATGAGCTGCTGCCGGCGCTCCTCTAGCGCCTGCTGGACCTGATTTCCGAACCCCATAGGCGCGGTCTCGATCTTATGCCGGCCGACCAGCTGGCGATCGAGCCAGGTGGCAGCCTCGATCGTGATTTGCCGGTCGAGGGCGACGGCCGAATGCACCTCGACGACGAGCTTGCGGCCCTCGCGCTCGTCGTAGGCCGCCGCCCGCTCCAGGAAATCGCGCGGGATGTCCCAATGGTCGGCATCGATCCGGCCCACAATGCCCGCCCGCCGCAGCGCTTCCAGGCGGCGAACGTGGGCCTCGATGTGACCTTCGATGTCGCCGCCGGGGATGCGCCCGGTCGTCCTGGCGATCTCGGTGTGCTCCTGGGGCTGGTAGAATCCGTCGTTGCGGGCGGCGTAGGCGGCAATGGTCTTGTCCACGGCGCGTGTCGAGGGCTCGCGTCCAACAGTGGCAATGGCGCCGATGCGGGCTTCGTCGGGCACCAGCGTGGCGCTCAATTCGACGTAGTGAACGCGGGCGTCGACCCCGTCGATGACCAGGTAGGCCTTGTCGCCCAAGCCGTCGCCGGCGAGGCCCTTGCCCACCAGATGGCCGCTGACCGGTAACCGCGGCACATCACGGTGGATCATGTAGTTGGCGACCGAGCGGTGGGCGGCCTCCTCGCCCAAGGCATCACGCATGAGGTTGAGGATGTCGATGCGCTCCCCAAGCTGGGTGAGCATCGGCTTCAGCTTGGGCGACAGGTCCCAGACCCCAAGCTCTCCCGGCGTCGCCAGCTGCATGGCCTCGAGCTTGCCGAGGCGGGAAATCAGCAGCTGTCGGTTGACCCGCACCAGGTAGCTCTGCCCCGGGCTGATACGCAAATCGACCCGGCCGTCCTGAGCCTCATCCAGGAGCGTGCGGTCGAGGCGGGTGAACCGGTCGTGGTCCACTTCCCGGCCGAGCTTCTGCTGCACCTCCAGTTCACTCTGCCGCCCGAGCTCGCGGGTGACCAGGTCGCTGGCGCGAGCGCGGATGCCGTGGGCGATGTAGTTGCCGGCGATGTACAGGATCTTGCCGTCATCGGTCAGGCCGCGGACCACGACATGGGTATGCGGGTGTCCGGTGTTGTAGTGATCGACCGCCACCCAATCCAGCGTGGTGTCGAGGTCTTGCTCCATCTGCCCCATCAGCCGGCGCGTGAAGGGCTTGAGGTCGCCGAGCGCGACCCCATCCTCGGCGGCGACGATGAACCTGAATTGGTGGCGGTCCTCCCGGCCGCGCTCCGCGAAGGCCTTGGGGTCGGCCTCTTCGTCCGAGGCCGCGTAGGCATGGCCGCGGCGGCCATCCAGTGTGACGCCGTCGCGCTGCAGGTAGCGCAGATGCGCTGCGATAGCTTGGCTCTCCACGCCCTGGAGCTTGATCACCCGCGCCTTGACGATGACGCGGCGGGCCCTGAAGCGCATACCGGAGCCATCCGACGTGTCAGCGTAGATTTCCCAGCCGCCGTGGCCTTCGAGCGCCGCAGCGGCCTCTCGTCCCCGGCCGCGGGCATTGAACCGGCCGCTCGGCTTGCGCTCTCGTTTGGGGTGCAGGAGCCGGCGCAAGTCGCCGCCCTGCTCGGCCACCGAGCGCAGGATAAGCGCGGTTGTCGTGCGCGGCCCTGTTCGGGATCGACCGCGTGGTTTCCCGAGGTGCGGTTTAAAATCGCTCGACTCGTCTTTCGACATGCCTTCGAATTGGCGTGTCGCTACGGAAATGCAAGGTGCGCAAAGCGCCTTAATTATAATGCGTTGAGTTCTCATTGCATTTTCAATTGGTGACGTCACCTTGGCGTCATCTCTCGTGTTCTTCGTATTGTTAGCGTTGTGAAAAACCATGTGCAGACAAAGACTTGCTCCAGGTTAGGGCGAACCGCAGGTTTCGCTTTATCTTGCCCTCCAATTCCCCTTCACTAATGTTCCCGCAAGTTCCCGGATATTCACTTCGTAGCCGATTCAAATAATTTTCTATCGAATGTCTCAGGGCGTCCCAGGACGTCCGCATATTCAATTCGTTGCCATTCTTTCATCACGGTTTCAAATCCAAATAGAGCACGGAATGAAACGCAATTGGGCGGCGGTCCGCGCGTCAGCGCGGGCCGCCGCCTTGGGAGGTTTCGATGCTTGCTTGCAGCAGCGGTGTACTGCTCTCACCGATCAACTCAGTCCGCTTCCATATGCAGGCGATGGATGTCGCCGACATCGCATCTCGCCCCCGCTTCCCCCTGGAGCCGCCATCGCTCGCTTGTCCCACCCCACAGGGGCGAGCGGTGGCGGCGGAAGGGGAGCGCGCTTCCCTTTGGTGGGCCAGAGCGAGCCCGCTGATATTGATAGCTCCTAAAACAGCATGAGTGTTGTCATGACGTTCGCGCGCGCCTCATGTGTCGTGGCAGGCCTTAGCGCCGGGCTCGTAGCCGCACTTGGGCTTGGCGGAATCACGCACCCCATCAGCTTGATGGAGGCCCCGACGATCGCCCACGCTATCGCGATAGCGGCAACGTCCGTCGTGGCGATGCTGACGACGGCGGTCGGCGCGCTCATTGTCGCCGATTGGCAGGCCGATGTGCGAAGCCGTCACGATTGGGCGCAACTCGGCTTGCCGCCGGCACACTTGTGCCTGGCGGCTGAGTTGGCTCCGGTGAGCCACATCGATCCGCGCTATCTGACATTCAGAAGCGATAAGGCGCTGCGGCAGGTGTTCCGCACCCATCACGCCGCGGCGCAGATGGCTTTCGGGGTTCCGGTTCCTGGGCGATCCACCGAGGTCTCTTGCGCGCAGCCCATGCAGGACCAAGGCCACGGCGCCAGCGCGCTATCAGAAGCTGATGCGGTCGCGGTTGTGCGCATCTTGCCAACCCTGGTCAGCGCGTCAGCGCGCGCCGCGCGGGCATCACCCGTGTACAAGGGCGAGCAGCGCACGAAGGAGATTGCGTCACGGTCGCGCCTGGTCGCCAACGGCGATACGTGGCCGGACTGGGTTGCACTTGACTCTCCGCGAGCCGAAAAAGACGCTGACGCCCTTGTGCTGAGCGCCGGCCGGGATGATCGGGCGCAGCCATTCCGGAAAGCATCTGTTGCCTCCAACGGCGCTGAAACCACGGCGCGACCGGCTTGTCGCGGTCCGCCACGGTCATTGACGCGTCGGTGCGACGCTGCTGGATCGAAGCCGGAACAACGATGGGCCGTGCGCGCCACTGCGCCGTCGGACGATCTCGTCGTGCGCGATGATTTGGGGCCTCAGATTGCGATCATCGCTGCCGAGCTGGACGTGATGGAGACCTACCTAGGCGACATGCTGGACGACCTGCTTGCCTCGTCCGTCACCAAGCCGGAGTCGGGCAAAGGTTGAATTTGCCCTGTGCTCGGGACCGGCTTGACTTTATGTACCATAGAGTGGTACATTCACCCTGAGGCTGGAGCATTATGCATGATCGTCAGCTTTCGGGACGAGTGGCTGCGGGCCTTCTTCGTCGATGACGTCCGCTCCCGAAACGTCCCTGACGATCTGGCGGAGCGGTTATTTCGCAAGCTCCAGATGCTTGACGACGCGACGACCGACCAGGACTTGCGGGTGCCGCCCAGCAACCATTTCGAGAAGCTGCGCGGCAAGCTGAAGGGGT
>JBFWXN010000144.1:0-7407 GCA_050187415.1 Hyphomicrobiaceae bacterium | reverse complement strand
AGGCCCGAACCGTTGACGCCATCCACGAACACATCGCCAAGCTCGTCGCCGCCATCTCACACAGCGAGTGCGAAAGCTACCTCAGGAACGCAGGATATGCTTCCAGCTAAACCTGAAGGACTCTAGGCGGTATCGGCTCATACGCCGCGTTCAATGCGGCTTCGGCACTTCGGGGGGCGGCTCGCCGTCGTCGACGAGACGTGTCCGGCGCAATGCGCCACCCTGCTCGAGGATCGGATAGGCGACAGACGTGATGTGCGCGGCGATGCGCTTCAAGTCGCGTGCGATATCGATATGCAGCGCGCTCGTCTCGATACTTTGCAAACGGCCTTCGCGCAGACGGCGGAGATGATTGTCGGTCGCCGCCTGCTCGAGGTCGCGCATGCGGTCTTTCTCGGTCAGCAGGCGTCGCGCCGCCTGAAGGTCGCCGAGCATGAATACGCTCGTTGCGAGGTGCAGATTCTCGAGCAGACACTGGTGCATGTGCGTGATCTCGGCCAGGCCCTCGTCGGAGAAGGTCAGCCGTTGCTTGATCTTCTTGGCGGCGATCTCGCGCAAGCTTTTGTCGAGGATATCGCCGATGTGCTCGAGATTGATGGTGAAGGCCAGCATGTCCGAGCAGCGCTTCGCGTCGGCGTCGGTCAACCCGTCCTGGCGAGCGATCGCGGTCAGATGCAGCTTCACGGCGTTGTGCAGGCTGTCGACGGTATCGTCCATATCGGCGAGCTTGCCGAGCAGTTTGCGATCGTCGTTCTGGAGGGCCTCGATGAAGGTTCTGAGCATCGTCTCGACGGTGTCGACGATACGCAACACCTCGCGCGCCGCAGAGGCGAGGGCAATGCTCGGGATCGCCGTCGCGTCGTCGCTCAGATATTGCGGCCGTGCCGGGTCGGGTTGGATCGAGGGCGCGGGGACGAGCCGGATGCACAGCTTGGTGAGGGGATCGAGCAGACCGATGAAGGCCACCGCCAGGGCCAGGTTGAAGAAGGTATGAAAGTTGGCGACCTGGCGCGCCGGGCTCGCCTCGAGACCGGCGATAAGGGGTGCGATCCACGGAAGCAGCGGGATGGCAACGAGGCAGCCGCTACCGCGCATGATCAGATTTCCGAGCGCAAGGCGTCTTGCCTCCATATTCGCCCCGGCAGCGAAATATTGCGGGATGATGTTGCCGATGTTCGCGCCGAGCACCAGCGCCAGTGCAGCTTCCGGCGCCACGATCTGCTGGGTGGCAAACGTCATCACGAGGATGACGACGGCCACACTCGAATAGGCGGCCCAGGTCAGCAGCGCGGCGACGGCGACATCGATGATCGGATCGCCGGCCAGCATGGCGAATAAATCACGAAGCGCCTTTGCCTGCTCGACGGGTTCGATGGTCGCGACGATCATGCTGAGCGCCAGCAAGATGAGGCCGATGCCGATCGAGGCGCGGCCAAGATCGCGAGTTCGCGTCTTGTCGCCGCGCTTGAATGCGATGAGGCCAGCCAGCACGAACACGGGTGCGACGCTTGCCACGTTGAACGTGAGCAACTGCACGATCAGCGTCGTGCCGACGTTGGCACCAAGGGTGACCGCCAGCGCCGGAGTGAGCGTCATGAAGCCGGCGGCAATGAAGCTCGTCGACATCAACGCGGTCGCGGTGCTGCTCTGCAACAGGGCGGTGATGCCAAGGCCGGCGAGGAACGCCTTGACCCGAGTTTTGAGGCCGACGGCCAAGATCCCACGCAGATGTCCGCCGAAGGCACGCACGATGCCCGTGTGCACCATATGCATGCCCCAAAGGAGCAAGGCGACGAAGCCAGCCAGATGCAGGAGGATGCTCGTCGGACCCGTGGTCATCACCTTCCCAAAATTTGCTCGGTCGACTCGTCAACTCGCACGACCGTCATTCCAACCGCAAGGCCGGTACACTTGCAGCTCCAGCCGCACGCACATACGCCCAATGACTCCCGTCTAATCCTTGCGGCGCATCGCCGTTGCGACCTCCGCTTCGGCAAGGCCTGCTTCCCTCAAGATCTCTTCCGTGTGCTGGCCGAGGGCTGCCACGAACGGCAGCGCTTCCGTTGCCGACTGGGAAAGACGGAACGGGGGATTGAGCGCCTTGAATGTGCCGCCCATGTCGTGCACCTCAGTAAAGGCCTGACGATGCTCGAGCTGCGGATCATCCATCACTTCGTTTACCGTCCGGTATAAGGAAGATGGAACGTTGAAGCGCTCGAGGACCGCAAGAACGTCTTTTGACGTCAGCGTCCGAGACCAATTCTCGATCTCATCGATGAACTCGGCCCAATTGGCGCGGCGGTCGAGATACTTTTCGAAGCGAGGATCGGTGATCAGATCGCGGCGTCCGGCGGACTCGGCAAGGCCCTGAAACGTGCGCTCGCTGGCGACCGCAATATGAACGTAGCCATCTTTCGTTTCGACCGGGCTGAAGATGTGGCGCTTGGGCGGCGGTGGAATAGGATACTGGGCGCCCTGCACCTCGTTCATGGTCAGCGACAGCATGCTCTCCAGCATGGATACGTCGACATGCTGGCCCTTTCCCGTGGCGTTGCGCTGGTTAAGTGCCGCCAGAATAGCGCCGAACGCGTACGTGCCCGACAGGAAGTCGGCGATGTAGATGCCGCAGTTGTCGGGCTGGGTGCGGCCTGGCTGATAGGCCATGTGCGCGACGTCAAAGCCCGAGGCCGCATGGATCACCGGCGCGTAAGCCGCAAGACCGGCCGACGGTCCGGTCTGTCCGTAACCGGATATCGAGCCGTAGATGAGGCGCGGGTTGAGCTCGGACAGTTGCGGGTAGGAAATGCCGAGACGGCCGGTCACGCCGGGGCGATAGTTCTCGACGAAAATGTCGGCCTTGGCCGCGAGTTGCCGAACGGCCTTCTGTGCGACGGGATTCTTCAGGTCGAGGACGGCTGAGCGCTTGCCGGCGTTGAGTTGGCCGAAGGTCGACGAGACGCCCGACCGCAGCGGTGGCCGGGTGCGCATCATGTCGCCCTCGGGGCCCTCGATTTTGATCACGTCGGCACCGAGATCGGCGAGAAGCCGCGTGCAATGCGGGCCCGCGATCGTTGTGGTCAGATCGACGACCTTGAGACCCTTCAATGCGACACGCTGCATGTTCCCTCCGAGCGACGACTTTCCGACGTATCGGAAGACGATCCGATCTTCCGGCAAGCGTGGCAAGAGCGAACACAGGCGCGGACCGTGGCGGGCCCGGCTCGACGGGGGAGCTTGGCGTCAGCCGGGCAAGTGGAGGAGGCCCAATCGCTCGCGCCGATGCCAGCGATGGATCATCAGAACCGCGACGACGGCAATGCCGGTCGCGAGGCCGATCCAGATGCCGGTGCCCCCAAGCTCGAGGCCGAAAGCCAGGATAACGCCGAGCGGGAGGCCGAGCCCCCAATAGCCGGCGAGCGCATAGAGCATCGGCACACGGGCATCGTGCAGCCCGCGTAGCATGCCGCCGCCCACGGCCTGCGCACCGTCGGCGATCTGGAACAGCGCTGCGAAGAGAAGGTAGGTCGCCGCCAGGGTCACAACCTCGGAATTGGCCGGATCGTCTATGTCGAGAAACGCCGAAATGAGCGCGTTCGGCATCAGAACCATGATCAGCGACATCATGGACATGAAGGCGGTCGCCAGCCAGAAGGCAGACCACCCGGCCCTGTGAATGCGCTCTAAATCGCGTCGGCCATGCGCAAGTCCGACGCGCACGGTCGCCGCTTGACCGATACCGAGTGGAACCATGAACGTCAGCGACGCAATGGTTATGGCAATGGTGTGGGCGGCGAGCGGGGCTGCTCCGATCAGGCCCATGAGAAACACGGCGGCGTTGAAGATGGTCACCTCGAACAGGAGCATGGCCGCCATCGGCAGCCCCAGCCGCCACAATTCGCCAAGGCGCGACCAATCGGGCCGCCACGGGCGGCTCAGCACGCGAAAGCCGGCGAAGCGGCGGTCGGCGCGCACGACCAGCATCATGACGGCGAGCATCAGGCAGCTCGACAGCGTCGTGGACCAGCCGGAGCCGGCTATTCCCATTGGCGCGAGCCCGCATCGGCCGAGCATCAGGCACCAGTTGCCGGCGGCGTTGGCGAGGACGCCGAGCAACCCGATGATCAGAGCCCAAAATGGGCGTTCGAGGACACTGATGAACGAGCGCAGCACGAGAAAACACCAGAAGGGCAGCAAGGCCCATTGGAGGGTCCGCACGTAAATCCCGGCCTCCGCCGCCAGCGCGGCCGTCTGCCCCATAGAAAGAAGGATCTGCTCGCTCCACCACAGCACCATCCAGCAGGGTACGGCCAGGATCGCCGCCGCCCAGAGGCCCTGGCGCGCGGTGCGCGCCACATCATCGCGCGCGTTGGGGTCGCGGCCGAGAGCCCGCGCCGCCATTGGCGCCACCGCATTGAGAAGGCCGATGCCAAGCACCAGCGCAATGAAGTAGAGATTTGAGCCGAGAGCACCCGCTGCCATGGTTGCCGGGCCGAGCTGGCCCATCATGGCGACATCGGTTGCGCTCATGGCAATCTGCGCGAGATTGGTCGCGGCAATGGGCCATGCCAACGCCGACAGCGCGACAAGCTCTTGCCGCCAGCCGCTGCGGGCCGTGCCAACCTCTACTGCTGGATGTGTCATGCAGCGAGCGTGTAGCCGTCGCGACCGTCGCCGTCCATGACGACGCGATGGCGCGATGACCAGCCGGCGAGGCGAAAGGTGGAGGCCCCGCCGCTCAGGCGAAATTGACGACACACTCCTCATAGGTCGGACAGCGCGCGATGAAGCCACCGGATTGCAGGCTTTTCGCTAGCCGGTCGAAGCCGACGCGAGAAACGACCACGTCGGCCGCCCAGAGCCGTGCCTCGCGGTAGCGCCCGAAGGCCGCCAGCAGCTCGCCCGAGGCGGCGTCCGGATAAAATTCGCTGACGACATCGACCATGTCTTGCGCGTTGCTGCGGGCGAGCCAGGCCTGCGTGCGGGAGATGGCGCGGGTCATCGCGGCGAAGGCATCACGATGGCGCGCGATCGAGTCGCGAGTGGCGAGGAACGTGGTGTAGCACGTCTCGCCGCGTGCGCTGGCTGCGTGGACGATGCGGCCACGGCCTTGGCGTTCGGCGCGAGAGGCAAAAGGCTCAAACATCTGTGCGACGTCCAGGGAGCCATCGGCGAGCGCGGCCAGATTGTCGGGCATGGTACGGTCGGCGATGCGCGAGAGGGTGGACGGATCGATGCCCTGTTCGCGCAAATCGTGCTGGAGGCAAAGCCACGGTGTCGGCACCTCCGACACCGAGCCGAAACGGAGTTTCGGCAGATCGGAGAGTGCGAAGCTGTGGAGGCCAGGGCGAGCGACAAGATAGAATGGGTCGCGTCGCACAACTTCGCAAAAGGCCATCAGCGGAGGACCACCTACCTCGTTGCGCGCCTTCATCACCCGCATGGGACCGCCCCAACTCAGATCCAGGCTGCCATCGAGGAGACCGGCCGCAGCCGCACCCGGCGACGGGGACGACACCAACTCGACATCGACACCCTCGCGGGCAAAGTGACCGAGCGCGACCGTTGCATAAAAGGGAGCGTAGAAGACCGCTCGGAAGTTTTCAGACAGCCTGATCGTGGGCATGGAGCCTCTTCCCGTTCCGGTGGCAAAGTGACAGACCTGAAATGCGACCACCACTCGGACCGGCTCGTGGTCGCATACATGGCCCCAAGATGCTTTGGATTCATGCTGTTCCAAAGCAAGTGGAGACTTGAAATCGGCTCCCAACCTGGCATCGAAGCTTGGCGACTTTCAAGCCCGGCGCTTTGGGTGGCCTGACTGGAAGTACCCACAAGTGTAGCCTGGATGGAGCCCACGTCACGGGCGGCTTTGGAGAATCACGATGCAGCTTTTCTGGACCCCTGCTTCCCCGTTTACGCGGAAGGTGGGCGTTGCCGCGCGAGAACTCGGCGTTTGGGAGCGGATTGAGATCAAGCCGACGACGTGGACGCTCGATTGGGGCTACACCACGCCGCGCTTCACGCCCGGCCTCGCTGAGGCAAATCCGGTGGCGCGCATCCCGACGCTGATCACCGATCATGGCGTGGCGTTGGGCGACTCGACAGTTATCTGCATGCATTTGAACGAGATGGCGGCCCCGCGCTCGCTCATTCCGGCGGAAACGATTGCGCGACAGCGGATGTGGTCGCTTTATGCCGTGGCCGATGGGGCGCTGGAAGCTCAGATCGCGATGCGGGCTGAGTTCCTGCGGCCCGACGCGACCCGATCCGAGAGCTTCCTCGAGAAGCAGCGCGTGCGCATCCGTCGCTGCTTCGATGCGCTGGAGCAAGGCGTCGAGCACCTCGAGCGGCCGATCGATCTTGCGATGATCACCACCGACATCGCGCTCAGTTATCAGGACTGGCGAGACTGGCTGGAGGATTTCCGGCCGGGCCGGCCACGTCTTGCCGCCTGGTACGAGCGGTTCGCCGAGCTGCCATCCATGAAAGCCACGGAGCCGCGCGAGACGCCCACGGCATGAGCGCCCGGGGCGTATCTCCCTGCGGTCGGCGCCCCGGCGCGAACGGCGGGGGTCAAATGCGAACGACGCGAATATTATTCGTCGTGCCCTGCGTGCCGACCGGAAAGCCCGAGATGATGACGATGCGGTCGCCGGTGCGCGCGAAACCTTCCTCGATGGCGCGCGACTTGGCGATGCCGATCATATCGTCGTAGCCGGTGATCTCGTCGGAAACTGCACTGTGACAGCCCCACAGCAAGGCGAGCTGACGCGCCGTCTTGACCGTGGGCGACAGGCTGAGGATCGGCACTCTCGGGCGCTTGCGAGCGGTGCGCAAGGCCGTCGTTCCGCTTGCCGTATAGGCGACGATCGCGGTGGCGCCGATGGCATCTGCGATGTCTGCCGCCGCGGCGGCTACAGCGTGCGGGGTCGTGTGCTCGGGGCTCGGCTGCAGTGCGTCGATGATCGAGCGGTAGAGCTTGTGCGTCTCGGTCCGCTCGATGATGCGACTCATCATCGATACCGCCTCCAGCGGCCAGTCGCCCGACGCAGATTCGGCTGAGAGCATCACGGCATCGGCACTGTCGTAGATGGCGGTTGCAACGTCGGATGCCTCGGCGCGCGTCGGCGACGGCGACTTGATCATCGATTCCAACATCTGCGTCGCCACCACGACCGGCTTGCCGGCGTGGCGGCACAAGCGCACCAGCTCCTTCTGCCGCCCGGGCACGTCCTCCGGCGGGATCTCGACCCCCAGGTCGCCGCGGGCAACCATCACGGCGTCAACCAGCGCCACGATGTCGTCCATCCGACCGAGCGCCGCCGGCTTCTCGATCTTTGCCATCACGCCGGCGCGGCCTTTGATCAGGCCTTGAGCCTCGATCACGTCGGACGGCCGTTGCACGAA
>JBFWXN010000143.1:0-7420 GCA_050187415.1 Hyphomicrobiaceae bacterium | reverse complement strand
CGGTACGCTCAGGCCGAGCGCGTCGCTGATGACTTCCTGCGAGTAGGGCAGCTCGAACGCGGCCTTCGTTGCGCGGCCGATCGCCGCCAGCCTGGAATGGATCTCGAGCAGGAAGCGCGCAAGACGCTCCTGCGAGGTGCGCCGTCCGATGTCGATGATGCGCTCGGCGTAGGTCGTGGCCTCCTGCACGGCGAGCCAGCTCAGGACGAGACCGAACTCCGGTCGCCGGTAGCAGAGCGCGACGTAGCTGTCGAGCGAGCATGCATGCAAACGCATGTTGGTGAGCGCGATGACGGAAAAAGTCGCGCGATCGAGAAAGCTGCCGGGCAGCCCGATGACGTCGCCCGGCAGCAGAATGCTGACGATCTGCCGCTTGCCGCTGTTCAGAAGCTTGTAGCGGACCGCAAAGCCGTCGCGGATGAAGCTGAGCTTCGAGCAGGCGTAGCCGTCGGTCACGAGGTCGCGTTTTTTCTTGATGGCGATTTCGGCGCCGAGCGCCTTGCGCAGGTCGGTGAATGCCGCCGATCCGATGTCCATGAACCGCTGCAGGCGGACCATGAACGGATCGTCGCGGTGGGTGCTCGAAAGCTGGTGGACGTTCATGGAGACCTCGGGCGCATGGGGGCTCACAGGCCGACCACTTGTTATTAATCTGTATCAATACTCCAGGCTAAGGCGAGCCCTACCAAAGGCGGGCAAAGTCCTCCCCAACGAAGCGCAAAGTCTGGGAGGACTGCCCGTGCCAAAGTCTCTGCTGACGAAGCCCCTTTCCCGCCGCACCCTTTTGAGGCAGGCCGCAGCGACCGGCGTCGGACTGGCCGGCGGGGCATTGCTGCCGCCCGCGCTGGCCTATGCCGCCGACGACCACCCCCCCATTGGAACCTGGCCCGCAGGCTCGACGGGATCGTCGGTTTTTGTCGGGATCGGCGTTCCCCGGACAGGCACCTATGCCCCCAGATTCGTTAGGCTGAATTTTATTGGACGTCTCCGGACGCCAAACTCGCATTATCGCATTGAAATCTTGGGATAATACCCCTACGTTGCGTCCCGGAACATCCAGTGAACATCGGCGCAAGCCAGGTCGCACGGGATCCCCAGGGGAACCCCAGAATTGAGACGACGTCGGAGTGTTTTCTGCATTCGGGGCACAAGCATGCCGCACAAACTCACTGTTCGCTTTGTTGAGACGGTTAAGGCGAATGAGCGCCGGGAGGAGTATCGCGATACCGATGCGAAGGGCCTGATTCTGCGGGTCACGCCAGGGGGCATCAAGACGTGGGCACTCATCTACTCCCACGGCCGGAAGAAGCGGCGCCTGACGCTGGGTGAGTTTCCGGCAATCACCCTCGCAAAGGCCCGCGAGCTGGCGCTCGAGGCTCTTTCGCGCGTCGCTCAGGGACATGATCCGCAGGGACAGAAGTTGGCCGAGCGCAGGGGACGATTGGACGCGCTGTCGTTCAACAAGCTCGCGGATGCATGGCTGGAGAAACATGCGCGCGTAAAGCTTAAACCGACAGCCGTCGTCGAGTACGAGCGCATGATTGATGCTGATTTGCGGCCGTCAATCGGCGAGATGGCCGCCGGGCTCATCACGAAGCAAGACGTCATCCTGAAGGTACGTGACAAAGTCGCAGGGCGCGGAGCACGAGTTCATGCGGATCACGTCGTCGGCATGGTCAGCCGCATCTACTCATGGGCGATCGACGAGGAGTACGTTGAGAGCAACCCAGCTTACAAGGTCCGTAAAGCGGCGACCGGGCCAAGCATCCGCGATCGCGTACTGACCGCCGAAGAGCTGAAGTTGTTCTGGGCCGGTCTGGACAAGGCCGAGATGTCAGAGCCGCTACGGCTCATCTTCCGCCTGGCCCTGCTGACAGGGCAGCGCCGCTCGGAGGTGGCGGGAATGCGCAAATGCGAGGTCAACCACGATGAAAAATTGTGGGCTCTCCCCGGCGACAGGATCGAGAATGGGCGGACAATTCACGGTCGCACCAAGAACCGCCGCGATCACATGGTCCCGTTAACCGACGCGGCGATGAATGTTGTCTTGAAAGCCGTCGCTCTGTCGGGGGACTCGGAGTTCGTGTTTCCCAGTCCGGTTCGCGACGGCCGTGTTGGGCATATCAACGGGGAAGCAGTTTCGATGGCCATGCGGCGGAATAGAACGAAGGCATTCGGTGTGCCGGACATGCGGACACACGACCTGCGCAGAACGTTGCGGACATTTCTCGGCGAACAGGGCATTCCGGACGAGGTGGCCGACCGCGTCCTAAACCATGCGCGGCCGGGGGTTGGAAATCAGCATTACAACCACGCCAAGATGCTGCCTCAGGTCCGCGGTGCGCTCGAACTCTGGGCTACGCATATCGAAACAACGTGCCGCCAAGGATCGGCAAAACAACCGGCAACGTTAGAAGATGGATGTGTGGCGGTGCCAGCGGCGGATGAAGGAGCTTTTAGTGGAGCCATGCTCCTGGCGACGGCGTAAATGCGGTCGCGACTGTTCCCGTATCTCAAAGGATGAGCGTGCCCGACGGCGGCTGCGCCGATGTTCTCCTTTGATGGCAGACGCGCGCCCTGCGAAAGGCTGCGCCGGACATCATCATCTTCGGGCTTGCTAGTCTCAAAGGGCTGTTCCCATGCCCCCGGCCGGCCGGCTCGCAATCCAATTCCTCACCTCTGTGGCGAACCATGCAATTCGCCGCTTACCCAGCCGGCGTTGCATCGGAAACGCGCCGTCCGCGATATAGGCATACAGTGTGGAGCGGGATAGCCCCGTCTTGGCCATCACGACTTTCAAGCTCCACAACTCCTCGTCGACCGGCGTCGGCTCATGTGCGCCAAAGATGATCGACTCGTCCGGATAATTCATTGCGGATGGTCCAGTGTCGTACGGGGGCCTCCGCTGAGCAGCATGCCGGCGCAATTATCGGGTCACAATCAGGATTCGCGGTGAAATGCGTGAATTCGCGTGCAGTCATTGACTCGGGAGTAGTGCTGATCGCCACTCAGCAAAGGTGCGTCGACAGGCTTTCCTGAGCAGGTGATTGACGTGACAGTGTATCTGCCAGGCCAGGTAGCGCGGTTGGCTGACTGAAGGTCGCTGTGGCTGCTATACTCCACCAGCGTGCGGCTAGTCGCGCACGAGGCCTATGGCTCGAACCTCCGCCGACCAACAAAATCGGGCGATCAACTGCAGTTCATGCGTCCGAGCTGTCTAAGCCGATCTTGCTGGCCGCGTCGGTGTTGACGGGTTTGCAGCTGCCCAACGTTCGTCGCCCACGGCTCGTTGATGCCGCGTAGACCACGTATTGGCTCCAGGGCCGCCATCTGGGTCCGCCTGCTCTTACTTTCTGGAGGGCTGGGGAGTTCTGCAGCAAATCCTCGTACTGCGGGTATACGTAGACGACGTAGGCATCGCGAGGCCTCGCTCTCAGTGATGCCTCGAGATTGGCAATGATGCTCTGAAGGATCTCGCGCCCGAAAGGATCGAAGAGGAAGAGCACAAAAGGCTCATTTTCGTAGGAATAGTCGAGAGCATCCATGCACCTCAAATCAAACGCCGTGCATTGTTGGGATGCCGGCTTGTAGCGCGTGACGTTCTCTTGCGCGATACGGTGCAGGCCCTCTGAGAGCTCGACGCCGACGATTTTCGTAAACGGAAACTCGGACGCGACAAGCAAAGCTCGACCTTTGCCCGATCCCATGTCCACGAACGCGAACTTGTTCGGCTGCAGCGGGATCGAGCGGAGAATTCTATATATCACTGAAGCAGTCGTCGGCACGTAGAAGTGAACCGATGTCTTCTGGCCGCGCTCAAATACGGGCGCCGACGTATCCGTGCCGAAACGCGCATCAAAGGCCTCAAACCGCTCCTCGATGTAGGATCTTGCGTATTCGAACAGATAGAAGATGCGCCCGAGCACAGGTCCGTTCAGATCCAGCGGGCCGCGGAACACCTTAGCCAACAACGGATTCAACGCAGTCATGTTCGTCCTTCAAGTAACGCGTACACTCTGTTTCAGCCTTGCCGCAGGGATCGTGAGCAGAGCGCCGATTTGAGGTTAGGCAATATGTTGTTGGCGCGCCGCAATTGGCCGTAGAGGCGCACTCGGGCAGTCGCTCGTTGATCGCGGCGAGGGGAGCAGTAAACGCGGGAACACCGTTGCTTCCACAGCTATGGGGAAGCACCGTCGCGCCTACCTTAATTCTCTACCTCTCGTTAAGTGGCACCTTGAGCAATGCGGCATTTGATCTCGGTACCGCCGTCGCGACGGCGGGGTGCTGACTGAAAAACGAAACAGCCCGTGCCCGCGGCATGCGCCGCGCGGCAGACAACGCCCAGGCGCCAATCAGTGTGCTCACGATGCCCCGCACAGCAAACAGCATGAGTGCTGGCAAGGCGAAGACCCAAACGACCAACCGATTTGGCAAAACGTAGAATGCGATTTTCTTGACCCAATAGATGAACGGGAGATGCGTTCTTAGCAGTGTGTCGACGCTTGGCGGTGAAATCCGGATTGCTGGCCGGGATGACGCTCTTCACGCTCTTGGTGGGTGGCGTGTACGTCTTCTTGCTGCGCAGCGCGCCTTCCGACTCTGCGCTCACCAACGCGCTCTTGCACGTGTGACGCCATTGGCGGTCCGGGCCGCCTGGCTAGAAGGGGCGCGTTGACGATCAGGCACTCCTCCGCTGGGAATCTTCCCTGTTGCCTACTTCGAGTATGCACCGCTGCGAAGTCGAGTGGAGCAGCGTGCCACTTATGCATTCATGGACATTGATCGACTCGGCTCGGCCACGATGGCGGTCTGCGGGCTGTTCATCGGGCCAGCTTTCACGTTTCACCTTTTTTGCAGGGGCTCGTCGCTACAGCGCTCGCCTTCTTCGCAGTCGATGGGGTTGTCAGTGGTCGGGTTAACTATCAGCGCATTGACGATGGGAGGACGCTCGATCACCAGCGTCTGGCCCTGGTCGGCGCGGAGTGTTGTGGGGCAGAAGGCCGGGCGGGGGGTTCAGACGTTAAGGACTGTTAATGCGCCATCCGGATTCGCAATCAAGGGAACGTAGAATTGAAAGCGACCGTGCAACGGCTGACTTGACCGGTTCCCTCGGTCCCGAGGATAGTGAAACCCGGAGGTGGGTCTTGGCCGTACACCGTATTCTGCTGGCATTGCTGATTGCGGTGAGTGTCGTGCTCGCGCCGATCAGCGGCGCCATGGCGGCGTCGGCGCAGTCGGATTCAGCCGCGATGGCGGATATGCCGGATTGTCCGAACAAGGCCCCGAAGCAGACATCGAAAGAGTGCGGCTGCTGCGATACCAAGGTGCCTTGCCAAAGCAATCTTTGCCTGGCGAAGTGTTTCAAGCTCAATGGCGATATCATCAAGAACTCTGCTTTGATCCGCGTGTCCGAAGCTATCTTCATCACGGCTGTTCCCATCAGGCCTCCCGACAGTTGGCCCGAGCCACACAAACGACCTCCTAGAACCTGACTTCTCGAAGAGTCTCGGCGGCCCACACCGGCGGATGCCGTTCTGGGCACGTTGATCGTGCGCGCAATCTCGCGCAGGCAAACTCGAGAAGGAAGTTCCGCAATGATGACCAGATCACGCTTTTTGGTGCTATTCGCGGCCGTCAGCCTAGGTGCACGCGTCGCCTTTGCTGGACCCGCGGACTATGTGTTCGAGCCTGTATCGGTGGACGTCCACAACGGTAAGGACAGCGAATTTGCGGTGCGGCTGCGCAACAAGGCCACCGGCAAGCCGGTCGAAGGCGCTGTGCTGTTCCGAACGCGTCTCGACATGTCGCCTGACAGCATGGGCGAGATGACGGCCAAGCACGCGGCCATGCCATCGATGGAGCCTGGCGTCTACCGGTTCAAAGCCGACTTCACCATGGCTGGCGGCTGGGCCTTCAAGTTGATGGCCAAGGTGCCGGGCGAGAACGAAACCGTGCAAGGCACGGTCGTCTTCAAGGCAAAGTAGGCCAGCCATGTTTCGAACCGTGATTGCGGGGATCGCCCTGACGGCGATCCTTGCTGGCGGCGTCGCCGGCTACCGACTAGGCGCTGGCGCGTGGCCAGCGCTATCCGACACTGGGCTGATCAAGACCGCTGACAGAATCGATGCCAAGGGCGTGAGGCCCGCGGCTACACGAACCGTGCTGTACTGGAAGCACCCGGACGGGGAAGCGGATTACTCGCCTGAGCCCAAGAAGACCGGCGACGGGCGGGACTACGTTCCCGTCTACGAAGATCAGGAAGCGGACTTCAAGGACAGCCAACCCAAGCAGGCGGCCAAAGCGAAGGGCGCCAATCGCAAAATTCTCTACTACCGCAATCCGATGGGCCTCGCCGATACCTCGCCGATCCCCAAGAAGGATTGGATGGGGATGGATTACATTGCCGTGTACGAAGGCGAGGACGAGCCGGGCACGGTCACCGTCAGTCTCGACAAAGAGCAGCGTTCGGGGGTGCGCACGGCCCTGGTCGAGCGCCGCAGCCTGGTGCAGGCGGTCCGCACGCCCGGCACTGCCAAGCCGAATGAACGCAGCTTGCGCATCGTCACGCTGCGCGCGGACGGCTTCATCGAGAAGCTCTACGTTAACGAGACGGGCAAGCAAGTCTGGGCGGGAGACAAGTTGTTCCGCGTCTACAGCCCGCAAATCGTCAGCGCGCAAATCGACTATCGCACGAGCACTATTCCCGGCGGAGGACCGCGCAGCGAGAGCGGAGCCCTGCAGAAGCTCAGGAACCTCGACGTACCCGAGGCGGTGATCGAGGCTCTGCGCAAAGATCCCAATCCGCAAATGTCCATCGACTGGCCGACACCGACGACCGGCGTCGTGATGCAAAAGCGGGTGATCGAAGGTCAAATGGTAAAGGCCGGCGAGGAACTGTACCGCATTGCCGACCTCACCAACATTTGGGTGATCGCCGACGTTGCCGAGCAGGATCTGGGCCGGGTGAAGGTCGGCTCGCCGGCGACGGTCACGTTCCGGGCTTTTCCGGGCAAGTATTTCGAGGGGCACGTGACGTTTGTCTTGCACGAATTGGACAAGAACTCGCGCACGGCGAAAGCGCGTATCGAAATTAGCAACCCGGATCACATCATCAAGCACGAGATGTATGCCGACGTCGAGATCCGCCCCGACGCGGGCGATGCGGAGCGGCTGGTCGTGCCCACCTCGGCGGTGATCGATAGCGGCACCCGCCAGGTGGTGATTGTTGCCAAAGGCGAAGGCCGATTTCAGCCGCGGCCCGTCAAACTCGGCATGCGCGGCGGCGATCAGGTCGAAATCCTCGACGGCGTGATCGAAGGCGAGGAGGTGGTCACGGCGGCCAATTTCCTGATCGATGCGGAAAGCAATCTCAAGGCGGCACTGCAAGCCTTCACGCAGCCGGCAGGCCCGGAGGCCAAGC
>JBFWXN010000142.1:0-8107 GCA_050187415.1 Hyphomicrobiaceae bacterium | reverse complement strand
TTGCCATCATCGGCGTGCTGCGATCGCCGATCGCCCCAGCCATCTCCGCAGGGCTCCTTCCGCTTTCGCTAGGGATTTCAACTCCCCTCTATGCGCCCTCGTTGCTTATCGGGCTGGGCGCGCTCGCCGCAGTTTCGCTCATCTGGCGTCGCTTTGTTCCTCCGCCGCTGGAGGCCGGATCGCCAAGCGATCTGGTGGACGACATCGTTGAAGAGGCGCCGCGCGATTACTCATGGGTTCCCTTCTTCCTCATCTTTTTGGTGATTGCCATCCTTCTGGTGGAAGTCACCGGCTGGCGATTACTTCTGTTCCCGCCGCTGGTCGTCATCGCGTTCGAGATGTTTGCACACGCGCATGTCTGCCCCTGGGCTGGGCGACCATTCATTCTTCCGATTGCCTGCACCCTCACCGCGGCGGCCGGCGTCGCCCTCGTAGTGTTCTTTGGGGATGCCCCCCTCGCGGCGGCCGCCAGCATCCTCTTCGGAATCGGGGTTCTGCGCGTATTCGACCTGCATGTGCCGCCCGCACTCGCAGTCGGATTGCTACCGTTTGTAATTCCAAACGTCGGTGACCTGCCACTGATTTTTCATCCGGCGGCGATTGGAGCCTCGGCGGTTGGTGATACGTCGTAGAGCGCGGCTCGAGCAACCGGCGAAGTCGCGGAACCGCCAAATAGTGCAGCGTCTTCGCCGGTTGCGGCGAGTGTCGCGGCGAAGGTCGCCGGCGCTTGGTAGCCGAGCGCGGAATGTGGCCGCTCGGTGTTGTAGTCCTCCACCCATTCGACGAGCGCGTTGCGGGCGTGATCGAGGCCGAAGAACAGGCTCTCGTTCAGGAGCTCGTCGCGCATGCGGCCGTTGAAGCTCTCGATGTAGCCGTTCTGCATGGGCTTGCCCTTCTCGATGTAGTGCCAGTTCACAATGTGGTCCTGCGACCAGGCGAGGATGGCGTTCGAGGTGAACTCGGTGCCGTGATCGGAGACGATCATGCCGGGTTTGCCGCGGCAGCCGATCAGCTCGGTCAGCTCGCGCGCCACGCGGCGACCCGAGATCGAGGTGTCGGCGATCGCGGCGAGGCACTCGCGCGTCACGTCGTCGACGATGTTGAGCACACGGAAGCGCCGCCCGCAGGCAAACTGGTCGTGGACGAAATCCAGCGACCAGCGCGCGTTGGGCCTCGCCTCCACCAGGATCGGCACCCGCGTGCCGACAGCGCGTCGTCGTGACCGTCGCTTGCGCACCGTCAGTCCTTCCTCGCGGTAGAGGCGATAGATGCGGTTGATTCCCGACGGCTCGCCCTCGCGCCTCAACAGGATGAACAGCCGCCGGTAGCCGAAGCGCCGGCGCTCGTTGGCCAGTTCGCGCAGCCGGCCGCGTAGTTCCGTCTCCGGCGGACGCCGCGACCGGTAGCGGACCATCTTGCGGTCGGCACCGACGATCGAACAGGCCCGCCGTTCCGACAGGCCCATCGCGGCCTGCAGATGCGCGACTGCCTCGCGCCTGGCGGCGGGCCCTACCATTTTTTTGACAGCAACTCGCGCAGCGCCGAGGCTTCCAGCATCTGGTCGGCAAGCAGCTTCTTCAGCTTGGCGTTCTCATCCTCGAGCGCCTTCAGCCGCTTGGCGTCGGAGACGTCCATGCCGCCGTACTTGGCCTTCCAGTTGTAGAGCGTCGCCTCGGAGATCCCGTGCTTGCGCGCCAGATCGGCCGTCTTCGCGCCGGCCTCGTGCTCCCGCAAAACCGCGATGATCTGCTCTTCCGTGAACCTGCTTCTCTTCATCGGTCCGTCCTTCAAACGAGGGCCGGACTCTAATCTCAGCTGGAGGAAATTACCCGTGGCAGGTCACCACAGCAGAGCCCCCACATCAGCGTCCAGAAGCTCTGAGGGATTATTGCTGCGCGGCCGCATCAAGGTCGCCGCGGATTGGCTATCCTCAGACGCGCGTGCTGTTCGGCGGACGTCGATTAGATCGCCTCTGATGGCTAGGCTCGACGATTGATTGGATAGTCGTCTATCCGTGAATATAGCTCCATCCGGCTTCCTCGAGCTCGACGACACGGCCGACGCCGAACGGAACTAACCTGGCGCCTGGGATCAGGGTGATAGCGTGGCCCTCATTCTCCTCGGCGATCTGGCGCGAGGAGTCGCACATGCTGAAGACGATGCCTGGAATGTTCTGGCGCAAATAGGCCAGTGGTTGCTGCAATGGCGACGTGTCAGAGCGGAACAACCTAATGCCAGATCCGTTCGCCACTATCTCGATCGAGACCTTCTCGTTCTTCATTGCATAGTCGCGAGTGATGTTCATTGAATAGCTGATAGCATGGCCCATGATCTTCTCGTTGTCGGAGTCGATCAGTACCACGACCCGATGCAACGGGGATCGCGCCGGTGACAAGGCGAACGTCGATTGAGGATGCAGCAGCGTCGCGAGTACAAAACCAACGATCAAAGCGATAAATGCCAGAAAGGCGCTTCGAACCCGTTGCATCGGCACTTCTTTCCCCGGGATTTGTCCCGTTCATCAATCAAAGAGATTGTGTCCGACTCTGGCATCCGCGTAGTGGACTCAGATGTTAGCGTCGGATTAGGTCTGGCGCTCTCTTCACGCCATCAGATCGGTTAAAGGGGCAATCCGCCCCATGCGAATGTCACGCTGGTATTCGAGCGATGATCTGGTGATGTGCGGTGACGCCGATTTCTCCACGCTCCAATCCGTGGGTGATGCCGTCGCTATGGTAGACGAGCAGTATGGCATTGTCGTGTGTCAGCGGGCGCGGTGACGTCATGCTGATGGCGGCACCTCCGTTCACGTCAGCAGTGAAGCTGTTGCCGTTTCCGCTACTGTCCGACGGCGTGAAGCCTATTGGCTTTTGATCGAAATGGTTCTCGAACAAGCTGTAGACTCCGTTCGGCCGCAACTGAGTAAAGCGGCAATCAAGTCGCGCCCCCGCGTCGCTCGGCGTGATCTTGACGGAACCTTTGGCGGCGAACCAATCCGCCAAACTGAAGCCAAGACTCTTCCCTTGCGCATTGAAGGCTTCGACATCCAATGGCCCGGCAACGAGCGCAGGCCGAAAGCCCGCGATGTGGGGAATATTTTGCGGCCCGATTGCGGCTGCGGCCGAGGGGTCTTTGACGAAGGCATGGGGATCGAGCGGCTGGGCCTGATGCGTCTCATCGGAGAAAAACACGGCATGCAGAATGAATTGGAGATCGCGGGCCGTCTCTGGAGCAGCCCACGTCTGCGTGCGTCCCGCCGCGGCAATACCAAGAGTTACTCCAGCACCAAGCAGGCGTCGACGGGTCAGTTTGTTCATGGCTACGTGTCCTAGCGAGTTGCGGTGAATAGTTGGAAGCCGCTTGGGACCCACGTGTCGCAGCTGCGTGGGTGCATTCGATTGGGATCGCCACATCGCGACCTTCAATAGCGTGTTGTCAGATCAACCAGCCAAGTCGGAGACGCAGCGACGAGCGCTGCCTCGAGTGTGCGATCGAACCCGCTGAGGATCATCGCTGCTACGGCCAAGGCTCCTACGCCGAGGATAACTTTACCGAGCTTCCCGACTCCCATGAGATTGCCACGCCAGCGACTGAGCGCCTGGCGTGAGAGCGAGCCGACGATGAGCAGCGGGATGGCGGTCCCAAGACCGAACGCCACCATGACGATCGCCACGCTGGCGAGGTCGCGTCCCTGAGCCGCGAGGAGGGATGCCGCACCGAGGGTCGGCCCGACACAGGGACTCCAGATCGCGCCAAGCAGCAATCCGAGAACGAACTGGCCACTGAGCCCACTCGGCGAGAATCGCGCGATCAGCTGATTGCCGGCGTTGCTGATGCCTCCAGCCGCGATAGCGAAGCGCTGTTGCAGCGCGCCGCTGAGCAGCACCAACCCCAAGAGACCCAGGAGCACCGCGGAAATTGAACGGAAGACGCTGCCATCGAGGCCGATGGAAAAGCCGACCGTCGCCACGAAGAGCCCGACGGCGACGAATGAGGTGACCAGGCCGGCGGCCAATGCCGGGACGCCCAGGCGATGCACAGCGACCGCCGGTCCAAGGACGAGCGGTAGCAGCGGAAGAACGCATGGGGATAGTGTCGAGAGGATTCCGGCCAGGAAGCCGAAACCGATACTGCCGATTGGGAGGGCCATGCTTCCGATTCCGCGAACGAGTTCAGTTCGCTTTCTGGAGGAGCGCCTTGATCGAATCGGGATCAGTGTCGCCGACCGACCGCCCCTTTTCCTGAGGGCCATGAAACACGATCAGTGTGCTCTGCATTTGCGCACCAAACGAACGGACCACGTCTTTCTGCGTGTCGAAATCAACCTTGTAGATTACGAGATCCCCGAACGCCGGGCCTTTGACCAACTGATCGATGATGGGATGCTGCTTCGCGCAGATCGGGCACCAGGTCGCGGAGATGTCGACAAGGATCGGTTTGCCCTCATGCTGGGACGCCGCAAACGCCTGTTGCGTGTACGGCGCTTCTGTCGCTGCCAGGGCGGTCTGGCTGATTGCTGTAGATAAGCTAATCGCGAGCATGACGGTGGACAAAAGCTTGGTGCGTGGCATCCTGATCTCCCCTTGACGGTTAAGCAGGAGCAGCCGGGCTCTACCGACGCCGACCGTCCCTAATTCAAAGTTCGGCGCCGGCCACCCAAGGTTACGTCGCCAGTGCAAGTAAGTTGGCGGCGGGACGCGCAAAAATTGTTCGCCTATGAAAGCGGGCTGCCGGTCGCGCGGTCATGGTGACGGCGCCGGACAGGTTTGATCGGCCGCGCTCGAACGATCCGAGGCGTTCCGGTTCGTGCGTGCGAACGTCCCGATTGTGGGAAGATGGCGTTTCAGGGCTGTAGCGTCGTCGACATCTTCAAGTGTCTGGACAAATCCGACGCTGTATCCCGGCAAATTGGCAAGGGTATCTTCGAGCGCGTGCTGAGACGACCACCGCACGCCGATGAACGGGGCGAAAAATCTCGGACGACGGCGCAGGCCGACGAGCCAATAGCCGCCGTCCACTGCGGGACCGAAGACGGCGTCCCTGCTCCCCAGCAGGCGGAAGGCTGCGGCAACCGATGCAGCGGAAATACCCGGAATGTCGCTGCCAACGATGACGACGGGACCTGGTGGCATCGCACGGGCCACGGCGGCCATCCGATCGCCCAGAGAGCCGCGGCCTTGAGGGATCGTGCGTACTCCCAGTTGTCTTGCACGGCGTGGCGTCGGCGTCATCGCCAGCCAGGTGATCCAACGCTGATCGCCCGACAGGCGACGGAGCGTGATGTCCAGCATGGCGTGCTGAAACCTGAGAGCTTCGACCGCGCCGACGCCCTTGGCGAGGCGTCGCTTTCCTGCGCCCAAGCGGGGAAGACGGGCGAAGACGATGAGATGACACTTGAGCGCCATGTTCAGCCATAAAGTCGACGAATGAGGCGTGGGGGGACGCCCAGGAAATACAGAGTCAGGCAGCCGAGATTGTGGGCGCTTCGCCGAAGCCAGCCGTCTCGGCACCAGCGAGCGGCCGAGGTCAGCGCGCGCGTTTGCAGGACCACGAGCCGCCGGCGTCCGATGCGTCGGATCAAATCGACGTCCTCCATGAGGGGGATGGGGCGGAAGCCCCCCAAAGCCTCATAGAATGGCTTCCGGATCAGAAGGCCCTGATCGCCATAGGCGAGGCCAAGGGTCCGTACCCGCCACGCCACCCAACGCTCCAAACGGCGGGCTTTGGTGGAGGCATCGTCCAATGCGAAGCCGAAGACGGCGGCGCGTTCGGCATTGTGGGGCGCCGCCATGAACGCCTCTGTTTCGTCCCTCCAGCCGTTCTCGAGGAGCGTGTCGCTGTGCAGGAATAGCAGCCATTCGGTTTCTGCCATGGCCGCGGCAGCGCAGAGCTGGTTACCCCGGCCGCGCAACGCTTGCACGACACGCGCGTTTCGGGCCCGGCCGACATCAACGGTGTTATCCGTCGAGCCGCCGTCCGCGATCAGGACCTGGTCGAGGCGCCCGAGCGCCGCGAGGGTTGCTGGCAGGCTCGCTCCCGAATTGAGCGTGGGAATGATGACGGTCAAAGTCATCGCGTCCCCCGCTTTCTGAGCCAGGTAACGAGCAGGGGCACGAGCGCGAGCAAAGCGAGACCGATGCGGAGCGCGATCATTGAAGGACCTGGGATCTCGTCATTCGGACCGCGCGAGCTCGCACCGGCGGTGAGGGATAGGCCGTCACCGATCGAGGTGAAGGCCAACGTGCCGGGAATGATTCCGATCAGTGTCGCGAGAGCGAAAGACCGCAGCGGTGTGCGGAATGCGGCCGCCGCCAGATTGACAGCCCAGAACGGAAAGAGAGGCACGAGCCGCAAGAACATGAGATAGGTGAAAGCATTGCGGGCGAACCCGGCCTCCATCCGCGCTATGAAGGCGTTGCCGCGGGCCTGCAGCATTCCGACGAAGGCGAACTTCGCGATGACGAACAGAATGATCGCCCCGGTCGTCGCCGCCAAAATGTTAAGCGCAGCGCCGAGCCAGAGCCCGAAAAGCAGTCCGCCTGCGATCGTCATGAACACGGCGCCAGGCAAGGACAGGGCGACGACAGCGACGTAGGTCGCGAAAAATGCCGCTATCGCGACGAAGCGATGATCATCCGTGAACTGGCGCAACCTTTGTGCGTTGGCGCGCAGATGATCGAGCGTGAGGTAGTGGTTCAGGCCCAGCAGAAAATAGGCCACGACAGCCGCAACGAGAAGGCCGACCGGGACGAGGCGCTTTGTGAGCGAGGCGACCATCATCCGAACCACCCCAGGACCCGCACCAGCCAGCGCGTTCGGGCGCTAAACAGCGCGGGCGTATAGAATGCGCTGGCTGCGCGCTTCGTGATTTCACTGAGGCTGGGATAGGGCACGATCACGCGCGCCAGCGCGCTGATCTTGAAATTTTCGGCGACGGCAAGACCCCAGGGCATCACGAGTTCACCAGCCTGCCGGCCGACGATGGTCGCACCGACGACCCGCCCGCGCTTGGTCACGAGGATCTTGGCGAACCCACCTTGGGCGTCGTCCGTTTGCGCGCGGTCGACGTCGGCGAAAGGAGTGTTCAGGACCCTCAGAGCCGAGCCATGGGCTTCGCGCGCCTGTGCTTCGGTCAACCCGACCTGGGCTAGTTCGGGATCCGTGTAGGTGACCCATGGAAGCGTTGTGAGATTCGCCTTGGCGGGAAGTCGGAACAGCGCATTCCGAAGGACGATCCCGGCGTGGTACGCGGCGAGGTGGGTGAACTGAGGACCGCCGGCAACGTCGCCTGCAGCGTAGATGCGGTGGTTGCTTGTGCGGAGGCGCGCATCGACCTCTATCCCCTTTTTGCTGTAGCGGACCTCGGCCGCCTCAAGATCGAGGCCTTCGATATTCGGCTGGCGCCCCGCCGCAACCAACACATGGCTCGCTTCAAGCTCACGTTGAGCCCCGTCCTGGCCGACGAACGAGGCTGAGATGCGCCCTTGGGCGGATGTGACGCGCAGCTCGTTGGCGAACTCATGCAGCGTGACTCCGTCTTCGAGAAGCGCCTGGCGCAGCACGTCGACGGCCTCGGGATCGTCGCGTGGCAGAAGGGCGCGCCGCGATAGCAGTGTGACGTTAGCGCCAAGGCGCCGATGCGCCTGGGACATCTCCGTGCCAACGGGACCGCCGCCAATAATCAGCAGGTGTTGCGGGAGGACCGCGTTTTCGAACAGCGTTTCGGTGGTGAGATAGGGGACCTGGTCGAGACCGGAGATCGGCGGGATGTGCGGCCGGCTTCCAGTCGCGATTACGATCCTGCGAGCTCGGATGCGCTGGCCGGCGGCCTCGACCGTCTGTCTGTCCAAGAAGCGCGCGTGCTCCCGGATCACAGTGCAGCCGACCTGTGTGAAGCGGTCCTCGGAATCGTGTGGCGCGATGGCCTTGATGACGCTCTGCACCTGGCCATGCACCTTGTCGAAGTCGAAACGGGCTTCGGCCGGTACGCTGCTGTAGCGGGCCGCCTCTCGGAGCGAATGAGCAAGTTTGGCGACCGCCAAGAGCGACTTCGACGGCACGCATCCGGTGTTGAGGCAATCGCCGCCCATGCGATGGGCCTCGATGA
>JBFWXN010000141.1:0-8234 GCA_050187415.1 Hyphomicrobiaceae bacterium | reverse complement strand
CATCGATAAAGACTTCATGTCCGAAGCGAACGCCGTGGCGAGCTATCTGTTTGCGGCAGGACGCATACACTCGAAGATGGATGCGACGAAATTTGTCTATACGGGCGCGCTAAAGGCCGTAGATCCCAACCTGGTCAAGGTGGACGGGGGCTGGAAGCCGTAGAGGCGCCTGCTCGAGGCGGCCGCATCGCGGTGGGCGCGCAATGCACCGGTGCGCCCACTCCTTCTCGATAAACTCAGATCGATCGATCCTTCGGCGTTGCGGATGACAACGGCCGGATCGCCAGCACTTCACGGAGTTCGAGGTTTCCATGTCCAAGTTTAAGGTCGCCATTCTGGGGTTGGAGCAGCCGCATGCCGATTACTGGCAGGTCGCCTTTCGCACATCCCCGCATTGCGAATTTCTCGGTGCCTGGTCGGAAACCGCGGGGCTGGCTGACGCAAAGGCCAAGCGGTTCGGATATCGGTCCTGGGACGATCGCAATGCTTTGCTGGAAGCGGCCGATGCTGTCGCCATCTGTTCAGTCACCAGTCAGCATCTCGAGCTGATCGAACAGGCAGCAACGCGAGGCAAGAAGATCCTCTGCGAAAAGCCTCTCGCTACATCCGTCGAGCATTGCAAAGCCATCGAAACCGTGATCGGCCGGACCGGCGCCTACTACATGCAGGGATTCCCAAAGCGCTTCGATCCCGTCAATCACGAGATCAGGCGCATTCTGGGTGAGGGCGGTCTTGGCAAGATCACCCTCGTGCGGGTTCGTCATGGTCATCCGGTGGGAATTCTCAATCCGCAGTTCGACAAGACCTGGTTCGCCGATCCCAAACAGGGCGGCGGCGGGTGCCTTATCGACGAAGGGGTTCATGCCGCTGACTTCGTCAGGTGGCTTTTCGGCGAGCCCGAGGAGGTCTGCTGCTTCATGGGGGATCAGGGCCAGCGTCTGAAAGTCGAGGACACGGCTGTGGCCTTGTATCGGTTTGCAGATGGCATGGTGGCCGAGATCGCATCGTGCTGGCACTTCATGGCGGCGCAGAACTCGGTCGAAATCTATGGCACGACTGGATCGATCGTCCTTTCAGGCGTCGACCTCGGCTCCCGGGATCTGACGGAAGGGGGATACCTCAAATACTACATCCATCCCGTGAATCGTGCCGATGACGCTGATCCGCTCGGTCCGAAGGACCGCAAGTGGACGCGTTCCGACATTGTGCCGCAGTTCAAGGCCGACACCGAGGTGTTCCACCGCAACGTTGCCCAGGCGTTCATCGACGCCATCGTTGCAGGGAACGAGCCTCCCGTTACGGTCACCGACGGGAAGAGGGCCGTGGAGATGATCCTGGCGGCATACAAATCCGCGCAAAGCGGTCGCGTGGAAAAAGTTCGCTACAGCTGAGCGGGAGCACGCAGTTCACGACGATAAGGAAAGGCCGCCCGATGCCCATCCCGACCATCGATGCACATCATCATTTGTGGGACACGTCGACCAATAGCTATCCGTGGCTCGAAGCGCCGCCTTTCGACGCACACTTTGGATCGTCGGGAGATCTGCCCAGGAACTATCTGTTGGACCAGTACCTGGCGGATGTCCGTAACCAGAATGTGGTGGCGTCGGTTCATGTCGAGGCGAGTCACAAACCGGATGATCCTGCGGTTGAAACCCGATGGCTGCAGTCCCTGGCGGACAACCGCGGCTATCCGCATGCCATCGTCGCCTACGCTGATTTGGGCAAGCCTGATGTGGGAGATGTCCTGGAGCGTCACTGCCAGTCGCCGAATATGCGCGGCATCCGAATGCCGACGATGTCTCCAGCCCAGCTTCGCAATGCGCGCGGCGATGTGCGCAGCAAGATGAGTGAGCCTGCGTGGCGCGAAGGATTTCGTCTGCTTGGAAAGATGGGGCTGAGCTACGACCTGCAGGCGCCCGCACCGCTGATGAGCGAGGCCGCGGAGGTCGCTGCCGCATTTCCGGACACGCTGATCCTTCTCACGCATGCAGGGCTCCCCCTGGACCGAACCGAGGAAGGCATGGATGCGTGGCGGCGAGGAATGAAGAAGCTCGCGGCTTGCCCCAACGTCGTCGTGAAGATCACGGGCCTGCCGATGACGGACTGGAACTGGTCGGTCGACAGTCTGCGGCCAGTCGTTCTGGAGACCATCGACATATTCGGTGTGGAGCGGTCGATGTTCGGCAGCAATTTCCCGATCGATGGACTGCACAGCAGCTTCGATGCGCTGTTCGACGCCTATCGCGCGATCGTGTCCGGTTTTGCCGACCACGAGACGTCCGCGCTCTTTCATGACAACGCCGCGCGCCACTATCGCATTGACCTGGCGTGAGCAGGTAAGAGCCGATCTGCAAGGACGGTGCAAGCTGCCAATGAAAAAGCCTTTCGCCTTCATCGGACTTGGCGCGATGGGTTTGCCCATCGCGAGACGGTTGGCCGAGGCAACCGGGCGCCTTGCGGTGGCCGACTTGTCGCGTTCGCGCGTCGATCGGCTGCTTTCGCAGGTCGGGGCAGCCGCCACTGCCGACCCGGAGGCGGTGCGGCAAGCGCAAACTGTGTTCCTCTGCCTGCCGTCCGCCGAGGCCACACGTGCAGTCGTGACGGAGCTGTTGCGCGGGGCGGAGATTGACCGCGTGTTCATCGACCTGGGAGCCCTTGCTCCGGCATTCGTCGGCGAGATGGCGCGCTTGTGCGCAGAGCGGTCGGCTGTCTTCTGCGATGCCCCGGTCTTTGGAACCCCCTTGATGGCAGAAAACGGCCAGTTGTACTTCCTGTTTTCCGGAGATGAGCACGTTGGCCGCGAGTTCAGCAAAATCGCGGCGTTGGCCGGCTATCGGTTTCGATATGCCGGCGCTGCCGGCTGTGCGAGCACCGTCAAGTTGCTGCAGAACGCTCTCGGGACGGCCAATCTGTGTGCCGCCGCTGAAGCTTTCCAGGTGTGCGAGGCTGCCGCGATCGATACCGGTGTGTTCATCGATGTGGTCCGAGAATGCGGCGGCATCGGACTGTCGACCGTGTTCGATCGCTTTGCCGACGACATGGCTGCCCGCAGAGACAGCGGCCAGGGTCGCCTGAGAATCGCCGCCAAGGACATGAAATCCGCAGTCGAGCTGGCTCACTCGAGCAGTGTGTCCGTGCCGGTTATGGAGCAGACGGCTTCCCAGTTTCAGCGCGCCGTCGATATGGGCCTTGAAGAGCAGCAGTTCACCGCGGTGGTCCAGGTTGGCGGCACTGCGCGCGCGAAGGGCGACAAGTGACCAGAACGGCTCCGAAAAACACGATCTTCATCCTGTCAGATGAGCACAACCGCAACATAGCGGGTTGCTATGGGCATCCTTTCATCAGGACGCCCAATATCGACGGGCTCGCAGCGCGCGGGACCCGCTTTACCGCCGCCTACTGCAACAGTCCGATTTGCGTGCCTTCGCGCGCGGCGCTTGCGACCGGACGCTATGTCCACCGCATCGGCTGCTGGGACAATGCAATACCTTATCATGGGCAGTTTCCGTCCTGGCATCACCTCATACGAGACGGCGGGCATGAGGTTGTCTCGATCGGAAAGCTGCATTTTCGCAGTGCCGATGACGACAACGGTTTTTCGCGCGAGATCTTGCCGATGCATATTCTGCGCGGCCGCGGCGACCTGAAGGGGCTCCTGCGCAGCGATCCGCCGCCCAGAGTCGGAGCGTCGAAACTGGCAGACACGGCCGGTGTCGGCATCTCGGACTACTTCGCCTACGACCGGAGGGTGGCGGACGCGGCTGCTGCATGGCTTGGCGAAACGGACCGGCGTACCTCACAGCCTTGGGCTCTGTTCGTAAGCTTTGTGATGCCGCATTTTCCGTTGATCGCGCCCAAGAACTACTATGCGCTTTACGAAGGCCTCACCCTGGAGCAGTTGCGCTGGGGACTCGATGCACCAGCGCCGACGCATCCGGTGCTGGCCAAACTTCGCGATGAGTTCGACTACGATACTCATTTCAATGACGATCGGCGTGCCGTGGCGTTGCGGGCGTACTACGGAATGGTCACGGCGTTGGATGAGAACATCGGGCGTGTGCTGGCAGCGTTGACGGCGAGCGGCCTCGATAACGAGACCAGAATTATTTATGCCAGCGATCATGGTGACAATCTTGGCAATCGCGGAATGTGGGGTAAGTCGGTCCACTACGAGGACTCTGTAGCGATCCCTCTTATCGCGGTCGGCGATGGCTTCGGGCAAGGCGTCGAAAACACGCCGGTTTCGCTGGTCGATATCTTCCCGACGATGATTGAATCAACGGGCGCTCGGGATCCGGCCGACTGCGCCGATATCGACGGGCGATCGCTGTTCGACGTTGTGGCAAATCCAGAGCCTGACCGGGTGGTTTTTTCCGAGTATCACGCGGTCTGTTCTCGCGCGGGCCATTTCATGCTGCGCAAGGGAGACTGGAAGCTGACCTACTATTTGGATGGGCCGCCCCAGCTGTTCAATCTCGCGCGCGACCCGGGCGAGCTCTCGGATCTGGCCGCCCAGCCTCAGTTCCGAGCCAAGCTTGAGGAACTGGAAGCCGAACTGCGCAAGATCGTGAATCCCGAAGAGGCAAGCGCCCGGGCCTTCGCGGATCAGGCTGAATTCGTGCGCGCTTACGGTGGCGTCAATGCCGTGCTCGAGTGGGATGATATCCCGCACACGCCGGTTCCCAGATGATCGACCGGGCAACAGATCTGGGTGAAAACTCGTCCGATGAGGCGTGTGGTCAGGTCTCGCGCCAGATTGCCAGTCGTCGATGACGAGCGATACGCCGCATCGCCGCCTCTATCATCCGCGCTGTGATGGGTGTCCGAGTGGCTCTTGGCCGGCCTGCCGGCGACAAAGCGTCTTATCGTCAGCCGTGAGGATCTGGCGATCGTCTCATGCTTGAGGTGCCAAACTCGACTGCCCTGCCTGCGACCAGTGTGTCGGCCTCGTCCCGCAGCACGCGCACGAGGTTGCGCGCCATCACGGGTACGGCCCGCGTCTTGGAGAACACGACGTGTGGGCGCGTTTCGATCAGCGGACGGAAGCGCACGATGCGCAAATCGGGGAAGCTACCTGCGAGTTTCGGGAACGAGTCGACGAAGGCGATGCCTGCGCCTGCGCGCACCAGCGTGTAGGCCATGAGCGTATGATTGACGGTAAAGCCCACCTGGAACGGCGTGCCGCTATCCTCGAAAGCGTTGCGCATGTGTCGACCTGTGTAGGTTTCCTCTGAAAATCCGATCAGCGGATACCGCGCAATGTCCTTCGGCTTCAACTGCCGGCGCGCCGCGAGAGGATGATCCGCGCGCACGACACATCCGACCTCTGTGCGGCACAGCTCAGTTGCCTCAAGGTCCAGTCCCGTCGGCGCGACGTCGACCACGCCGAGATCGACCTGGTGCATCGCTACCGTTTCGATCACGCGCCGCGTATTCATCGAGCGAATGTCGAAGCGCAGCCCCTGGTGCTGCTGGTGGAGCTTGGCGACCGCGCTGCCGACCAGTGTCGTCAGGGTGGTTACGGTCGCTATTGAGATGCTGCCGCTGAAGCCGTCACGGATCTCGTCGGCCAGGTGCTCGATCGCCTGCATGTTGCTGAACAGGCGTTCGACCTCGGGCAGCAAGGACTCGGCTTCGGGCGTGAGCTGCAGTCGGCCGTTGGCTCGAAAAAATAGCGGCAGGCCGATGCTCGCCTCGAGCAGTCGCACCGATTTCGTGACCGCCGGTTGCGACACGTGCAGCATGCGTGCGGCCGAGGAAATCGAACCGGTGTTCACGACGGCGCGAAACACGGTCAGGTAGCGGACATTGAGCATGGGTTGGGCCATCCATAACTTTCAGTTTCAGCAAGCGTATCAAACGCTATTGGACGTGATAACTGGCTGCCGCTTAAAGTTTGCCGTCATCGAGGCCTGTCGCCCTCGAATTCCGCGGAAAGGATGCCCGTGTCGAGACGAGACGACATCATCGCGATGCCCGTGCCGACGGTGGAGGAGCGGATCAGGCAGATCGAGGCCGAGCCGCTGCCGGCCAACATTGGAACGCTTCTGGAGGAGGCCGCCGCCGAAGCGCCGGATCGCCTCGCCTGGAATTTCTTCGAGAGCAATGAACAGGTCACCTACCGGGACTTGGTGCCGCGCGTGCACGCGCTGGCCAACGGGCTGGCCAAGACCGGCATACGGCAAGGCGATCACGTCGCGGTCATGCTGCCCAATATCGAGGCCATGCCACTAAGCTGGCTGGCGCTTACGCTGATGGGCGCGACCATGGTCCCCTGCAACATCGCCTATACGGCGCGCGAGGTGGCGTACGTCGCGGACAACGGCGACGTGTCGTGGATCATCATCGATGCGGAATGCCTGCCGGTTCTGGAGAGCCTTTCGCCGCTGCCGGGCAAACTCGCTCGTGAGCGCATCATTGTCGTAGGCGATCCGTCGACGAAGCATCTGCAATGGGAAAAGATCGCCGCGGCGGGTGGCGGCCGGCACGTGCCGGCGAAGACCGTGCAGTTGGATGATCTCGCCAACATCCAGTACACGTCGGGCACCACCGGCTTTCCCAAAGGCTGCATGCTGTCGCACCGGTACTGGCTGACGACGAGCAAGGTCAACGCCCGGCGCGACGGGATGATCTATCGCAACATCTTGTGCGCGACACCGTTCTTCTACATGGATCCGCAGTGGCTGCTGCTGATGGCCTTCCACCAGCGCGCCACCCTGCATGTCGCTCGGCGCCAGAGTCCAAGCCGGTTCATGCAGTGGGTGCGGGAGCACCGCATCAATTTCTGCCTGCTGCCGTACCTGGTTCTCAAGCAGCCCGTCGCGCCCGACGAGCGCAAGCACGAGCTGGTGCGCTGCAACGTCTACGGTATACCCAAGAACATCCACGCGGAGCTGGAGGAACGCTTCGATCTGATCGCGCGCGAGGCCTTTGGCATGACCGAGGCCGGCACCTGCCTGTTCATGCCGATCCAGGCGGTCGACATGATCGGGTCGGGTTCGTGCGGCAAGGCCGGGCCGTTTCGCCAGGCTCGCATCGTCGGCGACGACGGAAAGCCCGTCGCGCAGGGAGAGACGGGCGAGCTGCAGATGCGCGGCCCTGGTATGCTGCAGGGCTACTACAAGAATCCGGAAGCGACCAAGGCTGCGTTCGACGGCGACTGGTTCCGCACCGGCGACCTCTTCCGCCAGGATGAGCGCGGCTACTACTATATCGTCGGCCGCGTGAAGGACATGGTGCGCCGTGCCGGCGAAAACATTGCCGCGCGCGAGGTGGAGGCCGTGATCACCGGCCTGCCGCAGATTGTCGAAGTTGGGGTGATCCCCGTGCCGGACGAAACGCGCGGCGAGGAAGTCAAGGCCTGTGTCGTGCTGCAGCCCGGCCTGACGCGCGAGGATGTGCCGCCGCGCATGATCGTCGAGCACTGCGCCGCCCGGCTCGCCGCCTTCAAGGTGCCTCGCTACATCGCCTATGTCGCCGAGCTGCCGAAGACGCCATCGGGAAAGATTGCCAAGGGCACGCTCAAGGCGATGAGCGCCGACCCGAAATCCGGCAGCTACGATCGCGTGCAGGAGAAATGGCTATGAGCAGGCTCCCTTATATCGACTATGGCAGCACGCCGCCGGTGCCGACCATCCGCAAGACGGCAGCGCATCTCTCCAACTACCGACGCGTCTATCGCGCGAGCGAGCGCGCGGCTCGGCCCGAAGAGGAATCGAAGCCCGAGACGCTCGAGGACTACCTGGAGACCTATAAGCGCAACAATGCACGCCACGTGGTGATCAAGGCTCGCGATCTTGAATCGACCTTCGGCCTCAAGGTGCGCAATGAGGATGTGGCGCAGTTCTGCAAGGATCACGGCCCCCGCTTCATCGGCTTTGCCGGTGTCGATCCGCACAAGGGCATGGAGGCGGTGCGCGAACTCGAGCATGCCGTGCGCGAACTGGGTCTGCGCGGATTGAACCTTCAGTGTTTCGAGAACAAGCTGCGCTGCAACGACGCCAAGATGTTTCCTCTCTATGCCAAGTGCATCGAGCTCGACATTCCCGTGAACATCCACTGCAGCACCAATTTCTCGACGGCGACGCTCATGGACTATGGCCGTCCGATCTACCTCGACGAGGTGATGGTGCATTTTCCGGAGCTGCGCGTCGTGGCTTCGCCACCAGGCTTCCCCTGGGTCAGTGAGTTGATCGCGGTCGCGTGGCGCCATGCCAACGTCAGCATCGGAC
>JBFWXN010000140.1:0-8433 GCA_050187415.1 Hyphomicrobiaceae bacterium | reverse complement strand
CCGCCTCGTGCTCCTTCAGGATCGAGATGATCTTCTCTTCGCTGTGCAGGCTCTTGCGCATGACGTCCGTCTCCAAAAGTGGATCGGACTCTACATCAAAGCGGGGGCATTTTCGGGGGCAAGGTCACGATCGACGATCACCTCTTCCCGATTGGCACCGCCTTCACCGTCGGCAAGACAGTACGCTTTCTACTGACAGCCGAGCATACGATCGCCGAAGCCATCAAACATGAACCAGTGCTGGATAGGCTCCGAACGGAAGGCCGTTTGCCGGCTCAGGCAGATATCAAGCGTGCGCAGCTTTGCGTGCTCTATCAACGAAAAGGCGCCGATGACTCGATCGAGTTCATGATCTGGCCGATCGAACATGTCAACGGCGCACCGCCCACGGATGTCGTCTTTGCATATCCCAAATTTGTCGAAGGATTCCCCACGCTTGCCACACCGCTGAGTTTCGGGCTGCCTTCGCATGGCGCGCGTGTGTTCAGCGTCGGCTATGTCGTCGAAAAGGTTCCGGCAGATGGCATATCACTGGCAGAAGTCAAGGCCGGCCGATTCGACTGGCGGCAGGATTATAGCCACCGCTTGTGTGTCGTAGAGGGTGTTGTCGAAAGGATCTTCACACAGCGCTTCGCGAGAGGATTTGTCGACGGCCCTTGCTTCCTGTTCGACCAGGAGATTGATCATGGCTTGAGTGGTGGTCCTGTCTTTACCATGGATGGCTTCGTTTGCGGCGTAAACACTGCTGGCGCGGCACTTTATTTCGATGCAGGCAAGAGCCTGGCGTCATTGCTCTACCCCCTGCTTCCCATTCACCTCAAAGCCAGTGCGCAGGTCGGCGGACTTCATCTGCAGTTCGAGCGTCCGCTGCTTGAATATATTGCCAGCGGTTCCATCCGAACCGACGGCAGCGAGCAGCACCTCGGCATCCATCACGAGCAGGATGGATCGTTCATTGTCTCGCCTCGTTGTACGCCCGAACTCTTACCTTATTGCCATGACGACTTTTCAGGCTTCCAATCCAACACGCCTGCATCAACCACCGACTCTCCGCATCACGTCGTTCGCTTCACAGAACCGCACTGAGATATTGTCCTACGACGTTTGCGCTGGGAGAGATACGATGCCAGCTGACATTGTTAGTTCTGCGCCTCATCTTCTGAACTTCTTCACCGCGGCCGCCATCGCCTGCAGCGGCGCTAGGGAGCATCCGCATCCGCTAGTGGATACCCTTCCAGGGCATACTCATTCAGAAATTGTCGTCGCCACAAAAATGAGCGATCGACCTGGCTGAGACCCGCTTCGTCGCACACCTCATTGAAGGCACCGCGAATGAGACGTACCTGCTCGTCAATGATGTGGCGAGCCTCTTCGTCGGTCAGCAGAAAACGCCCCGCCGCTTCAAGGCAACCCACGAGCTGGCTGCGTCGATTGTCGCCGTCGATCAATAGCGACTGATTGGCCTCACGGCCATTGCGTGTCTGCGGACAGATGTCATAGGCCGGCGTCAATGTCAGCTCGCTGCCGTCCCAGAAGGCAGCATGGTTGCGAGCATGGTCGTCCGTATTGCCGCACAGTACGTTGAACACAAGCCGGCCGAAAAGCTCCCGCACCGTCTCACGCGGACGCGTGAAACGTGCCCGCACGAGATCGGCAAGCTCGCTGTAGCTGCCATAATGCGCCTGCATTTCGTCGAGCCCAAACATCGTCAGCGCCGACACCATCGCTTTGCGCGCCCACCCCTGATCGGTTCTGATCCGATCGAATCGCTCCACCAACAGCACATCCTTGCCACTGACCGATCGCAGCTCCCCTGGAGCTACCGACAGTCCTGCACGCGCCGCCAGACGCATGGCGATGAACTCGGCCTTGACGACGGCATAGGTGTCGTTGGTGGCTGAAAACTTGGCGATGAAGGTGCGGTCGCAATCTTCGATCAGCGCCTTGGGCCGCGCGCCGCCAATCGAGCTGCCATGCAGCAATGCGCGATCCAGCGCCTCGGGGATGGGCTCGCCGCGCTCGACCTTGCTCGCCGCCTCAAGCAGATCCTCGAGGCGGGCATGATTGTCCTGGCGCGCCGTGTACCTATCAGCCGACGTCTGGAAATCCAATGCGCCGGCTCGGTCGGAGCCCGATTGCAGCAAATAGGTCAGCTCGTCGAACTCAATGTCTCTGGCGGCGTCTCCCTTGGCACCGGTCAGCCGGTTGATGATGACGCGCCGACCCCAGGCGTCTGGCGCCCCATCACGCAGGCAGTTCGCCATCTTCAGTGGCGGCGTCGGCTCGATGGCGCCGCGCCGCAGCGGCAACTCCGGAGCGTAGATGGCAATCGCGTCCGCCCGCTCCAGATAAGAGCGACCATAGTTGAAGACGTGGATGCCATCCTCGACCGCGAGCCGGCCGGCCACCACCGGAGCCGTGGCCTGAGGCAGCCAGATCCAGACATAGGCTTCCCGTGGCGGACGAGGATCAGAAGTCATCCTTCACCTCCTTCCTGCGCTCGCGCACGGCATGCGGCAACAGCAACAGCTTGTCCTGTGTGCGCTCGATCTGGGGGGCAAGCGTTGTTGCCTCCGGTTGGAAGAGGGGTACGCCGACAATCGATGCCGCCTCAAATGCCAGCCCAATCTCGACCCGAGGATCGCCCTTCTCGATGAGTTGGAGCGTGCTGCGCGCCACACCAATACGTTCGGCCAGACCGGCCTCCGACAGGCGCCGCTGCTTGCGCGCAAGACGGATCTGGCTGCCCAACAACGTCAGCGCCTCCTGCGTGATGCGCGAATAGGTCCGCCGCCGCCGCGCCATTGCGCCCTCGCCCTTGTCTGAAATGTCGGTCACAAAGCTCCTTCACGCCTGATACATCAATCATAGAGCAATCGACTGACTATGTCAAGAAATGACTGATATGGCGGTCACAAAGCTATCTGGTGACCGATAACACGGTCAAACTCACCGTTCTCGCCCTGCTGCGCGCCCACCACGGCCAGTGCAAGGCCGATCTGGGCTGACCGCGGCTCGCTGCAATGCCCTCCCGCCTGCTGGCCTTTCCGCTGCCGCCGCTATCCGCCCAACTCCTGCCCACGGGCGGCAATAAGAGCGGCTCGCACGCCGTGGAGCCGCACCGCATGTCCGTCCGCCTCGTCAGCTACGCTCATATCAACGTCCTCCTCTCGTTCGCTAGGACGCAGCATCTGGCCCTGCCGGCCCCCTGGGCCCCCGCTTGCGGGCTGGTCAAAGCCGACACGATCGAGCACGCTTATGAGTTCGGCCGCGAACTCGTGCGCGAGAATCTGCGTGCCTTCGCACACTGCTACGGTGACCATCCTCCGCCCGACCGTCGCTTCCGATGCGCCGCGAGCTATCTCGATGACTATTGCTTCGATCCCGATCCCGCGGGCTGATCACGGCGGCCGACGCGGGTGTCGCCATCATCAAGGCCACGCACTTCTACGACTATCAGTGTGCCGCAGCGCCGGACTATGACCGAAGCTGCGCTGCCGGTGTCATGCGCCACATCCGCGAGCGCGCCTGCATGTATCTGCCAGGCTACGCCGATGCCCCGTGGGGGCTGGAACACCGCTCTCGCCATTGAACGGGACATGAAAGTCTGACTCCAAGGCGTCAATCTGCCTGGTTCGCGTTCCACTGGCCTTGCAGCAACGCGGCCGGCGCATCGCGGCGTCAGCGGTAATTGATTGAACGGGAACGGTAATTATCTGCAACGCCCGGCGCGTCCTTGCCAACTTTGAAAATGCTTTCCGCAACGTCTTTCAGATTCCTTTTCGGCGGGCGGCTCCCCATCCTTTGCGCATCAACCCCCGTACCGACGAGGACCCGATGCACAAAGCTCCCGCCCCGCCGAAGCCCTATCTCAACAGCCAGGAAGCCGCCGACCTCCTGCGCATCTCCATCCGCACCCTGGAGCGGATGCGTGTCGAAGGCACCGGCCCGAAGTACCTCAAAGCCGGGGCCGGCACGCGGTCGCGCGTGCTGTACCGGCCGGCCGACCTCGACGCATGGCTCGACAGCCGCAGCTTCTCCTCTACCTCCGAATACACCGCCTCCGTCTAGCCGGCGCCCCGAGCCGGACACGTCGGCTCCGCCACCAGACTGACGACTGGCAGCCCCGCGCCCTCACTGGCCTCGGGCTGCCCCTTTCCCCGGAGCAGCTCCATGCTCACGCCCGACCAGAAGCGGCTCATTGCCGAAGAAGCCTCACACGCCACCCGGATGGCCTGGGGCCATATCAATCCCCAACAACTCGGCCAGCTTGTTGCCAACATCACTGGCCGCGCGGCAGAAGGCACACTCAGCATGTCAATCGGCGTGGAACATTGACCCCGCATCGGCGCGCAATGTTGACCCCGTCACTGTGTGAGTTTCTTTGCCTCCAAGCGCGGAGCTACGGAGCGTAGCGAAGCAGCGGAGGGATTGGAGGCAGGGGTCATTTTTGGACGCCGATTGCCGCTGGGAGGCAGCGCCGGTTCACAGGCCCGCCAGCCTTCTGGTGGCTCTCCGGCGCGGAGTTCCGCGCGTCGACAGCAAACAACAATTTCGCACACAGGAGATTTTAGAATGAGCAATTCGACCCAAGACACCATCCGCAGCAGCATCGCCCTCATGGAGGAACGCCTGCTACGCGCCTCCACGCTCGCCAGCATGGCCCACGACGCCATGAAGCGCGGCGAACAGAACCTCGCCATCGGCACGCTATCGCCAGTCCAGCAAGACATCACTGACATCGACGCGCTGATGAGGACTGTCGTGCTGCTGCACAGGTCGCGCCCAGACCGCGCAGGTTGAATCCGGAGAGGTTGTGCGTGGCTGGAACGAGGCCGGCTTGACGGTCTGTTGGCCGTCGGGCCTCGTCCCTGCGTTCTTCCCCCGAACCCGTCAGTCGACAATGCGGCTGCCTCGATCGCGGCGCTGACCCGGGCTCGCAGTCAAGTCGTCGTGGAGCTCCTTGAGCCCCGTCATCAGCACGACGGCGAGGAGATGTGCCTGATCGGGCGTCAGGTGCTCCGCGAGCTGGTTCGTGTGACCTGATGCGTAAAAGGCGACGACACCGTGCGTATAGTTATCGTTCCCGGCCTCTTTCGGTCGAATGACAGGACGCGCCTCGATCGATTGAATGCCGGTGTGCGGCAGGCGGCTCTCGTTGTTCGGCAGTCGCCCGGCCGAGAGACCGAGCGGCGCGCGCATCTTCCCGTCCCGCCGGAACACCAGCACGCGCTCGGTTCCCGACATGCGCGGTAGCCGGCGCCACATGCCGTAAGCCGATGCCAGTGAGACAACCATCAGCACGGCGCCGCCCATCACAAACTCCGACATCTGGAACGCAACCGCCGGCAGGAAGCTGAAGCCGAACACGCCAAGGCCGAAATACGCGAGATTGTCGGCGATCCCCTCGATGGCCCATTCGGTAATCTCCCGGGCCTCGGTCCAACGGACCTTCACCCAGTCGATTGCACCCGCCTCGTTCCGGCACACTTCCGGCTCGCATTCAAAGCGCATGGCTCAGCTCCTCTCGATGGGGAGGCGTTGCATGTAAATGGGCGGTCGTCCCGGCACGATGACCAGTTGCAGCCCGGTCTCGCGCGCGAAGTGCTGCGTAATCTCGTTGCCGTCCAAGAGACGCACGCTACGGATGTTCTCGCGGCGACCGAGGTCGCCCTGCGACAGGGCATGCCCCGAAACACGGATTTGCTGCCGCTCCATCACCTGCGTCATGCCGAGCAGCTTCGAAAGGTGTTCGGTCGTCGTGATGTCGGCATTCCCGAACGCCTGAATGACGCCGGCATTGCCGAGAAACGTCTCCCAGGACTTGGGATAATGGGTCTGGAGCTGCGTGAGGTCCTGAATGACCGACCATAGCTTGACGCCGAACCCGGCCATGAGCCCGGCGGCAGCCTCTATGGGCCGCATGTGTCCAAGCACCGGGAATTCCTCGAGCACGAACCACACGGGCGGTCGTCCGCGGGCCACGGGCCGCCGCTCCATGGCGATAAGCGCCTGCTGCACCACGAGACGCAGCCACCGGTAGTGCGTGCCGATGCGCATTCCCGGCAGCACTAGGTAGATGGTGGTCTTTCCGTCGGCGAGGTCCGAGAGCGCGAACTCGGACTTCTCGGTGATGCGCACCACGTCGTCGAGCGGTGCTGTCTGCTCCTGCGCCGTCGAGAGGATGCCCTGCAGCTCTCGTCCTCCGGATTCCTTCTTCCCCAAGAGCGCGGCTCCGATATTGGCGACGACGCCGTCGAAGGCGGGCGAGTCCACCATCGCGGTGAAGAGCCGGTCGAGTTCGGCGGGCGTCGCGTTCAAAAGACGACGCAGCTCCCGCATCGTCGCCGCCTTGGGGTTCGTCGCCAGGAGATACAGAATAATGCCGCGAATGAGGTTCTTTGCACTGTCCGTCCAGTGCGGATCTTTGTTGTTGGAAATGATGAGTGCGTCCGCGAGCAGTGCCGCGTCCGCCGCGACGTGTTCCGGTCGTCCCATGCCGAGTTCCCCGAACGGGTTGTGATGCGCCGTCGCAAAACCGCTTTCGCCGAACGGGTCGATAATGAAGACACGGTGCCCCTGAGCTGCCCGCTGCTTTGCCGTCGCACGGGCCAACTCGCCTTTGATGTCGATGACAAGAGCGGAGCCGGGATAGCGCAGAAGATTGGGGATGAGGACTGTGCTGGACTTTCCTGCGCGAGTTCCCGCGATCGTGATGACGTGGCGGTCATCGTCCCGACCGATAAGCCTGTTCTCCCATCGTCCGAGCAGCACCTTGCCCGGTGACCAGTCCCAGGTCTTGCCCAACTCCCACGGATTAACCCAGGATTGCGACGGCAGCGTCTCAACGCGCCCCTCGACACCATTCCCTCGTGGCGGAAATTCTGCGATTTGCATTTAGCTTCTCCCGAAAAGTGCGTAGCCCGATGCCCCGCGTCTTTCCGGATATGAGAAGCCTTGCGCGCATGTAAACGTTTGGCGATGTCAGGCCAGTTTTATGGATGCGCTGCCATGCTCAGGAATGTTCATGCGAATAATTGTCGTGACGCGTAATGTTTCTCTATGACGTGTTGCACGCACGTCACCCGCTCTCTTTGGCACGCACGGCCACGCACACGGCTCGACCTTGATGACGACCTAACCGAACCCGGCCGCCTGTTCAACGCGGCTCGCTTCCTCCGCTGCGCTACGCTTGCTCCGTGCAGCTCCGCCCCACTCCGTGGCGCGCGTGCCGCGCGGCGTTTGAACCGTCATCCTATGGGTTCGGTTTTCACGGTCTCATCGGTCGAGCGCGGTGCTCGGCCTAAAAGCAAAGAAAACGGAGTATTCCATGAGCAACCACTTCAACGAAAAAGCCTTCGAGTCCATCGATAAAATCACGACCGCCCTCATCGCTACACACGAGCATCTGCCGCAGCATCTCATACAGTTCGGCCACCTCCTCCACCGCGCAGTCGACTACTTCGCAGAGGCCTGCTTCCTTAAAAAACTCGGTGGCGTCGAAATAGCGGAAGACGACTTCCGCCGGTGCGAACTCAGCCTCAGGACAGCACTGGAACTGCTAGCAGGCGACCCCCTCGACGACCCCTTCCTCGATGAACCAGACTTCTGCGAAGACGACACCTGGGAGAAGCCGCGCTTCGGCCTTATCGAGTTCTGCGGCGACTGACGAACCTCTATCGTCCACATCCGACGCGGCGGCACTCCCCGGTGTCGCCGCTTTTTTCATGCCCGTGGTCCCGGATGCAACACGCCCATATTCAGGTGTGACGCGAAATGTTTTGGCAGTTTCAGAAATGTTTGAATTGCAGTGCGGAGAATGAAAATCGCGGCAAATTGAGAGAATACTGCTATCAAAAATAACCGGTTACTGGCGCGCGCTGCACGGCTGAATAGTGAGGGTAGCGAGATGTGTTTTTGCAATACAAAAACCATTCGCCAGGAGAAGGCGCTCCGCTTTCCCCTGGACCCCTTCCGGTCAGGGCGCGCAGTTCCTGCACGCCCCGAACCCATCTCTTGATGGAGGCGCCGATGGCACGTCCGAGGAAGGCTCTCCGAACGCGAAAGGATCACGTGGTGACCTTCCGTCTGTCCGCAGAGCTACACGAGCGTTTGCGGCGCACGGCTGCGAATGCGGGCCTGACCATGACCGACGTGCTGACCGCGAGTATCGCGCGTGACGTGGACCGGCTCGTGATCGCGCTCCGGGAAATTCACGGGGCCGAGACCGGGATGCGGACTCTCGCCCCAGAGGTGTTCGCGGAGCTCTGCCGCATCGGCAACAACGTGGGTCAGGTGGCCCACGCCTGTCAATCGGCGTGGAACATTGACCCCGCATCGGCGCGCAATGTTGACCCCGTCACTGTGTGAGTTTCTTTGCCTCCAAGCGCGGAGCTACGGAGCGTAGCGAAGCAGCGGAGGGATTGGAGGCAG
>JBFWXN010000139.1:0-8725 GCA_050187415.1 Hyphomicrobiaceae bacterium | reverse complement strand
TTCCCATGAAGACGATCCTCGCCTCGATCCTCGCCCTCGGCCTCTTCGCCGGTGCGGCATCCGCCTCCACGACCACGCCGACACCCGACAATTCGGTGACCGGCTACTGCGCCCCCTACTACAGCGAATGATTTCGCCGCCCCGTCATCGAGATGCTCGGCCTTGCCCCCGACACATGCCTGTCGGGGGTCTTTTTTTTGTCGGTGCCGGCCACAGAGCGCGCTCAGCGCCGCTCCGGCGGGATATCCTTGATCCGCGCAATGTACGGAGCGAGATCCTCTGCGCTGAAGCGCATGGCGTGGCGCTTCGTCGAGGCCGGCCGCGTCTCGAGCGACACGCCAGGGCGCCAGGCATTCGTCGGGCGGACCGGTCGGTGTTCGAAACCACCGCCGCAGTTCGGGCAGACGTTGTGCAAGACCGTCTCCACACAGTCCGCACAGAACGTGCATTCGAAGCTGCAAATCCTCGCGTCCGCCGCCTGCGCCGGCAGATCCTTGTCGCAGCACTCGCAGTTCGGTCTCAAGTCCAACGCCATGTCATCACTCCTCTCCAAGCCGTGACCGACCTACCTAAGACCAACCCGCCGAGGAGTAGCTTGCCACAGCCGACGGGGGCAGCGAAGGTCTGAGGCTGGCGCGCGCGCATTCGTGCACTCGTCAACATGATTCGCCTTGCAACTGCCACGCCCGAGGACGCCCGATGACACTCCCGCTCTTGCCGACGACTGTCGTCGGCAGCTACCCGCAGCCCGACTGGCTCGTCGATCGAGGCATGCTTTCGAAATCCGTGCCCCGGGTGCGAGCCGACATCTGGCGCGTGCCGGAACCTTGGCTGGTCGAGGCCCAGGACGACGCCACCATCGTCGCCATCAGGGACATGGAGCGGGCCGGCATCGATATCGTCACAGACGGCGAGGTTCGTCGCGAAAGCTATTCGAACCGGTTCGCGACCGCGCTCGGCGGCATCGATGTCGAGCATCCGGGCGAAGTTCGCTCCCGCGCCGGCCGGGCAACCCCTGTGCCCCGGGTCGTCGGGCCGATCCGCCGACTGGGCCCGGTCGAAACCCGCGACATGGAATTCCTCCGCGCAAACACCGATCGGCCGGCGAAAATCACGCTTCCAGGGCCCTTCACGATGAGCCAGCAGGCCATCAACGAGCACTACAAAGACACCGACGAGATGGTGATGGACTACGCCGCTGCGGTGAATGCCGAGGCGCGGGATCTCGAAAAGGCCGGCGCCGACGTGATCCAGCTCGACGAGCCGTGGCTGCGGCAGGACCCGGCTGCAGCCAAGCGCATCGCCGTCAAAGCCATCAATCGGGCGCTCGAAGGCCTCAAGGTCACGACCGTCGTCCATCTCTGCTTCGGCTATGCCGCTGTCGTTCCGGGGGAAGTCAAACCCGTCGGTTATTCGTTCCTGCCGGAGCTCGCCGATTGCGTCGCCGGCCAGATCTCGATCGAAGCGGCACAACCCAGGCTCGATCTCGGCGTGCTGCGGGACCTTGGCACGAAGACGATTATGCTCGGCGTCCTCGATCTGGCGTCGCCCCAGGCCGAGACGCCAGCCGTCGTTGCAAATCGCATCCGCGCCGCCTTGACGTTTCTGCCGCCCGATCGACTGGTGCCCGCGCCCGATTGCGGCATGAAATATATGTCGCGCGACCTCGCCTTCGCCAAGCTGAAGGCCCTGGCGGCCGGAGCTGCCATCGTGCGCAAGGAGATTGCCTGAGAGCCGTTGTCGCGCGGCCGCCCGGCACGGCCCCCGCCGCTCGCGGACAACGCGCTTGGAAGACTGCGATCGGCGGGCGTAGGCTGAGCGATGGACCCAGACCCAGGAGTTCGACGATGAAGACGCGCGTTCCCGAGATGAGCCTGAGCCGAGCCGAGCCCTCCGCCGTCGGCCTCGACGCCGCGCGCCTCGGCCGTATTCGCGACGCTCTCGACCGGGACGTGGAAGCAGGCCTATTGCCGGGGGCCGTGGTGGGCGTCGCGCGGCGGGGCCACATCGCCTATCTCGAAGCCGTGGGAAAGCGCGATCCCGCGGGCGAGCAACCGATGTGGGCGGACGCCGTCTTCTCGATCGCATCCATGACGAAGCCGATGACATCGGTCGCGATCATGATGCTGCACGAGGAAGGCCGCCTGCTGCTCGGAGACCCCGTCTCGAAATTCCTGCCGCAGATGAGCAACATGCGTGTTGCGAAATCGCTGAGCTCCGACACGCTCGAGACCGTGCCCGCTGCTCGCGAGATCACCATCCAGGATCTGCTGCGGCACACCTCCGGCCTGACGAACGGCAATCGCGGCACGTCGCCTGCGCATCGCGCCTATCCGCAGTCGGGCGGCAGCGCTGCCCTCAATCTCAGTCGTGAAGAGTTCCTCGACGCGATCGGCAAAGTGCCGCTGCTCTATCAGCCCGGCACCGCGTGGGAGTACGGCTTCTCGACCGACGTGCTCGGGCACGTCGTGGAAGCGATCTCGGGCCAGTCGCTCGGCGCCTTTCTCAAGACCCGACTGTGGGACCCGATCGGCATGGTCGACACGTCGTTCTCACTCTCGAAGAACTCAGAAGGCCGTTATGCGCGGGCCTTTCCGAATTGTCCCCTGACCGGCGAGCCGCTGACGGTGCTCCATGCCAGCGGAAAACCGCTGAAGTGGGACTCGGGCGGCGGCGGCGCCGTCTCGACGGCGGCCGACTATCTCCGGTTCGTTGAAATGCTGCGCGCCGGCGGTACGTTCAGCGGCACGCGCCTCCTCAGCCGAAAGTCCGTCGAGCTCATGCGCGCCGATCACCTCGGCCCCGAGATCGAAAATCGCATAACGACCATGGACCCCGCCTGCAACGGCTACGGATTCGGGCTCGGGTTCGCCGTTCGCCGCACTCCAGGCATCGCGGCGCAACTCGGATCGGTCGGCGACTACTATTGGTCGGGCGTCTACGGCACTTATTTCTGGATCGATCCCGTGGAGGACATGGCCGTGGTCTTCATGGCGGCGGCCCCGGGCCAGATCCGTCTGCGCTACCGCCAGTTGTTGCGCGCGCTCGTCCTGCAGGCGGTGGTCGACTGACCGAAGCGATCGCTGGTTGCCGACAGGAGCCCAAGCGCCCCGGCTTCGAGGGGGCGGAGCAAGAGTCTCGCTTCGCCCCGAGAGTCGATGCCGAGTGGGGCACGAATGCACTTCCCTTCTGTGGCGGGCCTTCTGTGGCGGGCCGTCGCGGGCGGACTTCGCTGGCGGACTTCGCTGGCGGGACTGGCGCGCCGCGAAAACCCGGCTTAGACGTGTAGCCCGAAGTGCGGGACATCCGCCAAAAACGAGGGAACGCAGAGCCAATGTCCGACTATTCCGGCCTTCAGGCCATGGTTCGGGGCGAGATCATTTCACCTTTCACGCGCCTGCGTCGCCTGTTGGAGGGCATCGCGCCGGGTCACGACAAACCGATCGAGATGACAGCCGGAGACCCGCGCGAAACGATGCCCGGTTTCGTCATGGACCGGATGGTCGACGCCAAGTCGCTGTTGGGCATCTATCCTGCCACGCGCGGCGGTGACGACCTGCGTAAAGTCCTCGGCACCTGGATCGAACGCCGATACGGCATTGCCGGCATGATCGACCCTCTGAAGGAAGTGATCGTCGTCAACGGCTCGCGCGAAGGTCTCTTCTACGCAATCCTGCCGGCCGTCGGCCGTAAGCAGGTCAACGGCAAACCGGTGGTCTTGCTGCCCAACCCCTACTATCACGCGTACCTCGGCTCCACGTCTGCGGTCAACGCCGAGCCCGTGTTCTTGGACGCCACGGAGGAAACGGGCCATCTCCCCGATCTCGACGCCCTCGCCCGCCAGCCGGAGGTTCTCGAGCGAACGGTGGCATTTTACCTGTGCTCGCCGGCCAACCCGCAAGGAGCGGTTGCCAAGCCGGACTATATCCGGCGTGCGCTCGCCCTCGCCCGCCAGTACGACTTCATGCTGTTTTTCGACGAGTGCTACTCCGAGATCTACACCCGCGAGGCCCCCACGGGGGGCCTCGAGGTGGCAGCCCACACCCCGGAAAAATTCAAGAACCTCGTCGTGTTCAATTCCCTCTCCAAGCGCTCGAACCTACCCGGCCTGCGCTCGGGCTTCGTGGCGGGCGACGGGGACTTTCTCGAGACGCTGGCCGAGGTACGCAACCTCACCGGGCCGCAAATGCCGGGCGTCATCCAGCAAGCCTCGATTGCGGTCTGGTCCGAGGAGCAGCACGTCGCAACCATCCGCCAGGCCTATCGCACCAAGTTCGACATCTGCGATGAGGTATTGGGCGGCCGTATGGGCTATCGCCGGCCGGGCGGAGGCTTTTTCCTTTGGCTCGACGTGTCCCATCTCGGGGGCAGCGTTGAGGGCACGGTAACCCTATGGAAACGTGCGGGTGTCAAGGTTGTGCCCGGTGCCTACCTGGCCCAGCCGAATCGCGAAGGGGTGAACCCCGGCGAGCGATACATTCGCGTCGCCCTTGTCCACCCCCCGGCCGTGATCAGGGAGGCGCTCGAGCGAGTTGTGGCCCTTTGAGTCGTCGAGGCGTCTGTTCCGATGTATGTCGAGCGTTCCGGCTTGGAGCCGAGGCCGCTCCTCCCGCAAACGCTGGAGGATCGGCTTCTCGGCCTCGTACTGAAGGTCACGGGCCTCGCGCTCGTGCTGCTGGCGCTCGCGGGCTGGTTGTCCCTGCTGACGTGGTCGGCGTCCGACCCATCGCTTACGCACACGACGGGCGGGGCGGCGCGCAACCTGCTCGGTCCCGTCGGCGCCATCTTCTCCGATCTCGTTCTCCAGACGGTCGGATTCGCAGCGGTGGTCGTCTTTCTCGGGCCAGCATGGATCGGCGGCGAGCTCATGCTGAACGAGCGACTGCTTCGGGCGCGGGCGCGGTTTTTCCTGTTCGTACTCTCCGTCGGCGTCATCTCGGGTGCCATATCGAGCATTCCGACGCCTGCCTCCTGGCCGCTCAAACACGGCCTCGGCGGTGCAATCGGGGATCTCGTTTTCGGCACGCTCGCGGGTGTGGCGGGGCTGGCCCTGCCGGGCGCAGGCTCAGCGCTGATCGGCTTGATACTGTTCGCCGGCGGCATGACCTTGCTGTGCTCCGCGCTGGGTATCGGCCAGCGTGAGTTGTCTCTGCTCGCCCGTGTCAAAAGTGAGCCATCGCTGCGCGCCTCGTCAGCACGCATCGTGCCCCAGCATCGCCCCGACGTCCAAATGGGAGCCGAAGTCGCGTTCGACGGCGACCGCTCCGACGCTGCGGCTCTCGACTCCTGGTGCCCGACCTCGCAACCCGAACCGGCCTCGACAGTGCGTCACCGCCAGCCCGCAGCCACGGCCGCGCCATACAGCGGAGGAGCCGCAGCCTATGCTTCCGCGCAGCCGATCGCGCCCGCGCCTCCGGCACAAGAGCCCGTTCTGCACGAGCCCGTCCCCGAGACGGCCTTCGACCGGATGACCGACGTCGCGACCGGCTCGATTGCCGCCCGGTTCGCCCCCGATAAGACCGACAAGGAGGGCAGCAGGCCGGACAAGGTCAAAAAGACCGCCCCCAAAAAGCCATCCGAGATCCTCGGTCGCGTGATGTCGTTCCGGCCAGCGCCATCCGAGTATCGCCGACCCTCGCTGAACATCCTGAAGCGTCCGCCGCCCGCCCGTCCCGGACCTGAGCATACGCAGCCCGTACTGCGGGGCAGCGCCCGGCTGTTGGAAGACGTGCTCGGTGACTTCGGCATCAAGGGCGAGGTGAAGGGGATCAAGCCCGGACCTGTCGTAACGCTCTTCGAGCTCGAGCCCGCACGCGGCACCAAGGCCTCGCGCATCATCGCCCTGTCCGACGACATCGCCCGATCGATGAGCGCCGTGTCGGCGCGTGTCGCGCCGGTCTCGGGCCGCGATCTGATCGGCATCGAGCTGCCCAACGTTCGGCGCGAGATGGTCTATCTGCGTGAGCTCTTCGAGCATGAAGCCTGGCGCACCGCCGACGCCCAGCTTCCGGTTGTGCTCGGCAAAGGCATCGGTGGCGAGCCGATCATTGCCGATCTTGCACGCATGCCGCACTTGCTCGTCGCGGGTACCACCGGCTCGGGCAAATCGGTCGGCGTCAACGCCCTCGTGCTGTCGCTGCTCTACCGGTTATCGCCAGCCGAATGCCGCTTCGTCATGATCGATCCGAAAATGCTCGAGCTGTCGGTCTATAACGGCATACCGCACCTGCTCGCTCCCGTGGTCACGGATCCGCATCGCGCCGCGGCTGCGCTGGGCTGGGTCGTCGCCGAGATGGAGGAGCGCTATAAGCGAATGTCGGAGCTCGGTGTCCGCAACATCGACATGTTCAACGTGCGGGTGAAGAACGCCCGCAAGCGGGGCGAGCTGATCGGTCGCACCGTCCAGACGGGCTTCGACGAGGCGACCGGCGAAGCACTCTATGCGCGCGAAGATCGCGTGCCCGAGCCCATGCCCTATATCGTCGTCATCGTCGACGAGTTCGCCGACCTGATGAGCGTCGCCGGCAAGGAGATCGAGGGCATCGTCCAGCGGCTTGCGCAAATGGCGCGTGCCGCGGGCATTCACCTGGTCATGGCGACCCAGCGCCCCAGCGTCGATGTCGTCACCGGCACGATCAAAGCGAACTTCCCGACGCGCATCGCCTTCAAGGTGGCGTCGAAGATCGACAGCCGCACCATTCTCGGCGAGCAGGGAGCCGAGCAGCTCCTCGGCTCAGGCGACATGCTGTTCTCGCCGGGCTCGGGCCAAACCATGCGCGTGCATGGCCCCTTCGTGTCCGACGACGAGGTCGAGGCGGTGGCCTCGGCGCTGCGGGCAAACTCGGAGCCCGATTATGTCGAGGCACTTGCCATCAAGCTCGAGGCCGAGCCCGCTGCCGGGGCCTCTCACGTCGGCGCGCCGGCGCCGGTCTCCGCCGACGACCTCTTCGATCGCGCCGTCGCCATCGTGCATCGTGACGGCAAAGCCTCGACCAGCTACCTCCAGCGCCGCCTCGGCATCGGCTACAATCGCGCCGCCGATCTGATCGAGCGCATGGAGGCCGACGGCCTCGTGAGCCCTGCCGACAGCGTTGGCCGCAGGCGCGTGCTCATCGGCCGTGAGGATGGTGCCGACGCAGCCGGATGACGCTCTAAGTGCCATCGCGACACAGAATGCCATCAACAACCCCTTTGCGGCCTCCCTTGCCCTCGTGCGGCCCTGATTGTAGGGACTGTGCAACCGGAATCGGGTTCGGGATCGGTGGGGATGGCGGATGTCACGGCAAAGGACGCTCTGGGTGCGATACGACGTGGGGAGATCGGCGGCTCGGTCGGCGGCGGCAGTCTTGTTGACGCTGGGCCTTGTGGCGCCGGTCGTGGCGCAAGACAAGCAAGGTGGGAACACACCGGTCGGTGGCGCAGGCTGGAACACCAAGCAGGCCAACGCCGAGCCGGGCGTCGAAGGCATCACTCTCGACGCGCGGCAGGTGGAGTTGGTGAAGAAAGTCAGTGACTACTTCAACGGCATCGAAAACATGCGCGGCTCGTTCCTGCAGACGACGGCCGATAACAAGCGCATGAAGGGTAAGTTCTTCATGAAGCGCCCCGGCCGCATCCGCTTCGAGTATTCCCCGCCGAGCCGTCAGCTCATCATTTCCGACGGCAGCCAGATCTCCATCCAGGACCTCGACATAAATACCGACGACCGGGTCATGGTCGATCAGACGCCGTTCCGCGTGCTCCTAAAGAAAGACGTAGATTTGCTGCGCGACGCCCGCATCCTCGAGGTGCAGGAATCAACCGATCTCGTCATCGTCTCGCTACAGGACAAAGCGAAGGATGCGTCGGGCAAAGTCCGCATCTTCCTGACCCTGTCGCCTGAGGTCGAGCTCAAGGAATGGGTGACCACGGACGCACAGGGGCTCGATACGCGCCTCGAGGTCTCGGGCCTCGATCGCTCGCAGACAGTCGACGCCGCGCTCTTCAAAATCATCAGCCCGACGCTGAGGAACATCCAGTAGCCGGCACTGGCTCGTTTCGCGAATCACCCCCGATTGAAACAATCCGTAAAATAAGCGTGAACGATTTGGTGTTGCCCTTGAAACCCTGTCAAGGGAGACTATTTTGGGATGAGAGCAGTCGACATCGCTCTTCATCGGTAGTGCCCCCCGTCTAACCGAAGATGTCGATTGCCGCGCCGGAATCCCTCCCGGCGCAAGCGCATTCTAGCGCTTGGGCGCCTGACCTTTCCCCCGAGGTCGGGCGCCTTTCATTTGGTGGACACCATTACGAGTCGCTCTGCCCGTCGATTCTAACGCGCAAATACCGTTTTATTTCAATATGGTATGCCGGTGCCGCCGCGGATCGAGGTCACACCGCGAGGATCCTGCCGGCTCTGAGCACGGCCGAGTTCGGCTAACGCTGGTGACGTCACCGCCTTGTGCTCGCCACGGCGACGTCGTCACGTCGCCGATCTGGCTTTGCCATTTGCCACAGGCTATCGCTATCCTTCCCCGACGAGAGCATCGACGCGGGAGGATCGGCCATGGCCGTAGAGCCGAACGTTTCTTCGAAGCGCGCGGTGGTTGAACGCGCGCAGGCCGCGGCCCAGGGCGTCAAAGCGGCGGGCGATCGCATCGAGGCGGCGCGAGAACTGCCGCCCGACGTGCACGCAGCCCTCGTCGAAACCGGCATGTGTCGCCTCACTCTGCCGCGCTCGATCGGC
>JBFWXN010000138.1:0-8822 GCA_050187415.1 Hyphomicrobiaceae bacterium | reverse complement strand
GCTGGCAGACGGCGAGCGCGTGGGCGCCCGGAATCTCATGGAAGAAGCTGATCAGATATTCGATATATTCGTCGACGCCGAAGCGACCCGCCGAGAGCGGCACGTCGCGTGCGTTCGCCCAGTCCGTAATATAGACGTCGTGGTCGGCCAGCAGTGTCTCGACCGTTCCCTTCAGAAGCGTCGAGAAGTGGCCCGAGAGTGGCGCCACAACGAGGATCTTCGGCTGGGGCGTGTCCACGTCCTTGGCAAAATGCAGAAGGTTGCCGAATGGCAGGGCGAGCGCGATCTCTTCCGTGACGATTGCATCCCTGTTGCCCACCCGCGCCGCGCGTATTCCGAATGACGGGCGATGATGCGTCAGCTTGAAGCGCGTGGTCATCTCGAATGCCGCGACCAGATGGCGGGGCGCAAAAGAGGCAACGGCCGGGATCGCCTCGGCCAGCTGAAGGACCTGATCTGCCATCATCCGCAACGGCTCGATGAGGTCGTCCTGAAGCTGGTAGGTCTGATAGAGCATTTACCCGCCTTCGACCGCTTTTTGCTGCGACGCAAAAAGCTAGTGCAATCTTCGCTGCACTGCGAGAAGATATTTCAGGCAACACTTGCCAGGGAAAGCCAACCCTTCCCCGGTCGCGCCGTCCGAACCCCGTCCATCGTGTCGGGAGCCCACCATCTGGTAGCCGAGCACCCGATCATCATGGCACGCGCAACACTGACCATTTCCTCAAAGAACTACTCGTCCTGGTCCTTGCGGGGTTGGCTGCTCTGCCGAATGGCGGGACTGGACTTCGACGAGAAGCGGGTTGAGATCGACAATCCTGACACCCGCCAGGAGCTATTGCTGCTCTCGCCGTCGGTGCTGGTGCCGCGGCTGAGCCACAACAATGTCATCGTCTGGGACACGCTCGCCATCGCCGGCTACCTGCACGAGGTGTTTCCCGAAGCCGGTTTGCTGCCGTCGGATGTCGCCGCCCGCGCCCATTGCCGCGCGATCTCAGGCGAGATGCACGCGGGGTTCTACAATCTGCGCTCGGCGCTGCCGATGAACCTCAAGGCGCGCCACAAATCGTTCAAGATCTTCTCCGGCGCGCGCCCGGACGTCGAGCGCATCAAGGCCATCTGGGCCGAGTGCATCGAGCTCTACGGCGGCCCCTATCTGTTCGGCCATGCGCCCACCGTCGCCGATGCCATGTATGCGCCGGTGTGCACGCGTTTTCGCACCTATGCGGTGCCCCTCGACGGCGCGCTCGCGGCATATGCCGAACGTATTCTCGACTGGCCGCTGCTGCGGGAATGGACCACGGACGCGCTCGCCGAGCCCGAGGAGCTGATCGAACTCGAGGTGGAGTTCTGATCACTCGGAGACCACTGTTTCCAAACGACTTCGGAGCCACTCGCCCGACCGCCCGCGCTTGGCCTTGCGTTGGCGAATCACGTAGGTTCGCGGCATCATTGCCAACAGCGGTTACAGGGGTGCGATGGCGCGGTTTCTGGCGATTGCGAACAGAAAGGGCGGCGTCGGGAAATCGACTATCGCCGTCATGCTGGCTCACGCCTCGGCAGCGTGGGGCAAGAAGCGCGTTCTCGTCGTCGACCTAGATACGCAGTGCAACGCCTCGCTCATGCTGATCGGCGGCGAGGGCTGGGACAAGGCGCGGCGTGGTGGACGCACCATCTCCGACTATTTTTTCGACCGCTTCGAGAAGGTCGCCGAGGACGAGTCGCACTATGTTGCCGCGGGCATAGGCGATGTGGCGCATCCGCGCGCGGCCCCTGGCCGTGTCTCCCTGCTGCCGGGCTCGCTCATGCTGGAGGACGTGCAGGGCGAGCTCTACCTGAAACAGGCCAAGCGCGGCTCCAGCCCAGACAAGGTGGCCCAGGATGTGCGCAACCGCATGAAGCGGCTGATCAAGCACTTCGGCCACGACTTCGACTATGTGATCCTGGACTGCCCGCCGGGCCTGTCCTTTGCCGCTCTCGCGGCCATCGATCTCGCCGATCAAGTCGTCGTGCCGTTCCGGCCGGACTACGTTTCGCAGTTCGCCCTCGACCGGGTGGCCTTGCTGATCGAGCGCGTCGAGACGGCCGACCAGCTCGCGTCCGTGCCGTTCGTCGACCGGCGCTACATATGCCTTCCCAACTATGTCACGGGACGGGGACGCGAGCGGCTCCTGATCGACCAGATCGCGATCGACCATCCGCTTCTCAAGTCGCGTGTCCCGCTGCTGGACAGCGTTGCGCGGGCGTTCGACTGGGAAGAGTCGAAGAAGACGATGGCCGAGAAATTCGGCGACGCGCTACCCCATCTGCGGGCCTTGCATGACGAGGTGTTCGGCGCTGCAACATGGCTGGCGAAAGCGGGGTGAGAAGCCGCGACACGACGAGAGGCAGGAGCATGGCAAGACCCAGGAGGCTTCTGAGCGGAGCCGCGAAGGATGCCTACCTGAAGCGCCTGCTCGCCAGCGAGCCTGGCCTCGATGAGGCAGCGCGCGAGCGCCTCACCCGGACGCTACAGTCCGGCATCGCTCTGATCGCGCGTCGCCATGACGAAGCGCCGGCTCGATCTTGGGAGGATGCGCTCGCAAATCGTGCCGAAGCGACATCAGCTCAAAGCGACAGCCCGGCGACGGACGCCGACGGCGCTGCTTCGGCGCCTGCAGAGCCGGCAGAGGCTCCGACGGAGCCGTTCGATCCCTATTCGCCCAATGTCATCGTCGTCTTCCGCACCCGCGGCCGCGATGCAGCGCTCGCGGAGCTGCATTCGATCGAGGACGTGGAATGCCTGCGCCTGCTGGCCCGCGAGCAGCAGCTCGGCATCGCATCGGACCTCGCCGACCCGGCAGCCATCCGGAACGCCATCGTCGCAGCAGCCGAGCGGCGTGTCGCCAATCGCCGTGCGGCTGCGAGCTGACCGAACCTCCTGCACGCTGGCCGTCAGTCGGCGAGCGCAACACCCTCCCGCCGCGGATCAGCCGCACCTTCGAGGGTTCCGTCGATCCGGCGCACGATGAGCTGCGTGCCCGATGTCGAGACATTCAGGAGGAGACCGTGGCCGTAGGGCTTGAGATCGAGGGCCGTCCTGAGAACCGCGAGAGCTCCCGCCGGCGCCGTCACGGCTGCGAAGCCGCCAATCTCCGGCTGCTCCAGCTCGAACGCGGCCCCACGGCTGGCGAAGTTCGGAAGCGCCACCGCTGCGGCCGCGTCGAGTTTCCAGTCGATCACTCCGATGATCGTCTTCAGCACGTAGGGAATGATGCGCGCGCCTCCCGCCGAGCCGACAACCAGCACGGGTTTGCCGGATGCACCGAGCACGATGGTCGGCGACATCGAGCTGCGCGGGCGCTTGCCGGCCTCGACGCGATTGGCGATAGGCCGGCCATCGCGCGACGGACGAAACGAGAAGTCGGTCAGCTCATTGTTCAACAAGAAGCCCGCCGCCCAGCGCCCCGAGCCGAATGCCGACTCGATCGTCGTCGTCATGGACAGCGCATTGCCGTCCCCGTCGATCACTGAAACGTGGCTGGTGCCGGCGGCCTCGCGCGTTTCGTCAGGCGCCAGCGCCTGGCGCTCGGAGCCCGGCGGACGACCGGGATGGGCCTCCGGCATCGGGCGAAATGGCGAGATCAGGTGCCGGCGCTCCACCAGATAGTCCAGCCTCAATAAACCCGGCGGTATGGCGACGAAAGCCGGGTCTGCGAGATACCAGTTGCGATCGGCGAAGGCGAGCTTCAGCGCTTCACCGATCAAATGCAGTGGAGCGGGGGCCATGGCCGCAGACGGCTTTCGTCCCAAGTCGAAATCGCCGAGCAAGACGAGCGCCTGGCCGATGGTGTGTGCACCGGATGACGGCGGGCCCATCGAGCACACCTGATGGCGCCGATAGGCGACACACACGGGTGGCCGCTCTATCACCCGATACCGGTCCAGGTCTTCGCGTGTCATGCTGCCAGCCGCCGGCCCGGTTGACGCGGCCGCGACGATTTCATCGGCGATCGCGCCGGTGTAGAAGGCATCAGCCCCTTGCATCGCCAGCCGCCGCAGCGTCCGCGCATAGTCCGGATTGGCCAATCGCGTTCCAGCCGGCCATGGCTTGTCGGCAGCGTCAAAGAAGAACGCCCGCGCCTTGCCGGCGAAGCTCGCCGGTGCGGCCGAAGAGAGCAGCCCATGCAGCCGTGCCGACACAGGAAACCCTGCCTCCGCCAGGCTTATGGCCGCGCGAAAGAGGTCAGCCCACGGCAGCTTGCCATGCAGACGATGGACGTGCTCGAGCAGTCGCATCGTTCCTGGCACGCCGATCGACAGCGGTGACTTCACGGCGGCCCCGAACGACATCGGTTGCCCATTTGCAATGAAGCGGTCGGGACGCGCTGCTGACGGCGCAGTCTCGCGGCCATCGAAGCTGGTTGTTCGGCCGGTCGTCGCATCCCAGTGCAACAGGAACGCTCCACCGCCGAGCCCGGATGATTGCGGCTCGACCAGCCCCAGCACGAGTTGAACGGCAATTGCGGCGTCGACGGCCGACCCGCCGCGTCTCAGGATGTCGCGCCCGGCCTCGGCTGCCAGCGGGTTGGCGGCCGCGACCATGTGCCGGAGCCCTGTCGCCAGTGGTCGCGCTTGCCACCCGCTCCCGGCCTCGGGTGCAAGACCGAACTGGGCCCATGCCCGACCCATTGGACCGAGTGTGACTGCCGACAAGAAAGCGAGGAGAAAGGCCAGCCGCCGGACGCTTGCGAGCTCGTCCTCAGCGCGACACGAGTTCATGCCTTGATGCGCACAGGCAATTCGCGGATGCCGCGAATGAAGTTCGAATAGAGCCGGACCGGCGGCCCCACGACCTCGATGTCGAGGTCCCGCTTCAGAATCTCCTCCCAGAGAATGCGCAATTGCAGGTCGGCGAGGCGGTCACCCACACATCGATGAATTCCGGCCCCGTACGAAAGGTGCTGCCGCGGCCGGGCTCGGTCGACGATGAACGCATCCGGCTGGTCTATGGTGCGTTCATCCCGGTTACCCGAGACGTACCACATCACGACCTTGTCACCGCTGCGGATGCTTTGACCTGCGAGTTCGGTATCGCGCGTCGCGGTGCGGCGCATATGGATGACCGGCGTCTGGTAGCGAATGGTCTCCGCGACGAGGCTCGGCACCAGCGCCGGATCGGCACGCAGCTTCGCCCATTCCCCGGGGTTCTGGGCCAGCGCCAGCAGGCCGCCCGACATCGAGTTCCGCGTCGTATCGTTGCCGCCGACGATCAGCAGCGCCAGATTGCCGATGAACTCCATCTGGGGCATGTCCTTCGTCGATGGGCCGTGGGCCATCATCGAGATCAGATCGAGCTTCGGCCCCTGGGCGGCACGCTCTGCCCACAACCCCTTGAAGGCCTCCGCCATGCGCACCAGCTCGGCGAATCGCTCGTCCTCCGAACGCACCGGCGCATCGGGCGAATTGACATTGCAGATGGCGACGTCCGACCAGTAGGTGAGCTTGCGCCGCTCATGGAACGGAAAATCGAACAGCGTGGCGAGCATCATCGTCGTCAGCTCGATCGACACCTTGTCCACCCAGTCGAACACTTCACCGCGCGGCAAACTGTCGAGCACGCCCCGCGTGCGATCGCGGATGATGGCCTCGTAGTGCGCCAGATTGGTCGGCGCAGCGACCGGCGCCACTGTCTTGCGCTGCTCGGTGTGCCGCGGAGGGTCCATTCGAATGAAGCTGGTGCGGGCTTGCCCGGCCGGCTGGTCCTCGACCTGAATCCCGCCCCGTTCGGACGACGAGGAGTAGGTCTTGTGGTCGATTTCGACCTGCATGATGTCGTCGTAACGGGTCACCGACCAAAAGGCGCCATAAGCGCTCTTGGCGCAGTAATGCACCGGCGCCTCACGCCGCAACCGCGCGAACACCGGCTGCCAGACATCCTGCTCGTAGAGCGCCGGGTCGGAGACGTCGATCTCGTTCAATGGAACGGAGGCCGCATCCAAGGCAGCGCCGACGGTGTCATTCACGAGCCTCTCCTCCCAGACACCACTTACCGGTGACGTCGGATTTTGAAGCCAGTCTAAGCCCGCAGCAGCGGATTGGCCAAGCGGCAGCCCTCGTCAGAAACGATAGCCGTACCTGACGCCGATGCTGTCGAGACCCTCGTTGACGTCCTGGGTGTAGCCGTTCGAGACATGCTCGAAGTAGACGGAGATCGATTGATGGCCGTCGAATCGCCAGCCGATTTCGGCCGGAAAATGGAACAGCAGCCGGCTGCCGAGCGCCTTTCGATCGGCAAAGATCGGCTCGAGTTCGCCGTCGTGGACGGCCGCGCCGACGCCGAGCGCGAGAAAGATTCCGGACGGCGCCTCGACCTCCCAACGCGCATCGACATAGAGCTTGGACGTGCCGCCACGAGTGTTGATGGTCGCCCCCGCGGCCGGTCGGACCACGCCCCACGGCAGCGCCAGATGGGGCCCGAAAAGCGCCTCGACGTTGACGTCTACCGACCGCTCCTCGAGTTGGAAGCCGCTCCACAGGTTCGGCACGTCGTGATAGAGGCCGCCGATCTTGAGCTCGTGAATGACCCCTTCGGCGAGGGCCGGCTCCAGCAGCAACGGCAGCGCGAGCAGGGCCAGCACCAGCCATCCGATCGTGCGCTGCATACCATTGTTCCCTCGGCCGTCTCGAGCGATGACGCTGATGCGCCTGTTCGCACGCCGGCTCAAATCAACTCGGCTCAACTACAGGGTTGGCGACATAGTCTCGGCACGAGTGTTGCTGTGCGAGCACGCATCGCAATCGGGAAGGCGGGGCGGCAGGCACGGGAAAGCCAGCGCTAGCGCCCTGCACTCCAGATCTGATCCAGCACGCGACGCAAATTGCCGCCGAGATACGCCCGAACGTCCGCGTCCTTCCAACCCCGCCTGACCAGCGCCTCTGTCACTTTCGGCAAATCCGAGTGTTTGTTGCAGTCACAGAGATAGCGTGCGGGGATCTCCTCGCCGAATACGCGATTGAAGCGATTGATGCCTTCCCAGCGCCGCCAGTGGCCACGCTCGAAGGCCATGCGCGGGTAGTTGGCGCCTGTCGCGAGATCGGTTCCAAACGAGACATGCTGAATGCCGGCGACGTTTACGAGATAGTCGAGATGACGCAGGTAATCGTCGATCGACGGCTTTCGCGCCGGATTTTGATCCCAGCACATCGGGCCATAGATGCTCGCCCCGATGAGGCCGCCCTTCGCGGCCACGGCCTTGATGATGTCGTCGGTTTTGTTGCGCTCGAGATTAGCGAGCGCGCGGGCATTGGCATGCGTAATGAGCACGGGCTGCGTGGACTGCTCGATCGCGCCCCACATGGTCTTCTGACCGACATGCGACAGGTCGATCGCAATGCCGATCTCGTTCATGATGCGAACGCACTGGCGGCCGAGCAGAGTGAGGCCGGCCTCCTCCGGCTCCAGACAGCCGTCGCCCAGCGCATTACGATAGTTGTAGGTAAGCTGCATGATCCGCAGCCCGAGGCGGCGGAAGAAATAGAGCCGATCCGGCTCGTCGGCGATAGGTCGCGAGTTCTGCCAGCCCATGATCATGCCGATTTTTCCCTCGGCCCGCGCCCGGTCGAAGTCGGCTGCGGTTTCGATCTGCATCCAAGGTGAGCCGGGACGATTGAGGACGCCGTGCCAGCGCGCGATCTCGGAGCAAGCCTCGGGGAAATCGGCCTCGAAGTGACAGGTCGTGATGTTGAGCGCGTCGATGCCGCCGGCCCTGAGGTCAGTGACATCGCCGTCGCAGTGATAAACGAGGCCGTCGATCACGAGGGCGTCTTTGTGCAACTGCAGCGCGTCGGTCACCATGGTCTCCCATTCGATCTGTGGCTTTGGCGAAGCCTAGGCCGAACGGCGACCGCGAGGCCAGCTTCAATCGTTCGAAACGCAAAAGGGCCGATCACATGACCGGCCCTCCAAAGAGTACGATGTTGTCAGCGGCCGACGTTGCGGCCGCGCAGCGGCACGCCGAACTCCTGGTGACAGACGTCGGCCAGAACGGCCACGCCCTCGCGGATCTGCGCCTCGGTCGGGTTGGCGAAGCATAGCCGCAGGCGCGACTTCGCATAGCTCTCGCCGAGTGCCCACTCTGGCCCCGGATTGATGGCGACGCCGGCCTTCCCTGCGGCCTGGAACAGCTTCGCCGTATCGACCTCGTCGGGCAGCTTGATCCACAGAAAGATGCCGCCCTCGGGTTTTTCGAATTCGGCAGCCGTCCCGAACTCGGCGTTGAGCGCCTCGACCAGCACATCGGCCTTCTTCTTCAGGCGCCCGCGCAGGGCCTTCACATGGCTATCGAAGTGCGCGTTGCAGTACTCGGCCATCACCATCTGCTCGAGCGCGCCCGATCCAGCATCGTTCTTGAGGGCCAGGATATTGCCCATCAGCGGCCAACTCGCGATCAGATAGCCGAGCCGAAGTGCAGGCGCGATGCATTTCGAAAACGATCCGATGTGAATGACTTGATTGTTGCCCGCGCCGGCGAGCGCGCGAAATGCGGGAGGACGCTCGCCCGTCCACGTCAGGTCGGCGTAGCAATCATCCTCGTAGATCGGAACGCCGTGCTTGGCCGACAGCGCCAGGATCTGTCGCCGTCGCCCCTCGCTCATGATGGTCGCGGTTGGATTCTGCACCGTGGGGATGGTGTAGATGTACTTCGGCTTGATGCCCTTCGCCGCGCAATCGTCGAGCGCGTTGGAAAGCGCGGCAACGCTCATGCCGTCATGGTCGAGCGGAATACTGATGATGTTGGCCCCCGCCCGCTTGAGACGCGAGATTGCACCGCCGTAATTCG
>JBFWXN010000137.1:0-9217 GCA_050187415.1 Hyphomicrobiaceae bacterium | reverse complement strand
CTAATCATCGCCATTCTTGTTATCGGCCTCGCCTTCCTGCTCCTGATCGGACAGTGGACGGCTTTGGCACTTGGTTCGGTGGGCGTTCTCGTCCTCTATCTCAGCAAGGGCCTGCTCGGCCTACAGGCCCTGAGCTCTGTCATCTGGAACAACTCGGCGAGTTATATCCTGATTGCCGTGCCGATGTTCCTGTTGATGGGCGAGGTCATCCTGCGCAGTGGCGTCAGTACCTATTTCTACCGCGGCGTCGTCGTGCTGCTGGGGTGGCTGCCGGGTGGTCTGCTGCATGCCAACATTCTCTCGTGCGCCATATTTTCGGCGGTGTCTGGATCGAGCGTCGCCACGGCTGCCACGGTCGGGACCGTCGCCATTCCCGAAATGAAGCGGCACAACTACGAGCCAAGAATGATCTTTGGCTCTCTCGCCGCCGGCGGAACACTCGGCATCCTCATTCCACCGTCGATCGTGATGGTGCTGTATGGGGCGCTCGTCGAGGAGTCGATTGCCAAGCTGTTCATGGCCGGCATCGGGCCTGGGCTCGCGCTTTCATTGCTATTCATGGTCTATATCGCGACCCGTCTCTTGCTCAACCCTAGGCTTGCTCCACGGCCCGAAGTGACAGCCGAAGGTGTCAGCGGCCCGTCTCGCAGCGACGTCATCCACGTTTTCCCGGTGCTCGCGCTGCTCGTTGCCGTTCTCGGCGGCATATATATCGGCTTTTCCACTCCTACCGAGGCCGCGGCCGTCGGCGCAGCCGGAGCCTTGCTGCTGGCTGCGCTCTACGGCAACCTGACCATGCCGGTCTTCAATGAAGCCGTGATGTCGACGGTGAAAACTACATGCATGGTGATTTTCATCATCATTGGCGCGCAAATTCTCTCGACCGCGCTGACGTATTCGGGCGCAAGCCGCGCCATCAGCGAATGGGTCTTGAGCCTCGGGCTCGGCAAATGGCAGTTCTTCCTGGTGCTCGTCGTGCTCTACTTGGCGCTCGGCTGCTTCGTCGACGGCATCTCGATGATCTACATGACCTTGCCGGTGCTGTTGCCGTTGATCAAATCGTTCGGCTTCGACCTGATATGGTTCGGAATTGTCCTGACCATCCTCATAGAGCTCGGACAGATCACGCCACCTGTGGGGCTCAATCTCTTCACGATTCACGCGATCTCCGGCGGGGCCTCGTTCTCCGAAGTCGTCAAGGGCTCCATTCCCTACGTGATCCTGATGTTGATCATGATCCTGGTGCTCGCCGTATTCCCGGATCTGGCACTCTGGCTGCCGACGACGATGCGAGGCCCAGGCTAGAGCATCCCGCCTCCGATGGTTGGATTTTCCAATTGCTCGCGGACGTTCCGGCGCGCCTGCGAGCTGGATCCCGCCATTGTTCTCGCGCCTATTGGCGATCCACCGCGGCTTTAGGCGGCGGCGCCGAAGTCGGCTACGACTTCAACTTCCTTGGCTCAACGATGAGCCGGCTCCATGCTGCTCTACGCCCCAATTGCTGTGCGGCAGGAACAGACGAAAAGCGGCAGCGGCCCCCGCTTCGGCCCTTTCAGGATTGCGGCGCGCCTTGGACGAGGCGCCGAGCTGCGCGAGGAAGGTCGGCCAGAGCGGCAGCGCGTTCCCATGACACAGGTAGCGAAGCGCGTGCGGATGCGCATTCCTAACCGTGTCGACAAGCAAGCGTGCGCCCAGTCGCGAGCCCTCGAGCACGTATATGGCACCGAGCATATAGGCTTCGTCGCGAAGATTGGGATTTTCGTAGGTACCATTGGTGTCAGGCTCGGCGACGGACAATGCGGATAGATCGGCGCGCAAGGCATCACTGCGAGAGCGGTCCGGCCAATCCGATAAGATATCTGATACGCCATTTTCGCAAAGCGCATGCTCTAGCGGCAACAGCGCTCGTGCCGTGGCTGCAAGAAACTGCTGGTAGCCGTCATCAGACCGACGGAGCAGCCCTCCCATGTAAGCGTCGACACGCTTGTGGAGCGGTGCGGTCGAGGCCCGCAAACGGAAGCGGATTGGCGCTTCGGGCGTCTTTGCTTCTACATTTCGCAGTGTAGCCCCCATGCAGTTGCGACTTTCAAGACATCAAGATCCGACAAGAGCAGCCAATGCCCGCGCCATGTTTTCCAATGTGTAGGGCTTCTGCAAAACTTGGCGAGAGCGGTGCTCCATCGGTAGCGAAGCCTGCTCGCCATATCCGCTCGCGAATATGAAAGGCACGCCCAACTCCAGCAAACGGTCGGCCACCGGGAAACTCGTACGATCGCCGAGGTTGATGTCGAGAACGGCGAGCGATGGGACGTTCGCATCGAGAAAGTCCAGCGCACCCTGGGCGGTCGCGTGCGTGACGACGCTGTCGGCGCCGAGCCTCGCCAGAATATCCTCGGCATCGAGCGAGATGATGAGGCTGTCCTCGACGAGCAACGCCGTGCGGCCGGCAAGGAATTTCGGCGGTGGCTCGACTGGATGCGTGGCCGTGGGCCGCGGGAAGGAAATCGCCGGGCCTGCGAACGATTTCGGCTCGGAGACATGCCGTGCGGGAATGCAGAAGTCGGCCTCGAAACCGGCTGCGTTGTAACGTGCCGCGGCAGTTCCCCCGAGATCGTACGGAACGGAGCGTTCGATGATGGTCGTGCCGAAACCCTTCCGTTGAGGCGGCTGCACTGGCGGCCCCCCGAATTCACGCCACGTCACGACGAGGTCGCGCTGATTGTTCCGATGCCAGGACATTTCTACCCCCCCGTTTACTGACAAACTGCCGTATTTGGTCGAATTCGTCACAAGTTCGTGCACAACGAGCGCCATGACGGAATACGCCTGCGGATTGAGAAGGATCGGCGGGCCGCCGCCCTCGATGCGCTCCCCACCGTCAAAAATGGCGGCTGCCTCCGCGTCGACGAGCGCCTGTAGCGGAGCCGGTCCCCAATGATCGTCGGTGATCTGGTTGTGGGCACGCGCGAGCGCGTGAATTCGGCCGTCGACCACCTTGACGAAGTCCTTTACGGCCGCTTCATCGGGTCTCGACTGGCGGATCAGCCCGCGAATGACGCCCAGGATATTGCGAACGCGATGGTTCAACTCGGCGATCAGCAGTTCCTGACGCGCGCTGGCCTGGTGCCGCTCCGCCGCGGCTTCGTCGGCGAGACGCAGCACAACTTCGATCAACGTCGCGCGCAACGTTTCAGCGACACGCAATTCCGAAGCCGTGAACGGCTTTGATCGACCTTCCACCAGTTCCTTCCATTCGGCGAAGCTCGCGCGCGGGGTGAGCCGCGGTCCGTTTGGGCCCAGCTCGACAGGCTTGTGCGGGTCACCTGCCCAGCGCACGGATCGAACCATCTCCGAGCGGAACAGCACGACATAGTCACGAGGCGACCGAGAGATGGGGATGGCCAGAAGGCCGGCCACAACTGCCGTTTCCTCGGGCCCGACCTTGACCAGAGTGGTCAATTGATCCGTCGCGTACACCTTACCGGCGACCGTGCCGTTGAGCGCGCGCACGATGCGGCGAAACAAATCCGTCGAAGGGGTGATACCGGAGAACGCGTAGCTGCCGTTGATCCAGACGCCGACGCCGTCGGCGGGAATGGTGTTGGTGAGAATATCGGCAAGCCAGTCGGGGTCGTTCAGCAGCGTCTCGTCGGACGCGACCGCGCCCAATAGCTGGTCGGAAATGTCACGGGCTTTACGCTCATAGTCGACGAGAGCGCGTCGCTCGCGGCTTTCGAGACGCATCGCGAACATCTGGGCGAACATCTCGCTCACAGAGCGCATCTGGAAGCTCGGCACGTGGGGCGAATAGTGATGGCAGGCAAACAGCCCCCACAGCTGATCATCCACCATGATCGAGATGGACAACGAGGCGCCAACGCCCATGTTCTTCAGATACTCGATGTGAATCGGCGATACGGAGCGCAGCATCGACAGGGACAGGTCGAGCGGCTTGCCGAATTCGTCGAGCTCGGGCGTGATCCTGACGGGTTCGGCGTTCACGTGGGTAATGATGCGCAGGAGGTTGCGTCGATAGAGCGCGCGCGCCTGCTGGGGGATATCGCTCGCGGGGTAGTGCAGGCCCTTGAAGGATCCGATGCCGGTCTTGCACGCTTCGCCGACCACCTCTCCCGATCCGTCGTCGGCGAACTTGTAGACCATGACTCGATCATAGCCGAGCAGCGCCCGGACCTGCCGCGCACCCTCACGGTAGAAAGATGCAAAATCCCCCGTCTGGTCCAGCCGTGCCATCATCGAGCGAACAATGCCGCTCGCGTCGTTCGGGAGCTCGCTGCCGGGCTCGGCCTCGATAATGATGAAGTTGCCGGAGAGATGCACGGCGACGTCGAATAGGACGTCCTTCACCAACTCACAGGCGAACAACCGCTGCACGGCGTCTGGCCCCCTCAACAGCGCCACCCGATTGCGAAGATTGTGCAGGGCTCTCGCGGGCAGGAATTCTGCGAGCGGGCGCCCGATCAAGGCTTTGGCGTCCCGTCCAATGAAATCACTAGTATTTTGGGATGCACGAGCAACAATCCAATCCGTCGTGACGGCAATCAAAAAACCGATCGGCTGAATGGCACCCAGCGCATGGATCGGCTCTCTATCGCAATTTGTGAGGTCTACTTGCATGGGAATGTCTTGCACGGGCGCCTTTCTTCGCTGCTCAGAAAACCGAGTTTAAAAACGCTCGGCGCCCACGTGAGTTCCACTTTGACGATCCGCACCGGGCTTCTGGTGTTCGGCCCAGCTCGTGTCTTTTGGATCGACAGGGTCGATTGCATGGACGAGGCAGGTGGGATGTGCGCTATCCTGCTTCCCGCCGTCGCAGGCGACCCCGCGCACCCAATCTCGAACAAGGAGACCCGCCATGCCCGAGAACACCATCCGCGTCGGTTTGATCGGGGCCGGGAGCAACACGACCAAGCTGCACATTCCCGGACTGAAGAAGCAGGCGGGTGTGGAGATCGTCGCCGTCGCGAACCGCACGCGCGAGTCGGGGCAGCGGGTGGCATCCGAGTTCGGTATCGCCAAGGTGCACGATGACTGGAAGGCGCTGCTGGACGACGAAAGTATCGATGCAGTGTGCATCGGCACATGGCCGTATATGCATTCGACGATGCTGATCGCGGCGCTGGAGGCGAGTAAACACGTGCTCTGCGAAGCACGCATGGCCATGGATCACGACGACGCCCTCGACATGCTCTGCGCTGCGAGGCGGCATCCAGCGCTCACGGCCCAGATCGTGCCGGCGCCACATACGCTCGCTTTCGACCGCACGATCGCCGACATGATCGCGGGTGGCTGTATCGGTGACCTTATCGCCATCGACGCGCGCATTGCAGCCAACCGCGCCTATCCTGACGGCTCGGCCAAGCGGCACTGGCGGCAGAACCGCGAGCTCTCCGGCGACAACGTGATGAATATCGGCATCTGGTATGAGGCGATGATGCGCTGGGTCGGGCCGGCGAAGTCGGTCATGGCGGTTGGCCAGAACGTCGTGCGTCATCGCCTCTATGATAGCGGCCGCCGCGTGGCGATCGAGATCCCCGATCACATCGACATCATCGGCGCCATGGCGCAGGGCGGACAAATGCGCTTCAACGTGTCGAGCGTGCTCGGGCACGCGCCGGAACTCGCGGACGTGCTGATTGCCGGCACCGAAGGCAGCCTTCGCCTCCACCAGCCGGTTGGCGGCTCACTTCAGCTGTCGGCCGGCAAGCGCGGACAGGCGGCTCTGGAGCCGGTGGCGATCGATCCGTCGAAGCGCGGAAGCTGGCGGGTCGAGGAGGAGTTCATCAACGCCATCCGCGGCAGGGAGCAGGTCACACACACCGACCTTGCCACCGGGGTCAAGTACATGGAGTGGACCACGGCAGTCAGCCGCTCCCTCGCCGACGCGCGGTTGGTGACGCTGCCACTGTAGCAGTGTCGCAGCCGCCATCAGGCTCACGTGGCCGCCTTAGGATGTCGTGCCGCCCGTCAGCCTCCGGCTCGCGCCGAGCACGAGCACGGGTCAATCCGGAACGATGCCGCCGTCGACGTTGAGCGATTGGCCGGTGATGTTGCGCGCGCCGGGCGTGGCCAAGAACACGACCATCGCGGCGATGTCTTCGGGATCGTTGGCGCGCCTCAGCGGGATCACTGCATTGCGCCGCTCCTCCATCGCCGTCAGCGACAGCCCTTCCTGCTTCGCACGCACCGCCAGGTTGGCGTCGGACAACGCCGTGCGCGTGATACCCGGGCAGACCGCGTTGACATTGATGTTGTGCGGTCCGAGCTGCTGCGCCGCGGTCTTGGTCAGGCTGATCACGGCGCCTTTCGATGCGGCGTAAGCCGCATTCGATGTACCCGCGTAGCCCTTTCCCGCGATCGACGCGATGTTGACGATGCGGCCCTCACGGCGCGGGATCATGGTCCGAGCCACCGCTTGCAGGCAGAAAAACACGCCCTTGGCGTTGACGCGATGAATGCGATCCCAGTCGGCCTCGGTCAGCTCCATGATGTCGGCCCGGCGCGTGACGCCGGCATTGTTCACCAGGATGTCGATGCGACCGAAGTCTTTCACGACCTGATCGACCATCTTCTGGATGCCGGCGACGTCGCCGACGTCGACCTTGATCGCCTGTGCTTTGCGCTGATGCGCCTCGATCCGACTGGACACTTGGGCGGCCTTGGCCGCGTCGATGTCGGCGACGATCACCGTGGCGCCGGCCTCCGACAGCGCGACGGCGCAGGCCTCGCCGATGCCTTGTCCAGCGCCGGTGACCAACGCGATCTTGCCTTCGAGCAGCATGCGACCTCTCCTCAGAACGGCTTCTCGATGACATATTTCCGGCGGTCGGGCGGCACCGTCTCGATCTTGAGCTGACCACCGGCGAGCAGCGTATTCCAGAATGTGTAGTCGGCCTGATGCACGATCATGCACTCCAGGCTGCGCACAAGCAGCTCGCCCTCACCCGAGTGCGCCATGGCGATGTGGGCGACCTCCTCGGGCAACCCCACAGTGAAACAAATGTGCATCCCAAACGCTGGATGACGGACGGAGGGCCGGCCGTAGACACTCTGTTGTCCCTTCCAGCGCCGGCGATTGACCGGATCGAACTCCCAGGCCTTGCCCACGTCGTGAATCAGGCCGCCGGCAACGATCACGTCCATATCCACTGCCAGCTCCGGGTAGGTTTGGCTCATCTCGCGGGCGATGTCGACGGCAAGCCGGGTGACGCCGCGCAAGTGATCTGTCTGGTCGCCGCGCTTCGCTTCGTTGACATCTGGGTTGCCGGCCGGCGCGATCTGGCGGATCGACGTAAAGCTCGAGTGCGCGAGGGCGAACGCCCAGGCTTCGACCACCTTGGCCTGCAATTCCTGGTCGCGGATATCGGCCACCTCCGGCAGCTCCTCGCGCACTTGGGCACGCAGCGCGTCAGTGATCGCGCGCGGCTTCAGGTATGGATTTTCCGATGCAGGCTTCTTCGCCATAGGGCCTCCGCGGGTCGAAACGGTCCCCAAGCCTATGTGGCCGCTGCAGCCGGCGCAATCCGCTCAGGCAGCCGTGACACGTAATCGCCGAGCGCTCGGCGATCTCACGCAGCAGGTGGGAGCCAGGATCAGGAACAGCCGAACCAGCCGCGGCACGACCTTGAGTGACGCAAAGTCGAACATCGCGATCAGGACTGCTTGCGGTCGCCGGCGACCTCCTGCGGATTGATTTGGATGAAGGTTGCGAGAGCTCCGGCCATGAGGAGAGCTACGAGACCAAATGCCAAGCCCCAACCCAACGAGGACATGCCTCCGGAAAGATCCAGCGTCCACCCGATCATCAACGGACCGATAAACCCACCTGCGTAGCCAAGCATGGAGTGAACGGCCAAGGTCGCGCCTCGTCGTGAGGGCTCTGCCGTGCCTGCGGTGCCGGCTGTAAGCGAAGAGGAATCCAGCCAGATGACTGTCCCATAGATGAGTACCAGGATAGCTGCGAATTCATAGGACCCGGTGCCGATGAAACCGATCGTGGCACCCAGCAAGATCGACCCCATCATGGCTGCTTGAACAAGCCGCCGCCGCCCGAACCGAATGGCCGCTTCATTGCCCAGGATGCTGGCTGCAGTGCCGAGCAGTCCCAATGTCGTCGCCAGCACGGCTGGAGATAATACGGCCTGCGTTGCTCCGGTTTTTGTTGCCACGTAGGCGAGGAACGCCACGCCCCAGCCCCTCAGCGCACTCATTTCGAGCGTATGCACGGCATAGGCCGTCGCATACGCCATGGCGGATCGATTGCGAAAGACCGGTCGGAAATCATAGAGGCCGGTTCCATCCTTCGGTCGGGTCGCCGCTTCCAACTGCCGAGGCACAATCGCTGCGACGAGGAACCAGGCCGCCAGAGCGCTGAGCGAGGCCGCAATGAACGCGGATTGCCATCCGAAAGCCTGCGCCAGCCAATCGCCCGTTGCAAAAGACAATGCCCCCGAAATGCCTATGCTGGCCGCATGGCCAGCCGTGGCGCGCGACATCATCGTCGCATCGACGCGGTCCGCCAGAAGCTTCAGCCCCGTCATGTAGGTACCGGCCCAACCGACGCCGGTAAGCGCACGACATGCGAGCGCCGTCCAGAAACCCTCGGCTAGCATCCCGAAGAGCAGGTGGCCGACAATGGTGAGGCCAACCCCGAAAAGATAGATGCGCTTCGGATCGACGCGATCGGTGAGGGTGACGAGAACCGGTACGGCAAGCATGTAGGCGCCGTAGAACGCTGCGGTAATCCAACCGGCCGCGCTATTGTTCAACGACCATCGTGGTGCGAGTTGGGGAAGCAGCGCCGGCCAGAAGAAGGCGCCGATTTGCACGAGTGTTTGAGCGATGCAAACGAGCAGTACGAGCCGCCATGCCCCGGAGAATCGGTGAGGGGTTTGATCGTTCATAATGCACGCCCCGGTGATGTCGTTTGGTGGGCCTGGACCGAGACGGCGAGTAAGCACGTCGTTGCCAAGAGACAAGTGAGAGAGGAGAACACCAGTGCCAATGCGCCGTAGCGATCGATCAACACTTCAAAGGCCAGCGGCGCGCCTGCCTGGAGAATTCGCGCCGGGGCGCCAATGAGGCCGAGGCGATAGCCATAGTTCTCCGATCCGAACACCGCGAGGGGGACTGTACCTCGCGCGATCGTCAGAATGCCATTGCCAGCGCCGTGCAGAAGCGTGAACGGCACGGCAAACCA
>JBFWXN010000136.1:0-9258 GCA_050187415.1 Hyphomicrobiaceae bacterium | reverse complement strand
AACGGGATGTACCGCGGCAGGGAAGAGCGAGACGTCGAAATAGGCCCAGAACCACGCGACGAAGAACATCACCTCGGAGGCGATGAACATGATCATCCCGTAGCGCAGGTGCAGTCGCACGACCGGTGTGTGGTCGCCGCGGTCAGCCTCATTGATGACGTCACGCCACCACATGAACATGGTGTAGAGCACGCCGAACAGGCCGATTGCGAAAATCCAGGGGCCGCGAACGCCAAATAGCGTGGCTGTCTCGCTGGCATGCGTCTTCATCCAGACGATGGCGCCCACGGCCATGATGAAGGCGAACATGGAGCCGACCGCAGGCCATGGGCTTGGGTCGACGAGATGGTAGTCGTGGTGCTTGGCATGGGTGTCGGCCATCTCGGGTCTCCTCGTCCCCCTCATTGCTGGCGGGCAGCGCGGCACGGCCGTCCTGCTCGTTTATCTAACAACTCTATCTCTCACTCCGACGGCCCGTCCGCAACCTTGCGGGCGGTTTCGGACTACTCTAGCCACGCGGCTCGACGGGAGGCTTCGCGCTCGGGCCGGCCGCAGCAGGTGTTGACGGGCTTACCGCGGCGCTGGCCTTGGGTTTTGCCACGGGGTGGAAGGTGTATGACAGCGTGATCGTGCGCACGAAAGCGCCGTCGGGGTCGTTGACGATGGCGGGATCGACGAAGAAGCTGACCGGCATCTCGACCGTCTCGCCGGGCTCCAGGCGCTGCTCGGTGAAGCAGAAGCACTGGATCTTGTTGAAGAAGGAGCCGGCCTGCTCGGGCGTCACGTTGAACGTCGCAGTACCGACCACCGGTACCTTGGAATGGTTGGTCGCCCGGTAGAAGGCGAGTGCATTCTCGCCGATGTGCAGCTTCATGCTGGTGACAACGGGGGCGAAGTCCCAGTCGAGGCCCGGCGCAACGTTGGAATCGAAGCGCACCGTCACCTGCCGATCGAGAACCTCGTGCGACGGGGCTTCGACGCGCTGAGTGGTTCCGGCAAAGCCCGTGACCCGGCAGAACAGGCTGTACAGCGGCACCGAGGCATAGGCCAGTCCGACCATGCCGACTGCGATTGCGGCGCACGTGACCGCAACTTTGGTGTTCGACCTCGGTGGTCGGCCGCTTCGAGGGGTCATTTCGGCGCCTGCTGGGTTGGCACGCTTACCACGGGCGGGCTCGGCCCCAAACCGTCCTTGCGAAGCGCGTTGGGTCCGAGGCGCACGATCGTGGCGACGTAGAAAATGATGACGAGCGCGCCAAGGGCGAGGCCGATCGCCAGCGACCGCATTCGCTGACGGCGCTTGCTCTCATCGTCTCCGGACGTCGCCACATGCATCCCTTTCGCGCCTCAGGCCAGTAAGTGCCGAACCGAATGCTCGGCCAGAAGCACAGCGAACAACAGGAAAAGATAGACGATCGAAAAAGCGAAGAGGCGCTTTGCCGCCCTTTCGCCGGCGGGGGCGTCCGCCTCGCGCCACACGGCTATGGCGAGCGCCATGAAGATCGCCCCGAGCACGACCGCAGCGAATCCGTAAGCGGTGCCGCCGAGACCCGTCAGGAGTGGCGCGCACGCCAACGGTACCAGCAGCGCGCTATAGATGACGATTTGCTTGCGGGTCTCGAGGTGACCGGCGACGACGGGCAGCATCGGCACGCCGGCATTCTGGTAATCGTTCGCGCGAAAAAGCGCGAGCGCCCAGAAATGAGGCGGCGTCCACATGAAGATGATCAAGAAAAGGATCACACTGTCGAGGCTGACACCGCCGGTGACCGCCGCCCATCCGATCATGGGGGGAAACGCTCCAGCCGCACCGCCGATTACGATGTTCTGCGGCGTCCTGCGCTTGAGCCACATGGTGTAGACGACAACGTAAAACGCGATGGTGAGGGCCAGAAGTCCACTCGCGACCCAGCTCACCGTAATGCCAAGTGTGATCACCGAAAGCGCGGAGAGAACGAGCCCGAAGGTGAGAGCCTCGTCAGCGGTGACGCGCCCTTGCGGCACTGGCCGGGAGCGCGTGCGCTGCATGAGGGCGTCGATGTCGGCGTCCCACCACATGTTCAGCGCGCCCGAGGCACCGGCGCCGACGGCAATCGCGATAAGGGCGATGACGCCGAGCACGGGATGGATGGAGCCGGGGGCCGCGACCATGCCGGTGATGGCCGTGAACACCACAAGCGACATGACTCGAGGCTTCAACAGCGCCACGAAATCGCGCACGTCTCCGCCGATCCCCTGCGCGCGCGCCTCCTCAGAGCTGAACCCGATCTCGGCCATGGTTTCGTGCAATGCCTTTTAGCTTGGAGGGGTGACGGGCGGTATCGCGGTCCGATACTGCCCGCCAAGCGACCTAGTGGTGCTCGCTTGCCCCGATGTGCGGCAACGTCTCGAAGCAATGGAACGGGGGTGGCGAAGAGAGCGTCCATTCCAGCGTCGTTGCGCCTTCACCCCAGGGATTGTCGCCCGCCTTCACCTTCCTTGCGAAAGCGAGGTAGACGCCGAAGAAGAAGATGATCGTGGCCAAGGCTGTGAGATATGAACCATAGGATGAAACGTGGTTCCAGTGAGCGAAGGCGTCGGGGTAGTCAACGTAGCGCCGCGGCATACCGGCGAGGCCGAGGAAGTGCTGCGGGAAAAACAGGATGTTGGCGCCTATGAACGTCATCCAGAAGTGCACTTTGCCGATGGTCTCGGAGTACATGTACCCGGACATCTTTGGAAACCAGTAGTACCAGGCCGCGAAGATGGCGAAGACCGCTCCGAGCGAGAGCACGTAGTGGAAGTGAGCGACGACGTAGTACGTGTCGTGCAGCGCGCGGTCGATGCCGGCATTCGCGAGCATGACGCCGGTGACGCCACCGACGGTGAACAGGAAGATGAAGCCGAGCGCCCACAGCATGGGCACCGTGAAACGGATGGAGCCGCCCCACATGGTCGCAATCCACGAGAAGATCTTCACACCCGTCGGTACAGCGATGACCATCGTGGCGAAGACGAAGTAGGCCTGCGTATTCACGCCCATGCCGGACGTATACATGTGATGCGCCCAGACGACGAAGCCGACGAGGCCGATCGCAACCATGGCGTATGCCATGCCGAGGTAACCGAAGACGGGTTTGCGAGCGAAGGTCGACACCACGTGACTGATGATGCCAAAGCCCGGCAGGATCAGAATGTATACCTCGGGGTGACCAAAGAACCAGAAAAGGTGCTGGTAGAGCAGCGGGTCACCGCCCCCCGCGGCCGTGAAGAATGTCGTGCCGAAGTTGCGGTCGGTCAGGAGCATGGTGATGGCGCCGGCGAGGACCGGGAGCGACAGCAGAAGCAGGAACGCAGTAACCAGAACCGACCACACGAACAGCGGCATCTTGTGAATCGTCATGCCTGGCGCGCGCATGTTGAAGATGGTGGTGATGAAATTGATGGCGCCGAGGATCGAGGACGCACCGGCGAGGTGGAGCGACAGGATGGCGAAGTCAACCGCCGGTCCCGGGTGGCCGGTGGTCGAGAGGGGCGCATAGACCGTCCAACCGGTGCCAGCACCGCAGCCCGACATATCGGACGGCACGATGCAGGTGCCGGCGCCTTCCACGAACAACGAGATGAGCAGCAGCGACAGCGCCGCCGGCAGCAGCCAGAACGAGATGTTGTTCATCCGCGGGAAGGCCATGTCCGGCGCGCCGATCATGAGCGGAACGAACCAGTTGCCAAAGCCGCCGATCATTGCCGGCATGACCATGAAGAACACCATGATCAGGCCGTGTCCGGTCACGAAGGCATTGAAGAGATGCGAGCTGGCGAAGTACTGCATCCCCGGCTCGGCGAGCTCGAGGCGCATCATCACCGACAGGAAGCCGCCGATCACCCCCGCCACCATGGCGAAGAGGAGGTACATCGTGCCGATGTCCTTGTGATTGGTGGAGAACAGCCAGCGGCCCATGCCGTATGGCGTGTGTTCCTCGTGCTCGGCGTGCGCGCTGCTGGCCATCGTCTTCTTCTGCCTCGTCTTGAGTAGCCGTACCGGCTGCCTTCACTGTCGGGATGCCGCGGTGTCCGTGCAACAACCGCTCAACGCCCCTATTTGCCGGCGATCGTGACCGACGGCTGGCCCGCGACCTTGGCTTTCGCCTGCTCGATCGCGATCTTATCGATCAGCTCGCGGGCGGGGCGACGCTTGCGGTCCTTCATCAGAGCCGCCCACTGGTCGAACACTTCCTGTTTCACGACGCGAACCGCGATCGGCATGAAGGCATGGTCCTTGCCGCAAAGCTCTGAGCATTGACCGTAATAGATGCCCTCCTCACGCGCACGGAACCACGTGGCGGTGGTGCGGCCAGGGACAGCGTCGACCTTGGAGCCGAACGACGGCACGGTCCAGTTGTGGATGACATCGCTGCCGGTAATGAGAACAAGCACGGCCTTGCCGACAGGCACGACGGCCTCGTTATCCACCGATAGGAGGCGGGGGGAAGGAATGCCCCGCTTGATGCGGTCCTGACGCTCGCCGTCGTTCAGCATGATGGACGTGAAATTGAAGCCACCCTGATCGGGGTACGCGTAGGTCCAGTTCCACTGGTTGCCGGTCGCCTTCAGCGTCACGTCCGCGTTGGGATACGTGTACTGGGCGAAGAGCAATTTGAAGGAAGGAATCGCGATCAACACCAGGATGAAAACCGGAATGATCGTCCAGGCGACCTCGAGGCCGGTGTGATGGGTGGTCTTCGACGGGGTCGGGTTGGCGCTCTCGTTGAACCGGAACACGATGATGGCGAGAAGAATGAGAACAAACACCGCGATGGCGATAATGACGATGTTGACCCAGTCGTGGAACGTATGAATCTGGTCGGAGATTTCCGTCACGGACTGCTGCATGCCGAGTTGCCAGTCGGATGGCTGGCCCTTGCCTGCCAGGACCGGCGCCGCCGCGATCGACATGCCGGACACAGCGCCGATCAGTGTGGCCTGCAACGCGTTCTTGAGCCGTCTCATCATCCCGCCGTCCTCGACCTGCCGCCTGTCTCGTTCGGCACGCCGCATACGACGTACCGAGATATTGATGTGCGTCGGAGTGCATAATCCGCTGCCGGGTCACGAGGGACGACGGGCAGCCTCAATCGCAACGCTTGCGGCTGGAATGCCATGACGGCCGAATTTCCGCAACGCTTGACCGGCCTCAGCGACGATAGCTCAAACGTCGCAGCCGCTCCACGCCCAGCCCGCGACGGTACCACCATGCAGCCTCGTGAAATGGGGTCAACGAGTGATCGCCCAGCGGTGGATTCACCCGTACTCTGCCTGGCAAATGAGCATTTGAAAGGTGATGACTCAAGCTCGGTGCGCTGCGGCATATTGCTCGAAGCGCCAGCCGTTTGTGTCTTCGACAAAGGGATGTAAACGCCTCTAAACCGAGGCCGCCCTGACAGGAGCCGAACTTCGGCCCCAATCGTGCCTTGGATAGACCTTGGAGATGTGGTGCTCGCGTCGCAGGGATCGGCGGGAGCGGCCGCCGGACGTGGCTACGGTACTTTGGGCTTCGTTACCTCGGGCCTTGTCGCTCCGAGCAGGGCGGGACGGTCGTGCTATGGGCGGCAGGGAGCCAGAACGTGAACGAGACCACCGTTAGCAAATCGTGCACCGCGTCGCATCGGCGGACGGCCGGCCGTCGCGACGCGCGATCGAGCCGAATGTTCGCGTGGATGGCTTCCAGCGCCGGCCTTCTGGCGTGGCTGTTCGCCGCGGCGACGCCGGCGATGGCGCAGGCGGGAACGGTCAAGGCTCAGCACGGTGATTGGCAGGTCGTCTGCAAGGCCCCGCCGCCGGGTTCGCATCACGAGGTCTGCGCTCTCGTGCAAAGCGTTACGGCGGAGGATCGCAACAATGTGGGCCTGACGGTCTACTTCCAGACGTTTTCCAACGGAAAGCGCGTGCTTCGCGTGTTTGCCCCACTGGGAGTCCTACTGCCGCCGGGCCTTGGATTGAAAATCGACGATCGCGACGTCGGTAATGCGCCGTTTCTGCGCTGCCAGAACTTTGCGTGCTATGCGCAGGTGGTGGCAGAGGAAAAGCTCGTCGAGCAACTCAAGAGTGGCAAGACGGCAGTGTTCATCATTTTCCAGACCGAGGAAGCAGGCATCGGCATCCCGATATCGCTCAGCGGATTTGCGCAGGCCCTTGCCGAGTTGAAGTAGAAGGCCGCGCCTAGGCTCCCTATATGAAATTTCGAGAGTGCGGGCGGTTGCCGCCAGGGCAGGCCGGATTTCGGTGCGTGCGTGGAGATGTCGTCAATCTCGGCGTGGCACCCGGAGCCGCGGCGGTCGCGGTCCTGGCCGCACCCTCGCGCTTTTGCCATCATGTCCAGATAGTCTTTGGCGGCGGTGGGTAGACTTCGGGTTCGGGAGTACGGCATGGCACCGGTAGCGCCTGGTCCATTCGAGCCGATGGCGGAAACGGTCACCGAGCGCCGCATGCGGCGTCTGAACTCGTTCCCGCAGCCCTACAGGAAATACATTGCCGGCTTGACGTCATGCGCGCCGGCAGTCGAGGACCTCGCCGATTCCTACCCTGCGCTACTGTTCGCGCTCGCGACGGGTTACAGCAACGTGCGCCGACGGCAGGCCGCTTTCGAAGCCGTTGTCAGCGGGCAGTCCCTAAAGTTCGCGGGAAGCATTCTCGAGTTGCCGCTCTGGCTCAGGCGACTTCCGGCACAAGCCTTCGCGCAACCCCTGCCGCTGTTGCCGAGCGATCAGGATTTCACCATTGCTGCGGCCAACAGCGTGCCGTCGCATCCGCGCGATGCCGCGATCTGGTTCGACCGGCTTATCGTAAGTCATCGGCTGGCGGGACGCGATTTCGCGCTCTGGTCGCTGCGGGAGCCGCGCATGCTGCCGCCCCACACCGGTGACGAGGACATGCAGTGGTTGCTCGCCTGGGCGTGGGCCAGCCTCAATCCTGCCTTCGAGGGTCACCGGCTGCTGCGCGGCGTGTGGACCCCCGCGATCGGCTGGAAACGCGCCCGCGACGAGGTTGCAATCTGGCGCAAGCGCATCGATCTGGTCGGCGCGCTGGCTGGTGACACCCGCGATCCGTGGTTTGAGAACGCGAACGTGTCAGGGCTCGATATCGTTGCGTTGCGCACGGTCGAGGATTTCGTCTGCGAAAGCGTGGCGATGGAAAACTGTCTCGACCAGTATGCGGCACACTTGGCCTATGGCCGGGTCCGCATCTTCAGCGTGCGACGCGACGGACGGCCGATCGCCGATGTCGAGGTGTCGCTCAAGCCCGACGACGTGCGCACCCCATGCATCTCGCAGGTGAGAGGACCGCGCAACCGGAGAGCACCGCCCGCCGTATGGCAGGCGGTGCACGCTTGGCTGGCGGCGCAGTCGAGCGAGGTCATCGACGTGTCGTCGACCTCCGCACAGGCGACACGGGAGGCATTTCGTCGCTTCTGGGATCCATACGTCGAGGCGGCAGAGGGCGCCGGTCTTCCGACGCACGTCCTCGCCCGTGTGCTCGGGCGTGACGCTCGCCGCGCCAAAGCGACGACGCTCATGCCGATGGCAGAGATGCGGACAGCCGATCCGAATGGCCGGATCGAGGGGCGAACGAATGCGCCCCCCGTTCGGGGCGCCATGGCCCTTCGCCGATAAGTGTGCGGTCGCCGGCGCTGGGTCGCAGGACGCCCAGCCTTGCAACATGCCCTCATCGAGCCGCCAGGCTCGTCAAGACTTCTTGAAGCTGCCGTCGATGGTCTTCGTGAATGCGAGGCCGAGGCCAGGCACCGTCGGCACGGTCATCTCGCCCTGCTCGGGAATTGGGGGGGCATCGAACAGATTCCGGCACCAGGGCATGTACTCGACGATCTCGCCGTTCGGGATTGCCGCGATCAGGTGCACGTGGACCTCGGGGATCAGATGCGAGACGATGGGAATATTGTGCGCCTCGGCCATGCCCGCGACCTTCATCCATTGCGTGATGCCGCCGACCCGCACGAGATCGATCATGGCGATGTCGACGGAGCGGCGCTCGAGCATCTGTCGGAAAGGCTCGATGCCCCAGACGTATTCGCCGCCGGCGATGGGCGTCTTCAAAGCGGCCGTGACGGTCGCGAGGCCCTGGAAGTCATCGGCGCGGGTAACGTCCTCGAGCCAGTGCAGGTGGTAAGGCTCGACGCGCGAGCCGATGTCCACGGCCTGATAAGTCGTCCAGCGCTGGTTGATGTCGCACATCAGCTGGACATCGGGGCCGACCACCTCGCGCAGAACCTTGATGCGGTTGACCTCGATCTCCGGCGTCGTGTGACCGGGAAGCGCGAGCTGCGTCTTCATCGCCTTCCAGCCGCGCTCGACGAGCTTGCGGCCGGCACTCTCGACCTCCTCGAGGGTGAATTGACGCATGAGCGCACCCGAGGCGTAGGCCGGTACCTTGTCGCGGTGGCCGCCGAGCAGGGTGGCAACCGGTTTGCCGGCGTTCTTGCCCTTGATGTCCCACAGGGCCATGTCGAGAGCTGAAAGGGCGAGCGTGAAGACGCCTTGGGGACCGGCGCTCGAAGCGGAGTCGCGTAGCTTGGCGACGATGCGCTCCGTCGTCAGTGCATCCATTCCGATCATCAGGGCGCCTAGATCATCGACGGCCTGTTTCAGGGTTCGGGTCATGGTGGCACCGAAGAACGTCACGCCGATGCCGTCTGTGCCGTCGGCGGCTACGACCTTGACCAGTACGAATGGTCGCGTTGCGCCCTTGACCTGCGGGCCGTCGGCGAGGGGCTCGTCGGCGGGCAGCTCGAAGATCTGGGATAGGACTTGAGTGATTTTCATGGGCGGCTCCTCGGGGTGCCGGTGTGGTGTGTGGCAAGGACCATGGTCATGGGGAGGCGGTAGAGAAGTCAACGGGCGTGGCGAGCAAGGACCAGACCACGAGTTGAGGGTCGGATCTGAAGTTCCGAAACGAAGGGTGTGTCGGGCGGGTGCCTGAGCCATCGGATCGGGGACAAAGCACGTCACGGTCCGACGCGGGAAAGGTGCGCCCCGAAACGGCGAGGCTGGCAAGCCAACGGCGCGGCAAGGGGTCATGTGCCGTCTTGCCATACAATTGACGTAGCTCAACCGCCGCGATCGTGCCGCTTGCTCCCATCGTGACAGCGGCTAGTCTCGGCGCGACGACGGATCGCCCGAAAGAGGAAACGAGGACTTTATGGACTTCGAGATCGAGAAGCCCCTGGCAGAGCTTCGCGACAAGGTTGCTGCCTTCGTGCGCGAA
>JBFWXN010000135.1:0-9369 GCA_050187415.1 Hyphomicrobiaceae bacterium | reverse complement strand
CCGGCCCTCACAAGATCGGCGGCGTCGCCTACGACCCGGCCAATCAGATGATGTATGTCTCCCAGACGTGCCTGACCGGTAGTTGCACCCCCATCATCCATTCCTTCAAGTTCGTCTTCTGAGCCGGCCCCGCGGATGGATCGAGTGAGCCTGAGGCCACTCGTTCCATCCCGCTTTCCGCGATCCGGCGCCAGGCGCGCGCGCTCTCGCGGCTGTGACAGTCAGACATCTCTGACTCTATGCAGCACCATATGTATCCAGTTTCCGTGCGGCTTCGCGAACAAGTCGCTTAGACGGCAAGACCAGAACGCGAGCCTTGTCGCAACAAGTTGAGCCGGGTTCCGCTTCGGCGGTGGGAGCAGGGGACGTCCGCAATGGATGCACGGCTCCTCCTGATCATACGTACCATACGGATTCCCAGCGAAGTTCATCAGCAACGCCGAAACGGCGTTCGTCCTCTCACTAGTGATGCCGACGAACGAAACCGTCTCGACTTCGCAGTGCGGAAACAATTTCATGAGTCGTTGCTCGTCAAACGAATTGACGTGACCCCAGGGTGGATTCAGCTTTCCGCAGGCATGGCAGGTTGTTTGCCCCACCCTGATGTCCTGCTTGTAGGGCACGCCGATCAGAATCCGGCCTGCTGCAACTCTTTCAATTTCTCGGCAGACATCCGGCAGTAGCGACTTAGGGATGTGCTCCAGGACTTCCGCACAAAAAACGAAATCGAAAGCTCTGTCGGGAAAGCGCATCTGTGCGGCATTCCCTTGAACGCATTGGATTCTTGGATGGGAGATGTTCGGCTGAGTGAGATCCAGCGCGGTGATGCTTTCGAAGCGATCGGCCATCAACAACGAAAAATGCCCGTCCCGGGCACCGATGTCCAGCGCGTGCCGTCCTTCGGAAGGAATGAGCCGCAGGAGATCCTCGGTCCGCTGCCGTTCCGAAGGCGAATTGCGATATTCGTACAAGTCCATCAAACTGTCTTCTGCATATATGGACGTACGGCGCTTGTGTTTGTCCAGTTCCGGGTACGCTAGTCTACTGCGTCAGCGCTACGAAGAGCTTTCGAAGCATGCACTGCTCGCCCATCACGATCGCTTCATAGCTCATCAGCACCGATATCGATCGAATTGCCGCGTGGCCGCGCTTCGCCGTCGATATCATCGATCAGTCCGTCAACGGACTCGCCGGCATCGACGATTCCGGCCCACGGGCCTGCAAGACGCAGGTCGCCTGGCTCCCGCATTCGGAAGTATGGGCGTGAAGCCGTTGTTACGTTGCTTGCCACCATTCCCGTCGCACCGTTGCGACTGATGATCGGAAGATTGGCGAGATTGTTAGTGATTCGTACATCCTTGGTAGTGGGAAAGCGGTACTCGATCGCCCACCGAAATCCGCTTTCTAGAAAAATTGTATTGTTATAGACCATCGTGCCGGGACTTTCGATCAACGCGATGCCGACATCGGCGTAGGGGTCGTCGCTGGCAGTGTGATGAATGAAGTTGTTGCGGATGATGCCTCCCTGGTTGGGTTTGCCTTGCATTCCGAACCCAATGCCGCGATCGCAATCGATGATCACATTGCGTTCAACCAGGTTGCCGGACGAATCAGCCCAGAAATGAATCGCGAACTCGGCAACGTCGGTTGCCGGACTCGCTATGTCGCGGAAAGTATTGCTGCGAACGACCCATCCACGAGCGCCATGCGCATCAATCCCACCTACATAGTATTGCGGTGCTCTTCCCGCCGTGTACTCAAAAACGCAGTTCTCGATCACTCCCTTGTCGGAGTACACATTCGGTTTTGCCGAATCCCTTGTCACCTTCACCATCTGTTCATATGAATCGCGCAGGATGCAGTCGCGAATGATCGGGCGATCGACGTCTTCGTTGCCGACGATCTGTATCAGATGCCAGCGGGAGCGCTGCAGCGTGACGCCCCTCAACTCGAACTCGTTCGCTGCTACGCGAATCAGATTGCCCACCTTTGCGGCAGCGCTCATTGCGTCGCCCTGAATGACCACGTTCTCTCGTCGGCCCGAGATCGAAGCGATGGTTATCTTCGGCGCATTGACATACAGCGTATCCGGCAACTGATATACACCGTCGGCGAGCAGAATGGAGGTATCTCCCCCCCGGGAGTTCGCCGCCGAAAGCGCACTCAGCAGCTGATCGACTGTGTCGACTTTCACCTGGACCGATCGCAGCCCATATGTGCTGGGCGTCGATGTCCCTGCCTCGGGGGCCGATGCCCCCGGATTGTCGACAGCCCCTTGGGCATCGCTCTCAGTGCTGGCAGGGCCATTTCCCGATCCATTGCCGCCGCAGCCGCCAAGTACGACAGCGAACACCGTCAGGAATGCTCCGATTGGCAAACGCCGTCTCGGATTTCGGTGCTGGGGAGCTCGTTCACTCACAACTGATGCATTCATTACGGTGCGGGGCCAAGCGGGGCCGGTTTTTCTCCATGATTCTGCAGGTCGACTGCGAGCGACTGTAAAGCTAATCGCTCGTATCGCACGTGTAAGGATTCACACTGTCGATAGCTAATGCAGAGTAACATTACCGGCTTGCATCCACCACCCAGCGTCGGAAGGCATTCACAATGAACGACGTGGACGAGCGACTTGGCGCCGAGGCTGAGTTTCAGAACGCCCGAATCCGGGCGCAGAGCGACGCGGGTGAGCCGCGTGACAAGTTTTACTATCTTCTGGAGCGAGCGTTTGCGGCTTACGATCAGGCCATCGGCGAGGTCGCCGGCAAGGACGTACTGGTGATCGGGTGCTCCGATGTCGGGGTCTTGCCGCTTGCCCGTAGAGGGGCTCGTGTCTTTGGCATCGATATCGCCGACGAAGTCATCGACAAGTTGCGGGCATCGATTGCAGCAGAGGGATTGGAGGATTCGGCTCAGGTGGCGGTAATGGACGCTGAAGACATCGATCTTTCACGAGGCCGGTTTCATATCGTGGTGTGCTCTGGCGTGCTTCATCATCTGAATGTGGAGCGTGCAGCGAAGTCGTTTCAGCGTGTTCTGCGGCCGGATGGCCGAGTGGTCATGCTTGAGCCTATGGCCTGGAACCCACCCGCGGCCGTTTATCGACTGCTTACGCCTTCCATGCGAACGCCTTTCGAACATCCGTTGACTCCGCGCGACATTCATTTGCTGCGCCGCTCGTTTGGCAACGTAATGTTCCAGGGGTTTGCGATGCTCTCATTTCTATCGCTGCCTTTTGCCTATATACGCCCGTTGCACTGGGCCACTCGGCCTGTTCAAAGGGCGCTGGAAGCAGTCGACTCGCTGCTTTTCCGGCTGGTTCCGCCGTTGCGCTACCTCGCATGGGCGTCAGTCATCGTTTGCACGAATCCCCGCGGCGATTCCGCCATCGAAAACTGACGTTCAGCGCTTCAGGCCAAGCAAAGCCACGTGGGATGCGGTCCGGTAAAGATTAGGCCCGGACGCCGTGGTATTCATCATATGGACGGACTTGGTGTTTCGCTCGATGAGTGCCAGATCATTGAAGACGGAATAGGAGTAAAAAAGCCCATCTCCCTCAGTGATCGCGTAGCCCTTGCCGCCAGTCACGATCCATTGCGTCAAGGGCCATAGACCCAGTCCGTTGAGCGTTTGCTTGGCCAGGCGAGCTGGCCAGGAGCCTCCGCCGAAATTGTTCGAATCGGAGATGAAAATTGCCTTGCGCGCCACGCGGAGCATTTCGGCGATGACACGCTCCGGATGCCTGACGTGATGAAGAATGCCGGACTCGCAGACAAGATCGAACGCGCCGTCGCCAAACTGAAGCTGGTATCCGTTGCCTTCGATCAGATCATTTTCGGGAATGCCCATCCGGTGCCCGGCTTGCCTCAGTTCTGCGACAGGCTCGACGCCGACGACCTTCAGTTGGGGGTGGGCTTTGCGTAAGGCGCGCATGGCTCGTCCGGTGCCCGCTCCAACGTCAAGCACCGAGCTCACGCCGATCTGATCGAGCATCCCGGAAAGCATCGCCAGCGCCATGGCATGTTCGGGATCCATGTGCAAGGTGTCGTAGTCATCAGCGATCCTTGCATATCTGGCGCGTTGAATCGCTTCTTCGGGCTTCATCATTCTTCTCTCCTCTCCATGCGCCGGTACCAGGGGATGGAGAAATCCTACCGGGGCTGGTCGCGGGAGGCCATATCAGTCGGTCGCGCATTGGTGCCGACTGTTCAGTGGCTACTGGCCGACGAGCTTGAGAAATGGTTTCGAGTTGAGAAGCGTATCGTAAACTCGCCGAGCCTGTGCGGCACTGCCTTCATCACTGAAATGCACCGAGTCGACGAAGTGCCTGGCGTCGCCGGGAATCGTTTCCTCGCCTCTTACCAGGATGACGCCTTCGGCCGCAGCGACTTCCTCGATGATCTGGTTGTAGCGCTGGAACGACTTCACGAGGCTGTCGAAATCGTAACCAGGAAAATAGATCAATGCCGTGTGCATGGAGCGGCGCTTTGCTTCGTCGTCCTGGCCGCTTCGCATGTGTACCGAGAAAGTCGTCACCGCAACGACCGCGCCGGTCTCCTTTGCTCGCCGGACGAGGCGGGTCATATTGGCCCTGAATGGCTCGCCGATGGCCGCTGGGTCGAACTGAACTGCGGATTTGGCGGTCGTCTTGGCGTAGTCTTCCGCCATCAGGATCCGTATGTTCTTGGTAACCAGGCTCCAAAGCAAGGAAGTGCGCGATAGCCAGGAGGTATCCGGGGGGGCAATGTTCTCGCCGATACCTTGTTTCTTTGCGATTCCGCCAAGTTCGACCGCGAGGTCATTGGTTGCATGATAGATCACGATTACGTCGGGCTGCAGCGGTGCAATCCGGAGATCCAGGTTCCTGATCGAGCTCGAGACCGTATAGCCGGGGACGGAGCCGTTGACGAAATCGAAACGAGATTGGGGAAATTCTCGAGCAATCCGCTCCCAGACCAGGTAAGGCCAAGTCGCCTTGTCTGAGCTGACTTCTGCGCAGAAGGTTGTCGACGCTCCGATGAACGCGAGTCGGGTCGTGCCTTCCTTCTTCGGAACGTCGATCTCCGGGCCGCGGAAACCACGGGAATTGACAGTGATGGAGGCGATCTGCGCATTGGCTCTCGGCACGCGGAGACCGTTCGATGGATCTACCTCGAAGATCTGGTCAAGGGTGCCGAAGTGGCCGTACTTGATGAGCTGCCGGACTCTGACGGCTACCTCCGCCATCCCCACCAAGGCCACGAGCAGGGCGACTACGATGCCGGCGGTGATGAGCGCTTTCGATCTGTCGGAGAGTCCCGGCCGCGATGAAACCTTGTCCATCTCTAGTCCAATTCAAACTTGTCCGTATAGTTCTGCTTCAGCGCTGGATCCTGTTCTTCCTTGAGCAGGAGGCAATTGCCGATAGCGAGACTTTCGATATCCGTTCCCATGAAGCAACGGAATGCATCTTCCGGCGTGCAAACGATCGGCTCGCCTCGGACGTTGAAGCTCGTATTGACGATCACCGGGCATCCGGTGATTCGATGGAAGGCCGAGATCAGGCGATAGTACGAAGCGTTTGTATCCGGATGAACTGTTTGTATGCGAGCCGAATAGTCGACATGCGTAACCGCAGGAATCTCCGATCGAGGAACGTTCAGCTTGTCGATGCCGAACAGTTTCAGTTGATCGGGTGTCATTGTGATGCGGCGCTTGTCGACGACGTCGGCGACCATCAGCATGTACGGGCTGTCGTCATCCATCTCGAACCAATCGGCGACGTGTTCACGCAGTACCGAGGGTGCAAACGGACGGAAAGATTCACGGTACTTCACCCGTAGATTGAGTGTCTTCTGCATGCTGGGCGAGCGCGCGTCGCCCAGTATCGAGCGGCCACCCAACGCACGGGGTCCGAATTCCATCCGTCCTTGAAACCAGCCTAGCGCGCGGCCGTTAGCGATATGCTCCGCGCAGACATCGATCATGCGGTCTGTATCGAGCACCTGGAATCGAGCGCCTGCAGACCTCAACCGCGACTCGATATCGGCCTGCTCGAATACGGGCCCGAGATATGAACCCTTCATCGCATCGCGCTTCTCCGCGATATGCCGTTTGGCATTCTTCTCGGTGTAGTAGCTGGCCAGCGCTGCGCCCAGGGCGCCTCCCGCATCACCGGCTGCCGGCTGGACCCAGATCTCCGAGAACTTGCCGTCCCTCAGTATCTTTCCATTGGCGACGCAGTTCAGCGCCACGCCTCCTGCGAGGCAGAGATTGCGGCTGCGACCCTCGCTTGCTATGGATCGCGTCAGTTTCAGGACGATCTCTTCAGTGACAGCCTGGATCGACGCTGCGAGATCCATGTGAACCTGGGTCAATGCGTCTTGATCGGGCTTGCGCGGAGGACTTCCGAACAGCTTGTGAAAGCGCTCGTTGGTCATTCTCAGCCCGGTACAGTAGTCGAAATAGTCGAGATTCAACTTGAAACTGCCGTCGTCCTTGACGTCGACCAGGTGTTCCAGAATCAGGTTCGCGAAGCGCGGTTCTCCATACGGCGCCAAGCCCATGAGCTTGTATTCCCCGGAATTGACCTTGAACCCCGTGTAGTATGTGAACGCCGAATAGAGCAATCCCAAGGAATGCGGAAAGTGGATTTCCTTATGAATCTCGAGGGATTCCCCCGACCCATAGGCAAGTGATGTCGTGGCCCATTCCCCGACACCATCCATCGTCAGCACCGCGGCATCCTTGAACGGCGACGGATAGAATGCGCTGGCTGCGTGGCTCAGATGATGTTCACAAAAGCGCAGGCGCCCATCTCGCGGGAAGCGGGCGTCGATCTTGAGCAGTTCCTTGCGGAGAAGATCCTTCAGGAACAGCTTCTCGCGGAGCCATACGGGAATTGCTTTACGAAACGATGTAAATCCGCGAGGCGCGAAGGTCAGATAGGTTTCGAGCAGTCTCTCGAACTTGAGAAACGGCTTGTCATAGAACGCGACTTGCGCGACATCCGAAAGTTCGATGTTCGCATGTTCAAGACAAAAGCGGATCGCATTCACCGGAAAACGGGCGTCATGCTTCTTCCGGGAGAAGCGCTCCTCCTGCGCTGCCGCGAGGATCTCGCCGTTGTGAAGCAGTGCCGCCGCACTGTCGTGATAGTACGCAGAGATGCCTAGAACGTACATGCGCTGCCTCAGAACAGCGTATAGATGAACGGGGCGATGACTGAGCCCTGGGACAATACGACCAATCCACCGAGAATCAGCATTGCCAGCAGGATCGGCAGCAGCCAGAACTTCTTGCGTGCGCCCATATAGGCCCAGAGTTCGCGAATGAGCTCAAGCATCTCTTGCCCTCAGAACTGTTTGTCGAAGGAATCAGGTGGCGGGCCAGGCGGCGTTCGCGTGATCCAGTACGATGCACTCGCATTCTTTTGCAGCCTCAGCGGATCCCGGCGGAACACGCGCATCACGAGGCCGAAAGGGGTTACGACCACAAAGAACAGGATGGCCAGAATGACGGGACTGATGATGCGATGAAGGATCTCCCCGAACTTCATCCACGCTCGATTCAGCGGTGTGAGGACGGTCGGGATCAATAGGGCTGCGCCCAGGAAGAGCGCCGAAACGACGACAGCCCACCAGAGAAGGGCGCCGCGGAAGAAGAACGACCAGGCCGCGATGAGGGCGAAGACGACGCAGAAAAGCAGGCCGAAGCTCCGATTCGACGGCAACGGGGGCGTACCCTCGTAGGGTGCTCGACGACTAGTCATTTGTGGACACCACCAGTCTCATTTCTTACGTCGGATGATAATCCGGCTACTCGGTTTCATGAACAAGGGCATTTTTCGCACGGCTTGAGATAGGATCTCGCCCCCGGACAGAACCCCATATCCCGGCCAGATCATTTCGATCGGCGGCGCAGGCCTCAGGCTCGGGCGCGACCGGTGATCTTGGATTCCAGAAACCGATAGTCCCCTTCGAATCGCATGTGGTCGGCCGGATTCTTGTAATCGAGCTGATCGAGCGTGCTGACCTTTACTGCAAGGTCCCTGGTCCACACTTCTCCTGCTTCCAGGGCCGCGGCCTTGATTGCGGCGTTCAGGCGCGCGGTGGAGGCCTCCGGTGTCATTTCTGCTACAGCCCGTTCGCGGGGAGCGTAGGAGGCGTGATCCCGGATGACTCGCAGCAATACGGCCGGCAACTCATTTTCGGTCGAGAATGCACCTGTCTTCTCGTTTATGTGCGGATAGTGATACCCGTAGTTGAAGCCGGTACGGATGATGCACGGAATTCCGGCTGCCATGCCTTCGATGATGGCTCTCGGCGTTCCTTCCCGGCGAGACCAGAGCAGATTGACCTTGCTTCGGTTGAGCATCCCGTTCACCTCGCTGGCGGTCAGGCGTTCATGCATCTGGATCAGATCTTCGACGCCGAAAAGCCGGGCCTGCGCGCGAATATCCTCCATGTTCATGTCGATCTTGTAACCGATCAGGGCCGTCTTGAGGTCTATGCCGCGCTTTCGAAGCTTGCGCAGCGCCCTGAAAATCGCCCAGTGGCGCTTATACCAGGCCCAGCTTGAAATGCAGACGATATCGATATCTTTGATCGTATCAGGCAGGGGCTTGAAAACGTCGGTATCTACCCATGTATTGCCGCCGAAATGCACGGGCGAAAAACTGGATTGCATCGACCGCAGGAAAGTCGCGTCGCGCGGCTCGAGGGCGCCCACGAATATCTGCTGGCCAAGTCGATGAAGGCAGAGAATGTTCAGATCGCAATGCCCGCTCCAGCTCGGCTCGATGACGATGCGGTACTTGGAGAGGATTGATTCGACATCGAAGTATTTCAGAAACAGCGGGTAAACGTACGAGTAGTACAGGTAGAGAACCCCTCGCTCATTCTCGGTGGGCGACTTCAGAACGATCATGCATCCACCGAGCAGCCTCTCGGGGAATTCATGGAACTGCGCGGTCGGAGGCGTTGGCTCCACCGATGCCGGATACGTCAGCAAGGCATTTCTCAGCGCGGCGGCGATGCGGCCGGGCCCCTGGTGTAGGGCTGAGCGGAAGCTGCGCTCGACGATGCGATCGACTGTTTTATTGAGACCAGCTCTATGCGTCCGAGCGAGGATCTCGGCCCCTTGCCGCTGTCGCCCGGCCAGTAAGGCAGCCATGCCGACGGCCAGGCTCCCGAAGGCCAGAACCGCTCTTGCCGGAGCGAAGTCGAATAGGATTCGCTCCTTGAGGTCGCGGATTCCGAGACGAGCTTTCTGCCGAATCGATGTCATCATGAGGCTATCACTCGCAGTTGGACGGTGCGGACCGAGATGCCGCGACGGGCGTTCCACCGGCGTTTGCGGCATGCCGTTCGAGGGTCCAGCGCAGGCACCCTG
>JBFWXN010000134.1:0-9372 GCA_050187415.1 Hyphomicrobiaceae bacterium | reverse complement strand
GCCGCGCTCGGCGATCGAGCGGCAGGACTCGCCTTCGGCGATGGCTGTGGCAACACGCGCTCGCAGGTCTGCGGAGTAGGGCTTTGCCATGTGTGCTGGCCACCAACCTCCAGCACACATCTTGAATCAGAACCCCACTGATTTGGGAATCCCCCGATTCCGCCTAACGCTGAACGACTCTAGACCCATGCCAGCTCGAGAAGCGCGAGTACCGAGAGGCCCGTCGCGGCGAGAGCGACGAGCGCCCGGCCGCGCCGCGTTGTGCCGGCCTGTCCCATGATGAGAACACCGGTCAGCGCCAAGGCCGCTGCGAAGTTGATGGCCACTTGACCGGCGAGCCCAAGCCCGTTCCTGGTTGCGAGTTGCCCTTCCAGGAAGGTCGCGGCGCCAAGGCCGATCAGCAAGGCGCCGAGAAGTCTCGGCCAGAAGGTTTCGCCCACCGGCGGTAGGCCGAGAATGCGTGCGAGTGAGCGCGGAAAGAACAGCAGCAGCGCGCCGCTGACTGCCTTGAGGGCCATCTCGAGAAGCAGAAGATCGCGTGCCATGGTAGCGCCCGGTCTGTCCTAGGAGGCGACCAGCACGGGCTCAGGTGCCACCTTCCCCAAAATGAGGTCGGATGCCTTGTCGGCTATCATGATGGTCGCGGCATTCAGGTTGGCCGACAGCATGGTGGGCATGACCGAGGCATCAACAATCCGGAGGCCCTGCACCCCGTGCACCCTCAGTTGATCATCCACGACGGCTGTGGGGTCGGACTCCGGCCCCATACGGCAGGTGCCGTTCGGGTGGAAGGTCGTCGTGCCGCGTTCCTTTGCAGCTCCAAGAAGCTCGTCGTCGCTCTGCACGCGGGGACCCGGGAAATCCTCGTGGTCGTAGTAGGGCTCGAGCGGCTTCGACGCGAGAAGCCGCCGTGCCAATCGCATTGCGGCGAGCAGCACGCGCCGATCGCTTTCCTCGACAAGATAGTTGGGCTGGATGATCGGCGCCTCGAAGGGATTGGCGCTCCTGATGCGCACGTAGCCCTTGCTATCCGGGCGCTGCTGCCAAGACGCGACCGTCATGCCGGGTTGCGCCTCGAGCTCACCCTGCACGCCCTCGCGGTAGCTCGCCGGCGTGAATGTGAGCTGGATATCAGAATTGGCGATGTCGGGGTTGGAGCGCCAGAACGCGTAAACGAGCGTCGGCGAGAGCGCCAGGATGCCCTTGCGCTGGAACACCCACTTGACCACTTCTGAGACGAGCTTCATGCCTCGAACGCGCTCGTTGATCGTCTCGATGTTCTTCACGCGAGCCACAAAGCGAGGCGCATAGTGGTCCTTCAGACCTTCACCCACACCACGAAGCGCGTGGTGTACCGCGATGCCATGCCGGCTAAGCAACTCGGGCGAGCCTATGCCCGAAAGCTGCATGAGTTGCGGGGAATTATAGGTGCCGCCCGACAGGATTACTTCCTTGGAAGCCCTGACGTCGACCACGGGGCCTTCGCGGCCACCCTTGGCATAACGTACGCCGCGGACCCTGCGTCCCTCCATAACGAGGCCGGTCGCCTGCGCCTCGGTTTCGATCCTGAGATTGTGCCGGTTCTTGATCGGATGCAGAAAGGCGCGCGCGGTGGAAACCCTCCTGCCGTTGTGAATGGTGCGCTGGGCATAAGCGACACCCTCCTGCTTCGCCCCGTTATAGTCGGGATTGCGCGGAATGCCGGCCTCGATTGCGCCTTGGATGAAGGCCTCGCACAGCGGATGGGTCCAATCGATGTCGGAGACCGTCAGATTGCCGTCGCGGCCACGGAAGGTCGCGTCGCCGTCGCCCAGTCGTGCCTCGAGACGTTTGAAGTAGGGCAGAACGTCGGCGTAGCCCCATCCGCGATTGCCCATTTGGGCCCAGGTGTCGAAATCGAGAGCCTGTCCGCGGTTGTAGATGTGTCCATTGATCGACGAAGATCCGCCGAGTGTCTTGCCGCGAGGTGCGTGGATACGGCGTCCGCCCGTCCATTCGGACGGCTCCATGCTGTACATCCAGTTTACCGACGGGTCATAGAATGTCTTGATGAAGCCGGCGGGGATGTGGATCCAAGGCAGCCAGTCTGGTGGCCCGGCCTCGAGCAGGCAGACGCTGGTGATCCCGTCCGCCGTCAATCGGTTTGCCAGCACGCAACCGGCTGAGCCGGCGCCGACGATCACGTAGTCGAAGGTCTCCACGAACGCCCCCGCGATTTCAAAACCTACTCGAAGGGGAGGCGATGCCACAGGATGCAGCGCAACTGCAAGGGTCCTGTGCGAGGCGAGGTGGCGGGCTCGCGCGACTGAAACCGTTCGGTCAGCCGACCATCTCGGCAGAAGCGAGACGGATCAGCGCGGCGTTAATGACGTCGATCCGCGTCAGATAGTGTTCAATCTGGGCGTCGCGACCGTCCCTTTCCAGCACGGCGGTGAGCCGTGCAACACACGCTGTTCTCTGACTTTGCAATTTCTGCAAAGCCGACTCGAGGGCCGATCGTGGCTGATCGTCGTAATCGTTCATGGCGCTTTGCGGTTCCGGGGGTATGGTGTTTTCTCCGTAGTTTCAACGATCCACATGCCCCTGGGTTCCACAGGTCAGTCGTCCGAATCCGCTCTGTTCGCGCCGGGGCGGACCTGATCGGCGGGTCACTGCGGCATCAGTTCGAGGATGCGCGCGAATTGGAGTTGTTGCAAAAATCCGGCCATGGCAGCCTGAATACCGAAATCACGTGGGAGGTGAGCCATGAGAACTTTGTCCGTCGGCGAGGTGACCATTACCTCGATCGTCGAGCGCGAGGGCCCGTGGCGGCGCCCTGTCGACATGTTTCCGTCCTACGACCATGAAACGGCAAAGGAGCATCTGCGAACGCTCGAACCCGAGGTCTTCGATCCGGCGACGGGCCTGATGTGCATCACATATCAGACGTTCGTCGTCCGTACGCCGAAGCATGTGGTGCTGGTCGACACGTGCACGGGCTGCGACAAAGGATATGCCGCTCCATTCGACTTCGACGCCAAACCCTGGCTCGACAACTTCAAGACGGCGGGCCTCTCGTTCGAAGAGATCACGCACGTCTTCTGCACGCATCTCCACATCGATCATACCGGCTGGAACACCCGTCTCGTCGACGGCCGCTGGGTACCGACGTTCCCCAATGCCAAGTATATTTTCCACAAGGACGAATACGCCTACTGGGAGACAGCCACGAAAGAGGGCCGCAATCCGCCGGGCAACGTGTGGACTTACAACTGCCGGCCGGTGGTTGAAGCAGGCCAAGCGCTCTTGGTTGATAACACCTACGAGCTGGACCACACGTTTTCCTTGACTCCGACACCGGGCCATTCGCCGCGTCACGTGTGTATCAACATAAAGTCCAACGGTCAGCGTGCCGTCGTTACGGGTGACATGATGCATCACGCGCTTCAGTGCCGCGAGCCGGATTGGTCGACGATCTTCGATGTCGATCGAGCGGAGGCGGCACAGTCGCGCCGGACCTTTCTCGACCGTGTCTGTGATACGCCAACACTTATCCTTCCGATTCATTTTCCGAGCCCGACGGTCGGTCTCATCAGGCCCCACGGCAGCCGCGGCTTCGATTATCGCTTCGTGCGGTGAAGCGGTATTGATCCCTCGTCGGATCAAGGCCCGCAGCCGCTACCGGCGGATCTGGCGGCAATACCGGCACGCATATGGCGGCGAGATTACATTTCGAGCAGGTTTACTGCCTTGAATGAGCGGTCGTCCGCCCATACGATCATTCGAGAAGCAGCAACCCCGTCCGAACAAGAATGAGGCATCGCCATGACCGAGCTTGATCGTCGTTCCGTAATCCTGGGCGCGGCTGGCCTTGCGGGTAGCGCGGCATTGGGCTTTTCACCGCTGTCGGAAGCACTGGCCCAGGACAAGATCTACAAGTGGGGCTCGTCGAGCCTCGGCTCGACGGGCTATCAGATCATCGCCGTTCTCGCGGCGACTGCGTCCAAGCATTCGAAGGAGCGTCACACCTCGCTTGCGACGGCCGGCGGGTCCGAGAACATGGCGCTCATCCGCGACAAGCAACTCGACTTTGGTCAGACCACGTCTTCCGACTGGTATCCCGCGATCAATGGACTTGGGAGGTTCAAGGATAAACCTGTCAAGGCTGTACAGATGTTCGCCTATACGGTGTGGCAGAGTTCGCCGATGGTTCGCGCCGACAGCTCGATCAAGACGCTTGCGGAGCTGAAAGGGAAGCGGGTGATGCCAGCCACCGCCGGCGGTGCCGCGCGGGGGCTCTGGGATGCCCTTTTCCAGGTCGCCGGCCTCGACAAGGAGGTGCGCTTTACCTACGGGTCGTGGCAGGAAACCTACGACGCGCTGGCCGCGGGTGCGGTCGATTGCATTCCCACTCTCCTGACGGTCGGCAATCCCGCGGGCGTCATGAAGAAGCTCGAGACAACGCACAAGGTACGCGTCCTTCCTTTGGAGGAGGCGCTCATCAAGAAGGCGCAGACCGTCAATCCGGGTGTTCTCAGCGCGGTTATCATGCCCGACACCTGGGCGACACTGACGGGTCCGACGCTGATGCTGTCGTACAGCGGCATTGGCGCCGCGAACCCCGATACCCCGAAAGATGTGGTCTACAACCTGACCAAGGCCGTTTTCGAGAACGTCGACGAAGTCAAGAAGACCGGCGGCGTCGCCCTCAAGACGATCAGTCGCGAATTCGCCGTGAAGTACCTGCTTCCGGCCTATCCGGTGCATGCGGGCGCCGCTCAGTACTTCAAGGAGGCGGGCGTGTGGCGCGACGATCTCAAGATCGCCGGCTGATCGATCGAAGGCCGTACAGATGATCGAGATCTCGGACGGAGCACGGACTCAGGCCTCGGCCCCAGTCGATGTGATTTTGAGCTCCGTCACCGAGGAAAAGCCACCGGGTCCGCGCTGGGTGACGGTGCTTCTCGCGATCGTGGCGTCGCTGATGGTCGCGGTGCACGTCTTTCAGCTCGTCACCTTTACGCTGCCGACGGGCCAATTCCGCAACCTGCATCTCTCCTTCGCGCTGGTGATTGGCTTCCTTGCTCTCATAGAGGGGGGCGCTGGTAAGGCACGATCGGCCGTCTATCTGGTCCTCGCGATCGCAAGCGTTGCGGTCGCCGCCTACATCCATCACGAGTACGAGGCGTTCATCGATACGCGCAGCTTCCTGCCGAATACCGCCGACATGGTTGCGGCAAGCGTTCTGATCGTACTTGCGCTTGTGCTCTCCGGTCTGCAGTGGGGCTGGACCATACCGGGTCTCGCAATTATCGGGCTCGCCTACGGCTACTGGGGCGCCTACATGCCGGAAGGCGTGCTGGCTCACGGCGGCATCAGTTTTCAGCGGCTGCTCGGATACTCCTCGGTTCCTTATTTTCAAGGGCTTCTCGGCGGGCTGACCGCGCTCTCGGCTTCCACGATCTTCACGTTCATGCTGTTCGGAGGAGCCCTGAAGGCGACCGGCGCGCTCGATTTCATCGTAAAGCTCGGCTTTGCGGTCGGTCGCCGCAACCGTGCCGGCCCGGCTCAGGTCGCCGTCGTCTCGAGTGGGCTCATGGGCACCGTTTCGGGCTCGACCGTCGCCAATGTCGCCTCGACCGGTGCCATCACCATTCCATTGATGAAGCGGTATGGCTTCGAGCCGCACTTTGCCGGAGCCGTCGAAGCCGTCGCCTCGACAGGTGGGCAAATCATGCCGCCGGTTCTGGGGCTCGCCGCCTTTCTGATCGTGGGCATCACCGGTATTCCCTATTTCAATGTCATGATCGCTGCCATCGTCCCGGCGCTGATCTACTACGGCTTTCTTGTGCTGGCCGTTCATTTGCGATCAGCCAACCTCGGTCTCGACGCACGCCGCGCCGCCGACGAGATGGGCGAGGTCAACCTTGCCCGCGAGGCGCTTGCCCAGTGGCATTTGCTCGCCTCCGTCGTCTTGCTCGTCTATTTGCTCACAACGGGCATCCCGGCCGGCAACGCGGCGCTTTATGCCGTTTTACTCCTGCTCGGTCTCGACTTCGTGATGTCGGTGATACGAGGCGGCCTGCCGGGGATCGGGGAGGGAGTTCGACGCACGCTTCGCGCCTGCGTCGAGGGCGCCCGTGACGGCGCGTCGGTCGCAACCGTGATCGCTGTGATCGGCATTCTGGTCGAAGTCCTGAGTGTCACCGGCTTCGCGCAGCGGCTGTCGCTTGCCATGCTCGATCTCGCGGATGGTCGCCTGATAACTCTCGCGATCATCGTCGCCATGTCGTGCCTGGTGTTCGGATTGGGCCTGCCGACGTCAGCGGCCTATTTCATCGTCGCGCTCTTCGGGGCTCCGGCCCTGGTCGAACTCGGGGTGCCGACGCTTGCCGCGCACATGTTCGTCTTCTACTTCGCAAATCTCTCAGCCATTACGCCGCCGGTGGCCGTCGCCGCATTGGTCGCGGCCAACATCGCCAAGGCAAATTTCTGGAAGACCGCGCTCACGGCATGCCGGTTGGCTCTGCCCGGCTTCTTCCTGCCGTTCCTGTTCCTTTACCAGCCGCAGATCCTCGGAGTCAGCGGTACGGTCTTCGATCAGGTGATTGCGACCTTTGTTGCGATGGTTGGCACGATCGCGCTTTGCTTTGCCATCGAGGGTCGCCTGATCGTGCGTCTGGCGATGTGGGAGCGCATTCTGCTTGCGACAGCCGCCATCGGATTGATCGACCCCAATCACCTCACGGATATCATCGGCGGCGCCGTGGTGCTGGCGTTGATAGCCCGACACGTCATCGCCAATCGCCACCGGGCCGTGGCGTGACGAGCCGGCGGCTGGGCTCGCCGATCTCGGGCGCCGCCCGTCCGACGCTCACCCGCCTGTCGCGGTGCCGACGAATGCAAGCGGTCGTCCGTGCCCACGTCTGCTCAGTCGTCTGACGAGGCCGCTGCCCGCGCAGCAACCAGTGCCACGCTCTTGATCTGGGCAACGACCGCGTCACCCTCCGACAGCTCGAGATGCGCGAGCGACTTCCGGGTAATGCGTGCTGCGATCCGGCTCTCGCCATGATCCGCACCGAGCGCCAGGATGATGTTGACCTGGGGTGCCGACCCGTCGCCTTCCATCCGGACGATACGGGCCGGCAGGCAATTGAGGATGGTGGAATCCCTTGGCGCCGTCCGCGCCAGGCTGACGTCGGACGCGGCAATGCTGAGGCGCCGGCGATCGCCAACGGCCCCGTGTCTTCCCGGCACTGTCAGGCGCGCGCCCGGTACGGTCAGCTCGGTCAGCGCAAAACGTTCGTCGAACGCTGCAATCCGCGCTTCGAGTACCACCGTGGCCTCGGGCGAATTGAGGAGCGGCAATGCCGGGTCGGTCTGCAGTTCGCCGAGAGGGCCGCTCGCCAGCACGCGACCATCGCCTATGAGGACCAGCGTGTCGGCGAGACGTTCGAGTTCCGCCAGATCGTGACTGACGTAGAGAATCGGTAGCGATAGGCGCTCGTGCAAGCGCTCGAAATAGGGAAGGATCTCATCTTTCGTCATGCGGTCGAGAGCAGAGAGCGGCTCGTCCATTAGCAGGACGCGGGGTTCGGAGAGGAGTGCGCGGCCAACTGCGACACGCTGCCGCTCGCCGCCCGAAAGCATGGTCGTGGCGCGATCGAGCAATGCACCGATACCAAGCATGTCGCTGATGTCGCCGAGACTCGGAGCATTGCCGCGGTCGTCGCGTGCCCGCCTCACCCGCCGCGCGCCGTAGAGTAGATTGTCGCGCACCGAAAGGTGCGAGAAGAGGCTCGGTTCCTGGAAGACGTAGCCGACGTGCCGTCGATGGGGTGACAGGAAAATGCCCCTCTCACTGTCCTGCCAGATGTCGCCGGCGATCGACACCCGCCCCGGTAGACGTTGCAAGCCGGCCAGGCAACGCAGCACAGTCGTTTTCCCGCATCCCGACGGGCCAAACAGCGCAGTGACACCACGTGCCGGCACATCGAAGGCGACATCGAGCGAAAATCCGCCCAATGATCCCGCGAGGGCGACTGAAATGATGTCCGCGTGGTGCTTCACCGGCGCGCCCGTCCGATGCGCTTTTCGAGAATGAACATGGTGAGAACGACGACAAACGAAAACGCCAGCATGCCGCCGGCGAGGATATGAGCCTCGCGCCATTGCTGCGCTTCGACGAAATCGTAGATCGCTACCGACAGAACCTTGGTCTCGCCTGGAATGTTGCCGCCGATCATCATCACTACGCCGAACTCGCCCACAGTATGCGAGAAGCCGAGCACTGCAGCCGTCAGAAATCCGGGTCGGGCGAGGGGAACGGCGACGGACCAGAAGGCATCCCACGGCGAGGCTCGCAACGTCGCGGCGACTTCCAGAGGACGATCGCCGATCGCCTCGAACGCGTTCCGGATGGGTTGGACGACGAATGGCATGGAGTAGAGGACCGATCCCAGAACGAGGCCCTCGAATGTGAAGGCGAGCGTGCGCCCGCCCCACAGTGGCGCGATCAGCCCTCCCGGTCCGTTGGGACCAAACAGCAGGAGAAGGTAGAAACCGAGAACCGTCGGCGGCAGAACGAGCGGCATGGCGACGACCGCTGCCACGGCTTCCTTCCATGCGGCCCCACTTCGTGCGAGCCACCAGCCGATCGGCGTGCCGACGATCAGCAACAGCACCGTTGTGACGGTGGCCAGCTCGAGCGTAAGGCGAATGGGGGACCAGAGCTGTCCGGCGTCCAACATTGCCAAGATATTCCTATTCGCCGGTGCCGTAGCCGTACTTCTCGATCACCGCCCGCGCTTCGGGTCCCTTCAGGAAGGCAACGAATGCACGTGCCGTCTCATTCTCGGCCCCTGATTTCAGCAGCACAGCGTCTTGAGCGATGACGTCGTGGTACTTGGCGGGAACAATCCAGCGCGACCCGCCCTCTATTTTGACGACTTGGCTCAACGCGACAAAGCCTAGCTCGGCATTGCCGGAATCGACGAACTGGAATGTCTGCGCAATGTTGTTGCCCTGCACGATCTTCGACGCGCTTTCGTCATAGACGCCGAGCGCCTTCAGCGTCGCGACGGCTGCCGCGCCGTAGGGCGCCGTCACAGGATTGGCAATCGCGATCTTTTCGAATTTGGCACCCTTCAGTGTCGACTCGTCCGAAACGAGCGCCGCGGCTTTGCTGAACAGGACAAGTTTTCCAACCGCGTACGTGAAGCGACTATCCGGTACGGCGCGGCCTTCGTCGACGGCCTTCTTTGGTGTCGTCTGGTCCGCCGCGAGGAACACGACGAAGGGCGCCGCGTGCGCAATCTGAGCGTAGAGCTGGCCGGTCGAGCCGAAGCTCAGGACGACCTTGGACCCCTTGGCCTTCTCGAATGCCGAAACAAT
>JBFWXN010000133.1:0-9559 GCA_050187415.1 Hyphomicrobiaceae bacterium | reverse complement strand
CGCGGCCAGCAGACGAGAACAGTGTGAGTTTCATCGGATTCCGTCGGCGCGTCGCGGATCTCCTGCAGGAGGAAATCCGGGAGAGTCAGCGCCTGGACAACGGTTGAAGTCGAGTCGGCAGCTCAAGTTGCGAAAGGACTGAACAATGATCTCTAGACGAAGCGTCGCGCTGGCAGGCGCAGTGATGGTCGTGACAATGGTGCACGGCGTGGATGCACGCGCGGATGACACCAAGGTTCAGATCTGGGCGCCTCGTGACGCTCAGAGCTCCGGCGCCTTGATCATTGCCAACGAGAAAGGCTTCTTCAAGAAAGCCGGCCTCGAGAGCGAAGTAAAGTTCGTCTCCTCGGGGCAGGAGATTCCCGCCGGCATGGCGGGAGGAACCATCTCCCTCGCCTGCGCCTCCTGGACCAATCCGATGGCCATGAACGCCAACGGCGTTCCCGTAAAGGTTATCTCGAAGATTGCCGATATCTCGCCAGCGCTCGGCGTCGTCGTGCGGGGCAGCGCGGGCATCCATGTTCCCAAAGACCTGGAAGGCAAGAAGATCGGCATCACCCGCATTTCTGTCCTCGTCTCGGTGCTCGAGCGCGGATGCGCCGTCTATGGTTGCGACATGAGCAAGATGACGCTCGTCAACATGCAGCCGCAGGACATCGTGCTCGCTTACGAGCGCGGAGATGTGGACGCGGTAATGACCAACGAGCCGTGGACCACATACGTCCAGGATCGCGGTGGCACCTGGCTCTTTTCCGCCGGCCAGTCCTACATTCCCGGCAAGGAGGGCGTGAACAAGATCGACACCATTTACACTGCGATGTTCGCCCCGCCCGCGTATATCGCGAAGAACCCTAAGACCGTTGAAGCCGTTCTGCGCGGCATGACCGACGCCATCGCCTACATCAAGTCCAATCCAGCCGACTCCGCCGAGGTGATCGGCAAGGTGCTATCGATCCCACCCAAGGTGGTGACCTCAACGCTCTCCAAGGTGATCTTCGGCCTCGACATCGGCCCTGGCTGGGCCGACGAGTACAACAAGAAAGCGGACTATCTCCTCGGCCTCAAAGAGCTGCGCAAGAAGGTCGTCGCCGCCGACGTCTTCGAGCCCGGACCGCTGAAAGCCGTCTGCGCAAGCTGCGCCAAATAGGAAGTCTGCCGCCGGCCCGGGGCCGTCCCGGGCCGACCATCCGTCCGATCCAATGCCCCTCATCCGCGGACAGCCAAGATGAACACAACCCTGGTGCGGACACTCTCGCTGGTCGGTGCGGTCGTGGGCTGGGGCGTTTTCAGCTTCGTCAATGCTCGCCTCGGCTGGGTTCCAGCCTCGATGATCCCCTCCCCGTTCGAGGTCCTTGAGGCCGGCTGGGAGTCGCGGGCCACCATCCCTGCCGACGTCGCCGTCAGCCTCCTGCGGGTCGTCGAGGGGTTTGCCATCGCCGCAGCAGCCGGTGTGCTGCTCGGCTGCCTGTCGGCGTCATTCAGGCTGGCTGAGAACATCCTCGATCCAATTCTCGAGGTCCTGCGCCCCATTCCGCCCCTCGCCTTCCTGCCGATCTTCATTATCTGGTTCGGCCTCGGGGAGATGTCGAAGGTGCTGATGATCGCCTTCGCAACCTTCTTCACGATCTACGTCAACACCTATCAAGGCGTGCGCTATGCCGATCCGCTGCTGATGCGTGCCGCACTTTCCCTCGGCGCCAAGCCGAGCAATGCGTTCTTCACCATCGGACTGCCTTCCGCGATGCCCGAGATCTTCACCGGCCTGCGCCTGGGCATGGGCATGGCGTTCTTCGTGTTGGTGGCCGCTGAGCTGCTCGCCGCCGATTCCGGCATGGGCTACCGCATCCAGGAAGCCCGCTGGCAATTCCGCGTCGACCGCATGTTCTTCGGCGCGGCCCTGATCGGTGTTGTCGGCTACATCCTGCTTTACGCGCTCAAGCGCCTCGAAGACCGGCTTCTCGACTGGAAGCCGGTGCGGCAGGCCCCCTAACCAGATTCGAAAGTTGCACATGGACTTGTCAGCAATTGCACGCATGAACGAACCGGGGCGGAGCATTGTGCTCGCCAACGTCCGTCTCATCGATGGACTTGGTGGTGCCCCTGTGCCGCGGGCCCACGTTCACGTGAACGACGGCAAAATCATCAAGATCGAAATCGACAAGGCCCCATCTTCCGGCGACGTCGTTCTGGACTGCACAGGCTTGACCCTGTTGCCGGGATTGATCGACGCACATGCGCATTTGGTCTATTCGGGCTTCCGCAGCCTCGACGCAATCGACCGCTGCACCATCGAGACCCATACGATCAACGCCGTTCTCAATGCCGGGCGCGTCCTGCGCGCGGGCTACACCACCATCCGCGACGTCGGCACGGTCGGCAACGTCGCTGTGGCGGTACGTGACGCGATTGCGGACGGCAAGGTTGCAGGGCCCGAAGTCGTGGCATCCGGCTCCATACTTTTCGGGACCGGCGGTCTCGGAGAAACGCTGCCGCCGCACTGGACGTCCGAGCACGGCCTCGGCAAACGCGTCGACGGCGTCGACGAAATGCGGCGCGAAGTCCGGCGCCAGCTCCGCGCGGGTGTCGACAACGTCAAGCTCGCCGCATCCGGCGTCGAAGTCGGCCCCTATGCCTGGACCTGGATGACGACATTCACCGAAGAGGAAATACGTGCCGCAGTCGATGAGGCACATCGTTGGGGCCGCACGGTCGCAATACACGCCCAGTCCTATGAGTCCGTGCGCTTCGCGCTGCGGGCGGGCGTTGATACGATCGAGCACGGCACGCGAATGGACGACGAAACCATCGCGCTCTTCGCGCGCTCGGACGCCGTTCTCGTGCCCACTCTTTCGACCCTGTTCAGCGTTCTGGAGCTCGGCGCGACACTCAACCTCCTGCCCAAGCAGCGGCAGGAAATGACGATCAACGAACCGCTCTGGCTCGACAGTCTCAAGCGCGCGAAAGCCGCCGGAATTCCCATCGCTGCCGGCGCGGACCTCGGCAACCGCTATCCGCACGGCAGCAACGCTCGCGAGATCGAACTGCTCGTCAAGGTCGGCTTCACGCCCATGGAAGCGCTGTGTTCGGCGACCTCGGTCGCCGCGCGGGCACTGCGGCGCCAGGACAGGATCGGGTCCATCGAAACCGGCAAGGAGGCCGATCTCCTGCTGTTTGAGGGTGATCCGCTGGCCGACGTCGCCCAGCTTCAGGATCACGCACGCATCGCTCTTGTCATCAAGCGCGGCAAGGCCGTTGCCGGAGCAAACCATCGGCAGGCGTGACGGACATGTCTGCCTCGCGAACCAAGAAAGGATGAAGACCCATGGCCGCTGATCCCGCCCGCCTGCATCGCGATGCCATCGTGATCGTCGGCCACAGCGATATCGTTGCCTCGGATGTCGATATCCGGCGAGAGAGCGGCGAACGCAACGTCCTCGTCCGGCGCCATCTGCCGACACTGCGCGCGGGCGGGGTAACCGCCGTCTGCGATCACGTCGGTGGAGATGCGCCGTACGGCTATCTGCCCGCAACCAAGCTGTGCACCGACTACCAGCAGCGCTACATGCGCGCACTCGATCATCTCTTCAGCGAACTCGAGGAGACGACGGACTTCATCCTCGCAACCACAACCGAGGACATTCGCCGCGCCAAACGCGATGGCCGTATTGCCGTCATCGTCTGCCTGGAAGGCGCCTCTCCGCTGGAAGGCGAGATTTCATATCTCAGGCACTATTACAAGCTGGGACTGCGTTGTCTGGGCCTGACCCACGATGTCCGCAACCAGGTCGCCGACGGCATTCGCGAGTTGAGCGGCGGCGGCCTTACCCATTTTGGCGCCAGGGTAGTCGACGAATGCAACCGGCTCGGCATCGTTATCGATGTCTCCCACCTTTCCGATCGCGGCACCGAGGACGTGCTCGAGCGCAGCAAGGACCCGATTATCGCCTCTCACTCCAATGCCCGGGCTCTGTGCGGCAATCTGCGTAACCTGACCGACCCGCTGATCAAGGGAATTGCCAAGCGGGGCGGCGTGATCGGCTTCCACGCCCTGCATGCGCTCGTCAGCGAAAAGCCGACGGTGACATTCGACGACCTCTTGCGACACATCCTGCATGTAGCCGAGATCGGAGGTGTCGACTGCATCGGCATCGGACCCGATCTGATGGAGAATTGGGACCCTGAGCCCTTCAAATCCGTCTCTGCGCGCAGCACGACGGTGGAGGGCATTCCCGCCGGCAAACTGAACTTCAACTATCCAAAAGGAATGGCGTCCAACGCGGACCTGCCAAATCTGACCAATGCCCTGCTCAAGCACGGCTTCTCCGACGAAGACGTGATCAAATTTCTAGGCGGCAACTTCATGCGGATTTTCGAGCGCGTCTGGAAACCCGCCCCGGCGAGCGCCTGAACCGTCACCCGCTGCGTGGACGTCTCCCATGGACCTTATCCTACGACGGGCGCGCCTTGCCGATGAGCCAGCAGGTCCTCCGATGGACATCGGTATCGCCGACGGCCGCATTGCTGCGATTGCTCCAAACCTCTCCGCCGAAGGAAAGACGTATGATGCCGCCGGACGGATGGTCTGCGGCGGCCTGATCGAAACGCACATTCACCTCGACAAGGCGCACCTCCTGGACCGGCGTCCAGCCATGACCGGACGCGCCATCAATCCGGTCCCGTACACGTCCGCCATCAAGCCCGAGCTGACCACAGAGGATATTTATGTGCGCGCGGAGCGCGCCCTGCAGGACTGCATCCTGCGCGGGACCACCCATATCCGGACGCACGTCGAGGTCGATCCGAAGATCGGAATGCGCGGATTGGACGCCATTGAGAAGCTTGCCGCCGACTACCATTGGGCCGTCGACCTGCAGATCTGCGTCTTTCCCCAGGACGGGCTTACGAACCTACCCGGCACGGAAGACCTCCTCGCCGAAGGGTTGCGCCGCGGTGCAACCGTCCTCGGTGCGGCTCCGCGCTACGACAGCGACGGTCCGGAGCAGATACGCCGCATCTTCAAGCTTGCACGCGAGTTCGACGTCGACATCGACATGCATCTGGACGTTGGGCCCAGCGCCGAACATCTGGACGTGTATCAGGTCATCGCGCTCACCGAGCAATACGGTCTCGGCGGTCGCGTCACCGTCGGGCATATGGCCAAGCTCTCCCTGCTGCCTCCTGATGAGCTTGCAAAAGTTGGCCGACGTCTCGCCGAAGCTGGCATCAACGTCACGGTTCTTCCGGCGACCGACTTGTTCCTGATGGGGCGCAACCACGATCACGCGGTGCCGCGCGGCGTGGCCGATGCCAATGCCTTGCTCGCCCACGGCGTAAATTGTTCTCTCTCGACGAACAACATTTTGAACCCGTCGACCCCATACGGAGACTGCTCGCTCATTAGACTGGCAAATCTGCACGCCAACCTTTTGCAGATCGCCCAGCCGGCCGAACTCGACGACATCTTCCGGATGATCACGAACCGGTCGGCGCGCATCCTGAACCTTCCCGACTACGGAATAGCTGTCGGCCATCCCGCGGACGTCGTCGTCATAGATTCGGTCTCTCCGGACCGGGCCATCGCCGAGGTGTGCCAACCTGTGGCCGCCTTCAAGCGCGGCCGGCAAACCATGAGCTGGGAGCCGGCGATCCTTCTGCGGCCGACTTGAGGCCCGTCCCATCTCGCAATCAATCGGGCGCTTCGCGCCCCAACACAAAGAACGACAACGAGGATGCCAACGTGAAAAACAGAACCGATGAGACCCCGGCCTCGCCTGCCGACGAAGGCGGCTGGTCGATCGGAGCGATGGCAACCCGCAAGGGTGTTCGCTGTCCGATCGATGCCGATCGGCTCTGGAACAGCATCATGGCCGTCGCCGAGTTCGGCAAATTGCCTGGCGGCGGATGCGCACGTCTCGCGCTCAGTGACGAGGATCGCGGGGCCCGCGACCTCTTCGTGTCGTGGTGCCGGGACGCCGGCTGCAAGATCGCGGTCGACGGTTGCGGCGACATCTTCGCGATCCGCCCCGGACGCCAGCCTGATCGGCCCGTCGTGCTGATCGGCAGCCACCTCGACACACAGCCACATGGCGGCAGATTCGACGGTGTTTACGGTGTCATGGCGGGCCTCGAAGTGATCCGGGCCTTGAACGACCGGTCCATGGAAACCGAAGCCTCCATCGTTGTCGTCAACTGGACCAACGAGGAAGGCGTCCGGTTCGCTCCAGGCCTGACGGGATCGAGCGCCTTCACCGGCCTGATCAGCCGCGATTTCGCGCGCGGCATCATGAGTCAGGATGGACACTCGTTTGGCGATGAGCTCGCGCGCATCGGCTTCGATGGCGACATGCTCCCCGCATCGCTGCCGATCGGCGCCTACCTGGAGCCTCATATCGAGCAAGGGCCCGTTCTTGAGAACGCGGGCAAACCTGTCGGCATCGTCACGGGCGTGCAGGGCGTACGCTGGTTCCGTATCACGCTGAGAGGGGCCGACCAGCATGCCGGAACGACACCGATGGACGTGCGGCAGGACAGCTTCATGGCCGCAAGCCGGCTCGCCGTCGAAATGCGGAATTTCGCAGTCCGGATCACGCCAGATATCCGCTTCACCGTAGGCCGGATCCAGGTCAGCCCCGGCTCACCGAACACGATCCCCGGTTCAACGATCTTCACCGTCGATCTGCGGCATCAAGACGAGACGGTTCTCGATCGCATCAGCGGCGAGTTGCGAAGCTGCGCCGCGAGGATCGGTCGCGAAGAACGCGTAGAGATCGACGTCGTCGAGACCATGGACGTGAAACCTGTGGTGTTCGATCCGCATCTCGTCGCGCTGCTGACCACCCAGTCCAAGACCCTGCACCTGCCGAGCATCCAAATGATCAGCGGCGCCATGCACGACGCGAGCAACGTCGCGCGAGTGGCGCCCTCAGCCATGCTCTTCGTGCCTTGCCGCGACGGGGTGAGTCATGCCGAGCGGGAATGGGCCGAGCCTCAGCATCTCGCGGCCGGCTGTCAGGTGCTGGCAGAAGCGGTCGTCATCCTTGCCGGGCCCCAGGCCTGAGCCAAACGGCCTCCGCCTCCGTTTCGCGACTGCAGCATTCTTTTCTCCCGATCGTCAGGAGTTATGCAGGCTCGCCATGAATGAATGAGCATGCCCGGGCCCCGCGCTGATTGACGGCGGTCGCGAGAACTCGCTACGGACGTATAACAACGAACAATAGCAGGGGGAGGACATGACGCAGAGCGCCTGCGAAAGCCGGTCGTCTCTTCGCGTCCGCATCGCCTGGCCGGGCAGACTTGCCGCTTTGCCTTCAATGGTGGTGGCGCTGTGGAGCGCGATGGTGCTGCGATGGGTGCTGACCGATACCGTCATCCCTTGGGATTCCAAGAACCAGTTCTACGCATTCTTCCGGTTTCTTGGCGATTCACTGCATGCCGGCACGACCGTATTCTGGAATCCTTATCAGTACGGCGGCGTGCCGAGCATCGCGGATCCGCAATCTCTCATCTTCTCGCCTCTGTTTCTGCTGTGGGCCTGGATCGATCCGTCATCGTCCTTGCGTGCCTTCGACATCCTGGTGATGCTGCACCTTCTCGCCGGCGGACTGGCGATGGCAGCCATCGGCAGGCGGCGAGGTTGGCCCGACGCCTGCTCCCTGCTGGCAGCGGCCATCTTCATGCTCGGCGGCGCGGCATCGGGGCGGCTCAACCACTCCTGCATCATTGTTTGCTACGGCCTGTTTCCGGTCGCACTGCTATCGCTGGAAATCTGTCTCGAGCGCAAGTCGGTCATCGCCGCGATTTCGTTCGTGCTGACAACCGCGGTGATCGTGCTTGGCCGCAATCAGGTTGCGTTGCTTCTTACAAGCCTGCTGCTCGCCCAAGGAATAAGGCTTTGCGCACAGCCTGAGACGCCGCACCGGCTGTCGAACAACCGCTGGAAGCTGCTGGTCGGGATGGCTGTCGCCATCGTCCTCATCTCCAGCATTCCCGTTCTTCTGACGCTGCAGCTCGCCGCCTATTCAAATCGCCCGCATGTGGCGCTTGCCGAAGCCCTGACGGGCTCTCTCCATCCCTCAAACCTCGCGACACTGGCCGTCGCGAATGTCTTCGGGACACATTCTCCCGCGATCGGCTACTGGGGACCGCAATACTCGCTCATCCCGAAGGTCGCCGGCACCGACGAAAGCTTCAACTACATGTTCGTCGGCGTTGTCCCGGTTGTCCTCGTGTTGTGGCACGGCATCGCCGGCGGGCGCCTGATGTCGCGAGGCGCCCGGTTCATGACGGCAGTCGGCGCGCTCGCACTGCTCTTCGCCCTGGGACGCTACACGCCCGTTTTCGGCTTTCTGTTCGAGCACGTGCCGGGAATTGCCTTCTTTCGCCGGCCGATAGACGCAACATTCATCGTCGTGATTGCGATCGCGTTCCTCAGCGGCGAGTTGCTCGCGCGCTATGTCGCCGACGGGTCCCCCCGCCTCGATCCACTTGCTGCATCGGCAGTCGCATCGATCGTTCTGGCCGTGGCGGGATCCGTCATCGAAGTTTCCGCCCTGACAAATCATGTGGCGGCTTCGGGCCTCGCGTGCCTGCCGGCTCTCGCATTGCTGGCTTTGTGTGTCGCCGCGCTCGTCATGGGCGATGGCGCGAAGATGCGTCTTTACGCCGCCGCTGCGGTCACCCTCATCGCGGTCGGCGAGCTCTTCTTCTGGAACGCGGCTTCGCTTCTCAACGCCGAAGGCCGGAGCTTCTATGCCGTGCTGGAGAAATCCTCGCCGGAGGATGTCGGCGCCCTACGTCTTCTGATGTCGGAGATCGACCGCCGCCATAAAGACGGCGCGCGGCCACGTGTCGAGATCGTGGGCCTGCCGGGACCCTGGCAGAATCTTGCAGTGATCCGCAAGATTGAGGCGACGACGGGCTATAATCCACTGCGGATCGGCATCTACGACCGCTACGTTTCGCCGACGGAACAGGGCTGGGTCACGGCCAGCCGCAAGTTTCCGGGCTCGTTCAAGGGATACGACAGCGCGCTGGCACGGGCTCTGGGTCTCGAATACGTCGTGCTCGACCGGCCCATCGAGCAGCTCAAACAGCAATCGAAGCCGACCCGGCTCGAGGTGTTGCTCGCGGGGCCCAACATCTGGATCTATCGCATTCCAAATTCGCTGCCCCGGGTGCATTTCAGCTCGCGTGTGGAACTGGCCAATTCCGACATCACGACGCGAGGTGGCGAGCTGCTGCATCTGCCGCAACCGGATCGCATCCTGATCGATGCCGAGACGCCGCCGGCCGGCAGATACTATTTTCCAGGCCAGCAGTACAGCATCGACCGGACGTCGGCGGTTCTAAAGTCCTGGCACCCTGGAACGGTAGAGATCGATGTCGATGCGCCCCGCGCCGGCATCGTTGTCCTGCACGATCTTTATTATCCAGGGTGGACAGCGCGCGTCGATGGCAGGCGCGTACCCGTGCTGCGCGCCGATATCCTTTTTCGCGCAGCTGAGGTCCCGGCCGGTCGGCACAATGTCGAGTTCCGCTTCGAACCGCTGACCCTGGAAAA
>JBFWXN010000132.1:0-9576 GCA_050187415.1 Hyphomicrobiaceae bacterium | reverse complement strand
CCGCCTCGTGCTCCTTCAGGATCGAGATGATCTTCTCTTCGCTGTGCAGGCTCTTGCGCATGACGTCCGTCTCCAAAAGTGGATCGGACTCTACATCAAAGCGGGGGCATTTTCGGGGGCAAGGTCAAAGACCTCCTAGGCTGGTGTGTGGCCGGCGGTCGTTGAAGTCTTCTCGCCAGTCAGCGAGCATGTTCCGGGCGTGGCCAAGCGACCGGAACACCGTCTCGTTCAGCAGCTCGTCGCGCAGCCGGCCATTGAACGACTCGGCGAAGCCGACCCAGTGCGCCAGGGTCGATCGATTGAGGTGCACGCCTTCACGCGCGAGGATCTGGGCCTGTCGATAGAGCGGCAAGTGATCGGCATATTTCGAGACCAGCGCATCGGCGACGAGCGCCTCGGTCGGCAGGCCGCCGGGGGATCAAGCGCGCAGGTGCGGGAGCCTGGATGACGCCGGCGGTGTCTCGGGGGCGCTTCGGATGCCCAGCCACATCCGCGCCCTCAGCTCCCGGCTTCTCGCAGCTCCGGCAGGCGTACCTTGGCCGCCGGGTGATGATCACGCGCAATTTCGCCGGGACCTTGTCCAACCGCTCCGATACGTCCTGGCCGATGACGTGCAGATCGCCGCCGCAACACGGGCACGACTTCTCGTCCGGCGCGATCACCACCTCCTCACGCGGGAGATGCTTCGGCAGATGACCGCGGTTCGCCCGCCGCGCCTCGGTGCCTTCCCGCCGGGCAATCGGCTCGACCTTCTCTTGGGCCGCGTCCTCGGCGCCGAACGCGGTCTCGACGTCCTCCGACGCCAGCTCGATTTGGTCGTCGCTGATCTTCTCCGAGCGACGGCCGAACTGGGCCCGTCGCAGAACTGAGACGATGTGGTCGAGACGTTCGTTCTGCGCCGTGAGCCGGTCGACCTCGGCGGCGAGAACCTGGCCGCGGCATTGTGGTGAGTTACGGTGCGGTATGGAGCTTTGTGCACCGCGAGCGCCTGAGCTTCAAAAAAACCGCGCTGCCCGCCGAGCAGGATCATCGCCTTGAGCGTCTCGGCATCGTCGGCAAGTTCATCGGGCGTCAGCGTCATGCCGCGCAGAATCGCCGATTTGCCGAGACTTCGGCGAGGCCGTACGAGCGCGCGGATGTGGATTACTGGGTCGCTATGGGCCGCGCGACACGACGCGCGTGGACGCGGGACCAGTCGAGCCCCTCCAACAATGCTGACAGCTGCGCGGGAGAAAGGCGCATCACGCCATCATCGATGTTCGGCCAGCGGAACTGACCGCCTTCGAGGCCCTTGGTCATGAGTACCAGCCCGGTCTGATCCCAGAGCAGGAGCTTCACGCGATCGGCGCGCTTGGCGCGGAACACGTAGATGACTCCAGAGTGCGGATCGGCCTTGAACGCCTCCTGCACGTATGCCGCCAACCCGTCCATACTCTTCCGGAAGTCGACGGGCTTCGTCGCAACGAGCACGCGGATGCCGATCGGTGGGACGATCACGCCAGCACCTTCAAAGCCTGCAGCACGACAGCAAGCGTCCTGCCGTCGACGGCGCCTTTGATGCGCACTGTCATCGTGCCGACCCTGATCTCGATCGAGCCCTCGCCTGAAACTGGCGTTGGTAGCGGACCGGGGGGCATCCCAACCTGCGCCTTAACCTGGACCGGCGCGAATGTGAGCGCCTCCGATCCTCTGCTGCTCGACGCAATCAGCGCCTCGGCCTCAGGCCGCAACCGGCGGCGCCAACAGAACAGCTGCTAAGGATTGAGGTCGTGCCGCCGCGCGATCTCGGAGATGTTGACGCCCGGCCCCAAGCTCTCGGCAACGATCGCGATCTTGCGCTCATCGGGCCATTCACGCCGCCGCTCCGGTCGGGTGAACACCTCCACCCGCCGCGGTCGCTTCACTGTAGTATCATCGCTGGTTTCAAACATACGTTCAAATCGATCCCGCTCGAAGACGAGATCATCGACGATCACACAGGCCAATGGAACGTGGGGCGCGGCAGCGCTTTCAAGCTGTGTCCTCTCGTAGTGCCGATGTGCTGCTCAATACCTTGTGGAGAAACGGCCGAGACGGCTCTTGGCTGCATGCTTCGCATTGACGTTCAAATGCTGAACATGCTAACCGGCCATGCATGAAGACGAAGGTCGGAAAAGCGGGCCGGATGGTCGCCGCCAACGAAACTGGGCAGGTCGGCAAGGTGGATGGTCTCGTCCTCAACGAGCTCTTAGACACTGTATCCCGACAAGCGCACGTATCGCAGCGCAAACTTGCATCGGAGCTTGGCGTCGCGCTCGGCCTCATTAATCTTTACATCAAGAGATGCGTCAAAAAGGGATGGATCAAGGTCGAGCAGGTGCCCCCCGGGCGGTTCGCATATTATCTCACTCCGACGGGTTTCAGCGAGAAATCGCGGCTGGCTGGCGAGTACCTGAGCTGGTCTTTGACCTTTTTTCGGCGCGCGCGCCACGATTGCGCTGAAGTAATGCGGGAGGCAACAGGGCGCGGTTGGCGGAGCATCGGCTTGGTTGGCGGTGGCGAGCTTGCCTATATCGGCTTGCTTGCAGCCGCTGAGGAAGGTCTCCAGGTGGCCGCTATTGTAGACAGTGAGCGCGCCGGGCAGAAGGTGATGCGGACCCCGGTCGTGGCGCGGTCTGAGGAGGTAGTGCCACAGCCAGACGGCTGGATCGTTACCGGGGTGGAAAACGGACAGTCTGTTTGCGATTTGATCGTCGGCGACGTAGGGGCCGAGCGAGTGTTGGCGCCTGCCTTGACGTCGCTGCGTATCGCCACCGAGGTGGCGACATAAAGGGTGGACAGGCATGGCGCAGTAGAAAGCGGCTGTCGGCCTCGCAGCGTGTCTTCGAGCGGGTCTACAGACGAGACGCGTGTCTGAAGATCTCGCGGGCTGGTAAAGGTGGGCACATATGTGGGGCCTGCGTGCGGGCGACTCGCGCGGCGAAGGCGTGAGCCACGGTTTCGGTAAACTTGGAGATTTCGCTCAGCGGATGAGTTGGGGGGCACATGGATATAAGAGGCAAGCGGTTCGTGGTCATCGGTGGTGCGGGTCTCATCGGCTCGCATGCAATAGACCACCTCATCCGCGAAGACGTCGGCGAGATTGTCATCTATGACAACTTCGTTCGCGGCACGATGGAGAACCTGGAAGCCGCGCTCAAGGATCCGCGTGTCTCAGTGTTCGAGGCTGGCGGCGACATTACGCAGAACGACATCCTTGATGCAGCACTAAAGGGCGCCGACGGTGTCTTCCACTTCGCCGCACTTTGGTTGCTGCAATGCCACGAGTTCCCGCGCACAGCCTTTGACGTCAACGTGAAGGGCACGTTCAACGTGCTCGACGGCTGCGTGCGTCAGGGTGTGAAACGCCTCGTCTGGTCATCCTCCGCCTCTGTTTATGGCGACGCGGTTCAGGAGCCGATGACAGAGGATCACCCGTTCAACAACAAGAACTTTTACGGCGCAACCAAGATCGCCGCTGAGGCGATGGCCAGGGCCTACCACTTCCGATACGGTCTTGACCATGTCGGCCTGCGCTACATGAATGTCTACGGGCCACGGCAGGATTACCGGGGCGCCTATATAGCCGTCATCATGAAGATGCTAGACGCGATCGATCGCGGCGAGGGGCCGACGGTATTCGGCGACGGCTCGGAGGCGTTCGACTTCGTCGCGGCCGAGGATTGCGGTCTCGCCAACCTTTGCGCCATGAAGGCCTCGGCCACGGATCGTTTTTATAACGTCGGGACCGGTCAGCGGACGTCGCTCCGCGAGGTCGCCGAGAGGCTCATTAGTCTGACTGGCAGCAACCAGCCGATCAACTTCGCGCCACGCAGCCAAGCAACGTTGGTGCGCAACCGCATCGGCTGCCCGAAGCGGGCGATCGACGAAATTGGCTTTACTGCCACGATCGATCTAGACGCAGGCCTGCGGCAATTAATCGATTGGCGCGCGACCCATAAGTCCGAGGTCGAGCAGCGGCGGGCCAGAGTCTCCGCGTAAATTGCCTCGATCATCTAGAGCCCACGCAGCCCAGTTAGGAAGTTCGAGGTATGTGCGGCATCGCTGGATTCATTCATCTTGATGGGGCACCAGGCGCGCCGGTCAGACTAAAGGCGATGACCGACGCCATCGCCCATCGCGGGCCGGACGGAGAGGGCCAGTTCGTCGAGGGTTCCGTCGGGCTTGGCCACCGTCGGCTTGCGATTATCGATCTCTCGCCGCTCGGTCGTCAGCCGATGACGACGCCTGACGGCCGATACACGCTGGTATACAATGGTGAGATCTATAACTATCAAGAGCTGCGTGCTGAGCTTACGGTTCAGGGCCATAGCTTCTTCAGTCGCACCGACAGCGAAGTTTTGCTGCATGCGTTCGCACAGTGGGGGCTCGGCTGCCTCAGGCGGCTGAATGGCATGTTCGCTTTCGCTATATGGGACCGGGACAGGCAGACCCTGACGCTTGCGCGCGACCGGTTCGGCGTCAAACCACTCTACTATGCCGTCACCGGTGATACGCTGCTGTTTGGCTCCGAGATCAAGGCGCTCCTGGCACATGGAGCACTGAAGTCGGAGTTGGATCTCGAAGGGTTGGCGGAGTATCTCTCGTTTCAGAACTTCTTCACCCAGCGCACACTTTTTAAGAACGTCCAACTCGTGCCGCAGGGCTCCTACGTGCAGACGCGCCTTGGGCAGAGGTCGCCGAAGCACACTGAATATTGGGACTTCCGTTTCGAGGAGCCGTCTGAGCAGCGCACGCAGACCCAGTACGTCGAAGAGGGCGACCACCTCTTCCAGCAAGCCGTCTCGCGACAGCTGATGAGCGATGTTGCACTCGGCTCGTACCTGTCGGGCGGAATGGATTCCGGGTCAATCGCGGCGCTCGCTGCTCGTCAGCTGCCATGGATGCGGACCTTCACCGTCGGCTTCGACCTCAACTCCGCATCCGGCGTCGAAATGGGGTACGATGAACGTCAAGCCGCCGAATACATGTCGTACATGTTCAAGACAGAACACTACGAGATGGTTCTGAAGGCAGGCGATATGGAGCGAATCCTGCCGAAGCTCGCCTGGCACCTCGAGGAGCCGCGAGTCGGGCAGTGCTATCCGAACTTCTATGCGGCGGGCCTTGCGTCTAAATTCGTCAAGGTCGTGCTTTCGGGTGCGGGCGGAGACGAGCTCTTCGCCGGCTACCCTTGGCGCTACTATCGTGCCGTGGTAAATGAAGATTTTGAAAATTACGTCGACAAGTATTTTACTTTCTGGCAGCGGCTTTTGCCGGAGGATCGTCGCAAGGATGTTCTCGCGCCGATATGGAACGAGGTCGGACACGTCGACCCGCGCGAGATTTTCCGCGGCGTGTTCCACGAGCACGCGACGTCGCTGACGCGCCCAGAGGACTACGTCAATCACTCGCTGTATTTTGAGGCGAAGACGTTCTTGAACGGCATCCTTGTGGTCGAGGACAAGGTTTCGATGGCCCACGGCCTCGAGAGCCGCGTCCCTTTCCTTGACAATGACCTCGTCGACTTCGCGATGAAGCTGCCGGCGAGCACCAAGCTTGGCAACCTCGCCGAGGTTGTGAAGATGGACGAAAACGAGCCTGGGGGTAAGCAGAACCGATACTTCCAGAAAACCAAGGATGGAAAGCTGATCCTGCGCGACATGATGCGACGCCACATTCCTGTTCAGATCACCGATCGCGAAAAGCAGGGCTTCTCGGCGCCCGATGCAAGTTGGTTCAAGGGCGAGAGTATCGATTACGTTCGCGCGCGGTTGATGATGCCGAAGGCGCGTATTTACGATGTACTGAGCCGAGAGGCCGTGCAGGGGCTCATCAGCGACCATCTCGAGGGGCGCGAGAACCGGCGATTGCTCATCTGGTCTCTGCTCAACCTCGAGCAATTCATGGAGAGCTATCTATGAGGCTGGCGTTGACAGCCTTGCGCGGAATTGGTTCCACCGTCGCTCCAATTGTGAATATTCAAGCCGTCCGGGAAGGTGTCGCCGCCATCTGGCGCAACAGACGGCTCTGCCTCGAACTGACGCGACGTGATCTTGGAAGCCAGTATGCCGGCCAAGCCATCGGCCGGCTGTGGATCGTAGCGCACCCGCTCATCCTATTTGCGGTCTACATTTTCCTGTTCACTGTCGTGCTGCGTGTCAAGATCGCAGCAAACCTTGACATGCCTCGCGACTACGCAACCTACATTTTGTCGGGTCTTGCGCCCTGGCTGGCGACGCAGTTGGTGCTCAGCCGGGCAACAACGGCACTGGCTGGGCAGGCCAATCTCGTCAAACAGGTCGTGTTCCCTATCGAGGTCCTGCCGGTCGGGGTCATCATCGCGTCGGGTGTGCCGCTGCTCACGGGGCTCGTGCTGCTCATCGGGCGTATGCTGCTGGGCGGCGACGCTCCCTGGACCTTGTTGCTTCTGCCCGCCTGCATCCTTCTGCATGCTACGTTTCTGCTGGGCGTCGCCTATACGCTCGCCGCCATTACTCCGTTTTTTCGTGACCTTAAGGACATGGTGGCAGCGTTTACCGTGGTCGGCGTTTATTTGATACCCGCCTTTTATCTGCCGCAGTGGGTTCCCCCGGGGCTCCGCCCGTGGCTTTATCTGAACCCATTCTCTTATTTTATCTGGATCTATCAGGACTGTCTTTATTTCGGTGAAATTCGCCATCCGGAAGCGTGGGGTGTGGCGGCCGTACTGGCCTTCGTTTGCCTCGCCATCGGCATTCGGGTGTTCCGCAAGCTCAAGCCATATGTGGCGAATGTGCTCTGAGGTGCATTGATGTTAACAACCAGCGTTCGAGACAGGCCCGATCATGCGTGTGCGAGTGAGGCCTCGGGTACAGCCCGCGTGCATGCGGACGTCGCGATTAGCGTGAAGAACGTCTCGAAGGTATATAAAGTCTACCGTCGGCCGCTCGATCTTCTGATCGAGGCGATCGACAGCCGATCCCGCCATTCGGAGCATTGGGCTTTGCGCGAGGTGTCGCTCGATATTCCCCGAGGTGCGGTGGTGGGCGTCATTGGCCCCAACGGCGCTGGCAAGAGCACGCTTCTAAAGATCATTGCCGGCACACTCCAACCGACGTCCGGCAAGGTCGACGTCAACGGCAAGATTTCCGCCATCCTGGAACTTGGCACTGGATTCCACGACGACTACACCGGGCGGGAGAACATCGTCCTCGGTGGGATGTGCGCGGGCATGAGCCGCGAGGAAATCATCGCCAAGTCGCCCTCGATCATTGCATTCGCCGAACTCGAAAGCGTTATCGACCAGCCGTTCAAGACATATTCCAGCGGCATGAAGGCGCGGCTCACCTTTGCCACCGCTATCAGCGTCGATGCCGAAATTCTCATTATCGACGAAGCGCTGGCCGCTGGAGACGCCTACTTCGTGCATAAATGCATGCGCCGTATCCGTGAGATTTGCGAGAGCGGAGCTACAGTGCTCTTCGTCAGCCATGGCACTGCGCAAATCGCTCAACTGTGCCATATCGCGGTTTGGATAGACGGCGGTTCGGTTCGTGAAATCGGTGAGGCGCGACAGGTCACCCGCCTTTACGACTATGATACCCATATGCGAATGTCCAATAAATTGGGTTCCATTGTCAACCTCGATGTCAACCAAGTTGATACTGCTCAATCCCCTGACGGCACTATTGCGGGTGACCTGCAAACGACAAGTGTCGATTTACTAGAAGCTACCGACAAAATCGCGCAGTTGCATGAACGAGACGCGATTTCTGAAAAGTCGCTCAAACAGACGCCGGTATTCCGCAAAGGCCCGGTCGTGATTGAGGCCGTGAATTTCATAAACGAGCTTCGGAATGATCTCGCAATAACGCGCACTTGGGAGGATTTTTCCATTGAGGTGAGTTACCGTTGCGTGGGAGATAGGCCCGAGGAAAAACTCGGAATAGCGTTCGCGATAGAGCGCGAATCAGATCTGCAATTGATCGCACAATTTAGCACTTCGACCCCTTCAGGTCACAACGCGGCAGACGTGGACGTGCTGCAGAGCAGCATGCCGCCGGCAAGCGAGGGCGTTTTGATTGCTCGATTTCCATCCTTTCAACTATTGGCCGGAGATTATCTTCTGTCTATAGGTCTGCTGCCGATTCGGTCAGGGCATGTAGATTTTTACGAATATCGCCATCGCTTCTATCGACTGCGGTTAGTGACGCCGGGATATCCATCCGGCGCAGTGTTTTATCCCAACGTCGAATGGCGCCATGTTCATCGCCGTACCGATACCCTCGAAGCCAATAAGCAGCCAAGAAAAGATCATGACCTATGAACGAAGAGCGCCATGCTTTGATTGCTGCGGATGCTCGTTCGAAACGAACAGTACTTGGCCGAATCAAGGAAGCCGCAGATGGTATTCGCCGTTCTGCTATTGGATTGATGCGTCTTGAGGAATCTATCAACGAGTCGGCCGTTCAGCTCGCCAGACTCGAAGCGCGGATTGATCAAATTCTTGTGCGCACAGAGGATTTACCGAGACAGTCGATCGATCTAAGAAGCGAGCAACGGAACGAGCTTGTCATCGGTGCGCTCCTCACCGCAGGGCTTTCTGCACGCCGAATGAGAACTTATCAGTTAGACCGCCCTTGGCACTCGGAATATGCTCCCGCCAAACAGCAGAGCATTGAGGCTGCGTTTGCCGAGTTGCAAGCCGCAGATCCGGTTGCCTACCCGGTCTGGAGAAGGCTTTTCGAGAATGGCAAACGGAGCTATTATGAGCAACGCGAAGCAAGCTGCAGCCACCGTGACCATTGGTACGCTAAGCTATTCGGCGCTTACGTCGATGTTTACAGCCATGGCAGATTACTCGACATCGGCTGCGGCCCTCACGGAGTACCCTCCTATCTTTTGTCGTATGATCCATCACTAATTTCGGGCTTGGAGCCACTGCCTGCGACGACCACGCCGAATGTTGAACTTGTTCAGGGTTTCAACGAGCGATTGCCCTGGCCCGACAAATCGTTCCACACGGTGGTATCCGGAACATCACTTGATCACGTGCTGTCGATAGAGCGGTCACTTGCGGAGGTCTCCCGTGTTCTGGTGAAGGGCGGACGATATCTCGTGTGGCTCGCTTCGATACCGGGTGCCCCCCCCTATATTCCCACGGCGTCGCCACCAATTCCGGTGGATGATTTCCATTTATTCCATTTCGATCGCGTTTGGATTGAGCCTATATTTGAGAGATGGTTTAGAATAATCGACGTGACTGTCATTACCCAGTCTGGATTCGACCATGTCTTTTATTGTATGGTTCCGCTCAAATGATCTTGCACCGTGATCACGAATCGCCGCGGCCTCGCTTTGCTCATGCGCTCGCAACTCAACCACCACGCGATGGGATCACTCGATGTGGCGCTCGAGTCACACGGACAATGGATCATGGGGTCGTTCAAGGGCATCGGCTTCAATCTGCGCCAGTCCGGTGCCCGAGCAGTTCCCGAATGCAGCCACGGCCGAGGACACCACGATCACGCTGCCAATCGTGCCGAAGATGCAGAAACAGTACCAGTAGCGAGTGGT
>JBFWXN010000131.1:0-9604 GCA_050187415.1 Hyphomicrobiaceae bacterium | reverse complement strand
GGAGCGAGCCAGCTGAGCATTGTCCTCCAGCTCATGCGCCATAACCTGCTTTTGAGCCTAGCATACCGAAAGGCCCAGGTTTGGCCTCCATGATGATAGGAATGGTCCCATTTCGCACCTCTTCCCCAGCAAGTCCCACCGCGCCGAGCCTGCCACGGCGCGCCAACGCAATGTGCCGCTGATGGATATGCGCGGGTCCTTTCTGCTCCGTCTGGAACTCCGCAGTCCGACTGCCAGAAACACGACGTCATGCGTCGCTGGTGCTGGCGTCAATAGGGGCTGCGCCGTCCTGCTTGCTACGGAATTCTCACGGTTGACATGTAACAGCCACCGTCCAATTCCACCGACCACGCTTTTACCAACATGGTTGGAACTGCTGCCTCCGCAGGAGTTCATTGACTACCTTCTTCATTTCGTTTCTCATCAGCTATACCGCTTCCACAGAATCGAGCGCTATCCAGATCCAAAAACCTCCTTGAATTCTTAACAATTTAGACCGGAACTGTTAAATGCTCCGTGCAGCGTCTGCCGCCCTTCTTTTTGCCCTAACCTCTGCGCGTGCTATCGCATGGGAATGCATCGTTCTCGATCCAAAGCCACCGTTGAATATTCGGGCCACGCCCAATGGGACCGTAACGGGCAGCCTAGAAAATGGCATGATCGTCACGATTCCCGATGCAGACCTCAATACAAAATGGGCGCGCGCATCCGCTAAAAACAAGCACAAGACGACACGATCTGGGGTAGTCGCTCGTGAATTTTTGTCGTGCCAACACAGCACAACCGATAAGCCGCTCGCGATTCACGGTTGCGATGAACTCTGGTTCATGCGCAATTCAATATATGCTACTGCTGGGTATTGCTTTTCATCCGACCGGGCAAAGTCGGCATTTTCAAATGAAAGCTGCAAGTGGCGTTCCATAGATCGCGTGGAGCTCGAACCGCTACAAGCTCGTGTAGTCGCTAGCATCCGACAAGTCGAGGATGCCAAGAACTGTTCAGGCCGCGCAACGAGCAACCTTGTGCCCTCGGCCCAAGAAAATCAATTCCTAGGCCGGGATGCTTTGATTGCAATATCCTCTGATTTTCTTTCCGCGGCCGGTGTAGCAAACTTCAAGTACCTTCCCGCCTCCGCCGGATCCCCTGAGCTTCTGTGGGAGTATCAAGACGGCTCGATTGGTGCTCTTCTTGGCCTAAAGATGGGTAGCAACCACTGTCGACGAGGTCGTGAACTTGGCTCTGTCACGGGAGGCGCGCGCCTGCCAGGGGACCTTTGCAAGCGCCAAACGAACAAGCCGATACATTCTTGGCTCTGAAGTATTCGAGGTAATCGCCTCCTGCCACAGAAACCAAAATGTTGTGGACTCTCATTATTCCATTCTTCAAACGCCTAAAGGCGCAATTTTTAGCTTGCGCGCCAAAGCCATCGCTAACGCCGCCGGGAGTGATCGCTCCAAGACTATAGAAGAGGTCGCTGTATTGCAGATGGTGTCACACGGGTTCTAGGGTCGCGATCCAGCTATTCCGCGGGCTCGCCCCGTGTGACCACGGCCCTAGCCGCCGGAATGTGCCGGTACAGCGTGCTGGGCGCGACACCGAGTCGGCGCGCCACCTCGCCGATGGAGATACGCGGGTCCTTCAACATGGCGCGCGCCGCCGCCAGATCCTTCGGGCCCAGTGACGGCTTGCGTCCGACCCGCGCGCCACGGGCACGGGCCGCCGCCAGCCCGGCTACGGTGCGCTCGCGGATGATGCCGCGCTCGAACTCTGCCAGCGCAGCGAAGATATGGAACACCAGCCGCCCGCCGGGGGTGGTGGTGTCGATGGCCTCCGTCAGGGACTTGAAGCCGATCTTGCGGTTCTCCAGGTCCTCGACCGTATCGATGAGCTGCTTTAGGGACCGGGCCAGCCGGTCCAGCTTCCACACCACGATGGTATCGCCTTTGCGGGCGTACTTCAGCGCCGCCTTGAGCTGCGGCCTGTCCCGCTGCGCGCCGGAGGCCTTCTCGGTGAAGACCTGCTCGCACCCGGCCTTGTCGAGGGCATCGAGCTGCAGGTCGGTTGTCTGATCATCCGTCGAAACGCGGGCGTAGCCGATGCGCATGGTCGTCTCCCGAAATCCGTCTCCGACATGGGATTTCGGGAGGGCTATTTCAAGACACAGTTATGGGAAGGCGCGAAGCCCGGTTTTCCGTCAGTGCCATGACGGCCGTCGCGACCTCCGAAAAACGGTCGTTTGTGGGAGAAGTAGTAAGGAATGCATGCTCGATCCCCAATAGTCGACGTCAGGACGACGCGTCGTTAACTCCCACCAAAGCGAACTTGCCGCTCACTTTCGGTCGTGAACCGACAGGGCCGTCGAGATCCAATGCACGAAATTCGGGGATAGGCCTTCGATACAGAGCAGACATCGGCGCTGACGCCCGCTCATGACTGATGAGAGCTAGGTTTTTTTCCTCCTCACGGCCCAACGCCGGACATTTGACATGGCACTCATTTAAAGCGTATTAGAAGTGGCACTCATCAAATGGGTGCCATTCATGGGTAAATATGCTGCATTCGGCCTACTACTTAGCAGATTAAGGACGCAAGCAGGGCTATCTCAGTCAGACTTGGCCAAGCGGCTGGACGTGGGGCAGCAGACGGTCAGTCGCTGGGAAGGCGGGAAGTCGCGCCCGCGCTATGATGAAGTGGGAACCATCGCTGCGGCTGTTGGCGGCGATCTGCCGGAGCTTCTGGCGGCTGCGGGCTACCGCACGGAGAAGGCGGCAATTGCAACCTTCGATGCGCCATTTCCCATCGACTCTCTGAGCAGCGACGGGTTCGAACGTTTCCTACTCCATTTCCTTGCCGCGCGGTTCCCGGACGCAAAGGTTCATCGCCTCGGCAGCCAAGGGCACACTCAGGACGGCGCCGATCTGGAAGTCACTTTCCCGGACGGGAGGGTGTGGACGTTCCAGGGCAAGCGCGTCGAGGAATTCGGACCGCAAAAGGTGGCTGCGGCGGTGGCCAAGCATACGAGGAAGGCGGAAAAGAAGTTTCTTGTTCTGTCGCGGACGGCGAGCCCGAAGGCGCGGTCGGCGCTCGCGGAGCATGACGGCTGGGATCTGTGGGACCGGGAGGATGTTTCTCGTGAGATCCGCTCGCTGCCCACGGAGGAACAGCGGGCGCTGGTCGACATCTTTTTCCGGGGTCAGCGTCTGGCGCTGCTCGGGGAGAGCGAGCCCGGCCCGTGGCTGACAACGGCCAAATTCTACGCGCCGTTCACGGAGCACACGAGCGCGTTCAATCACAGCTGGCAACTAGTCGGCCGAACTTTAGAGCTGGATAAGGTCCGGCAGGCGATGAAGGACAGCGCGATTTCCGCGCTGATGGTGGTGGCCCCGGCTGGGGTCGGCAAAACGCGGCTGCTGAGGACCGCGGTGGAGGAGTTCGAGGCGGCGCGCAGCGGCACGCTGGTGCGGTTCCTATCACAGTCCGAAGCGGCGACCGGCAAGAGCCTCGAGGATTTGGGAAGCGGGCCGAAGCTGCTGGTGATTGACGACGCGCATGAGCGCGAGGACCTGAGCCTGTTGTTCAGGTACGCTGCCGATCCGGGTAACCAAGCGAAGCTAGTGCTGTCGCTGCGGCCCTACGGCCGGCCTCTTATCACGGCCCAGGCGGGGAAGTTTGCATTGACGGGCGAGCGCACGGGCGAGGTGATGCTCGACTGGCTGAGTCTCAAGGAGGCTACCGAGCTTGCCCGGCAGGTGCTGCGGAAACATGGTGGCCCCGAGGTCGCAGCTGAAAACATCGCGCAGCTGACCCGCGATTGCCCTCTGGCGACGGTGGTCGGCGCGCAGGTTGTATCGAAGGAGCGGCAGCATCTGGAACTTCTGACGAACGAGAAAGCATTCCGCGAGCAATTGATGTCAGCGTTTCACGACGTGATCGCTGGCGACGTCGGGAGGAAAGCAGACGGGCCTCAGATCTCGAAGCTCCTGCGCTTTCTCGCGCTGGTGCAACCCTTCCACCCGGAGGATCGGACGTTGCTAAAGGCGATCAGGGAGGTGGAGGGGCTTGACGAGCCGGAGGCGGCGAGACTGATCAGGCTGCTGGTGGAGAGCGGCGTCGCGTTCAGGCGCGGGGAACGCTACCGGATCGCGCCGGACTTGCTGGCGGATTACATCATCGAAAAGGAATGCATCGGGATCGCCGGAGCCTCAACCGGCTACGCGGAGAAGGTGTTCGGCAGCGTCGAAGGGACCGGGCTTGAGAATTTGGTCGTGAATCTGGGCCGGCTGGACTGGCGCCGGGCGCGCGGCGACACGAGCAACAGCCGTTTGCTCGACGGAATCTGGGCGATGATCAGGCCGGAGCACGAGCACGGTGATCCGTATCTGAAGGCGGTGACGTCGGTCGCATTCTATCAGCCGGATCGCGCGCTGAGATTCGTGAATGACCAGATGCGGCAGGGGCGGTTCCTGCGCCATCTGCCGGAAATCCTGAAATATGTGGGATACAATTACGGGCATCTCGGCGCTGCACTGGAAGGCCTGTGGCATCTTGGCAAGGGCGATGAGCGCGAGCTCGGTCCGCATACCGACCACGCAATCCGGATTCTCAAGGAGCTGTGCGAGGTCGAGGCCAACAAGCCGCGGGAATATATCGTGGCGACGGTCGAGTTTGGCATTGCGCTGATGGGCCGGTCCGGCGTGTGGGGCGAGCGCAATACGCCGCTCGATTTCCTGTGTGGTGCGCTGGAGGTGGACGGGCACAGCGTGGAATCCTCGGACCGTCGGACGATGACATGGTCGCATTTCTCGGTGAACCAGAGTTACGCCGCTGAGTATCGGAAAAAAGTCATCAGGCTTCTTCTTGATCTTCTGTCGAGCGAGAATCGCAGGGCGGCTCTCGCGGCCGCGAGCGGGCTGGACCAGGCGCTGCGCTATCCGATGAACGCGCCGCGCGATGGCTGGGACCGGGAATTCACAGAGACACTGAAGGCGGTGCTCGGGATTGTGCGCGGCCAGGAGCTGCGGCCCGCCGTCCTGCTGCGGATCGTGAGATCCGTATCGTGGCACGCGCACCACGGCACCGGCGAGCCGGCCGAGCTGGCGCAGGCGATCATCGATGCATTACCTACGAGCCTGGAGTTCCGCACTGTCCTCGGCCTGGTCGACGGTCACGGCATGCTGCTGGAGAAGATCAGTGACTTCGATGTGGTGCGCGCGAAGCTTGCTGAGTTTCACCAGGGGCTGGCAGCGGAGCTTCAGCAAGCGCACCCAGATGCGGAGCAGCTGCGGATTGTGATCGACGCGGCGCTTGAAGAGATTGGGGCACAGGACGCGGCTCCCTTCGCGTTCATGAACGAGCTGATGGGGGCCTCGCCCGCCTTTGCGGAGGCCGTGATCCGCGATGCGCTGTCCGCGTCGCCCGGCGAGACGAAACGATACGCCTCGACGGCACTGGGTATGACGCTGGCGAAGAACCGCGAGCTGGGGCTGAGGCTGGTCGGAGAATTCTGCAAGTCGGGCAGCAGGGAGCACCTGGTTGACGTGGGGGGCGCCTACGCGGTGGCGGGGCCGAAAGCGCTAGACGAGACGGATCAGGCAACCTTGCAAATGCTTCTGGCAAGCGATGAGGAAGAGGTGGTGCTTAGCGGCTTGTCCTCCATGTATTCGCTGTCCAAAACTCAGCCGCGCACGGTGATTGATCTGATCACGACCGGCAATATTGGCCTGTCGGCGCGCGTCGCCGACCATGCGCTGATGTGGTTACACAATGACCGGAACGTGCTGATGGAGGTTCTAGGCAAGGACGATGTCTTAGCCCTGCTGGAACGGCTGAAGCATGTCCCGGAGCTCAAGGGGCACTGGGTCGAGGAGTTTCTGGCTCTGGCATCCGAGAAATCCGCGGAGCCGCTGGCGCGGTTCCTCATGGAGAGGGTGGAGTTCGCTGCGGGTAAGAGCTGGCAGGAATTCCGGGCGAGCAATCACGGCCCCCATGGGAAAGTACCGCTACGTTTCAATGCGGCACCGGATTTTGCGAACGTGCTGCGGCTGGTCTCGGACTGGCTGGTGGCGAAGCGAAACGAGGCCTACGAGTTCCGGTCGCGCGCCGCAGAGCTGTTCGGCTGGATGTTCCCGTTCGACGAGACGCTGACACGGGCGCTCGGTGAATGGATGGAGGTCGCCGATCAGGCGGGCCTGGAGCTAATTGGCCAGCTGCTGAGCGAAGCGCCAAATAGGTTCGTCTTTAGCAACATTGCGTTCGTGGCGCGCTATCTGGAGCGCTGTCAGCAGTTTGGCAAAGACTGCTACCGGCGCGGCAGCAACAATCTGTTCAGCTCGGCGGTGTCGGGGATGCGCAGCGGAACTCCGGGGGAGCCGTTTCCGGAGGATCTGGCGTTGCGGGAAAACGCCACCGCGGCTCTCAAGGGGATGCCCCCCTTCGCCTGCGGAGTGGATCTGTACCAGGGCATACTGCGCTACGCGGAGAGCAGCATTCGGCAATCACTGAGAGATGCAGAGGCATTTGACGATGAGTAAACCAATTGGCAGCGCGGCAAGGAGTTTTGCGATCCGGATCGATGCCTCGCAAAGGCTGCCAGCCTTTGACCCGAACATCAACGCCCTGGCACTTAAGGATCGGCAGAAGATCATCGCGACCGTCCAACGTGCCAAGGACCGTGGCGCCATGGTGGCGCACACGCTTAGCGCTGCCCGAGATAAATTTCCGATACGAGGCGCTATCTTTCTTTTGGATACCGCTGAGCGTCTTGGCACGCAAACAAGGCGAGAATTTCTCTGCAAAGCCGACCATGCCGTGCGCGGCGACATTAATTGACTCGCCTCGCCTGACATCGATACTCACCCAACGCTGGATATTCTTGAACCGCGACCGCGCCACGTCCCGAGCCCGGAAATTTGATCCGAATTGGCACTAGATTGGCACTACGCAGGAACGCTGGGCGTGACGAATTCAGCTAACACATTGATGATATTGGTACCGCCTCCCCGGTTCGAACGGGGGACCCCCAGATCCACAATCTGGTGCTCTAACCAACTGAGCTAAGGCGGCCCATGGTGCCGGCTATTAGTGCCGGCTATGGCAGCGTATTCCGGTGCGTGGGGCCTCGCGTCGAGAGCTCCGCCCGGTGCGCGGCCACACCATAGTCGCGGCGCACCGCTCTGCCAAGCCCGCCGGAATGCCCGTCGAACGGCGTCCAGAAGACATTAACTGGTGCTTCACAGGGGCTCCCCCTCCCGCTATGTCTCATCCGCTCTCGGCGGAGAGAATGACAATGGAGCGGGGCATGAATTCCAGGCTCGAACAGGGTAGCATGGTTACGGTTTTTGGCGGCACCGGGTTCATCGGCCGCTACGCGGTGCGCGCCTTGGCGCGCGAGGGCTGGCGCGTCCGCGCCGCCGTCCGACGCCCCGACCTCGCCGGATACCTGCAGCCCATGGGCGCCGTCGGGCAAATCCATGCCGTCCAGGCAAACGTCCGCTACCCGGATTCGGTACGTCGGGCCGTCGAAGGCTCGGACGCGGTCGTCAATCTCGTGGGCGTTCTGACGAACTCGGGCGATCAGAGTTTCGAGGCCATCAACGTGGTCGGCGCCGATGTCATCGCCAAGGCTGCGCGCGAAGCCGGCGTACGTACGCTTGTCCACGTTTCCGCCATCGGCGCCAGCCGCAGCTCCAAAGGGTTGTACGGCCGCTCGAAGGCCGCAGGAGAGAATGCCGTCACGAAGCGGTTCGCCGAAGCGATCATTCTGAGGCCATCGGTCGTGTTCGGACCGGAGGACGCGTTCTTCAATCGCTTTGCATCCCTGGCCCGCATGGGACCGTGGGTTCCCCTGCCTCTCATTGGCGGAGGAAAAACCCGCTTTCAGCCCGTTTTCGCCGGCGATGTCGCCGCCGCCGTCGCTGCTGCGGCCGCCGGCCGCGCCAAGCCCGCAACAGTCTACGAACTTGGCGGACCGGAGGTCCTGACCTTCCGCGAGATTCTCGATCTCACACAGACATGGTCAGGTCATCGGAGCTGGTATCTCCACCTACCGTTCACGCTTGCCAAGCTCGCTGCGCTGGCGACGCTGCCGTTTCCCGGTTCGCTGCGGCCTTTGACTGTCGATCAGGTGCGCATGCTGCAACAACCGAATGTCGTCAGTCCGGCTGCCGTCGCGGAGGAGCGGACCCTCGCCGGCCTCGGGCGCCCGTCACCTCACGCCGCGGCGACGATCGTCCCGACCTATCTCGAGCGGTTCCAGCCCAAAGGGCAGTACTCGCACTATCGCGGCTAAAGCGCAGGCCGCGGATCCGGGCGGCGGCTTCGCCGCATCAGGTTCCATGGATGAAACCGGAACGGCTCCTCAGACACAGCGTTTGTCGCTGTGAAAGCGAATAGCGCGCCTGCGCTTCACGCAACCCTTGAGGAGTCAGTCATGAAGTTCAATCCGCAGATCACAGCGGTAGCCGTCGCCGCCCTCGTTGCAAGCGCGGCTGCCGTATCCGCGCAGCAGGCCCCCGAGCGCGAACGCGGCGGCGCAGGTAACCCGCCGGCGGCATCAGAACGCGCGCCGACCGGCCCTGCCACCGATGGCCAAGGCCAGAAAGAGCATCGCGCACCGGGAGCGGCCAAGGGCGAAGCCACCGAACCGTCAAAAGGTCGAGCGGCGCAAAACCCCTCCCAGGAACGCAACGACAGGTCCCGGCACAGTGAAGGCAATAGGACCAAAGGCGACAGCAATGCCAAAACGACGCGGGACCAGAATTCGAAACCGACCGACACAAAACGTCGCAATGCGACCGATACCGGGCGGAAGGATCGCAAGACAGGCGATCAGGCCGAGGGCGTGAACAAAGATCGCAACGCAACCCGCGCCTCGAAAAACGATAAGAACGGGGCCGCAAAGGAGCGGCAGGCGAACCGTGGCGAGCACGAATCCTCGCAGAAGTTCCGCGCCCTGAGCGACGAGCAGCGTACCAAGGTGCGGCAGTCGTTCGACCGGAAGGCGCATGTCACCAAGGTGAACTTCAACATCCGCATCGGAACGCGCGTTCCCCGCACCGTCCATCTCTATCCCGTGCCGACGGCCGTCATTGCCGTGCTGCCCGAATACCGCAGCTATCGCTATGTGGTCGTCGAGGACACGATCTGCATCATCGATCCCACGAGCTACGAGATCGTGGACGTGATCGACGAGACGCCCACCGTGCGCCACGAGCAGATCGCGACCCTGCGGCTCTCCGACCGCGACCGCGGCTACGTCGTCAGCGAGATTCGTCCCGACGACTTCCCGCATGTCGGAGTGAATGTACGGCTGGCGCTCGGCGCGGAAATCCCGGACGGCGTGCGCCTCGAGCGCTTCCCCGTCGCGGTCGAGGACCGCATCCCGCAGCTGCGTGATTTCCGGTTCGTCCAGGTCGACCGGGATGTGGTGATCGTGCAGCCGGATCAACGCACAGTCGTCGACGTGATATCCCGATAGGATCGCGTTCGTGTGCCCATGAACGTCCTCGGGTCCCCATGAGCGGGGCCCATGAGCGAGAAGGGCCCTGTTCATCGAACAGGGCCCTTATTCTATCCGGTAACGCGCGATCCGGGATCAGTGGATGCT
>JBFWXN010000130.1:0-9753 GCA_050187415.1 Hyphomicrobiaceae bacterium | reverse complement strand
CTGTTCGGCAAGAAGAGCGTGCTGGAGGTTTGAGATGCTGCCCGGGCGTGTCCCGACATTGCCGATGGCGATGCTGTTGTGTTGGGCTCTGTTCGCCACCGTGCCGCTCTGGATCGAGCGCATCGGTCTCTACCAGTATCTGGCTGTCGAGATCCTGATCTGGGCGACCTACGCGATGGCCTACAATCTGGTGCTCGGCCACGCGGGGCTGCCATCGTTCGGTCACGGTGCATTCTTCGGACTCGGCGCCTACGCTTTCGGCCTGGCGCAGTTCAATATCGCGCCCGACCTCTGGCTCTGTCTGGCAGTCGCCATGCTGGCGGCAGCGGCGGGCGGCGCGCTTGTCGCCCTTTTCATCTCCCACCGGCGCGGCATCTACTACGCGTTGATGACCATCGCCTTCGGTCAGGTGTTCTGGTTCATCGCGGTGAAGGCGCATCACATCACAGGCGGCGAGGATGGGCTGCTCAAGATCGCGCGGCTGCCCGTGGCCCTCGGTATCACGTCCTTCGACCTCTCCGAGAACTCCGCCCTGTTTTACTTCGTGCTCGCCGTGTTCATGGCTGTCTCGCTCTTTCTGTGGCGGCTCGTGCATTCGCCGTTCGGCCGCATCCTGAAGGCGATCAAGCAGAACGAGATGCGGGCACGCTTCGTCGGTTACGATGTCTGGCGCTACAAGGCAGCGGTCCTGGTCATCTCGGCTGCCCTGTCGGGGCTTGCTGGCGGCCTGTTCTCGATGGCGCAGGCCTCCGCCTTCCCGGACGTGATGAGCCTGCACAACTCGGGCTACGTGGTGATGATGACGCTCGTCGGCGGCGGGCTCGTCTCGTTCTGGGGGCCTGTGATCGGGGCCGTCGTATTCTTTCTCGCGCGCGACGTTATCGGCGCCTTCACAACGGCATGGATGCTCTGGTTCGGGCTCCTGTTCGTCGTGCTGGTGCTGTTCAAGCCGGAAGGCCTTGCCGGCCTGCTTTCGGGCGGTGCGGTCCGCGAGCGCCGGTCGTCCGCGCCTGCCGGTCCGCAGCCGCAGGGGAGGTGACAAGGCCATGGCGCTGTTCGAGGCCAAGAACCTTCATCTGAGGTTCGGCGACAAGGTCGTCCTGGAGGATGTGTCGCTCACTTTCGCACCCGGCACCCTGTCGGGGATCATGGGCCCCAACGGCGCCGGCAAGACGACCTGTTTCAACGTGCTGACCGGACACTACAAGCCCGATCGCGGGCGTGTGCTGTTGGACGGCCACGACATCACGGGCCTTTCGCCGCAAGCCATCGCGCGGCGCGGCGTGGCACGGTCGTTCCAGCTCATGAATCTCTTCGACGAATTCACCGTGTTCGAGAATGTCGCTGTTGCGCTGCCGGCGACGCGCGTGCGCGGCCACGATGCGCTGGGCGCCGCTTACGCGGATCCTGCCATTGCCGCCGACGTATCCGCCATTCTCGATCAGGTGGGGCTGTCGGATCGTGCCGAGGAGCCCGCCAGATCGCTGCCCTACGGCGCCCGGCGCGCCCTCGAGATCGCCGTCGCACTCGCCTGCCGGCCGAAGCTGCTGTTCCTCGACGAGCCGACGGCCGGACTCGGCAGCGATGGGCGCGCGCGGCTCGCCGAGCTGGTGCGCAAGCTGCGCGGCGCGCTCACCCTTGTCGTCATCGAGCACGACATGGAATTCCTGTTCTCGCTCGCCGACGAAATTTCCGTCATTCACTGGGGGCAGGTCATCGCGCGCGGCACGCCGGCCGAGCTCAAGGCCAACCCGTGGGTGCAGGCCTCCAACCTCGGGCGGCTCAACTGATGCTGGACGTGACGGCCATCGATACGTTCTATGGCGAGACGCAGGCATTGTTCGGCGTATCGCTGTCGGTTGCTGAAGGCGAGGTGTTGGCCCTTCTTGGCGCCAACGGTGCGGGGAAGACAACCGTGCTGCGCTCGATCCTCGGCCTTACACGCCCGCGACGCGGCGATGTCCGTTTCCGTGGTGCATCCATTGCGAGCCGGCCGACGCACGAGATCGCGCGCGCCGGGATCGGCTGGGTGCCGGACGACCGTCGCCTGTGCCCCACGCTCACGGTGGCGCGAAATCTGTCGCTCGGCATCAAGGCGACGGCCTTCCGGCCGTGGACGCTCGCGGAGGTGACGGAGATCTTCAGCCCGCTCAAGTACCTGATGGGGCGCGAGGCGGAGACTTTGTCGGGTGGCGAGATGCAGATGGTGGCCATTTCCCGCGCGCTGCTGGGTTCACCCGGTCTCGTCCTGTTCGACGAGCCGAGCCAGGGGCTGGCGCCCAAGGTGGTGGACGACGTTCTGGCCGTGATCCGCCGGCTCAAGGAGGCCGGCGTCGCGGCCATCGTCGTCGAGCAGAACGCGGACATCGCTCTCAGCGTGGCCGACAAGGCCGTGGTTCTCGATCACGGACAGGTGGCCTGGTCCGGTGCTGCGGCAACGCTTGCCGGCGACCGAACGCTGCATCAGCGGCTTTTGGGAGGCACGGGATGACCGGGCAGGAGACGGCGCCGTTGCTGCGGCTCGAGGCGGTGAGCAAGGTCTACCGGCGAAGCCTGCTCGACCGCTCGCCGGCTTTCAGACTCGACGTCGATCACACGTTCGGCCGCCCCGAGATCGTCGGTGTTATGGGGCCGAACGGAGCGGGCAAGACGACGTTGTTCGAGATGATTGCCGGCTCCAACGTGCCAACGTCCGGTCGTGTGGTCGTCGACGGACAGGACATGCAGCGCGTGCGCTACCGGCAGCGCGACCGGCTCGCCATCCACTATCACCAGTCCTACCAGGTGCGGCGCTTTTCCAAGACGTGGCCGTCGGCTCTGCTCGAGCCGTCGCACAGCGACTATCCGCTCGTGCATCTGTTCGATGAGCCGCAGTTCAACACTCAGGACGGCTACATCGGCTTCATGCTGGACTTCTTCCGCAGACTGCGCAGCGAGGGCCGGCTCGTCTTCGTCTGCCTGCATCCGACGGCAACATTCCAGCTCGAGATCCTGAAGGAGATCTGCGAGCGTTTTCTGTTCGTCGGCGGCGGGCGCGTGCGCGGGTATCCCGATTTTGCCCGGCTGACCGCGCAGCCCGACGTGCGCGGCTATCTCGGCGCAATCGCGCCCTGAACGCGCCGGTCAGCCGGTACGTTTGATGTCCGGCGGGCTGAAGGTGCCTCGCGGGGCATGGTCCGCGAACCTGCGCACGTTGCTCTCACCCTTATACCCCACCTCCACAGATGTGGGCTGCTCCGCCAGCACGGCCGCGCGTACTTTTGCCTCCGGCAAAGCCGGCGAGCACAGCTCGATGAACCTGTAGGCATAATTGCGCAGATATGCGCCGTTACGTACGGCGATAAGAGCGGTGTTGGGCTTGAACAGGTCCGCGGTCTCGATCAGCCTGAGGCCGGCGTCGCGCTTGGGGTCGAACGCCATGGCCGCAATGATGCCGACGCCGAGCCCCAACTCGACATAAGCATTGATCACATCGGTATCCATGGCCGACATGACGATATCGGGCGTGAGACCGGCATTGGCGAACGTGCGGTCGATATTGCCGCGACCCGTGAAACCGTTGTGATAGGTGATGATCGGCCATTCGGCGATTGCCTCGAGTGTCAGCGGCTGGGCTTTGGCGAGCGCATGGCCCTTCGGCACGACCACCCCGTGATGCCAGGTATAGAAAGGAAAGGCGGTCAGCGAGGGCGCATCCCGCAGTGTCTCGGTGCAGATGCCGATATCGGCCTCGCCGTTGCTCAGCATGGTGGCGATTTCCATCGGGCTGCCCTGATGCAGCGTCAGCCGGACCTTCGGATAAGCCCGGCGGAAAGAGGCCACGACATGCGGCAGGACATAGCGCGCCTGGGTGTGCGTGGTGGCGATCACGAGCTGGCCCTGCTCGCGGTTGGAGAACTGTTCGCCCAGGCGCTTGATATTGGCGGTATCGATCAGGATGCGCTCGACGATATCGATCATGTCCTTGCCGGGATCGGTCAGTCCCAGCAGTCGCTTCCCGCGACGCACGAACAGCTCGACGCCGAGCTCGTCCTCAAGGTCCTTGATGTGCTTGCTGACGCCGGACTGAGAGGTGAACAGCGAGTTGGCCACGTCCGTCAGGTTGAAATTGCGCCGCACGGTTTCGCGAACGATGCGAAGCTGCTGGAAGTTCATGGCGTGTGCTCCGTGGTCATCCAGGACTGGCTGGCTCGCTGGAGCAAGTTGCTGCGATCGACCACCGGTTGCTTGTGGCCCAACTCAGCTCGCGAGCCGTACATCGGCATGGAAGCGGTTGCCCGTGATCGTCGGGTTCACGAAGCCGGCGCGGATCGTGAAATCGCCAAATCGCTCCCGATCCATACGCTCCTTGGCGTAGCGCGAGAACATCGGCGCCAGCGTGGAGACGATAGCCGCCTTGTCCACGTCCTGCGCGACAAGCTTGTTGAGACGCGAGCCATCGAATGCCGCCCCGAGATAGAGATTGTAGAGCCCCGGGCTGCGACCCACGAGACCGATCTCTGCAAGATAGGGACGCGCGCACCCGTTCGGGCATCCGGTCATGCGAATGACGATGTCGTCATGCCGGAGACCGGCCTTGTCGAGCTCGTCCTCTAGCGCGTCGATCAGGCTGGGAAGAAAACGCTCGCTCTCGGCCAGCGCCAGGCCGCATGTCGGGAGCGCGACGCAGGCCATGCTGTTGCGCCTCAGGCCCGATGTCGTATCGATGTCGATGCCGTGTCTGGCAAGGATGGCTTCGATCATCTTGCGCCGAGCGGCTGTCACCCGTGCGATGACGACATTCTGGTTGGGCGTCAGAATGAAGTCGCCCTTGTGCATGTCGGCGATCTCGCGCAGCGCCGATTTGAGACTCTTTTTGGGGCGATCCTTGATCCGGCCGTTCTCTATGAACAGCGTCAGGTGCCATTTGCCGTTCTCCCCACGCTGCCAGCCGATGCGGTCGCCCATGCCGGTGAAGCTGAAGGCGCGGGGCTCGGCAAACGTGAAGCCCAGCCGTCTCTCGACTTCGGTGCGGAAGGCACCAAGGCCGCGGTCTTCGATGGTGTACTTCAGCCGTGCGCGCTTTCGGTTCTCGCGATTGCCCCAGTCGCGTTGGACGGTCATGACTTTTTCGGCCACATCCACCACCTGGTCCGTCGCGCAGAAGCCGAGCAGATCGGCGGTGCGGGGAAACGTTTCGGGTTCTCCGTGTGTCATGCCCATTCCACCGCCCACCGTCACGTTCCACCCGGCGATCTCGCCGTTCTCGATGATGGCGATGAAGCCGAGGTCGTGGGCATAGACATCGACGTCGTTGCTAGGAGGGACGGCAATGACCGTCTTGAATTTGCGCGGCAGGTAGTGCGCGCCATAAAGTGGTTCCTCGCCGGTGCCGGCCGGCCGCGTGCGGTCCTCGATCTTCTCGCCGTCAAGCCAGACTTCGTGGTAGGCGCCCGTCTGCGGAAGCAGGTGCGTGCTGATGTGCTGCGCCAGCTGGTAGGCAACCCGATTGGCTTTGGACAGGTGAGGGTTGGCGGCCGACAAGACGTTGCGGTTGACATCTCCGCAGGCCGCGAGCGTGTCGAGCAGCGTGGCATTGATGGCCTGCATCGTGCGACGCATATTGCCCTTGATGACGCCGTGGAGCTGGAACGTTTCCCGCGTGGTGATGCGGAGCGTGTGGTTGGCGTAGTTGTTCGCGATGTCGTCGAACGAAATCCACTGCGCGGGAGTGACCACGCCACCGGGGATCCGCGCGCGAACCATGAACGAATAGGCCTTCTCCAGCCGCTTGCGCGCCCGCTCGCCGCGGACGTCGCGGTCGTCCTGCAGGTAGGTACCGTGGAACTTCGTCAGCTGGGCATCATCGTCCGAGATGGCGCCGGTGGCGACCTCGTCGAGCGCCTGCGCGATCGTGCCGCGAAGCTGCCGACTGTTCTCCTTGATTATCTCGTTGCGGGACCGCTTCTCAGTCATCAGTAGACATCCTTCTGGTAGCGTCCGGCCTTCGCGAGCGCCTTGAGTCGTGCGCGCCCCTCATCGAGGTCCGCGTCGCCCTGGTCACGATCGAGAATCCTGGCAAGGGCGGCATCGACATCGCGCGCCATTCCCTTCTCGTCGCCGCATACGTAGACGTGCGCTCCGTCCTCGATCCATCCGCGCAGCTCGTCCGCACGCGCAAGAAGGCGATGCTGGACATACATCTTCTCGGGCTGGTCGCGCGAGAAGGCCACGTCGATGCGTCCGAGAGCACCATTCTTGAGATGATCCTGCCACTCCAATTGGTAGAGAAAATCGTTGACATAGTTGCGAGCACCGAAGAACAGCCAGCTCGCTCCTGTGGCTCCCGATTCCGCACGATCCTCGACGAAGCCGCGGAACGGAGCGACGCCGGTGCCCGCACCGATCATAATGATGCGAGCGGCCGGATCGTCGGGGAGGCGGAAGTGGCGGTTCGGTTTGACGTAGACCTTGAGCGTCGAACCTTTCTTCGACCTGTCGGCGATGTGAACCGAGGCAACGCCCTTGCGCGCCCGTTCGTGCGCAGCCCAGCGAACGGCGGAGACGAGCAGATGTGTCTCGCCTGGGTGAGCCTTGAGGCTCGATGCGACCGAGTAGAGTCGCGGCGGAAGCGGCCTGAGCAGGCCTGTCAGCTCATCCGGTGTCAGTTTGGCGGGGTTTTCGGCAAAGAGATCGATGAGCTGTCGGTCGGTGGCATAAGCGGCAAAGCGTTCGGGCGCTGTCAGGGCGACGACATCGGCTTTGCCGGTCAGCATTGCATAGTTTTCGACGGTCGAGCGCGTCAGCGTCGTGATGTCCAGCTCGGTTCGCAGGCGCTCGAATAGCGCGCTATGCCCGCCGAGGCCGACGGCGGCGAGCAGCGCCTCAGCCAGCTCCGGATCGTTTTCGGGAATGACGCCGATGGCGTCGCCGGGCTCGTAGGCGAAGCCTGATGCTTCGGTTGCAAGCTCGACGTGCCAGGTCTCGGAGGCTGACCCCGATCCATTGAGGTTGACGAGCTCTGTTATCTCGGCCGTGAGAGGGTTCGCCGCGTCGAAGACAGGCTCGCCGTCGGAAGGGTCGGGCGCGCCGCGAAAATCCACGTGCACGACGGTCGTTGATGGCTCCTGCGGCGTGAGGGCCACGAGCGCCTGCTCCGTCCATGCGGCTGCGGACCTGGCGAAGTCGAGGTCGAGCTCGATGCGTTCAAGCATCCGCTTGCCGCCGAGCGCCGCCAGGCGTTCGTCCACGGCACGCCCGGTCGAGCAGAAGTTGACGTAGGCCTTGTCGCCCAGAGCCAATACGGCAAACCTGACGCCATCGATGCGCGGCGCGGCTTCGGACATCAGGCTCGCATAGAAATCGGCAGCTCGCTGCGGTGGGTCGCCCTCGCCCCACGTCGAGGCGAAGACGATGAGATTCTGCACGTCCGGCAGCGCCGACAGGTCGGCCTCCGCCATGTCCAGCACGAGGGCATTGAAGCCTTGTTTCTGGGCGATCTTGCGGGCCTTGAGAGCGAGCCCTTCGGCGTTGCCCGATTCGCTCGCGTAGAGGATCGTCAGCTTCGACTTCGCGCGGGGTATCTGAGCCGCACCCGATTGCGCCGCGACCGAGGCATCTAGTCCCGCCAGGAAGCCCGACAGCCAGGATCGTTGCAGCGGTGTTGCCCGCTCGACGATCCTGTTGAGGCTTTCAATGTCGTCGGCAGGGAAGGGTGCCGTAGCCGGTAGTCGTGCTTGAGAGCCCAAGAGGGGAGCCTTTCACGAGCGGGTTGGATCAGGTTCAGCCTGCTGCGCCGATATGTTCCGGGAGCCGTTCGGACACCTCGGCCGCGCATGCCGGTTTCCCAACCGCAGTTTCGACTTTCGCAGGCCGGGTCAGGCAGGCCTCGGCCCAGTCGAGGCCGACAAGGATGATGGCCGGGCCTGCGATCCGGTGCTCCAAAAGGGTTCGCGGCAGATCCGCCAGTGTGGTGTGCAGCGAGCGTTCTTCCGGCAACGTCCCGTTCTCGACTACCACGACGGAGGTGGCGGGCGCGGCGCCGGCGGCAAGCAGACGGTGGCGGATCAGCGGAGCGGTGCGGACGCCCATGTAGATCGCGAAGGCGTGGCCGGGCTGTGCGAGGCTCCGCCAGTCGAGATCGAGCGCCTCATCGCGCGAGCTGCCTGCGATCACCGAGAACTGTCGAACCTTGCCGCGCAGGGTCAGCGGTAGCTCGATGCTCGCCGCGCAGGCATGGGCGGCGGTGATCCCGGGGATGATCTCGACGGGAATCCCGGCGGCGCGCACCGCCGCCATTTCTTCCGCAGCGCGCCCGAAAATGAACGCGTCGCCGCCCTTAAGGCGCGCCACGCGCTGGCCCTTGAGCGCCTCGCGCACGAGAATGCGGTTGATGTCGTCCTGATCGACGGATGGCCCACCCGGCCGTTTGCCCACCTCGATGCGCCTGGCATCGCGCCGCGCGTACTCCAGCACCAAGGGATTGACAAGGCGGTCGACGACGATCACGTCGACCTCCTGCAGGCGCTGGTGCGCCTTGAGGGTCAGCAAGTCTGGATCGCCCGGACCGCAGCCGATAAGGGAGACCGAACCGATTGCCGGCAAGCCTGCCTTCATCGCGGCGATTTCGGCATCCAGCACCGCGGACGCGCCGAGATCATCGCCGTCGAGTATTCGGTGGCGAAAGGTGCCCGTGAGGAGGCGTTCCCACAGGCGCCGGCGAAGATCGGCCGACGCGATCTCGTTTTTGAGCCGGTCCCGCAACCGGCCTGCGGCCGAGGCAAGATGGCCAAAGCGTGCCGGCAGCCAGCGGTCCAGATGGGCCTTGATCTGGCGGGCCACGATGGGGGCGGCGCCTTCCGTGCCGATCGCGACCGTCACCGGTGCGCGGTCGACGATGGCGGGCATAATGAACGCGCTGATCTCGGCGGCATCGACCGCATTGACAGGGATGTTGCGCGCGGCAGCCAATCCGGCCACGTGCTCGGCCTCGGCGGGTGCATCATCGGCGGCGAATACCAGCGCCGCATCATCGAGGTCGGCGGCGTCCGGCCGATGTCGACGCAGGTCGATGCGCCCCGACTCGTGAAACCGCATGATCTCGGGGTTCGGATGGCTGGCGAAGACAATGATCCGGGCTTGAGTTTTTGCGATCAGCCGGAGCTTCTGGGCTGCCTTCTCGCCTCCTCCGGTGACGACGACGGTGCGTCCGGCGAGATCCAGAAAGATAGGGAAATAGCGCAAAACTGATCTCCTCGACGCGAATGATCGCCAGAGAAATAGAAAAATATTCTAATTGAAGTCAACGCGCTGGGAGAAATAAGAACCAGGTACCTTTGTTGTGCGGCGAGACGCAATCGATGTGCGCTGAGGGCGCGTGTGGCGGCATGGATTGTTCGGAAAATCCGGGACTTTGACTTGCCGCCGGGGATGCCCAATTCGGCTACGGCGGCTGATGACGCACCCGTGACGCGTACAGGTCAGGTTGGCGGCGATAGTGCCGACGGTCGCTTAAGGGACAGGCCAGCCAGTTGCCGGGCTGCAGCCCAAAGGTTTTCCAGGGTCAGCGGCTCGAAGCGGAACTCGACATTGTGCCGACCGGCCGGGACCTCAGCTGCGCGAAAAAGGATATCAGCGCGCAGCACGGGCACGCGCCTGCCATCGACGCGCGCTGTCCACCCTGGATAATAAAGATCGTGCAGGACAACGATGCCGGCGCGGGGCGCATCGACATCGATCTCTACCGTTCCAGGGTGCCAGGACTTTAGAACCGCC
>JBFWXN010000129.1:0-9755 GCA_050187415.1 Hyphomicrobiaceae bacterium | reverse complement strand
TCCCGGGCGTGTTCAAATCGCTCCGCGCGGCGCCAGCTCACCGGCCGGCCTTCAGACGATCGCCGAGCTTTCGCACCGCCGCTGGCTCGTGCTGAGCCTGAACGTGGCGACTTGGCTTGCCATGATGCTGGTCGCGGCAAAAATTCTCGGCGCGGGAGGCTGGACTTCGCTCGATGTCGTGCTGATGGCCTGTTTCGCGCTCGGCACACCGTGGACGGTCCTCGGTTTCTGGAATGCCGTGATCGGCCTCTGGCTGTTGCACGCTCATAAGGACCCGGCCGCCGAGGTGGCGCCCTTCGCGGCCGCCGGAGACCTGCCCACGCCGGTCACGACCAAGACCGCGATCTTCATGACGGTGCGCAACGAGGAGCCGGCCCGCGCCATCCTGCGGATGAAGACTATCAAGGCCTCGGTCGACGCGACGGGCCAGGGCGGCGCCTTCAGCTATTTCATTCTCTCCGACACTAACGTCGCCGATGTCGCGGACGCCGAGGAGAAGGCTGTCGCCGCCTGGCAGGCGGGCGATCCGGATGGCGATCGCATCGTCTACCGTCGCCGTACCGACAACTTCGGTTTCAAAGCTGGCAACGTACGCGAGTTTTGCGATCGTTGGGGCCGTGACTTCGAGCTGATGGTGCCGCTCGACGCCGATAGCGTCATGTCGGGTGAAACGATCGTGAAGATCGTGCGCATGATGCAGGCGTACCCGAAGCTCGGCCTCATCCAGACACTTGTCGTCGGAATGCCGTCGTCGTCGGCCTTCGCGCGCATCTTCCAGTTCGGCATGCGCCACGGCATGCGTTCCTACACGATGGGCCAGGCGTGGTGGACGGCCGATTGCGGCCCGTTTTGGGGCCACAACGCCGTCGTCCGCATCAGGCCGTTCATCGAGCAGTGCGAGCTGCCCCTGCTCCCTGGCAAGCCGCCGCTGGGCGGGCACGTCCTCAGCCACGACCAGGTCGAAGCGACGCTGATGCGCCGTGCCGGCTACGAAGTGCGCGTGCTGCCGTTCGAGGGCGGCTCGTGGGAGGAGAACCCGCCCACCATGCTCGATTTCGCCAAGCGCGACGTGCGCTGGTGCCAAGGCAATATGCAATACGTCAAGCTGCTCGACTTGCCCGGGCTCAAGCCCATGAGCCGGTTCCAGCTCGTCTGGGCGGTGCTGATGTTCCTCGGACTTCCGGCTTGGACGCTGATGATCGCCACTCTGCCGCTCTCGGCGTGGCAGGCGCGCGCAATCGCCGATTACCCGACAGCCTTGGCGATCGGCCTCTACATCGTGTTTTTCGCCATGTATCTGTCCCCCAAGATTGCCGGGCTCATCGACGCCGTGCTGACCAAAGGCGGCGTCGCGTCGTTCGGTGGCCCATTGCGTTTCGCCGTCTCGGCGGCGGTGGAGATCGTGTTCTCTTTCCTGCAGGGCGCGGTGTCGAGTTTCCGCACGACAGTGTTCATGGTCGGCCTCGCCTTCGGAAAATCGGTGGTCTGGGGCGGCCAGTCGCGTGACGCCTACGGCATCTCGTGGACCACCGCCGCCGAGAACCTCTGGCCTCAGACGGTGTTCGGTACACTGCTCTGCGGTCTGCTCTACGCCATATCGCCCGCGCTCTTTTGGTGGAGCCTGCCGCTGACGGCCGGCTACCTGCTTGCCATCCCGTTCGCGGTGATCACGGCGTCACCGGCACTTGGCCGCTGGATGCAGCGTCATGGCATTGCCGGCATTCCGGAAGACTTCGCGAGACCGACGGAGGTGGCGGCAGTGCAAGGTGCTGCATGAGGTGCCGGCCGTTCCGCTTTGGCGGCGCGCCGCAGGCACACATGGTCGTCGCGAGGTACGAACCAGAATGCGTCTCGTTCCCCACATTGTGGCGGCGTTGCTATGCGCGGCGCCCATGCCGATCTTCGCGCAGATAGCTGACTGCTGTGATCAAGCAAGCCCGTTTCGAGAAGGCGAAGAGGTCGCGGAGTCGCCGGCCACTTGCAAGGATATCCGCAGTTGGGCCGAAAAGGCGCCGAATACCAACGCTCGCATCACGCTTTCGATCAAAGGCAGGCTGACCAAGGTGGAAGCCACCAGCGCATTGGTTTACTTGACCATGTGCGAAAAGGGACAGCTGCATGTGGTCTGCATCACGTACCAAGCGAACGGCATGAAGGAGGGCGACGAGGTGTCGTTTGCCGGCGGATACGAGCGCAGCACGGCTGGTCACGTCGTTCTCGACCCCTGTCTCGCATCGCCTGAATAGCTTTGCTTGCAGTCGTCCGAGATGCGTCGACGGCAGTGCGCATCAATCCGGGAAATGCTCCACGTGAACCTCGGCGGTGCGCCCATAGTAGAGCACGCGCCGGCCCGGGAAAGAGACCATATATCCCGCGCACCCGGCGGCCATGACCTTCCGGCAGAAGCCCTTGTAGGTGTAGCCGGTCCCGTTGCGTTGGGCCTCGCGAATTGCCTCCTTGATGGAGGCGCCGCTGAAATTTGCCGCTACATATCCCTCGTCGGCGGGGAGAGAGAGCTCGAAACTTGATCCACTGGGCAAGTAATAAGTAGCAGCCGCGCGACGGTAGTCTACGGCATAGCCTTCAAATCCGGCGTCCGACAAAGCGACGATGATGGATGGAAAATCCATGCTGCCGTCGTAGGCACCGGCAATGGCCGAACGCGCTGCGGCTTTCTGCGAGGCATTCATCGGCGTCGTGTCCTTGCTGGTCTGGCAGGCTTCAAGAGAGCGGAGCGTGAGTGAGGTTGTGGTGGGCGACGAGTTTCTTCAGCACCGCCAGAAGCGCTGCGCATTCTGCCGCGTTGAGGACGCCGAACGCGTTCCGATCATTTGCGTCGGCCAATGTAGCGAGGCGCGGCACGAGATGCCGTGCCCTGGCCGAAAGCAGCAGGGTATGGGCGCGGCGGTCGAGCGAGCTGTCGGTGCGTTCGACAAGTCCCTTGGCGACAAGCCTATCGGCGAGCTTGCTGATGGCACCTCGCGTCATTCCCATCCTGGCCGCCAACCGGCTGGGCGCGAGATGATCGAACTCGAACAGCACCCGAAGTACGACCCACTCGGCGACAGTGACGCCTTCCGCCTCGAGGCGCCGGGCGAAGGCGAGCGAGACGTGATTCGAGACGAGCCTCAGCCAGTATCCCAGATGATCCGTGAGCTCGGACACGTGCGCTTTCGTAGACATCATGGCCTTCATTTAGTTTACAAGGAAACTAAAATCAATCGGCTTTACTGTCAACTCCATTCGGGCGGACGAGCGGGGGATGTGGGCGGGACATCGATCCCACCGTCCGAGCCGACGTGTTCAGACGGCGTTCAGGCACGAAGGCTCAAGGCGGTAGAAGTCACGGGGTCGCGGCCGCAAGGCCCTGCCTGAAGCGCCTTGATGCGGCCACCGCGGCGGCCGAAACACACGTGCCGTGTAGACGCGAGCCATGTACGCGAGCCATGCCCAGTCTCATCGAAGACCTCAAGTCCGACCCGACGCTTGCTTCGCTCAGGCGGTCGCTCGACGTGTACTACGGCGACCCGGCGCGGGATGCGGCCATGGATCGCCTCTACGCACGCTTCGTTCGCGAGGGAGATCTTGCGTTTGACATCGGTAGCCACGTCGGTGACCGGATCGGCGCGTTTCGTCGCAACGGCGCGAGGGTTGTCGCTCTGGAGCCTCAGCCTGACTGCGCGCGTGTCGTCCGGACCGTGTATGCAGGCGACGAGCAGGTGACGCTGGTTGAGGCGGCGTGCGGACCCCGGTCCGGGTCGTTGACGCTGCACATCAACTCTGCAAATCCCACCGTGACCACCCTGTCGACCGAGTTCGTGAAGGCGGCCGATAGTGCCGGTGGCTGGGATGGACATGAATGGGATCGCGCCATCGAGGTCCCGGTCACCACGTTCGATCAGCTCATCGCCGAGCACGGAGCGCCCGATTTCGCCAAGATCGATGTCGAAGGTTTCGAGGCCGACGTGCTGTCTGGGCTGTCCCGGCCCGTCAAGGCGCTGTCGTTCGAGTTCACCACGATCCAGCGCGACGTTGCCGCGCGCTGCATCGAGCGGCTTATGGAGCTTGGCTCCTATCGCTTCGACGTGGCGCTTGGCGAAAGCCAGGTGCTGACATTCGACCGATGGATCGAGCCCGGCATGATGATCGACCACATTTCCCGATTGCCGCATACGGCAAACTCCGGCGATGTGTACGCAGTTCTTGCCCTGTGACCTCGTGCGCGGTGCAGGCTTCGCGCGCCTGCGCGAGACCTTGTTTTCCTACCAATCGCTGTCTCTTTGAAGGAGCTTCCCATGTTCGCCGTCGAGGTCCGCGACCGGATCATGATCGCCCACTCGCTGCCCGACCCGTTCTTCGGTCCGGCGCAGGGCATGCACGGCGCGACGTTCGTCGTCGACGTGGCTTTCTTTCGCGAGACGTTGACGGCGCAGAACGTTGTCGTGGACATCGGCGCAGCGCTCGACGTGCTTTCGAAGACGCTCAAACCGCTCGCCTACAAGAATCTCGACGAGATCGCGGAATTCAAGGGCAAGCTCACAACCACGGAGTTTCTCGCCAGGCACATCTTCGATCGCATCGCGGATGCTGCCAGGACAGGCGCGCTGGGCGATGACGGCAAGGGCCTGTCCAAGGTCCGCGTGACCCTGCACGAGACCGATCTCGCCCGCGCCTGGTTCGAGGGACCGGTCGGCTGAAGATGAGTCCGGAACGGTGCCAAGAGATGCACGGCAAGACGCGAGCCGCGTTCCTCATACCCGGCGACCTGAGCCTCCCCACGGGCGGTTACACCTATGACCGGCGGGTCCTGCCGCTGCTCGCAGCCGAGGATCTGGATGTGACGCACATCGAGTTGCCCGCGGCCTATCCGGACCCGTCCTCCGCGGACCTGGCGCAGACGGCCGATATCGTCTGCGCACTGCCGCCTGGCATCGTCCTGTTGATCGACGGCCTCGCTTATGGGGCCATGCCCGAACATCTCATCCGGGAGTTCGATCGGCCGATCGTCGCGCTCTGCCACCATCCACTCGCGCTCGAGGAGGGGCTATCGCCATCGCGGCGGGCCGAGCTCCAGGCGAGCGAGACCACTGCGCTCGCACTATCGCAAGCCGTGATTGTAACCAGCCCGTCGATTCGACGGCTGCTCGTGCGCGACTTCGGCGTTTCGGTTGATCGCATTGCCGTGGCAGTGCCGGGAACCGATCCCGCACCGCGGTCGCATGGTACGAATGACCCGCTACAACTTCTCGCCGTCGGCTCGATCGTCCCGCGCAAGGGCTACGACTGGCTGATAAAGGCGCTCGCGCGGCTGACGGATTGTAATTGGCATCTCACCATTGCCGGCGCCCTTGATCGCAGTCCCGAGACGGCCGTCGAATTGCGTGCGCTCGTCCGCGCAACGGGTCTGAATGACCGGGTCACGTTCATGGGAGCCGTTTTGGGCGAGCGGCTCTCGCAGCTTTATTCCGCCGCCGACGTTTTTGTCATGTCCTCGCTTTTCGAGGGCTACGGCATGGTTCTGGCAGAGGCGATGGCGAACGGCCTGCCGATCGTGTGCACGACCGGCGGCGCCGCGGCCGAGACCGCGCCTGACGAAGCAGCCCTGAAAGTCGCACCGGCCGATGATGCTGTCTTGGCGGACGCCATTCGGACCATGATCAGCCGCCTCGATATCCGCGCGGCCATGGCCGACGCGTCGTGGCGGGCGGGCCTCGCTTTGCCGCGATGGGAGGATACGGCACGCATCATTGCCGGCGTCATTCGAAACGCTGCTATCCGAAAGGCTAAAGCATGAGCGGCTTCTCGCCGGAATGGCTCGCCCTTCGCGAACCTGTCGATCATCGGTCGCGCGACGCGAACCTCGCACAGCATGTCCGTTCGCGCTTCGATGGTCGCGCGTCCATCTGCGTGGTGGACGTCGGATGCGGCACGGGATCGAACCTCAGGGGTTCGTTCCATCTTTTGCCGGACGAGCAGCACTGGACGCTCGTCGACTACGATCCGCGGCTGCTGGCGGCGGCGCGCCACGCGATTGCGGCCTGGGCAGACAACCACGATGCGGCGGGCGACGCGCTAAATGTTCGCAAGGCCTCGAAGCGGCTGCATGTGACGTTCCGCCGGGCCGACCTCACGACGGACCTCGACGACGCGCTCGGCCCGAACCCCGATCTCGTCACGGCATCGGCCTTCTTCGATCTCGGTTCGCCTGCCTTTATCGAACGATTCGCCGGGGCCGTGGCGCGGCGGAAAGCCGTGTTTTTCACGGTGCTGACGTACAATGGCATTCAAACTTGGTCGCCACCGCACGCAGCCGATAACGCCATGCTGCAGGCATTTTGCGCGCATCAGGGCGGCGACAAGGGCTTCGGCGCGTCGTCCGGGCCTGCCGCTGCAGCGGCTCTCCGGCAGGCCTTCCTCTCGGCTGGCTACGACGTGCGCGAAGGCGACAGCCCGTGGATCCTGGGGGCAAGCGACGCGCAACTCATTCGCGACCTGGCGACAGGCTTCGCTGGTGCCGCGGCCGAGACGGGACAGGTGGCCCAGGCCGCCGCCGCCGCGTGGCTGGCTGAAGTGCGCACGGGTGCGGTGGTCGGCCATACCGATACGCTCGCGATCCCGCGGTAGGAGACCAACTGCGGCGCGAGGCGTGGCCTCGGTAGCAAGGTCTGACTGGCTCGGGGGGATCAAACAGAAACGGACGCGTGTCGCCACGCGTCCGTAGACCCTCTGATCACGGCCGTTAAGCACCTGGATTGGGTTGGGACGGCCGAATATCGCCATCGCCCGCCAACCCCCGCGACCGCCGATCGGCCATGTACTGGTCGAACTCGGCCTTGTCCTTGGCCATCCGGAGTTGATCGAGGAACGAGCGGAAGTCGTTTGCTTCTTCTTCAAGGCGCCTCAGCGTCTCTGAACGATACTCGTCGAATGCGCGATTTCCAGTCGGAGGAAAGCCCCGGTCGCGTGCATTGCCGCCCCAGGCCTCGAATTTCTCGCGCATGCGCTCCATTTTCCGCTCGAACCGCTCGCGCCGATCAGCGCTGCGTCCCCAGCCGTGTCCACCACATCCCATTCGTCCGCTCCAAAGAAGAAAGGCCAGGACTGCCAGGCCGATCGGCCAGAACAGGATGAAGCCGACCACCATCAGGGCGATCCACGCCGGCCTGCCGTAGTCGTCGATCCTTTCCACCATCTCAGTCATCGCCTGCTCCCGACATGCTCGTTGCCGACGGCGAACCAATGCGCCGTCCATGTGAATGTAAGTAACATTTACATTGAGTCAAGCCGCCTTGGATATGAAAGTACGAGGTGATCTTCGACGCGATCTGGGGCGGTATCTCGACCTGCGCCAGCGCCCCCGTTGAGCGGCTAACCACCGAACCCGCGTAAGGTTTCCCGTGACGAAAATGATCGGAAGCTGAACGCCCCGGAGGCCGTCGCGGCAAGACCTCGTGAATCGAGAGCCGCCTCACGACTGGCGTCCAACCCCTCGCAGGTAGATGAGCGTCGACGCTTCCAACAACTCCTCGGGGCTCATGGGTATCGGCCGGCGAGCCGCGTCGGCACGGCCGAAAAGGCTGGCGACGCCGTGAGCTTGCGACCACATATGTAGAGCCATCATCGTAACCGGAGGCCGTTCGTGCTCGGGCAGGGTGGCGACGACCGCCGCCACCGCTTCGCGCAGAACCGAGAACGCGCGCTCGGCCGCGGCATTCAGGCCGGGGTCTGACGAGACCGGCACACCCGACTCGAACATCGCGGCATAACTCGCGGGCTCGTGCCGGGCGAACGCCAGAAACGCGTGGCCGACGGCGATCAAGGCAAGCGTTGCATCGGGGCGACCCTGATTCCATGCCGTGGCCAGTGCCAAGGCGAATTGCTCGTAGCCTCGGCGGGCGACCTCCGCCATCAGCGCATCGCGGTCCCTGAAGTGCCGGTAAGGCGCAGCCGAGCTGACGCCGGCCTGCCGCGCCGCCTCGGCAAACGTAAATCCGCCCGGACCCTTGGCCGAGATCAGCGAAAGAGCCGCCTCGATCAGCGCCTCCTTCAGGTTGCCGTGATGATAGCCGCGTCGCAATTTCGTACCCGGTCCTCGCTGCCCGCGATCGACCCATATACCTTGGAAGCCCGCCTCCCGCACCTGTCGCGCCCGCTTGCGCTTGACGCTGCCGGGGATTAATCGGGGGACCAACGCTCATTCGCAACGCCGAGGATGCTCCATGACCACCGGCAAGACCCGTACCGAAAGCGATACCTTCGGACCGATCGAGGTGGATGCGAGCCGCTATTGGGGTGCGCAGGCGCAGCGGTCTCTCGGCAACTTCAAGATCGGCTGGGAGAAGCAGCCGCAGCCGATCGTCCGCGCACTCGGCATCGTCAAGCGCGCCTCGGCCGAGACGAACATGTCGCTTGGCAAGCTCGATCCCAAGCTTGGCGAAGTGATCGTCAAAGCGGCCCAAGAGGTGATCGACGGCAAGCTGGACGAGCATTTCCCCCTGGTGGTCTGGCAGACGGGCTCGGGCACGCAGTCGAACATGAACGCGAACGAGGTGATCTCGAACCGCGCGATCGAGATGCTCGGCGGCGAACAAGGTTCGAAGAAGCCCGTTCATCCGAATGATCACGTCAACATGAGCCAGTCGTCGAACGATACGTTCCCGACTGCGATGCACATCGCCTGTGCCGAGGAAGTATCGCGGCGCCTCGTCCCGGCGCTGCAACACTTGCATGCCGCCCTCCACGCGAAGGCCAATGCATGGGCCGGCATCATCAAAATCGGTCGCACGCACACGCAGGACGCGACCCCCATTACGCTCGGGCAGGAATTCTCGGGGTACGCGCAGCAGATCGCGAACGGCATCAAGCGCCTCGAGCTGACGCTGCCGATGCTGATGGAGCTGGCGCAAGGCGGCACGGCGGTCGGCACCGGGCTCGCGTCACCGGCCGGCTTTGCCGAGAAGGTCGCAGCGCGCATCGCCGAACTGACCGGCCTTCCGTTTACGTCGGCGCCCAACAAATTCGAAGCGATGGCCGCGCACGACGCCATGGTGTTCACCCACGGCGCGATCACCACCGTCGCCATGGCGGGCTTCAAGATTGCCAACGATATCCGCTTCCTCGGTTCCGGACCGCGCGCCGGCTTCGGCGAGCTTGCGCTGCCGGAGAACGAGCCGGGCTCTTCGATCATGCCGGGCAAGGTCAATCCGACCCAGTCCGAGGCACTGACACAGGTCGCCGCGCACATTCTCGGGAATAACGCGGCCATCGCGTTCGCAGGCAGCCAGGGTCACTTCGAACTCAATGTCTTCAACCCGATGATGGCCTACAACTTCCTGCAGTCGGTGCGGCTGCTGGCGGATGCGGCCATCTCGTTTACGGACAACTGCGTGGTCGGGATAGAGCCCCGCCTCGACAACATCGAGACGGGCCTTCGCAACTCGCTGATGCTGGTGACGCCGCTGAAGGAGAAGTATGGCTACGATCTCGCCGCGAAAGTCGCCAAGACGGCACACAAGAACGGCACGACATTGCGCGAGGAAGCAATCAAGCTGGGCATCCCCGGTGAGGATTTCGACGCCATCGTGCGGCCGGAACAGATGATTGGTCCGGATCCCGACTGAGGCGATTGGCCCGTCGGGGCGAAACCGTGGCGCGTGTGCAACAGGCACTCGATTGTCTGCTCGATAGCGCCGCTTGCCTACCCAGATCTGCTATCATTATCAAATCGTAAAGTGCCCGCCATCACAGTGGCGCTT
>JBFWXN010000128.1:0-9943 GCA_050187415.1 Hyphomicrobiaceae bacterium | reverse complement strand
AGCCGGGCGTCGACATCTACCGTTTGCGGAAGTTCCAGCGCTCGAACCAGAATACCCGCATCAACCAGCGCCCGCTGGTCAATGTCGGCGATCGGGTTCGTGCCGGCGAAATCGTGGCTGACGGACCGTCGACCGATCTTGGAGATCTCGCCCTCGGCAAGAACGTGCTGGTCGCGTTCATGCCGTGGATGGGCTACAACTTCGAGGATTCGATCCTTCTTTCCGAGCGGGTCGTCTCCGAGGACATCTTCACCTCGATCCATATCGAGGAATTCGAGGTGATGGCCCGCGACACCAAGCTCGGGCCAGAGGAGATTACGCGCGACATCCCGAACGTGTCGGAAGAAGCGCTGAAGAACCTCGACGAGGCCGGCATCGTCTACATCGGTGCCGAGGTTCAGCCGGGCGACATCCTGGTCGGCAAGATCACGCCGAAGGGCGAAAGCCCGATGACGCCGGAGGAAAAGCTGCTCCGCGCCATCTTCGGCGAGAAGGCCTCCGACGTGCGCGACACGTCATTGCGCCTGCCGCCGGGCGTCGCCGGTACGATCGTCGAGGTGCGCGTCTTCAACCGCCATGGCGTCGAGAAGGACGAACGCGCCATGGCGATCGAGCGGGAAGAGATCGAGCGTCTCGCCAAAGACCGGGACGACGAACTGCAGATCCTCGATCGCAACGTTTACGGCCGCCTCAAGGACTCGCTGATGGGCCAAGAGGTCGCCAAGGGTCCGAAGGGCGCCCGCAAGGGAACCCAGATCGACGAGGCGATCCTCGGAGAGATCCCCCGCAGTCAGTGGTGGGAGGTCGGCCTCAGGGACGAAAAGGCCATGGCGGCCGTCGAGGCGATCCAGAAGCAGTATGAGGAAGCCAAGAAGGGGCTGACTCAGCGCTTCGCGGACAAAGTCGACAAGCTGCAGCGCGGTGACGAGTTGCCTCCCGGCGTCATGAAGATGGTCAAGGTCTTCGTCGCCGTGAAGCGCAAGATCCAGCCGGGCGACAAGATGGCCGGCCGGCACGGCAACAAGGGCGTCGTCTCGATGATCGTGCCGTGCGAGGACATGCCGTTCCTCGAGGATGGCACGCACGTCGATGTCGTGCTCAATCCGCTCGGCGTGCCGAGCCGCATGAACGTCGGCCAGATCCTCGAGACGCACCTCGGCTGGGCCTGTCGCGGTCTCGGTCGCGTCATCGACCAGGCTCTCGAGCAGTACCACGCCTCGGGCGATGCCAAGCCCGTCAGCGACGCACTGAGCCGGATATACGGCAAGCGCGAGGAGGTCGAGCAATTGTCCGAGGACGAAAAACTCGCCCTGTCGCGTCAGATGCGTGGCGGCGTGCCGATCGCGACGCCGGTGTTCGACGGAGCGCGCGAGGCCGACATCGTCAAGATGCTGAACCTGGCCGGGTTCGATTCTTCCGGTCAGGTAACGCTCCATGACGGGCGGACGGGCGAGCAGTTCGACCGCAAGGTGACGGTCGGATACAAGTACGTGCTCAAGTTGCACCATCTTGTCGATGACAAGATCCACGCCCGCTCGATCGGTCCCTACTCGCTGGTCACCCAGCAGCCGCTCGGCGGCAAGGCTCAGTTCGGAGGCCAGCGGTTCGGCGAGATGGAAGTGTGGGCCCTCGAGGCATACGGCGCCGCATACACGTTGCAGGAGATGCTCACGGTGAAGTCGGACGACGTGGCCGGCCGCACCAAGGTCTACGAGTCGATCGTCCGCGGCGACGACACGTTCGAGGCCGGCATCCCCGAGAGCTTCAATGTTCTCGTCAAGGAAATGCGCGCGCTCGGCCTCAACGTCGAGCTGGTCGACAGCGGCGCTCCGCCCGCCATCGACATCGACGATGCCGATCCGCTGGGCGTGCCGCGCCCGCAATTACCGCCTGCCGCCGCCGAGTAGCACGCGGCGTCAAGACACGAGGCTGGCCGGCGCTCTCGCCTGAGCGCTGGCCGCTGCGAAGCCCTTTGCCGGAAGCCGAGGCGACCTTTGGGAGATAGCTGATGAACGAGATCACCAACGCCTTCAAGCCCCAGGTCCAGGTCCCGACCTTCGATCAGATTCGCATCTCGATCGCGAGCCCCGACGACATCAAGTCGTGGTCGTTTGGCGAGATCAAGAAGCCCGAGACGATCAACTACCGCACGTTCAAGCCCGAGCGCGATGGCCTCTTCTGTGCGCGCATCTTCGGACCGATCAAGGATTACGAGTGCTTGTGCGGCAAGTACAAGCGCATGAAGTACAAGGGCCTGATCTGCGAAAAGTGCGGCGTCGAGGTCACGCTCGCGAAAGTGCGCCGCGAGCGCATGGGTCATATCGAGCTGGCGGCCCCCGTCGCGCACATCTGGTTTCTGAAGTCCCTGCCGAGCCGCATCGGCCTTCTGCTCGATATGACGCTCAAGGATCTCGAGCGTGTTCTCTACTTCGAGAACTATATCGTCATCGAGCCGGGCGTCTCGCCGTTCAAGGAAAAACAGCTCCTCAGCGAGGATCAGTACATCCAAGCGATCGAGGAGTATGGCCAGGATAGTTTCACCGCCGGCATCGGCGCCGAGGCGATCCGCGAGTTCCTGACGAACATGGATCTCGACAAGATCCGCGACGACATCCGCCGCGAGATCGCCGAGGCAACGACGGAGCTGAAGCCCAAGAAGCTCGCCAAGCGGCTGAAGATCATCGAAGCCTTCCTCGAATCGGGCAATCGTCCCGAATGGATGATCCTGACGCACGTGCCGGTCATCCCGCCCGAGCTGCGCCCGCTGGTGCCACTCGATGGCGGTCGCTTCGCCACGTCCGATCTCAACGACCTTTACCGCCGGGTCATCAACCGCAACAACCGTTTGAAGCGGCTGATCGACCTGCGTGCGCCGGACATCATCATCCGCAACGAGAAGCGGATGCTGCAGGAGTCTGTCGACGCACTCTTCGACAACGGCCGTCGCGGTCGCGTCATCACCGGCGCCAACAAGCGTCCGCTGAAGTCGCTGGCCGACATGCTGAAGGGTAAGCAGGGCCGCTTCCGGCAGAACCTGCTCGGCAAGCGCGTCGACTACTCCGGCCGTTCGGTCATCGTGGTCGGCCCGGAGCTGAAGCTGCATCAGTGCGGCCTGCCCAAGAAGATGGCGCTCGAGCTTTTCAAGCCGTTCATCTATGCGCGTCTCCAGGCCCTCGGTCAGGCGGCCACGGTGAAGCAGGCAAAGAAGCTCGTCGAGAAGGAGAAGGGCGAGGTCTGGGACGTGCTCGACGAAGTCATTCGCGAGCACCCGGTTCTTCTGAACCGCGCGCCGACGCTGCATCGCCTCGGCATTCAGGCGTTCGAGCCGATGTTGATCGAGGGCAAGGCGATCCAGTTGCATCCTCTTGTCTGCGCGGCCTTCAACGCCGATTTTGACGGCGACCAGATGGCCGTCCACGTTCCGCTGTCACTCGAGGCGCAGCTCGAGGCGCGGGTGCTGATGATGTCCACCAACAACATCCTGCACCCGGCCAACGGCCAGCCGATCATCGTGCCGTCGCAGGACATCGTTCTGGGCCTGTATTATGTGTCGCTGCAACGCGAGGGCGAGCCGGGCGAGGGCATGCTTGTCGGCTCGACCGCGGAGGTGCATCAGGCGCTGGCCGCCGACGCCGTGACCTTGCACGCGAAGGTCAAGGGCCGGGTCAGCTACGTCGACGCGGATGGCAGTACGCGAACCGAGGTCGTCGAGACGACGCCGGGCCGCATGCTGCTGGGCGAGTTGCTGCCGAGGGTTCCCGGCGTGCGCTTTACGCTGGTCAACACGCTGCTGACCAAGAAGGCAATCTCGGGCCTGATCGATGCCGTCTACCGCAGCTGCGGTCAGAAGGAGACGGTCATCTTCTGCGACCGCATCATGGGCCTCGGCTTCCATCATGCGTTCAAGGCCGGCATCTCGTTCGGCAAGGACGACATGCTGATCCCCGATACCAAGGACAAGATCGTCGCCGAGACGACCGAACTCGCACGCGAGTTCGAGCAGCAGTACAACGACGGCCTCATCACGCAGCTCGAGAAGTACAACAAGGTGGTGGATGCCTGGTCGAAGTGTACCGATCAGATCGCCAAGGAGATGATGGATCGTATCTCGGCGTCGCAAAAGGATCAGACGACCGGCCGCGAGCGTCCCATCAACTCGATCTATATGATGAGCCACTCCGGTGCGCGCGGTTCGCCGACGCAGATGAAGCAGCTCGCCGGCATGCGAGGCCTGATGACGAAGCCGTCGGGCGAGATCATCGAGACGCCGATCATCTCCAACTTCAAGGAGGGACTGTCGGTTCTCGAGTACTTCAACTCGACTCACGGCGCCCGGAAGGGCCTCGCCGACACGGCGCTGAAGACGGCCAACTCCGGCTACTTGACCCGGCGCCTCGTCGATGTGGCGCAGGACTGCATCATCACCGAGGTCGATTGCGGCACCGATCGGGGTCTCAACGTCCAGGCCGTGGTCGATGCCGGCACCGTCATCGTGGCGCTCTCGGCGCGCGTGCTTGGCCGTACCGCGGCCGAGGACGTCGTCGATCCCGTCTCCAAGGAGGTGATCGTCGCCACTGGCGATCTCATCGAGGAGAGCCACGTCGACAGGATCGAGAAGGCGCAGATCCAGGAGGTCCGCATCCGCTCGGTGCTAACCTGCGATACGGAGACCAGCGTCTGCGCCAAGTGCTACGGGCGTGATCTCGCACGCGGTACGCTCGTCAACATCGGCGAGGCGGTCGGCGTCATTGCCGCCCAGTCGATCGGCGAGCCGGGTACGCAGCTCACCATGCGCACCTTCCACATCGGCGGTGTGGCTCAGACGGTCGACCAGTCGTTCATCGAGTCGAACTTCAACGGCACGGTGCACATCAAGAACCGCAACATGGTCCGTGACGGCCAGGGCCGCCTGATCGCCATGGGTCGCACGATCGCTGTCGTCATCGTCGACCAGTCGGGCAAGGAGCTGGCCTCGCACAAGGTACCCTATGGCGCCCGCCTCCACGTCGACGAGGGTGACGAGGTGAAGCGTGGCACGCGCGTTGCCCAGTGGGACCCCTATACGCGTCCGATCCTCTCCGAGGTCGATGGCGTCGTCGACTTCGAGGACATGGTCGACGGGCTCTCGGTCAAGGAGCAGACCGACGAGGTGAAGGGCACCACCAACCGCGTGGTCATGGACTGGCGCGCAAGCCCGCGCAGCAGCGACCTGAAGCCCGCTGTCGTCGTAAAGGACGGCAAGGGCGGCAAGCCGATCAAGCTGCAGCGTGGTGGCGATGCCCGCTATCTGCTGCCGGTCGAGGCGGTGCTGTCGGTCGATAGCGGAACCGCGGTCAAGGCCGGCGACGTGCTGGCGCGCGTCCCGGTGGCGTCGGCCAAGACGGGCGACATCACGGGCGGTCTGCCACGCGTGGCCGAGCTGTTCGAGGCCCGTCGTCCGAAGGATCACGCAATCATCGCCGAGATCTCCGGTACGGTCGAGTTCGGTAAGGACTACAAGAACAAGCAGCGCATCGCGATCAAGCCCGACGACGAAACGCAATCGCCGGTCGAGTACCTGATCCCGCGCGGCAAGAGCCTGGTGGTCCAGCACGGTGACCGCGTCGAGAAGGGCGACTTCGTCTACGACGGTCACCCGGCGCCGCACGACATCCTTGCCATCAAGGGCGTCGAGGAACTGGCCAAGTACCTCATCAAGGAGATTCAGGACGTCTACCGTCTGCAGGGTGTGACCATCAACGATAAGCACATCGAGGTCATCGTCCGGCAGATGCTGCAGAAGGTCGAGATCGAGGATGCGGGCGATAGCGACTTCCTGAAGGGCGAACAGGTCGACAAGATCGAGATGGATCGCAGGAATCTGGTGCTCGACAAGGCCGGCAAGCGCATTGCCTCGGGCAAGCCGGTTCTGCTCGGCATCACCAAGGCGTCGCTACAGACGGATTCGTTCATCTCCGCGGCGTCCTTCCAGGAGACGACCCGCGTCCTCACCGAAGCCTCCGTCAACGGCAAGGTGGATACGCTCGACGGCCTCAAGGAGAATGTCATCGTCGGCCGTCTCATCCCGGCCGGGACGGGTGGCATGCTGCGGGAGCTGCGCACCATCGCCACCAAGCGCGACGATTTGATCTCCAAGGAGAAAGCTCGGGCCGATGCGGAGCGCGCGCTCGGCAGTCCCGATGGCGAAGAGCAGCCCGTCCGCCGTCGCCGTCGCACCGAGGAGGCAGCCGAATAGGCCCGCCCGCCCGCATCCCTGTTAACGAAACGGCCGCCTTTGGGCGGCCGTTTTGCGTGGCACTGGCGGATGCCGCCCGCAGCTCCAAGGCAAGTGCAACAATTTTCGCCGAAACGCGCTCTCTCGGTGTTGACCTTTAGTCGGGAACTGGATAGGTTCCGGCCACTCTCACGATAGGTCGTAGGCCTCGCGCGGCGATTTCGCCGGACCGAGAACCCGCCTAAACACTGTCGTTTCCAAGCAGGGTACATTTCGGAGCCACGATCGCGACGCCGATGAACGGCTTGCGGTCCTCTGGCGCATGGAGCTGGGCATCTCGTTCGACGAGGCGCTCGGCTCTGATAAGTTTGGCACAAGCCATCCATTTCTGGATGGCGCACCGATCGGACTGGGCGCATGCCGACCATACAGCAGTTGATCCGCAAGCCGCGCGTGCGGCCTGCCGAGCGCAACAAGGTGCCGGCCATGGAGGCGTGCCCGCAGAAGCGGGGCGTCTGCACACGCGTCTACACGACGACGCCGAAGAAGCCGAACTCGGCGCTCCGCAAGGTGGCGAAGATTCGGCTCACCAACGGCTTCGAGGTGATCGGTTACATCCCGGGCGAGGGTCATAACCTTCAGGAGCACTCGGTGGTCATGATCCGCGGTGGCCGCGTGAAGGACCTTCCGGGCGTTCGTTATCACATCATCCGCGGCGTACTCGACACGCAAGGCGTCGCGAACCGGCGTCAGCGTCGTTCGAAGTACGGCGCCAAGCGGCCGAAGTAATTCGCCATGCGCCGGCATTCGTCGGCGCAGCATCGGGTGGGCATCGGCCGCACCATACGCAGGTAAGCTCGAAGGACGGAAGCCATGTCTCGTCGGCATAGGGCGCAGAAGCGGGTCATCAACCCGGATCCGAAGTTCAACGACCTCGTCGTGTCGAAGTTCATGAACTCGATCATGTACGAGGGCAAGAAGTCGGTCGCCGAGAACATCTTCTACGGTGCGCTGGATCGCATCCAGACCCGCGCCAAGACCGACCCGCTGCCGCTTTTCCATCAGGCGCTCGAAAACGTTATGCCTGCGGTCGAGGTTCGTTCACGCCGCGTCGGCGGTGCGACGTATCAGGTGCCGGTCGAGGTTCGCACGGAGCGCCGCCAGGCGCTGGCGATCCGCTGGTTGATCAGCGCAGCGCGGTCGCGCAACGAAAACACCATGGAGGAGCGCCTGTCGGGCGAGCTCCTCGATGCCGCTAACAATCGCGGGACAGCAGTGAAGAAGCGGGAGGACACGCACAAGATGGCGGAGGCCAACCGCGCTTTCTCGCATTACCGCTGGTAACGGATTCGACTCGAGGCAGATCCCATGGCCCGTGAATATAAAATCGAGGACTATCGCAACTTCGGCATCATGGCCCACATTGATGCCGGGAAGACGACGACGACCGAGCGAATCCTCTACTATACGGGCAAGAGCCACAAAATCGGCGAAGTGCACGATGGCGCCGCAACCATGGACTTCATGGAGCAGGAAGCCGAGCGTGGCATCACCATCACGTCGGCCGCCACGACGTGTTTCTGGCCCGGCCGTAATGGAAACAAGCATCGCCTGAACATTATCGATACGCCCGGGCACGTCGATTTCACGATCGAGGTTGAGCGCTCGCTGCGCGTTCTCGATGGTGCGGTGTGCGTTCTCGACTCGAACCAGGGCGTCGAGCCTCAGACGGAAACCGTCTGGCGCCAAGGCGACAAATACGCGGTGCCGCGCATTATCTTCTCCAACAAGATGGACAAGACCGGCGCCGATTTCTTCATGTGTCTCGACGACATCAAGGAGAAGCTTGGTGCGCGCGCAGTGCCGCTGCAGCTGCCGATCGGCGCTGAAAGCGACTTTCGCGGCGTCGTCGATCTCATCCTCATGAAGGCGTTCGTTTGGGATGGCGACGGCAAGGATGCCGTATTCACCGAGCAGGAGATTCCGGCTGACCTCGCCGAGAAGGCCGCAGAGTTCCGCTCGATGATGATCGAGGCTGCCGTCGAGATGGACGACGACGTGATGGCGGCGTACCTCGACGGCCAGGAGCCCGATGCGCCGACACTGCGTCGCCTCATTCGAAAGGCGACGATCAACAGCGTTTTTTATCCGATGCTGTGCGGTTCGGCGTTCAAACATAAAGGCGTGCAGCAACTCCTCGACGCGGTCGTCGACTTCCTTCCCGCGCCGTCGGATCGCGAAGCCTACAAGTGCATCGACGCCAAGACCGGCCTCGAGACCGAACGCCGCCCGCTCGATACCGACCCGCTGGCTATGATCGCCTTCAAGATCATGGCGTTCCCGCATGTCGGCTCGATTACGTTCTGCCGAATCTATTCGGGTAAGCTCGAGAAAGGCATGGCGCTCGCGCAGACCTCCCGCGAGAAGAAAGAGCGGGTGGGCATGATCTACGAGATGCATGCCGATGATCGCAAGGCCATCGACGTCGCCTATGCGGGCGATATCGTGGCGCTCGCCGGTCTCAAGGACACCCGCACGGGCGAAACTCTCTGCGATCCGTTGAAGCCGGTCATTCTCGAGAAGATGGAGTTCCCCAACCCCGTCATCGAGATGAAGGTCGAACCCAAGTCGAAGGGCGACCAGGAAAAGATGGCCGCCGTCCTGCACACGATGTCGGTCGAGGATCCCTCGTTCCGCGTATCGGTTGATCCGGAGTCGGGCGAAACGATCCTCAAGGGCATGGGCGAGCTGCATCTCGACATCAAGGTCGATATCATGCGCCGCGAGCCTCACAATATCGAGGTCAATGTGGGCGCGCCGCAGGTCGCCTATCGCGAGACGATCATCCGCGCATCAGACACCGACTACACGCACAAAAAGCAGACGGGCGGCACCGGGCAGTTCGCCCGCGTCAAGCTCCATATCGAGCCGAACGAGACCGGCAAAGGCAACGAGTTCGCCAGTGAGATCGTTGGTGGCGTCGTTCCCAAGGAATTCATTCCAGGCGTCGAAAAGGGCGTCAATGCGATCTGGGATCAGGGCGTCTTGATTGGTTTTCCCATGGTCGACATCAAGGTGACGCTGGTCGACGGCGCCTTCCACGAGGTCGACAGTTCGGCGATTGCGTTCGAGATCGCCGCCCGCCAGGCGGTCAAGGATGGTGTTGCGAAGTCCGGCCTCAAGCTGCTCGAGCCCATCATGGACGTCGAGGTGGTGACGCCGGGCGATTATGTCGGCGGTGTCATCGGCGACATCAACAGCCGTCGCGGCCAGATCCGCACCCAGGAAATGCGCGGCAATGCGACGGTTGTCAGGGCCTACGTGCCGCTGGCGAACATGTTTGGCTACGTCAGCCAGTTGCGCTCGATGAGCCAGGGGCGCGCCTCCTACACGATGCAGTTTGCTCACTACTCCGAAGTGCCGCGCAATGTGGCCGAGGAGGTCAAGGCGAAGTTTGTCTGATCCGGCGTGCCTCCGCACCGGTAGGCGCCGAAGGCGCCGCCGGTAGAGGGGCAGTCTGGTTTGGATTGAAGGAATGGTCGCAGCCGGGCAAGGCCCTCGCTGCATATCGAACAAGAGCTCGAGATTGAGGAGAGCCTGTCATGGCCAAGGAGAAATTCGATCGTAACAAGCCGCACTGCAACGTGGGCACGATCGGTCACGTTGACCACGGCAAGACGACGCTGACTGCTGCCTTGACGAAGGTTTCGGCTGACCGTGGTTGGACGA
>JBFWXN010000127.1:0-9943 GCA_050187415.1 Hyphomicrobiaceae bacterium | reverse complement strand
CCTGCCCGAGACCCAGTCGCTGTCGCTGCGAGCGGCTCCCGGGGGCTTCGAGGTGCGCTCGACGCTGCATCGCCTCGCCTCCATTCCCGTTGCGCGCTATCTGCTGCCGTCGGCCTCGGCGATCGCCTTGTGCGCGCTACCGCTCAACCAGCTCATGCCCTCCATCGCGGTGGGCTTTTTCGCCGGAGAGGCCGGGCTCGTCGGGACACTTCTGTCCGCATCCGGACTTGGGGCGCTGATGGCCGCCCTGTTCATCGCCATGCAGCGTAATCACCGCATTCAGTTCCGTCTCGTCCAGATTGCGCCGGTACTGGCGGGTGCCGCATTGATGGCGTTCAGTCTATCGCGCAGCCTCTGGGTCTCGCTGCCGCTACTTGCCGTGGTCGGAGCCTTCGTGCTGTCGACGTCGGTGTCGACCAACACGCTTCTCCAGCAATCGGTCGACGACGACTGGCGTGGCCGCGTCATCGGACTCTACTTCACGTTCTTCCTCGGCATGGCGCCGCTCGGCAATCTCGTGTCGGGGTGGCTGGCAAGCCACGTGGGCCTCACGGTGACGCTCTTCATGAACGGCCTTCTCATGGCTGTGGCCGGTCTCGTCGCCCAACTTCGCCTCCAGCGCGACGGTGCTCGGGAGGCGCTGCGGGAGAGCGTGAGGCTGTGATGGCTATCAGGGTGCCCGGCGATCGCCCCGGTGGCGACGGCGGCTACACCGAGAGGGTGCCGCGCCGGGTCGTGCCTGACAGCGCGTAATTGAGCATCTTCGAGGCAAGGTGTGCCGCCAGTGCATCGTAGGCGTGGAAGCCGTTGATGGGCGCGAACTCGACGAGATCCATACCCACCACTTGGCCGACCGCGCTGGCGTGGCGCAGCACTGCGAGCAGTTCGTCGTAATTCATCCCCCCGGGTGTCGGCGTACCTGTCGCCGGCATGATCGAGCCGTCCAGCGCATCGATGTCGACCGTGATGTAGACCGGCCGGCCGGCGAGCGGGCGCAGCATGTCCTCGATGTCCCATCGCGGACGGTCGACCGCGAGGTGCATCGTCACGCGATCACGATTGGCATCGTAAAAATCGGCCTCGTCCTGGCACAGCGCGCGGATGCCGACCTGCACCAGGCGCACACTCGGATGGTCGAGCACCCTGCGCATGGCCGCCGCATGCGAATAGCGCTCGCCGAGATAGCCGTCGCGCAGATCGGCGTGGGCGTCGAGTTGCAGCACCACGAGATCGGGGTGGCGCCGCGTGAACGGGCGCACGGCGGCCGGTGTCAACGAGTGCTCGCCGCCCAGAACGAGCGGGACGCGGCCTTCCGTAAGCACCGCGTCGACCAGTCCTTCGAGCAGATCCAGCGCATCCTCGATGCGCGGGGGTATCTTCGGCTCACGCAACGCCGCGACGCCGTAGTCCCGATAGGCCTCGCGCCACAGCTCCTCGTCGAACAGCTCGAGTTGATGGCTCGCTTCCACAATGGCCATCGGCCCCGCGCGCGTTCCGCCGCCATAGCTGACCGACGCCTCGAGGCCGAACGGAATGACGACGGCCCGCGCCTCGGCCGGCATGTCGGCGTCGATGCGCAACGGATCGAGAAAGCTCTCGCTGCCCGGCAGATAGTCGAACACGGCGGTCATTGGACGTTCCTGCGAAATGGCGCGGCCGCACGGCCGCCAAGTGGCTTTCGCCCGGCTCGGCCCGTTGGATCAGGCGGCAGCTCCGGTCAGCGACTGCGGGCCGTACATCGAATACATCGGCGGATCCTGGAAGATCACTTCGTCGTACTCGCCGTAGCCGTTGAAACGCCCGGCGATGGCCCGCGCGTAGGCGCCCGTATTGCCGACCTCGATGTAATCCCCCTCGCGGATCGCCTCCGGCAGCAGGAATGGCCCCTTCATGTGGTCGATGGAATCACACGTCGGCCCCCACAGCTCGAACGGCCTCAGCACGTGCGGATCGGCGACGGCGCGACCGACCATCCGCACGGGGAAAACGAAGCCCAGATGCGCGGCGTCGAACAGCATGCCGTAGCTGCCGTCGTTGATGAACAAGTCATTCCCCCGTCGGGCGTCGACACGCACGATCAGGCTCTCGGCCTCCGCCACCAGTGCCCGGCCCGGCTCGCACATCACGCGGCAGCGCTCGCCGATCGGAAGCTTCTCGATGCCGTCGTCGATAACGCGCATGAACTCGGCGAGCGGCGTCGGCTCCTCGTTCGTGTAGCGCGCCGGAAAGCCGCCGCCGACGTCGATCCGGTCGACCAGCACGCCGGCCTGGCCGATAAGACGACCGACCTCGCCGAGCGCATTGGAATAGGCTTCCGGCGTCACGGTCTGCGAACCGACGTGGAAGGTGATCCCAAGCTCCTTTGCCACCTGCCGCGTTTTGACCAGAAGGCGGGCGGCCTTGGCCCCTGCGATCCCGAACTTGCGCTCCAGCGGCACGCGGCTGTTCTTCGCCGGAACGCTGATGCGCACCCACAGCACCAGATCGCGCGCGCCTTGCGTCTCATGCAGGATCTTGCCGAGCTCATCCTCGCTGTCGAGCGAGAACGAGCGACAGCCTAGGCTGAATGCCCGCCGGATCGCGTGCCGCGATTTAACCGGATGCATGAAATGGAAGGTCACGTCGGGAATGGTCTTCGCGTCCTCGAGTTCGGGCAGCGAGGCCACATCGAAGTGACGGATGCCCGCACCGTAAAGCGCGCCAAGCAGGAATACATTGCTGTTGGCCTTGTAGGCGTAGGCCACGTCACCGGGGAAGTTCTGCAGGAAGAAGCGCGCCGCCCGGCCCGCCGCATGCGGCCGGAATCCGATCACCGGCCGCTCGGGCCGGTACGCCTCGATCAAGGCGTTGGCGGATTGGAACGTGTCGAGCTTCGCCATCTCATGCAACCTCCGGCGTTGAATGGGGCGGGACAATTAAGCGCCAGCGGACGCACATAGGGCTCGAAGCCCCCCCTGTAAAGGCGTTGGGGCCAAGTTTGGAGCCCAAGGGTCAAAATTGTTTGACACAATGAAATCTCAGACCCCGCTCGACTTCCTCGCTGCATATCCGAGCACGATACGCGCCGCGGCTTGGCTGGGCGTCCCGGACGTCAGTTGCATCAACTCGGGTAACCGCGCGAGCGACCGGCGCTGGGCCGCCAACGTCCGGGGGTCCGAGAGCAGGCCCACCAGCGCCGCAGCCAGGTTCTGGGGGGTGCAATCGTCCTGCATCAGCTCCGGAAATGCACGCTCACCCAGTACGAGGTTCGAGAGCGCGAAATGCGGTGTCTTGACCAGGAACCGAAGGCAGGCCGCCAGCGCATCGACGCGATAGCCGACGATCATGGGCGTGCCGGCGAGCGCGAGCTCGAGCGTAACCGTGCCGGAGGCCGCAAGTGCGACATCAGCCAGTTTGAATGCCGCGAGCTTGTCCGCCTCGCCGGCGACCACGTGCGCTTTGATCGGCCAGGTTGCGGCTTGCCGGTCGATCTGAGGCCGCACGCTGTCCACCGCCGGAATGACGATTTCCAATGGCCCGAAGCGATCAGCAGCGAGAGCCAGCGCCTCGCCGAACGGCTGCATCAATCGCTCGACCTCCGATCGCCGGCTCCCCGGTAGCACGACGATCGCCTTGCGCGCCGGATCGAGCCCGAGGCGCGCCCGCAGTCCGTCCCCGTCGGCCGCTGCCATCTGCGGCAGCATTTCGATCAAGGGATGGCCGACATACGTACACTCCGGCCCGCCAAGACGCGCGTGCACCTTCGGTTCGAACGGCAGAATGGCCATCACATGATCGACGTAGGCGCGCATGCGAGCCGCGCGCTTCGGGCGCCATGCCCATACGCTCGGTGATACGTAGTCGATGATCGGCACCTCGGGCAGAGCTTTGCGAATGCGTCGCGCGATCGGGTGCGTGAACTCAGGACTGTCGATGATCACCACCGCGTCCGGCCGCGTGGCGATGCCCGCCGCAGCCGCCGCGTTCACGCGCCGTATCAGTCGCGGCAAGGCGCCCAGGATCGCGAGCGGGCCCATGACTGCGACGTCCGAAATCGGGAACAGCGATTGCAGACCTTCGGCCGCCATGTGCTCGCCACCGACGCCGGAGACCCTGACCGGACGGTGCGACAGCATGCGAGTTGCCGCCATCAGGCTGGCTCCGAGCGCGTCACCCGAATGCTCGCCCGCCACGAGAAACAGCCGCACAGTATGGTCCCGGCGCGGCGCGATGCTCATGGCAATTCGGCGCGGCACATCAGAAAGACGCCGGCTTCGTTGGCCCAAGCGACGATCTCGGCACGTCGATTCCCTTCCGCGAGGGGCGCCAGCATGACGATCCCTGCAAGGTCGGTCGCCTTGGCGGCGGAAAACAGGGCCACGTCGAGAACGTCTTCGGCTCTTGCCCCGTCGATCACCAGGACCCCGCGTCGTCGTCCGAGTAGCCGCCCGCCCCACGTGCGGATGCGTCCGCGGGACGATACGAACTCGGCCGGCGCGAGCACACCGGAAACGGCCAGAACATGCTCGCGCGCAACGAGAACCGACCGGCCCGCGCCGTGCGATCGCAGAACATCGAGAACGCGCCGCCCGATGCCGATATCGCGACGTTGACCGGGTGTGGGCGCGCGACGCGCAACGACCTGAAGGGTCGCTGGCGCCTGAACGGGGCTGGCGGCCGCTGGGTCCGCTGCAGCGTCTGATCCCGTGACGTCGGAGACAAACTCCAGCGCCGCCACGAACATTCCCGCCCGATCGGCCGCCTCGATAACCTGCTCCCGCTCGATCACGATTGTCGCGCCGCCGCCGATCGCGAGTCCGGCAAGGCCCGCCGCGGCCGCGCCACGCACCGTCTCGGGTCCTATTGTCGGCAGATCGATCCGCATTTCCTGGCCGGGTTTTGCCAGTTTGACGAGAACTCCACCTTCGCCGCGCCCCTGCGCGATGCCACCCGGACCGAGGTCGCGCAACATGGCATCCGTTCCGAGCACGCTCTCGACGGCAACGATGCCGTCGGCGCCGGCGACCACGCCCTGCCCAATGTCGAAGGGGCCCAGCGCCGAGATCAGCGCGCGCGCGCGCGTTATCGCAACCTTGCTCGCCGATGACGGTGCCCCAGCCGTCAGTTGACCGATGGGCGCCAGCAAGTCGGGTGCGATATCGCTCGCTCCCACCACCTTGAAGCCGTGCCCCTCGAAGAACCGGACGACGCGTCGGAGCACGCTGTCGTCGCCACCGCGCGTCAAGGCATACACGGTCGGCAGATTCTTCACGAAGCCCCAATCGATGCGCAGGGCGCTCAGGTTCGGACGCTGGATCGCGCCCGCAATGACGATCTCGCCCACGTCGGCCTGTTTGAAGCTGCCGAGTATGCGACCGAGCTGGCCGAGATTGACGCGCTCGTGGGGAAACCTCGCGATGGCTTCATCGGCAAAACCGTCAATCGCCACAATGTGCACGGAACGTCCCCGGCAGAGCCCGGCCTCGGCGAGCCTGATGGGCAAAGGCCCCCCGGCGGCGAGAATGCCGAGCGGCCTCCCGTCTCGTCTTGCCGGCGACCCGCTGCTGTCCCCTGCCTCCACACTCGGCCTCGGTGATGCCGTCACTCAGACAAACTGTGGCTGGCGGCCCTGCCGCCCTTCGTGCGCGATCGACCGGGCACGACAGAACACCGGTCCGGGCGACGCGCTATCTGGCGCAGGCGCCTGCCTGGACGCTCAGGCGCTCGCATCGCGTGGCGTGCACAGCGAACGCTTGCCGCCCTGGCGGATGAACGCGAGAATTTCCTCGACCGCGGCGTGCCCTGCGAATTCGGCGGCGACGTCCGCAACCCGCTCAGACAACGTCCCCTCGTCGGCGAACAGCAAGCGGTACGCACGCCGGAGACTGTGAATTTCGTCGCGCGGAAAACCGCGCCGCTGCAGCCCGACAATGTTCAACCCTGAGAGATAGGCGCGGTTGCCAAGCGCCATGCCGTAGGGGATCAGATCGTTTTCCAGACCCGACATGCCGCCCAGGAACGAATGGGCCCCCACGCGGGCGAACTGTATCACGGCCGCACCGCCGCCGACGATGGCAAAGTCCCCGACCGTACAGTGGCCTGCCAGCATGACGTTGTTCGAGAAGATGACGTTGTTTCCGACGTGGCAATCATGACCGACGTGACTATTGGCGAGAAAGGCGCATCCATTGCCGATCGTCGTCGTCAGCCCGCCACCGGCCGTGCCTGGGTTGATGGTCACACCCTCGCGCAGAATGCAATCGGCCCCAATCGTCAGCGTCGACTCTTCACCCTTGTACTTCAGGTCCTGGGGCTCGTGGCCGATCGAGGCAAACGGGAAGACTCTCGTCCGGGGACCAATTCTGGTCCGCCCCGCCACGACCGCATGCGACATCAGATGGCAGCCTTCCGCGAGCTCCACCATCTTTCCGACAATCGAGTAGGGACCTATCCTGACCCCATCCGCGATCTGCGCTCCATCCTCGACTATGGCCGTCGGATGGATCTCAGATTTTGACATTGTTCGGATCCACGATCATGGCGCTGATCTCGGCTTCCGCAACGACTTGACCGTTGACGCGCGCCTCGCCGTAGAAACGCCAGACCGGACCACGACTCCTCAGCTTCGAGACATGAAGATGGAGTTGGTCACCCGGGACAACTGGTTTTCTGAACTTCGCCTTGTCGATCCCCATGAAATACACGATCTGGGCAATATTGGTCTGTCCGGAGTTGTTGATGCACAGGGCGCCGGCGGTCTGAGCCAGTGCCTCGATGATCAGAACCCCTGGCATCACCGGATACTTCGGGAAGTGTCCCTGGAAGAACGGCTCGTTGATGGTGACGTTCTTGATGCCGACGGCCGACTCGTCGCCGACCATGTCCTGGATCTTGTCGATGAGCAGAAACGGATAGCGGTGCGGCAGAAGCTCCATGAGGCGCATGACATCCGCTGTTGTCATCACGCCCGGCTTGTCGCCTTCAGTCATCTTCTGCATGCCTTGCCAATCCTCTCCGGAGCTGCTGCGGTCAGCAGTTCTCAGTCGCCTGCTCCCCTGTCGTCCTTCTCACCGCCCCCCGGTCTGGCGATGCGCCGGATCGCTGCAATCTCGCGGGCCCATTCGCGAAACGGCCGCGCCGGCGTACCGCCCATCCGCGCACCAGGCGGCACGTCATCCTTGACGTGCGCCATGCCTGCAATCTGCGAGCCGGCGCCGATCTTCGTGTGGCCGACGACGCCCGAATGACCACCCATGATAACGAAATCACCGAGTTCGGCCGAGCCGGAGATGCCGACCTGCCCGACGATCACGCAATTTCTTCCAAGTACAGCGTTGTGCCCGATTTGCACGAGATTATCAATTTTGCTGCCCTCGCCGATGATCGTATCCTTAAGGGAGCCTCGATCGATCGTCGTACCGGCGCCGATCTCGACATCGTCCTGGATCACGACCCGGCCGATTTGCGGCACCTTTCGATGGCCCTGCGGGCCGAGGGCAAACCCGAAGCCGTCCTGCCCGATCCGCGCTCCCGCGTGAATCACGACGCGGTCGCCGACCAGCGCATGCGTGACGCTGGCACCGGGGCCCACGTAGCCCCCCCGACCGATTGTGACCCGGTATCCGACGACCGCGCATGCCGCAATCGTGGTGCCTGCGCCCACGGACGCCTCGCGCCCGACGACGGCTCCCGGCTCGATGATGGCGCCTGCCTCGATACGCGCGCTGGGATGCACGAGGACGCCGTCCACAGTCGCCGCAAAATTTGCGGCCTTGGACATTGATGCGTCTGGATAAAAGATCTCGAGCGCCGCGGCGAAGCCGTGATAGGGGGACCGCAGGATGATCGGTTGGGTCGATTTCGGCACGCGCGCGGCAAGGGCGGGCGCAACCAGACAAAAGTCCGCCCGCGTCGTCGCGAGAGCCTCGATATATTTGCGATTGTCGATGAACGTCAGATCACCTGGCCCCGCCATATCGAGCGGACGCACGTCCCGCACCAAGGCCGTTGGATCCGTTAGGCCGTCCGCTTCGCCGCCGAGCTGACGGGCCAACTCTCCCACCGTGAACGGACCGCGGCGCTCGAAAAAACCAGGGTGCTGCATGGCTGCGGCTATCCTCTGCGTCGACTGGCGCGACATAAACCACACCCGCTATTCGGGCGCCAGCCGCGGGGCGCGAGCTGCACAGCGTCAGGACGTCTCGGGCGCACATGACGTCTAGACGCCCGCCGCTGCCGCCCGCTGCGGAAAACCGGACCCAACGTGGGTCCGGTTTGAAGTTCGCGCTGTCTTCGACGTCCCGGTCAGAACTTGGTGCTGGCTCCGAAGCGGAAGATTTGCTCCTTGTCGTACTCTTCCTTGAGCACGGCCCAACCGAAGTCGGCGCGCAGCGGGCCAAGAGGCGAGTCCCAAATCAAACTGGTGCCAACCGAAACACGAGGCGTCGCGTCGTCCACGATGTTGGTGAGCAGACCCGTTGCCGGATCGACCGCCCCATTGATTCGCTTGGAGCTATCGTTGATGCTGAACAAGGACCCGGCGTCGACAAACACTGCGCCCTTGATTCCCAGGTCATCCGGCACGAACGGCAACGGGTAACGGACTTCCGCCGTGGCCGCATAGAATGTCTTGCCGCCGATCGCATCGTTCGTCGCCAGATCGCGAGGCCCGAAACCGGCTCGATTGAAGCCGCGCAGGGTTTCGCCGCCCTTGTAATAGAGGTCGATGAGGCGCACATCGTCGCCGCCCCAGCCCTCGACATGACCACCCATGAGGCGGGCAACGAACGTCACCCGTTCGGTAACCGGGAAGTAATACCGTCCCTCCGCCGATAGGCGGACGTACTGCACGTCTCCGCCGACACCGGCAAAGTCGACACCACCCGTCAGGAAGTAGCCGCTGCTCGGGTTCTTGGGGTGGTTCCTCCGGTCGAAGGTGACCGTCGTACCGACGAGTGAACTGATCGAGACACCTTCGGCTTCGCGAATGGCTCGCGAGGCAACGATCCCGTCCGTACCGAGGAACGTATCCACGTCGTAGATCTCGTCGCGGGAGAGCGTGTAGTGAGTTTGTGCCCACAGATTTTCCGACAACGGGAAGCCGAGCCTCAAGCTGCCGCCGGTCTTCCGGCTGCGATAGACATAGTTGGTCTGGTCGTTCAATTCCTTGTGGAACAGATCGAAACCGGCCGCGAGATTGCGATCGAGGAACCGCGGCTCGGTGAAGCTGAGGTCGACCTGAAGCCGCTCGAGGGAACCCGACAGGCGGAGCCGCATAAACTGGCCGTTGCCCATGAGGTTGCGCTCGGTCAGCGAGATGTCGCCGATGATACCTTCGCTGGTCGAGTAGCCCGCGCCGAACGACAGCTCTCCGGTCGGCTGTTCCACGAGTTCCACGTCGAGGATCACGCGGTCCTGCGCCGAACCGGGACGGCGCTTTATTTCGACCGTCTTGAAGAAGCCGAGCAACTGCAGCCGCTTCTTGGCGCGATCGACCAGCATCGGATTGTAGGCGTCGCCTTCCGCCAACCGGAACTCTCGCCGGATCACGTGGTCGCGCGTCCGTGTGTTGCCGATGATATTGATCCGTTCGATGTAGATACGCGCGCCTTCATCGATGGCGTAGACCAGCGAAATAGTGCGATCGGCAGCATTCCTCTGCGCGCGAGGGCGCACACGGGCAAAAGCGAAGCCCTGCTCTGCCGAGACCAGTGTCAGTCGCTCGACCGATTTGTCGATATCCGAGGCATTGTAGGTCTCACCGCGCTGGGTCAGCAGCTCTTTGCTCAGAGCGTCTGCGTTGAGGCCCGGCAGGCTGTTCTCGACGACGACGTCACCAAACCGGTAGACCTCGCCCTCTTCGATCACGAACGTAAGGTAGAAACCGGTGCCGTCGCGGTCGATATCGGCATTGCCCGACACCACGCGGACGTCCGCGTAGCCGTTCTTGAGGTAGTATTGGCGC
>JBFWXN010000126.1:0-10076 GCA_050187415.1 Hyphomicrobiaceae bacterium | reverse complement strand
GCTGCCGACCATGATGACGATGGGACCGCCGAGCAACTCCGGTGTGACATAGGCTCCGGCAGCGGGAATGAATACCAGAAGACAGCCCGTCGCGATCCCCGGCCGCGACAGCGGCAGCGTCAGCTTCCAGAACGTCGTCCAGGGTCCCGCGCCAAGATCCGCGCTCGCCTCGAGAAGGCGGTGATCGAGCTTCTCCAGCACAGCGAAGACGGGAAGGATGAAGAATGGGAGATAGATGTGGACGAGTGCAATGATGACTGCAAACTCGCTATAGAGAAACCAGCGGATCGGCGCGTGCGTCAGGCCGATCGCCTGCAGCATCCAGTTGAGGACGCCGCTGCTCCCGAGCACCAGCATCCACGCGAAGGTGCGTACGAGATAGCTGGTCCAGAGCGGAAGCACGATCAGCGTGAAAAGCAGCACGCGCATGCGCTTCGCTCGCCGGGCGAGATAGTAGGCGACGGGGTATCCGATCAGCGCGGACAGGACCGTCACGATCCCCGCGATCACAAATGTGCGCACGAGTATGGAGAGGTAGAGGGGCTGCGCGAGCTTGACGTAGTTGTCGAACACAAAGCGTGGCGTGAGCTGGTAGTTGACCACCAGCCAGAAACTCACGACCAGCATGGCTGCGAGTGGCAGCGCATAGAAGAGACCGAACCACAGCGTGGCCGGCGTCAGTAGCGCAGCAGCACCCCCCCGAGGAGATCGCATTACCTCGCCTGCTTCTTGAGCCAGTCCTCCCACCCCTCCATCTGCGGCTTGTGAGGCCGCTCCTTGTAGTAGGGAATAAGTGGTCGCCAAGCGTCGAGCAATTTGGTCATGCCGACGATGGCGTCTTCAGGGCCCGGCGCCCAATCGACCCGCAGGTCTGTCCGTGCATAGGCTTCCGTATCGTAGACGAGAATCACCGAGGAGCGCTGGCCACCGAGGTCGCCGCCGGCGTCGCGCCCGGCGGTGATGGCCGCCAGAAGACGATCCTCGAGGATTTTGCCGTTGGAGGAAAGGTAGGCCTCGTTCATGTCTTTGACGACGCGGTCGCTTTTCAGATAGTTGCCCATCACGAGGTAGCCATCGCCGACGATGGAGCCCTTGTAGTCCTTGTTGCTGCTGCCGGTATGTACGGCGGCCCGGCCGTGCCGATCCACAATCCCGACTTGTCGCCATGCGAACCCTGGATCGGTCTCGCTCAGCTCCTTGAGCACTTTCTCCGGTGAATGCCCCATTGTCAGCAGCTCGATAGCGAGCGGCCCGAGCCCCGGATCCGTGTAGGCTTGCGTGCTCACCGCGCCGACATTGGCGCGAATGAACGGGCAGCGGCCTCCAACAGCCAGCGGGTTCGTACACTGGGCAATGCCGAGCAGGCCGCCCTCCTTCGCGATGACCGTGAACGTCATTGTTGGTCTCCAGGTGAGTTGTCTATGCGGGAATGAGCCAGAGTGCTTTGGCGGGAAGTTCGACCAGTATTGTGTTGCCCGGAACGGCAGCGGCAGCCTCGGGCGCGCTCGATGCGACGCTCGTTTGCAGGCGAATATCGCCAGCAGCGTGAACCTCTAGGAGGAGATCGGCACCGCGATAGGTGACCATGTCGACAGTGGCCTCGAGGATGTTCGTCCCATCCGGCCTCGCCCCAGCGACGACACGGATTTCCTCAGGTCTGATGACGGCGTGCACCCGGTCTCCGACGCGAGCGGACGCGGCTGAGGCGGCCAAAGTCCCAGCCCGCGTATCGATGCGCGCTGCTTCACCGTCGACGGCCGTCACCGTCGCATCAAGGACAGAAATGTCGCCGACAAACTCCGCCACATAGCGGCTCGCAGGCCGATGGTAGATGTCGGCCGGTGCCCCGCGTTGGGAGACACGCCCCTGCTGCATGACGATGACCTCATCGGACAGACCAAGAGCTTCATGCTGGTCGTGCGTGACGTAGACGAACGTGATCGCGGCAGATCGTTGCAACGCCTTGAGCTCGGCCTGCATTCTTTGCCGGAGCTTCAGATCGAGAGCCGCCAGCGGCTCGTCGAGAAGCAGGACTTTCGGCTTTGTGACGAGCGCGCGGGCCAGGGCCACACGCTGCTGCTGTCCTCCGCTCAGCTCCGAGGGATAGGATTTTGCCTTCTCGCTGAGGCCGACCACCGCGAGCTGGGTCGCCACCTGTTCACGTATGGCGGCCTCCGGCACCCTGCGCTGACGCAGGCCGTAGGCGACGTTCCGCTCCACCGTCATGTGTGGAAAGAGCGCATAGCTTTGAAAGACCATGCGAGTGGGTCGGTCGACGGGTGAAAACGAGCCGACCGGTGTGCCGCCGATGCGAATCTCACCGGCATCGGGAGCTTCGAGCCCGCCGATCATCCTCAAAAGCGTCGTCTTTCCGCAGCCTGAAGGACCGAGCAGCGTGACGAAGCGACCAGCATTGAGATCAAGCGAAATATCGTCGATCGCGACATGATCGCCGAACTGCTTGCGAACATGCTCGATCGTGATCAGTCGCCGGTCAGCCTCGTTGCTGCCTGTCGGATGGCTCTCCCCCAGCATGCGGTCAGGAGGCCTTCACCTCGGTCCAGATCTCCGTCCAGCGGCCCTTGTTCGCAGGCAGCTGTTTGAACATCAGGTTCGCCATGCGCTCCGGCTGGATACCGAGCTCGCTGATCAGCGTCTTCGGCAGTTGTTCGATCGCCTTCGCCGACGTGCTGGCGTAGCGCGTTGCCGTGGCAAGCACCTCGCCATATTCCGGACTGATCGTGAAGTTGGCGTAGTCCTCGACGCGGGCGCGATTTTTTCCGCCCTTTACGGCAGCGATGCCTTCCGTCCACCCGAGAGCGCCCTCCTTCGGCCACACCCAGCGAATGTCCATCCCATTGTTGCGAAGCGGCGCAACGACCGACAGCGTGGCCCAGGCCAGGACAACCTCCTTGTTGGCGAACATCGTGCGCAGATCGGCGATGTTGCGCCAGTAGGTTCGGTTCATGGCTTTCTGCTTGATCATAACCTTCTTCACTTCCTGGAGAGCCTTTTCGTCCAGGTTGAAGGGTTCCTTGATGCCCAGATAGAGCGCCCCAACGGCGATGGCGTCCTCGACGTCATCGCGCATCGCCACCCGACCCTTGTAGGGACCCTCGAACAGCAGTTTCAGGCTGTCGACATCACCGGTTTCGGCGAAGTTGTAGGCCATGGCATTGGCGCCCCAAACAAACGGGACGCCGTAGAACTTGCCGCCGGGCGACCAGTCCGGAATCTCGGTGAACGCCTTTGTTACCTGAGCCAAGTTCGGCAACCTGGCCTTGTCCATGGGTTCGATCAGGCCGGTTTCCGCCGCGACACTCACGTAGGTGTGGAGAGGCACGATCATATCGTAGAGGCGCGTGCCGCCGCCGCGCAGCTTGGCGATCATCTCGTCCGCGCCCGAGTAGATGGTCGTCTTGACATCGAGGCCCTTCGCCTTGCCGGCCGCGACGATCTTCTCGTTCGCGAACGTCGGGTAAGTGAAGAGGTTCAACGGTTCTGTCGACTGGGCAAAGGCAATTTCGGAGATTGGCGCTGCACCGGCCGCGCCGAGAAGCGCAAGAAGTCTCCGGCGCGAGAGGCCGGCAGGTGCGAGAACGTGCAGCTCAGGTCGTTTCATATCGACACCTCTCCGTTCAGAATGGGCGCTTGTAGCCTTTGATCAGCGCATTGCGGACCATGCCCGCGAGCATCGTCACCACAGCCTGTTGCATCGCCAATGGGGTGCCGTCGACTGCAAGGATGTGACGTCCCGTGCTCCCGTCCACAGCGTTGGTTGCGACGCAGGCCTCGATCATTCGACGTTCCGTATCCGCGTCGTGCAGGAGATCGGGCCTCTGCAGCCGGATCGCCAGCGCCGCAATCACCGCGTAGGCGCCCCAGTTCGAAATGTTGGCCGGGAAGAGGACGTCGGTCGCCACGCGGGTGGCCAGCCGTTCGCCGCCCGGCTTCCAGCGCTTGACGGCATCGCTGATGCGGCCGAACCCGATCTCGTTGCCATTGTCGCCGATGCCGATCGAGGCGATGCCGCGGGCCGCGCCAATATCGAACAGATGCTCGGCCCTTGCGCGCGATCCTGCAGCAGGCGTTCCGGACGACATGTGCGCGACACCGTCCGCATTCGGGCCGATCTTCTCAGTCGAGACCAGCAACGTCGGTGCGTAGGTGTCGAGATATTGCTTCGCCTGATCTTTGGCGCCATCGTCCGCGGCCAGCGGCAGGACCGTCGTTGTGAACGGCGTCTTCAGGGCATATTCGGGACTGCGCAGCCCGAGCCCGGCTGCCGCTGCAGTCGCCGAAAGATTCTCGATGAACTCGGCCTCGGTGAGAAGGACCGGGACGGCGCCTGTGGCCGCATGGATGGCGACGGCGAGCGCAGCTGCGCCCGGAGGGCCATCGGTCTCGCCGGCTGGCATGAAGCGCGGATCACCCGCACCCGTGGTGATGAATACCGTTTTGCCGGGCTTGGCGTGCTCCAAGATCAGATCGGCCGCCAGCAGGCAGAGCGGTCTGCGTCCCTGCGCCTCGAATGCCGCAGCATAAAGCGGCTCGATGACCCCTCGGGAAGAAACGGATATCCGGGCCTCAACAGTTGCCAGCCGGTCGATGGCGCTGCAGGCGGTGAGCAGATCCTTGTCCATCAGTATCCCGTCTTCACGACTCGCCGGACGCTGGCTTTCAGTAAAGCATCTGAAGACGACCTTTGCGATAACACAAGTATAGAAAAGCGCTTGCTCCGATGCCAAAATTGCATCGCAACTGGAGCTGCATCGGGAACAGGCAAATGCTGCACAATTCCTTGCGCTACATTCTGGCAGTCGCGCAGGTCGGCTCCATCCGTATCGCTGCCGGCATGCTCAATGTGGCGCAATCAGCGATCAGCCGGCAGATCCAGAATGTCGAAGCCGATCTTGGCGTCGTGCTGTTCGAGCGACATGCCCGCGGTGTGTCCCTGACGCCCGCCGGAGAGGTCTTCCTTCGCTTCGCACGTGACACCCGCGGTCTGGCCGAACGCGTTCGCTCGGAGATCGATGCATTGAGCGGCCATCGACGCGGCATGGTCCGCATCTGGGCCATTGATTCCGTGTCTCAGGACGTTCTGCCGCGAGCCATCGCAAGCTTCGTCGCGGAAAATCCGGGCATTCGCTTTGAGGTGACAGTCGCGTCCACCGAGGAAGTCGTGACCGCGGTGCGTGATATTCGCGCGGACATCGGAATTGCGTTTCAGCCTCAGGTTCCAACGGGCGTAAAATCTGTCTTGCGGCTCCGGTATCCTGTCCATGCCCTGATGTCAGCCAAGCATCCGCTCGCGCGGGCCGAAAGTTTGTCTCTGGTTGAGACCCTCGGCTATCCAGTCGCTTTGACGCCGGTAGGTGCCGGCAGCCGCATCCTCATCGACGCCACGGCAACGGCAGCGGGCGTCGTGCTGACACCAGCCTTCGAAAGCAACTCGGTCCAGCTGCTGGCGCGGTTCGCAGCCAGTTCGTACGGCGTCACGTTCTTGTCACGCCTCTGCGCGTCGGCAGGGCTGAAATCAGGATCGCTGGCGGCAATCCGCTTACGTGACCGGTTGATGAGCGTAGCTCGCATCGAAGTGCTCGTCCTTGGCGATCGAGACCAGAACTCCGCGGTGCAACACTTTCAGGCGCACCTTGCGCAAGCGTTCAGGGTTGCAATCCCCGGATAGGCAAGCCCTGCATTCCAGGCTGCTCGAAGTGGATGCAAATCCTGGATCACTAGACTTGCCGATCCTTCAGCGTTGCCAGATGCCCGCTCCGGCCCAACTCAAAACGACCTAGCGTTCCGTCGGCGCGGCACCCGAGCCGAACTTCGAGACAAGGATCAGGACGATCGTCACCAGCACGACCTGGATCACCGACACCGCCGCAATCGTAGGGTCGATCTCATTGATGATGTTGTCGAACATCTTCTTAGGCAGCGTCATGTTCGACCCGCCGAGGAACATCGCCACCACCAGCTCATCGAACGACGAGATGAACGCCAGGAATGCGGCCGAGACCAGCGATGGGCGCAGCTGCGGCAAGGTGACGTGCCAGATCGCGCGGCCGCGGCTGGCGCCGAGACTCATTGCGGCCTGCTCCTGCGCGATGTCGAATGTGCGCAGCGCCGCCGTCATGATGATCACGACAAATGGAATGGCATGCACCGTGTGTCCCAGCACGATGCCCTGCCAGAGACCGATCAGCTTCAGCTGACCGAACCAGCCGTAGACCGCAATCGAATAGATGATCACGGGAATGATCAGAGGCATGAGTGAGATCTGGTTCACGATCTCCTTGCCGGGATAGCGCCCCCGCACCAGGCTGAAAGACAGCGCCGTGCCGAGCAAGGTCGCCAGCACGGTGGTCGCCAGCGCCACCTTGATGCTGCGCAACGTCGCGTCGATCCAGGTCGAATCGTTGAAGTACTGATAGTACCAACGCAGCGACCACCCCGGCGGCGGGAATTGCAGATAGGGCGACGAGCTGAGCGACATCGGGAAGACGACGATCAGCGGCGCCATCAGGAACAGCAGCACCAGAGCCGTGACGGCGAACAGACCGAAATGCCAGCCGCGCCAGCGCCGCCGGCGGATACGCCCGCGCGCCATCGTCAGCTCCATTGCATATTCCCCCGTAGCAGCCGGCGCAGCACCAGATATGCGATGAGCGTCGCCCCGAGCAGCACGGCCGACAGCGCGCCGGCGAAGCCCCAGTTGAGGAACATGCGCACCTGCTGCTCGATGAGCACGGCCATCATGTGCACCTTGCCGCCCCCGAGCAGTGCGGGTGTGATGAAGAATCCAATGGCGAGCACGAAGACCAGCGTCATGCCGGCCAACACGCCGGGCAGAGTCAACGGCAGATAGATGCGGGCAAACACCTGCCAGCCCGAAGCGCCAAGCCCCTGCGCCGCCATCACGAGGTTCGGGTCCATACGCCGCATCACGGCATAAAGCGGGAACACCATGTAGGGCAGCAGCACGTGCGTCATGCCGATCAGCACCCCGGTCATATTGTTCAGGAGCGGCAACGGCGTATCGATCCAGCCCAAATCGGATAGCGCCCGGTTGATGAGCCCGTTGCGCCCGAGCAGCACCATCCACCCGTAGGTGCGCACCAGAACGCTGGTCCAGAACGGCAGCAGGATGAACGCAATCCCCACGGCCGGCCAGGGCGGCGGCAGGATCGATAACGTGTAGGCCACCGGATAGGCGAGGACGAGGCAGAGCACACTGACCCAGGCGGCGATCAGCAGCGTGTCGAGCAGCACGCGTACGTAAAGGCCGTCCGTCATGGCCTTCTGGTAGTGCGCGAGCGACCCGCCCTCGACGCTCTGCGCGAGCAGCGTCACCATGGGAATCAGGTAAAATACGAGCAAGAACAGGAACGCGGGGGCGGCAGCGGCCAATGAGCCCAGCGCCTGACGGTGCCGCCGCCACCAGCGACCGGACGCGCGCGGCTCGCCGTGTCTTGTCATCGACGCGCTCATGACCAGGGGAAGCTGTGCATGTCCGCGCTGCGCCAACCCACGCGCACGCGATGGCCGGCGCTGAGAATTTGGCCGGCCTCGTGCAAGGGCCAGCGAGCGAGCACATTGAACCGTCCATCGTCGGACGCGATGCGGTATTTGATGGTCTCGCCGAGGTACACAACCTCTTTGATCACGCCATCGAAGGCGATTTCGGCCGCACCTCCCGGCGCAAGCGATCGCACGCGTTCGGGGCGCAGCATCAGCCCGAGATCACCTTGACCGTTGTCGGCTGCCCCCGGCGGCAACTGCACCCGTATACCGCCCTCGAGCTCGGCTGCGCCGTCTCCCAGGGCACGTGCGCGGTAAAGGTTCGACTCGCCGATGAACCCGGCCACGAACCGGCTCGCCGGCGCGCGGTAGATCTCCTCCGGCGTGCCAAGCTGCGCGATCCGACCCTGCTCCATCACCGCAATGCGATCGGACATCACCAGCGCCTCTTCCTGGTCGTGCGTGACGAACAGCGCCGTCAGACCGAGGCGCTGCTGCAATCGCCGCACCTCGAGCTGCATCTGCTCGCGCAGCTGGCGATCCAGGGCACCGAACGGCTCGTCCAGCAGCAGGAGTTGCGGACCGAACACGACCGCGCGGGCGAGCGCCACGCGTTGCTGCTGTCCGCCCGAGAGCTGCCGCGGCAAGCGGCCGCCGTGCGTCGGGAGGTCGACGAGCGTGAGCGCCTCCTGCACGCGTCGTGTGCGCTCGTCGCGCGGGATACGGCGCATCGCCAGCGGGAACGCCACGTTCTCGGCAACGGTCATGTGCGGAAACAGGGCATAGTTTTGAAACACCATGCCGATATCGCGAGAGGCGGGTGGCATCAGCGTAATGTCACGCCCGCCGACGCGCACCGCGCCCTCGTCCGGGATCTCGAACCCCGCCACGATCTTGAGCAGCGTCGTCTTGCCCGAGCCGCTCGGCCCGAGGAGCGTCAGCATCTCGCCCTGCCGCACCGTCAGGTCGATGCCGGCCAGAGCCTCGACGACACCGAAGCGCCGCGTGGCGCCGACCACCTCCAGCGTGCCGGCGTCCTGCGGTGCCATCGCGCCCGTCACTGCTGGAGCATCCAGCGCGCCCAGCGCTCCTGCACCTTTGCGTTGTTGTCGGCCCACCAATTCAGATCGACCCAGAACTGCTTCTGAAGGTTGTCGGGGCTGGTCGGCAGGTAGGGCACGATCTTCGGATCGGTGTATTGCGTGGCGTCGAGGTTCGCCCCGGGATAACCAATGATGCTGGCATATTCGCCCTGCAGCTTGGGGTCGGCCATGGCAGCCAACACGCGCTGGCCCCAGTAGGCATCTTTTGCCCCCTTCGGAATACCGAACGCCGACTCCTTGATGGCGCCCTGGTTCCACTCGATGGCAATCGGCGCATTCTCCTTGATCAGATTGTAGTAGCGGCCGTTCCAGGCAGTGCCGATCACCGCCTCCTTGTCGATCAATATCTGAGCCGACTGCGCACCAGTGGTCCACCAGACAGCGACATGCTTCTTGATCGTGTCGAGCTTCTTGAACGCACGGTCCACATCCAGCGGATAGAGCTTGTCCATCGGCACGCCGTCGGCGAGCAGCGCAAACTCGAGTTGCTCGATCGGGCTGTTCTGCATCGTGCGCGGCCCGGGGAATTTCTCCACATCGAAGAAATCGGCCCACGTCTTCGGGCCGCCGTTCTTAAAGACATCGGTCCTATAGCCCATCACCGTCGAATAGACGCTCTTGGGGAAAACGAACTTCCGGTTTCTCAGATGAGCGGGGAATTTCGACAGGTCGATCACCGAGAGATCGAGCGGCTCGAGCAGCCCCATGCGCTCGGCTGTCACCGCGTCCGGCCCCGCGATCTCGGTCACGCACCATTCGATGTTGCCGCTGGTGACCATAGCCTTGAGCTTGCCAAGATCGACGGGGCTCGTGTTGACGATCTTGACGCCGGTCCGCTTCTCGAACGCGGTGTAGAACGTCTGGCGATTGGCCTTCTGAGTCGCGCCGCCCGAGTCGTTCACGACGATGCTGTCCGGCTTGGCGGGCGCTTGCGCATGAGCCTGCCAGAAGGCGGCACCGGTCATCGCGCTGGCGGCGCACAGCACGGCCAGAACTTTCTTCAACATCGTTCTCTCCCTAGCAAGTGGCTCAGTTCAGCCGTTTATATTTTCAGCAACCGCGCGGCATTGTCGTGCATCCATTTGCGGCGCACGCTGTCCTTCAGCGGCAGTTCGTCAATCTCGGCAAGGCTGCGCTCGATCGGCATCATCGGATAGGCCGAACCGTAGATCACCTGGTCCTGCAGCACGCTGTTGCCGTACTGCAGCAGCATCTCGTAGCCCGAATTCGGCACGTTCAGATACTTGTGTCGCATGGCGACCAGTCCGATGCTGACGTTGGCATGGCGCCACGCGACCGCGATCAACTCACTGACCCAGGGGAAGCCTGGCGGCGAAGCCACGACGCGCAGCTCCGGAAAATGCACCATCACCTCGTCGAGGTAGATCGGACGGCCATAGTCCATGAGCGGCGCCGTCGAGAATTTGGTGCTGCAGTGGATGTGCACGG
>JBFWXN010000125.1:0-10202 GCA_050187415.1 Hyphomicrobiaceae bacterium | reverse complement strand
GCCGCGTTGAGCTGCAACGCCTCAGCCCCTTCTGCTTGCGATAGGCATTGATCTGCTTTCTCGCGGCCTCGACATTGAGCATCGTGTGCGAGAAATCGCGATCGGCGAGCGCACCGCGAGGCGCCTTTTCGTAAGAACTATGTGGCGCCTTGTCGTTCAGGCTGGCAAGGCGCGTCGATCCTTTCGATGATCGCCCTCCGTCGCTGAGCACCGCTGGCTCACCTCCCAGCGACCCCCGGCGCGTCTCCCTGACGGAGGCACCTTCCTCAGGCCCGTCATTCAGTCCGAGAGACAACGGCTGAGAACTTTGGCTACACCCGGTAACCGCCAGCCCCAGAGCGGCGATCATCAAAACGCGCGACATTGCTCGAGCCTTCGCCAGGACGACAACCGTATCCGGGCGCCAAGCATTGCGCCGGCGGGTTAACTCCGCGTTAAGGCTGACGGCCGTCTCATATCGATGCGATTCGGTGTGCAACGCGTCGACCGACGACACAGCAAAGTCCTTTCCCCTCCGATCATGCGCGGAGGCGACGATGCCCGGGTCCCCGGGCGTTTGATATCAGGATGAACGTGTCCTTCTCGGCCGTCAGAAGGCACCTGATTCTTGTCTTCAATTGGGCACGCGCCCCGCGCGGGCCGATTTCTGGAAGCGTCGCAGCGGCGCACAGTCTGCCAGCCAATCTCGGTTGACAGGACAGAGAAGACTTGGCCGTAGCGCCTCCTTTCCTCACAATGCACGAACTTCCGGTGATTCGCGCGTCCGGCCGGCCCCTAACGGAGGCCCGTCTCCTGTCGTTACCGATCTTCCGAGATCGGCATCGACGTGCTGCGGGAGTGACGCAACATGACCGAGCAGGGCCCGCAGGGCATGCCACCCGCTGAACTGACCGACGAGGCGAAGCGCCTCGCGGGCACGGTGCTGGCAAGAATTGCCATCGAGCCGGGTGACGAAGCCGCGATACTTCACGATCTCGGCCAGTTTCTCGGCACAAAGGGTGGTAGTGACGTCTGGCGCGTCGAAGTAGGTCGCCTGATAGCGGCACTCGCGGCAGGCGGCCTCATCGAGCGCGAGGGCCGCGCGCTCCGCGCGACCGGACCAGGAATAACCGCGGCGGCCGAATTTCTTGGCGCGCGCAAAGGGCTTCCCAGAACGTGGGCCACGGCGCGCGATCTGCATCTCGTGGGCAATGCCCTCGGGTTGTCACCTGCCCCTGATTCGAAACTGCGGGCGCTGCGAAAGCCGGATGGCCTGCGCGCCATGATCGTCGTCAGCCACTGGCGGCTGAAGCTCAAAGGCCAGCCGTCGGCGCCTCGCGTGCGGTCCGCTCTGGCCGCTACGGCCCTCGAGCGAGCCTTCGGCAAGCCGGGCATTGCGAAGGCGGCCACGAAGTCCGATCTCCCAGCCAAGGCGGGACGACTACTGGCCTCTAAACTTTCGACTTCCGGACGGGAGTTCAGAACGGACAGCCGCTTGATCGCAGCCTTGGCGGGAGAGGCCGTCGGCGCAAGCCGAACAGACCTGACAAGCCTTCAGCTCGCGGTGCTCCGACGATACCTCGGACGTAGCGACGAGCCTATGTCGCGCAAGCGACTGTCAAAAGATCTGCGTCATCGCAGCTCACCGAAGCAGCTTAGCCTCTCCCTGGGAATGCCGCGCGCAGTGGACGGTCCCAGCACCGATTGTGCAGCGCCGCAGCCCGCCACCCTTACTCCGGAGCTTGAACCCGGCTCCCGTCCGGAGCCGGCCGCCTTTGCATCCGCCGTACTGGCGGCGACCGCGGAAACCGCAGAGGGCTGGGCGGGCAATCGGAAAGCGTTCATCTCGAAGGTTTGGGCCCTGATCCAGAACCGCTACGCAGCCTGGGCGCTTACCGAGATCGAGTTCAAGTGCATGCTGACCGAAGCGCATAGGACCGGGCTGGTCGTGCTCGCCAATGCCGACCTGAAGGACAAACGAGCGCTGAAGGAACTGCAGGACTCGGCCGTCGTCTACAAGAACACGGTCTGGCACTACGTCCGCGCGGCGGACTGATCCATTCGAGGGCGAGGAAAGACACCACATGCAATCCGATGCCGACCGGACGTTGCCGGTCCAGGGGCTAGCGGCGGCCTTCGAGCATTCCATCACCTGGGAAGACGACATCTGGCACGCGGACCCAGTGGACGTCGATCTCGTGCACAAGCAAGCACGCACCAAGTTCGCCGACACTTTGAATGCGGTCACATCCGGGCGACCGATGGCCAGTCAGGCGCGCATCCTGCTGTTCCACGGCCAGTCGGGCGCCGGCAAGACCCATCTCATCCGTGCACTGCGCACGACCTCGCACCGCGACGGCACTGCCTATTTCGGCTACGCGCAGATGACGCCCGACATCTCCAACTACGCCGATTACTATCTGCGCCGACTCATCAATTCGCTCGAGAAACCCTTCAACCCTGACCACGGTGGTGAAAGCGGCCTCTCGCGCTTGACCAATCGCCTTGTCGCCGACGCCGAGGTCGTTGCCGGCGAACGGCTGGAGACGCTGCGCGAAAGTCAATTCGACGACGCTGCACTCGCCAACTTCATCACCGAGCTTGCCGACGAGCTGGTCGCCAGCCCGAAATTTGTCGAGCAAGAACTCGACATCAACATCGTCCGCGCTTTGCTCTACCTGCAACGGGCCGATCCGCGCATCGATCAGCGCGTGCGCCAATACCTCCAGGGCCGCCCACTCGCCGACAACGCCCGTCAGGTCGTCGGCGCACTCGATCCGTTCGCCGGCGACGGCCGGTCCTTCGACATTTTCGAGAGCATCGGCAAGCTCGCGTGGACCGTCGACCGCGCCGCGCTCGTCTTCTGTATCGATCAGGTGGAAGATCTACGTTTCTTCGAAAATCCGGAGGAGCGCTTTCAGAAGGCCGTACGCGACCTCATCCAGATGGCAAACCGCGTGCCGAGCGCCATCATCGTGATTTCATGCCTCGGCGACTTCTACAACCACGTCCGCGCCGAGCTTGCCCAGTCGTACATCGACCGAATCGAGAAATCGGGGCCGGTCGCCCTGCTCGAAGGACGCACGCCAACCGAGGCACGCTTGATTGTCTCGAAGCGGCTTGAGCATGAAGCCAAGCGGGCAAATCTGACGTTCGATAACGATCCGGTTCAGTATCTCGGTGCCAATTTCTTCGACGAGCTTGGCGGCCTCTCGACCCGTCGGCTGCTCGAGCACGCCCAGGCGCGGCTTAGAGCCAGGATCAATGGTGAATACGAGCCTGAAGCCGAGGAGGCCGCGCCCGAGCCGGAGGATGCCAGCGCTGGATTCCTTTCGACGCTCGCCGCGGCTTTGGGCCTCGCCGACCCCAGCAAGCCGGCTCCGGCGCCCGCGCCGACAATGCTTTCGGGTGGCAGTATCGACTTCCAGCGCCTTTGGGACCGGTTCCAAGGTGAATCCGAAGCGGAGATGCCGTCGGGCGACGAGGACCTGCTCGACGTCCTGTCAGGTGCACTGACCGTCGCCAGCGAGGAGTGGCGCGATCAGATCAAGACGACGGTCACCCGTCTCAACCTCGGCGACGACCTGCCAGGCATCGATCTCCAGGTCGAGCACAACGGGCAGATTGCGCAGGACGCCCGCATTTTCATCTGCAACAAGCCGACCCAGGGCGGCGGCCTCAAGCGCCAGCTCGATCGCGCACTGATGTCGATGAAAAATCGCCAGTGTTTCATTTTCCGCGCGTCGGACTTCCCCCCCAACCGAAAGAACCAGACGGCACAGGCGTTCCGCCGGTTCCGGGAGGCCGGCGGTCGCTCGAGCCTCGTGCCGATCCCGGAATGGGAGCGCATGCTGACGGTGCACGAGTTCCACGCCCGGAACCGGCAGCAGCCCGGGTTTGCCGATTGGATATGCGAGGCCAAGCCGCTGTCCGGCCTCCTCCCCGTCGTGCAGCTCCTCCGCTTGGATTTGCTCGGCCGCTCGGCAACCCGCCTGGACGACGTGGACCCGAAGATCACTTTCCCACGCGTCGCCTCACATGATGAGCCGCGCAGCCGCGCCGTCACGCCGTCGACTCCGATGACGCCGGAGGAATTGCTGGCCGACTGGACGGGTTGGACGAGCGGCGGCATGCCGCTGCCGACCCTCTCTGCCACGTCGTCCACGACGCCGGAAGACGCAGACGAGGAGCTTCAGCTCACCGACATTCTCGACGAGAACGCGACCGGCATGTCCAGCATCACCGCCGGGCGTGAATTGAACGGCCGCAGTAGCAAGCTGATCACGTTGAACAAGAGCATCCTGAAGCGGCACGCAGCCGTCCTCGGCGGCTCCGGATCCGGCAAGACCACGCTGGCCCTGTCACTCATCGAACAGCTTCTGTTGCGCGGCGTTCCAGCCATTCTCATCGACCGCAAGGGCGACCTCGCATCCTACGCCAATCCCGACGTCTGGCGCCTCGATGACAGCGACCAAAGCGACCGCCGTGCCGAGCGCGAGAAGCTGGCCGACTCGATCGACGTTGCCGTCTACACGCCCGGCCGCGCCTCGGGCCGCCCCATCTCGATCACTCTCCTGCCGAACGGTATGAACGAATTGCCGGAACACGAGCAGCAGCTTTTGGCCAATCTGTCGGCCGCCGCCATGGGCGACATGCTGCATCTCAAGAACTCGGCCACACACCAGCGCCAATCGGGAACCCTGTCCGTCGCGTTGAAAATTCTCGGTAGCCGGTCGTCGAAGGAGGTCACGCTTTATGATTTGATCAGCCTGCTCGAGGAAGAAGATCCTGAGCTTACCGAACTGACCCAGCGTATGGACCCCTCCGGTCGCATCCGGCGCGATCTCATCGGCCAGCTCGACTCGCTGCGGCATCGCAATTCGTCGTTGTTCGAGGGTGGCGGCGAGCCGCTGAGCATGGAGTCGCTGCTCGGCCTCGGACCGTTCGCACGCCGTGACGGCCGCACGCGCCTCTCCGTGATCTACACGGGATTCCTCGGCGACAACGAGAATATCCTGTTCTGGGTCTCGCAGTTCCTCTCAGAGGCGCTTCGCTTCTGCCAGCGCAATCCGAACGATCAGCTACAGGCCGTCGTCATGTTCGACGAGGCAGACCTCTACATTCCGGCCAACGCCAAGCCGGCAACAGCAGAGCCGCTGCAAAGCCTGCTGAAACGCGCCCGATCGGCTGGTCTAGGTTTGATGCTGGCCACGCAGTCGCCGGGCGATCTCGACTACAAGAGCCGCGATCAGATCACCAGTTGGTTCATCGGTCGCGTCCGCGAGGACACCGCGCTCAAAAAGCTCAAGTCTGCATTCCAGTCGGAATCGGGACTTGACGCGGCGGCGGTCCTGCCGAGTCAGACGGTCGGCGAGTTCCATCTCGTCCAGGAGGGTTTGGTACGTCCTCTGAAGGCGCAGCGCTCGCTCATTCAGGCCGAGCAGGTGCCCTTCGACCGCATTGAGCAGCTGGCACATGAAACGAAGGGCGCCGACGAAAAGCAGCTCAAGCTGTTCGCCTGAGCTCGCGCGGGGCTATTTCCAATGGAATGCCGGACCAGCTCAGCGCTCATAATGTGCACTCGGTCCGCTCCGCGCGATCAATCGTTATTCGACTTATCGGCATGCTGCGTCGTCGCCAACGACTTTACGAGCATCGCAAGACTATTGATGAACGAATCACGCCGCGACTGAGGCAAGGTCTTGAGCAAGCGGTCCTCGACCCGGTCGGAGGCGGGTTCGGCCGCCTTCAACGCGTCCCGCCCCGCTTGCGTTAGCCGCACGGCATAGGCTCTGGCGTCTGCTTTCGACCGACGACGTGCAATCAACCCTCTGGAAACCAGCCGTTTGACGATGTCCGCCAGCGTCGACCGGTCCACACCGGTTTCATTGACGATGTCCGTTTGACTCGCTGTCTCGAGGCGCTGCAGAACACGCAGGACAGCGAACTGCCGCGGCGTGAGATCGGACCCGTGCATTTCTTCCGAAAACATTTCGTCCGCCACCTGTCCTGCCCGGTGCAGGAGGTGAAGCATGGAGGCGCTCAACGGCCCTGCATTCGGATTGGACATAGTTTGGCTCCCGATCAACTCACGACACCCGTACACGCCGACGCACGCATGACGTTCTGGTCGATAACTCGGTGCTTACGGATCGCAATCGGAGACCAGAGTCAATTCGTCGAGCGAATGCTACAGGCCGACTCCAAGGGTAAGCATTGCACCCGACACCAAGCGTCACAATGCGGTGAACTGACGGGGTGATCTGCCTGACCACCTTTGCTGTTCCAGCCGCCGGTGCATTTCGACGGACGCACGATCTGCGACATTCGACACGCTTATCGTCCGATCCGACAACGAACGCACACCCATGCATCAGAACGATGCATATACGTACAAGTTCCGCGCCGATCGCCTCGCCAAGAAATATTGTTTCGACACGAATAGATCGACCACGCCACACTCGGCCCCGGCGTGGCGAAGAGGGTGGAACCAGCAGCGATCGATAGCCTGAGTCAATCGCTCGTCGCATGCAGATTGCGCATGCGATCCAGCGCACCCTGCAGGATCAGCGTGGCCGCAAGCTTATCGATCACCTCGGCCCGCCGACGCCGGGACGTATCGGCCTCGATCAACATCCGCTCGGCCTCGACCGTCGAGAGTCGTTCGTCCCAGAGCAGGATCGGCGCATCGGTCAAGGCCGCAACATTTCGCGCAAAAGCGCGCGATGCCTGGGCACGCGGCCCTTGAGAACCATCCAGGTTGATCGGCAAACCAACCACGAAGCCGCCGACGCCCAGCGTTCGCGCCAATCCCAGGAGACGTTCGGCATCGGTCTTGAATTTTGTGCGTCGGATCGTCTCAAGCGCGGACGCTATCATGCGAGACACGTCCGACAGGGCGAGTCCGAGCGTCTTGCTCCCGACATCGATGCCGATGAGTCGCGCGCCGGGCCTGATCGCGGCTGAAAAGGCATCGAGCGGCAGAACGCCGCGCAGCACGCCAGCCGCCTCCTCGGCCTGGTCAGGTCCAAGAGATTTGTTCTCCATCATGCTGCCCTTATAGTCGGGCGAGGCACCGTTCACCACTCCCGGACGCCTGCACCCTTGGAGACCAAGACATGAAAATTACCTGGTATGGCCACTCCTGCTTCCGCATCGAGACCGGCGCGAGCGTCATCCTTATCGACCCGTTCCTGAAATCCAACCCGACCTTCCAGAAATCCGGCGTCTCGTTCGAGGCCGCCACCAAGGGCGTCACTCACGTTGCCCTCACCCACGGCCACGACGACCACATCGGAGATGCCGGTGAGATCTGCAAAGCCACAGGCGCCCCGTTGTTCGCCAATTTCGAGCTCGCCCTGCATGTTCAAAAGATGGGCGCCGAGACGATCCAACCGATGAATAGCGGGGGCACCGTCTACGACAAGGATTTCGACCTGACACTCGTCAACGCGTTGCATTCGTCGTCCTCGAACGGCGTGTACCTCGGCAACCCCAACGGCATCATCCTGACCACGAAGGAGGGCCCGACCGTCTACCATATGGGCGATACCGATATGTTCTCCGGCATGGCGCTGATCGCGGAGCTCTATCAGCCCACCATCGGCATCGTGCCCATCGGAGACCGCTTCACGATGGGCGCAAAGGCGGCTGCCTTCACCTGCAAGAAGTTCTTCTCGTTCAAGACCATCTTGCCATGCCACTACGGCACCTTCCCGGGCCTGCTGGATCCAGATGCCTCCAAGTTCCAGGCCGAGATGGCCGGCCACAATGTAGTCGCGTCGAAACCGGGCGAGACCGTATCTGTCTGAGGCACGGACAAAAATTACTGCGCGTGGAGTCCTCGGCGGTCGCAAGAAGCGGCCGAGAACCTATATGAGCGGGTCAAGCCGTCAGCGGTCGCCGGGAGACAACAATGCAGGATGAAGCCCAAACCGGCGAGACCGCGACACCGGTCGCGTCGGAGCAACCGATCTCCGATTCGGCATCGCTGATGCGGCAGGGCCGGGTCGCACTCGCCGTCTTTACGGTCACCACGTTTCTCTCGGCGCTACTGTTGTTCTCTGTGCAGCCGATGTTTGCCAAGATGGTGCTGCCGATCCTCGGCGGCTCGCCGTCGGTGTGGGCCGTGGCCATGGTGTTTTTCCAGGCGACATTGCTCGCCGGATACTGCTACGCGCACATTCTCATCCGCACCATGCGCCCACTTCTTGGCGGAATTGTCCATGTCGCGTTGACGGCATTCGCGCTTCTCGCTCTGCCGATCGCCATTCCTTCGGGCTACGGCGAACCACCTCCTGGCGATCCGGCGTTATGGCAACTCGGGCTTTTCGCCGCTGGCGTCGGCCTGCCGTTTCTCGCGGTATCCGCCAATGCACCTCTGCTGCAGGCTTGGTTCTCGGCGTCCGGCCACCCCCACGCGCGCGATCCGTACTTCCTCTATGGCGCCAGCAATCTTGGGAGCCTGATCGCGCTTCTCGCCTATCCGTTCATCCTCGAGCCGGCCTTCGGGGTGACGGCGCTGTCTCGGATCTGGGCAGCCGGCTTTGTCAGCCTGCTCGCCCTCGTCCTCCTGTCGGTCCTGGTCGTACGCCGCTCTGTCGCACCGTCGATTGCAGGCGAGACACCGGAAACATTCCCACTTCACGGTGAAGCAGCGCCGTCGACGGCGCGCCGCCTTGGCTGGGTCGGGCTCGCCTTTGTACCATCCGCGCTTTTGACGGCCTTCACGACGCACATCACTATGGACGTCGCATCGGCGCCCCTCCTGTGGGTGCTGCCGTTGGCGCTATATCTGCTTACCTTCGTATTGGTTTTCCGAGATCGCCCGATTGCACTGTTCCCGGCGGCCATCGTGGTCGGTCTGGGAGCCGGCGCAATCTGGCCAGCGATTGGTCGATCCATCTTCGGCCTCGACGCAGCCGCGACAACGGGACAGACCCTGGCTGCGGTCGTGGGCGGCTTGCTTTACATCATCGGCCTGAAATTCATCTGGCGCCGAAGCTCGATGGACGGCATGCGAGCGGTTCACATCGGTGCTCTGATCCTGGCCTTGCTCGCGCTCTCGCAAACTGAGCATGAAGGTTGGTTCGTCACTGCCTCTACCGGCGTCGCCGTCTTTTTCGCCGCCACCATGGTAGCTCATCGCACGCTTTACGAAACCCGCCCGCCTGCCTCTCGGCTCACCGAATTCTACCTGCTTATGTCTCTCGGCGGCGTGCTTGGTGGCCTGTTCGCGGCACTGCTTGCACCGCGACTGTTCTCGCAGGTCTTCGAGTATCCAATTCTACTGGCGTTGACGGTCGCCTGTCAGCCCGGTGCACTCTCCCTGGGACAGGACCGAAAACGCGAAGAGCTACTGTCCCTTTGGATCGTGATCGCCTCCGTCATCCTGCTGCTCGTCTGGGTGCCAAAGGCCGTGCCCAGCCTGCCGTCGATCGATAGCACAGACCTTCCGGAATCTGCCTGGTGGGCGAGGGGGCTTTCCGAAATCTACATGACGCTTCGTCTTGCCGCGATCGAATGGGGCAGCACGGCTGTGACGTCCGCTCTTTTCGCCCTCATGGTCTTGCTCTTGTGGGGCCGTCCGGGGCGTCAGCTCATCGCTGCGCTCGGGATGTGTGCGGCGATCGTGTTCTTGCCGTCCGGTGTTCGCCGAGCTGATGCCGAACGCAGCTATTTCGGCGTCTATCGTGTGTACGCGTCGGGCAAGTACAATATCCTGACGCACGGCACCACGCTGCACGGCGCCCAGGTGATGCGCAACGAGTTCGGTGCCTCCGCGCCCGATCCTACACCCGGCACATATTATTACCCAGGCAGTCCGATGGCCCGGTCGGTGTCAACCATCCGCACTACCATGATGTCGGGCGGCAAAGCCCCTCGCGTCGGCATCGTAGGCCTGGGTGCGGGTTCGCTGGCGTGCCTTGCGAAGCCGGGCGAGCGGTGGCGCTTCTTTGAGATTGACCCGCTGATGGTCTCGATCTCGCGCAACCCACTGAACTTCACGTACCTCGATAGTTGCCAGCCGAAGCCACCCGATATTGCGTTGGGTGACGCACGCCTCACCCTTGCCAAGGAACCGGACGGCGCATTCGACCTCATCGTCGTCGATGCGTTCACTTCCGATGCCGTGCCGATCCACCTGATGACGGCAGAGGCGCTTGCGCTCTACCTCAAGAAGACCAGTCCGAATGGCGCGGCCGTCCTCCACATCTCCAACC
>JBFWXN010000124.1:0-10701 GCA_050187415.1 Hyphomicrobiaceae bacterium | reverse complement strand
AGCTGCAGAGCGAGCGTCGCGGTGTTCTTGACGATGAAGTGGCACTGGTCCGGCACGTCGTCGACGTCGGCATCCGCGCGAGCGGCGAGGCCGGCATGGTCGAGCCACCTGCGGTGGAACTCGCGCGCCATGCGCGGCTCGAGCGGCGTCCGGCCCGCATACCACTGCGCAAAGCCATAGGCGTTCATGTCGACGAACCGATCGTCAGAGGAGCGGCGCGGCCCCTTGGCATGGGTGATGAGGCTCTCTCGATCGAGCGTGCCGTAGACGCGCAGCGAGGGCGTCACGTCGAGATGCATCTTATCGGCGTAGAAGAGGGTGACGCAGCGCGTCTGCCGCAACACCCGCTGGACAGGATAATCGGCGAGCGCAGCCTCGAGCTCGATCAGGACGTCCAGAGGCGTCATGCCGCGAAAGCGACCACCGAGCTGCGAGACGATGTCGAGGTCGTATTCGTCATCGGTGCCGCGCGTCGAGATCGTGGCGTCGATCGCCATCGACCCCTGCGGATAGAAATGCTCGATCTGGTCGAAGAAGGCGGTCGTGCCTTCGAGGTGGCGCCGCACGGCCTCGTAGCGCGATTTCGCCTTGTCGTGCAGCGAAGGCGGGAGCTGAATGCTGAGCGCGATCTCCGCCAGGATGCGGTCAAGGGGGTCGTCGAACGGATTGAGGCCGGTCGGCGCGAACTGCATATTCATATCGGTCTCCGCGGCGGGCAGGGCGGTATCTGCGCATCTCGCCACCGCCCGCGCGATGTTCGGGATGATATGAGGCGTTGTTCCTCTACTCCGAACAAGATGGGAGCCTTGAATGCGTCTGTCAAGGGACATAGGATATAGCTACTCCGAACTCGCGTCGGAGCATGGATTTCGGAAAGGGCCGGTTATGAAATTTGGTGAGCGGATCAAGGACTTACGAACAAAGAAAGGCTTGACCCTCGATCAGCTCGCACAGGAAACCGGCTCCTCGAAAAGCTATATCTGGGAGCTTGAGAACAAGAATCCGCCCCGGCCATCCGCCGAGAAGCTGTCCGCGATCGCGAGCGCCCTTGGAGTGACCGTCGACTACCTGATCGGCAGCGACACGCAGACGCTCAGCGACGCGGAGGACACTGCCTTCTTCCGGCAATACAGCGGCCTGCCGGTGGAGACGCGCCGGCAGATCCGCGAGATGGCGCGCATCCTGGATACGAAGACCCGCAAATGACTGAGCCGGTCCGCCTCCGCCCGCTGAAGGAGGCGGCGCGCATCACGCAGATGCTGGACCACGTCCTGGGCGCTGACCGGTTCGATCGCGGGCCCGTCGACATCATCCGCCTTGCGCTGGAATATTCCCGCCAGGTCGCGCCCCAGACGCCCATCCATGAAGTCGTCGAACGCAACATTCCGGGTTGCGTCGGGGCGTTGGTCTATGGCGAGGCGAAGCCGCGCCAATGGGCAATCATGTACCACGTCGGCCAGACGGATGGGCGGCGTTCGTTCACCGTGGGGCACGAGTTCGGGCACTACGTCCTGCACCGCCAATTGATCGAGGAAGACGCCCGGTTCGCCGGCGGCATCTATTGCGACGAGAATGCCGTGGTGCGGCGTGGCGGCTCTGGCATCGAAAAGGAAGCCGACGAGTTCGCCGCCAACCTTCTGATGCCGTTCAACGACTTTCGCAGCCAGTTGCCGGCGAAGGCGCGCGGCGATTTCGAGATACTAAGCAGGCTCGCGAAGCGCTACGGCGTCTCGTTGACCGCTGCGATCCTGCGCTGGCTTGAGTACACCGAGACACGAGCGATCATGATAGTGTCGAACGAGGGGTTCGCGCATTGGGCAAAGCCGAGTGAGGCCGCATTGAAGTCCGGCCGTTTCATCCGGACGAAGGACACCGTGTTCGAACTTCCGGTGCAGGCTTTTGCCGCGCGCGGCGACTACTCGGACACAGCGCTCGGCGGAACCATGCAGGCGGCCGGCGTGTGGTTTCCCGAACCTGTGCATGAGATGTGCTTTCGCTCCGATAGGTATGATCAGGAAATCACGATCCTCCAGTTCGAATCGGACGGTCCACGCTTCCAGGCCGAGGAGGAAGAAACAGACGTCTTCGATCGGTTCATCAACAGCCGACAGTTGCCGAGCCGATGATGTGACTGCCAACTGCCGACGGTCAGGCAACGCCCCACACTCCGCCTCGGATCGGAATAGACGCCCCTGGACGAGAAACACGGCCGCGACGAATAGCGCCGCACATCGCTTCGGTCTTGGGAACGCACGCTCGGCGCCTAAATAGATCGCAGATGTCAGATGGACCTCAACGGAGGCATCTATGAACTTTAGAACGATACTACTCGCAACTGCTTTGGCCGCTGCGCTCGCGCCGGCCTCTGCCTTGGCTGACGTCAAGGTCAGCTTCGTCGCGCCGGATCGCTACACGGATCGCGACTTCCGAAGCTCCGCGAGCAGAGACGCCACGCTGAATGAATTTCGCCGCACCTTCGCGCGGCTCGGCGAACGCTATCTGAAGCCCGGCCAGTCGCTGAGCATCGAGGTCCTCAACATCGACCTGGCCGGCGATTACGAGCCGTGGTGGACACGCTTCCATGATGTCCGCATCATGCGCGACGTGACGCCGCCGCGCTTCAAGCTGCGTTACACGCTGCGCCAGGGCGGCCGCGTCGTACTCCAGGCGGAAGAGTCCGTGTCGGACATGAACTACCTGATGAACCCGTCGGCGCGGCTGTCCAGCGAGCGCTACGCCTATGAGAAGGACATGCTGCGCGACTGGTTTCGCGCGCGCTTCGTCGAGATGCGGCCGCCGCGCGGCTGATCGGAGGCGATGGTGTCGAGCGTGAAGGCCGAGCGACGCACTGCGACCGAGCACATCGGCGACGTCGCCGGCCTCGAGGCCTGCATCGGCAAGACACCGGGTCCGATGAGTCTGAAGGTCGTCGACCACCTCGACGTGGGGGCGCGAAGATGGATCGCCGCGTCGCCCCTGATGCTAATTGCCTTCGCATCGCAAACCGACGTCGCCGTGACGATCGCAGGAGGCGAACCCGGCTTCGTCGACATCGTGAGCGAAGCTCGCTTGCGGATACTCACGACGTCGATCGACGATCCGATTTCGGCCCATGTCGGAGATGGCTTTGGATCGCTGCTCCTGATCCCGACGATCGGCGAGACGCTGCGCGTCAACGGCCGCGTCGCCGCGATCGACAGCGGCGCCATCCAGATCGCGGTCGAGGAATGCTACGTCCATTGCGCCAAGGCGCTGATCCGGTCGGATTTCTGGATGGCGCAACCTCGCGCCGACGCGCCACCCGACGCGGGTGATTTTCTCGCGGCGAGCCGCTTCATCGCCTTGGCAACCGCCGATGCTCAGCAGCATGCCGATGTCAGTCCCAAGGGCGATCCTGCAGGCAGGCTCATTCGCCTCGAAGACGGTGCGGTGTGGTTCGCGGACCGTCCCGGCAACAGGCGCGCCGACAGCTTCCGCAATGTCCTGACTCAGCCGCGTGTGGCGCTCGTGGCCTTGATTCCGGGCGCGCATAGGGTTGCGCGCCTTCGCGGCGACGCCGGCATCTTAACGGACGATCGCATCCGCGCCAGCTTCACGGTGCAGGAGAAGACGCCGCTCCTCGCCACGCGCATTGAGCCGGTCGGTATCGAAATCGTCGACAGTCCCGCTCTGGCGCGGGCGAAGCTCTGGCCGGCGAGGGCGCCTGACGAGGCGATCGACCCGGCGGCAATTCTCGTCGGTCACATCAAGCTCAGCAAGGAACGCGGGATTCAGGGAGCCTCGTCCTCAGCGTGGCTTCCGTGCCCGGCGTCATGCGCAAGGGTTTGCAGCACGACTACAAGACCAATCTGTATTGACGGCCGTGCCGACGTCTCAGGATTTTCTCGCGGCGTAGAACTCGACATACATACGCATTGGCGTGCTTACCGGCGCAACCTCGTGCAATTGCTCCGGCCGCACGACGCCAGGCTTTCCCGGCTCGAGCACGGTCTCGCTCGGCGGGTCGTAGATCCGATAGGTCAGCTTGCCTTCGAGAACATGGATCAGCGCCCATGTTCCAGCCTTCGTGCTGTGTTGCTTGCGAAGCGCGGCCGGCAAGGTGTCCTGATTGAACTCAGGCGAGCGGCTGTAAGCCTCGACATCGGCAGGAAGCCCAGTCATAGCGCGGCAGCCTCGCCGGGAGCGGGCTTCGCCGCCACAATCGCGATTGCGCGCAGCCATCGGCCATGCTTGCGGAACATCCGCCGCATGGTCAGGACGCGCTTGCGGGCATCGGCCTGGGTAAGGACTCTTGCCGCGAACAGCAGCGCCGGGCCGAGGCCTTCATCGGCGATCAGCCGGCGTGGCTCGAGCAGATGCATCGGCGCGTAATCGACCTGAATGTTGGTGAATCCCGCGGCTTCGAAAAGCGACCGCCAGGCCGCTTCGGTCAGAGGTCGCGCTCCGACATGGATCGCACCCGACAAGGCTCGGGCGATCTCGTTCTCGACCTCGGCCGGCACGTCGTCGGGGACAATCGCCAACTCGTGGACGCCGTATCGCCCACCAGGCCGAAGCAGTCGCGCAGCCTCAGCGACGATCGCCTCTTTGTGGGCTTGCGGCTGCATGGTCAGCATCGCTTCGCCGATGACGACGCTCGCCGATCCGTCTGGCAATCCTGTCGCCTCGGCATGGCCGATCGACAGGTCGCCGCCCGTCCCAACCGCCTTGCGCGCAATCGCCGCCGCGGTCTCGTCGCGCTCGACTCCGCGATAGCTCGACGGCTTGTTCTCCAGGATCAGCGTCGCTGTCACGCCGAGACCCGGCGCCAGCTCGACGACATCGTCTGACTGTCCGATGCTCAACCGGCAGAGGAGGCGGCGCGTGAGCTCCAGCCCGCCAGGACGCAGCACGCGCTTGCCGAGCCGCGCCAAGAGCCAATGGCCCGGCATCTTCTCGGTCGAAAGGTCGGCGCCAGGGAGAGCGCCAGAGCCCGTCGAAGGTGTATCGTTCATCGCTACCTCCTATGGCTGAGGAATGCTCCTCTGCCGCAGCCAGTCCCGCATCTCGCCGATCTCGCGTCTCTGCGCGGCGATGATCTCGCGGGCGAAGTGCTGGTTGTGCGGGTCCTTCCCGAATTTCAGCACGATCTCGGCCATGTCGACCGCGCCCTGATGGTGCGGGATCATGGCGAGCACGAAGGCCGTGTCCGGGTCGGCATTGGCGATGCCCTGCATCATGGGTGCGTGCATGCGGTCCATCGCAACGTGTGACTTTCCATCAAACCTCAAGAATCGAGATTCTTGAGCATCAATGAGTTACGCAAGCACTTAATTTGATAATTGGCAGTTAATTATGATAATAATCGCTTGAATTTGGCACTTGATGTGAGAATAATGGTACTCATGTTTTTGCGCCGAGGGCCGCGATGTCCGAGCCGTTTGCCGATGAGATCGATGACATTGACTGGGATGAGGCGTGCCGCAAGGCGGACGTGATCCGTGAGTTCCTGCGTCCAGAGTCTGGCCCGACAACGACAGGCCAGATACGTAAGCTTGCCGGCGAGCTTCGGCTAAGCCAGGCATCGGCCTATCGGTTGCTAAAGCTATTTCGAGAAGGCGGGACCGTACTCTCACTTGTCGGACGCAAAGCCGGTCGGCCGGTCGGTCACAGGGTTCTCGACGAGGCGCGCGACGACATTATCAGGGCGGAGATCAAACGTTTCTATCTGAAGAAGACCCGTCCATCCGTATCGGCGCTCGTGCGCGAGGTAAACGCCAGCTGTCGCGTTGCGGGCTTGCCGACGCCTCATCGGAGAACGATCGTCGCACGTATCGAAGTCGTCGATCTTGCCAAGCGCGCCAAAGCGCGCGGTGAAGCGAAGATCGAGAAGTCAACCATTGCCGTTCCGGGCAAGTTCGAAGTTTCGAGACCGCTGCAGGTCGTTCAGATTGATCACACCAGGGCAGATATTTTTGTCGTCGATGAAGAAAGCCGCCAGCCGATCGGCCGGCCCTGGCTGACGCTGGCCATGGATGTTTGCAGCAGGATGGTCACCGGCTTCTATCTCACCATGGCGGCGCCGTCTCGACTATCAACCAGCCTATGTCTGTTGCATTCGGTGTTCGACAAGTCTGCGTGGCTTCGCGAACGCGAGATCGCGGACCCGTGGCCCGTCGCTGGCCTGCCGGATCGACTTCATGTCGACAACGGCCGGGACTTCCGCAGCCGTGCCTTCCAACGTGGTTGCGAAGATGCCGGTATCGAAATCGACTGGCGTCCTCCGGGAGAACCCCGGTTCGGCGGTCACATCGAGCGTCTGATCGGCACACAGATGGGCAAGCTTCATCTGCTCCCCGGCACGACATTCAGCAATCCTGATGAGTTGGGAGAGTATAATCCACGCAAGCATTCGGCATTCACGTTGCGCGAACTCGAGCGTTACATCGCACTCGACATCGTCGGCGATTACCATCAATCGATCCACAGTAGCCTTAAGCGGCCGCCGATCGCTGTATGGCGCGAGCATGAGGGATCACTCCCGTTACGGCTTCCACGGGATCGAATGCACTTCTGGCTCACCTTCCTACCCGAAGACGAACGAACACTGAGGCCTAACGGCATCCATATCTTCGGACTGCGGTACTGGTCCGCCGCGCTGGCCGCTGATGTCGGACGGACCGGTAAGCGGCGCCTGTTGATCAAATATGATCCCAGGGATTTGTCGCGCATATTCGTTCGGCGTTTGTCGGGCAACTTCGTGGAAGCCCGATACGGCGACATCACCTTGCCTTCCATTACACTTGCCGAAGCCAAGGCATCGCGAGATTCGTTGTTGGCAAAGGGGAAGCGCGAAATCGATATGGGAACAATAGTGCGCACAGCCATTGCCCGACGCCAGTTGATTGACAATGCGCAACGAATGACTGCCGCAGCGCGGCGCGGCAAGACTGTCAGCCGCAAGCCAAGAGTGGATGACCGTGAATGGGGCTCGCTTCGCGGCGTCGATTCCAGCAAACCCGTACCCTTTGTCGAGGATACCGACTGACCCCCATGGCCAATGACATTTCCCATCTCACCGCTGACGCAGCCTACTGGCTTGGTGAGAACGACGAACGGCGCGTTCGCGCCATCCAGGCACGCCGCTGGGTACTCTACCTCCGCGCCAAGCAAGTTTTGGAACGGCTGAACCGGCTCCTGGATCATCCGCGTGGCACACGGATGCCATCGGTCGCCATCTATGGCGATAGCGGCATGGGCAAGACCATGCTGATGAAGCGCTTTCGCGACGATCATCCGCCAAGCTTCGATCTTAGGACAGGTATACTCAAAACGCCCGTTCTGGCGATGGAGATGACGAGCCGGCCAGGAGAACGGCGGTTCTATGCCGAACTTCTGACGTTGCTTGGAGCGCCACAGCGCCCGCGCGCCGACATCGCCCAGATGGAACAAGCCGCCCTTCGCATTATGGAAGCAATCGGTGTCCAGGTTCTCGTCATCGACGAGGTGCACAATATCCTGGCCGGCACGTACCGGGAGCAACGCATCGTCCTCAACACGCTACGCTTTCTCAGCAATCGCCTGCAGATCTCACTTGTCTGCTTCGGCGTCAACGAAGCCCGCGAGGCTATCGGAGGTGATGTCCAGCTCGCGCGACGGTTCGAGCAGTTCACCTTGAGTCGATGGGCGGCAAATGAGCAGTTTGAGACACTTGTGACGTCGATCCTGCGCAACACGCCATTGCGAAAGCCGTCTGTTCTGACGCCGAAGTCATTGCGGCGAATACTGCAGATCACCGAGGGCATCACGGCCAACATATTCCACATGATGAACAGCCTTGCCGTCGAGGCAGTTGAGGCTGGGGCCGAGCATGTCACGGATGAAGCAATTGAGCGTTGGGTACCGGAGTTCGACGCCGAAGCCGCATTTGCATGAGCCGCTTCACCAGCGCCGGATTGCCGCCCTCAAGACTGCCGGTCTGCTTCAAGCCGCATCGGGATGAGTTGTTGTCGTCCTGGATCGGACGTCATGCCGACTTCTACGCAGTGCCGCCGCTCGTCATGCTTCGGCATTGCTTGCCAGCGGCCGCATCGTTGCGAGCAGCTGACCTCAATCTGGCTGAAGACCAGCAAGTTCGCCTTGCCAACATGTTCGCTGCAGAGCCGGCTGACATACGTCGTATGACCTTCGCTAACGTCCCGCCGCCGTTCCATCGATGGATCGCCGTGAGGCCGTCGCAGCGTTGCACAATCTGCAATCCTATCCATGCGACGCCCCTACCCGTGCTGCGAAGCCAATTGCTGGGCTGGCGGATCACGTGCTCTCGCTGTGGAGAGCTCCTACGAGACCGAGATGGGCACGAAGTCCCCTCTCCTTTCCGGCATTATCATAGCATGGCAATACGGGGCGAGAAGCTGCTCGACAATGAGATCGAGCGCGGTGTTCGAACCTGGGCTTCGCCAACTGAAATCGCCCGACTTCTGCTCATGCGGCGGATAATATTCCCCGTGCCATCAGAGCATGAGCTCTATCTCTTCCGCGTCCTCGCCGTCATCATCCCCGATCTCGATCGCGTGGTCGCCGCAGAACGGGTGGACCTTTCCACGCCTGCAAGGCCAATCCTGCCGCTCCACCTGCGGGCAAGCCTATTGACGGGTGTGGCCATCGTTAAACGCGCCGGACCTGAGATGCTCCGAATGCTCCGCCGTCACACGCTTGGCGACAACATGACCCGATTCAGCGACGCCGCCGAGAAACTGATCGCACGGGCTGGCAAACACCCGTACGCCTCACAGAGGCAGTTAATTTGAGAATCATGTCTATCAGATTCCCACGTTTAAATGGAAAACTGTAAGGAAACGACCGCATTCTCGCGGTTAGCTGCCAAGCGACAGGTGGCCAGCGCCTTCGACGAGGCTGTGCGCCACCAGAGGCAATTCGCGGACGGAGCGCGCCACATCGTCCATCGCGATCGGGGCATCACTCTCCGGCACGTCGATGCGCGTGACGTTGTTCTTGCCCACGAGCAGATAAGCCTGTCCGAGGGCGTTGCGAGACTGGGCGCGAGCGGCCGCATTGAAGGAGCGCATAAACGCCCAATCTTTGACGCCGCCATTGCGAGCCCGCTCATCGACGGTAAAGGTCGCCTCGCCGGTCCCAAGGCTGAGGATGCGCACGTCCTCGCGCGTGATGTCATAGCAGGCGAGGGCGTCGACCAGGGCGTTCATGACCGGGTTGTTGGCCCAGATCCCGCCGTCGATCATGATGTATCCATCGTCTTCGACGCCGGGGTAATAGGATGGCGCCGCCGTCGTGTGCATCGCGACATGCGCAAATCTTTTGTGCCGGTCCTTCTGGTAGTCGGGATGGTGCGGGGTCTTGTACAGGAACGGCTCGCCATGCCTTCCTTCGAAGCTCGGGATCACCAGGCGGGTCACGGCCTCGTCCAGCACCTTGTCGCCGAACATCCGCAGCAATTCGTCTTTCAGCGCGCCCTGATCGTGCTTCGGCTTAAAGAGCCACCGGAACACCCTCGACAGCTTGTCGACGCCGGATACCGTCGGAAAGATCCTTTCGCCCCGCTCGAGATAGATGTCGAGCGCTTGTCGCGCGGTCATCCCGTGAGCTAGAGCGAGCGCGATAATGCCGCCCGTCGAGGTGCCGGCGATCATGTCGAAATGATTGGCTATGGACCCGCCACCGAGAAAGCGGCTCTCGAGCTCGGCGAGGAAAGCCGCGGGGAAGACCCCGCGAATGCCACCGCCATCAATCGAGAGAATACGAAACGGCCTGCCCTGCGGCCACGGCTGCTTCACGCGAGCATGCTGGATCGTGCCGTCAGATCTGCGCGGCGGAATGTAGTTCATCGCGTCATCTCCGTTTCTACGACGGGCGGCAGTTGCAGGTGTCGCCCGCCCCCGGTCCAGCGCCCGGTCATCAGCCAAAGTTCGTAGCAGGCAAGCCAGTCGAGAGCCCAAGGGACGGTCGTGCTGGCGATGGTCATCGCCGCCGTCCATTCCTGCTCGCGCGGGTCGAACAGGCAAAGGGTCGGGTCCTCGGCCGGCGGGTAGACGTGGGGAAGCTGGCCCTCGACGTTTCCTGGCAGTCGGACAAGTTCCGGCGCGAGCACCCGCACCTCGGGAAATGAGCCGAGCTCGTAGCGGATCTCCAGCGAGTAGCTCGCATATTGGGGCTTCACGCCCCCTACCCATCGCGCCGACTGCGTGCGTCGCTCGATTCGACGCGCCGCGAACTGCGGCCACGTCACCTTCATCGCGGCGACCTGCGCGTCGATGGAGAGGATCGGCGCGTTCATCAGATCTTGCGTCCGAAGAAAGTGTGCGGCCGCGCGGCGGCGACCGACGGATTGACGATCGGCGTTACAAGGGCGGTCGCGCTCGGCAACAGCACGCCCCCCCGCCGCGTGTAGAGCTGACGCGACTGCTGGATGCCGCCGCCGACATCGGTGGCGATCTGGTCGGCGGCGCGCGTGACGACGCGGTCGCCGAAGTCGTTGCGCAGCACATCCATCATCGTGTTGGGGAACATCTCGCCCTTGCGCATCGCCTCGAGCGAACGAACGAGATCACGCAGATGGTCGGCGAACTCGTTCTGCTGCGCGATCGAATCCGGCCACCGATCCGTGAAGACGTCGTCCTCGCATACCGGATTGGCGACGCGCAGAAGCCGACCGTAGAGCGATGCCTGCTCGATGTCGCGGAT
>JBFWXN010000123.1:0-11328 GCA_050187415.1 Hyphomicrobiaceae bacterium | reverse complement strand
ACTCGCCGGAAGGCCTTATTTCGATGGGGCCGCAGCAGCGCAAGAGCTATCGCAGCATCGGCTGCCCGGCGTGTTCCTCGACTTCGAGACGATCCAGTTCGCGGTGCCGATCTGGAGGGGCACGCGGCCCTACCAGCAGATCACGTTTCAGTTCAGCGCTCACACGATGTCCGCCGACGGAAAGATCGAGCACGCTGCATTCCTCGACGTTTCGGGCGATGACCCATCGCGGCCGTTCGCAGAGGCCCTCGTGCGAGCATGCGGGGAGGCGGGGCCGGTGTTCGTCTACAACGCCGGCTTCGAGCGGACGCGCATCAAGGAGCTGGCAGCACGCTTGCCCGAGATGGAGTGGCCGCTGATGGCCATCAGCGAGCGGATCGTCGACCTGCTGCCGATCACGCGAAAGCACTACTACCACCCGGCGCAGGAAGGCAGCTGGAGCATCAAGAGCGTGCTGCCGGCCATCGTGCCGGAGCTGAGCTACCACGATCTCGACGGCGTGCAGGACGGCGGCATGGCGATGGAGGCCTACCTGGAAGCGATCCAGCCGGGCACGACCAACGCGCGCCGGGAGGAGATCCGTGCCCAGCTTCTCGAGTACTGCAAACTCGACACCTATGCGATGATCGGGATCTGGCGCCATCTGGCCGGGAGATCCGACATCCGGCTATAGCCGGGACTGCCGTCGGATCGGACTGCAGCGCAAAAATTCCAGCAAGCGTCGAGGTGCCGCCATGTCACTGAAATTCCGTGTCGAGCTGGTCTGGAAGGATGCGGCCGAAGGCGAAGCGGCGTCGATCTTCCTCACGTCGGACGGGCGCGTGGTGCTGCAAGGACGTCCGATCTCTCCGGCCGAGCGAGAGACGTTCGATCTGCCGCAGGATGCGGAGTTGATCAGCGTCGACCGCGCGCTGATCAAGGCGATCAAGGAGATGCTGTAGCGGCGAGGCCACGGCGGGCGATCGCCGCGTACAGCGTATTGCGGAGCAGGCAAGCGATCGTCATCGGGCCGACACCGCCCGGGACCGGAGTAATTGCGGAAGCGACGTGGACGGCCTCGTCGTAGGCGACGTCTCCCACCAGCTTGGTCTTGCCGTTTCCGGCATCGATGCGATTGATGCCGACGTCGATGACGACGGCGCCCGGCTTGATCCAGTCGCCACGCACCATCTGCGGCCGGCCGACCGCGGCGACAACGAGGTCCGCGCGCCGGACGACCGAAGCCAGATCTCTGGTGCGCGAGTGGGCGATCGTCACGGTGCAGTCCTCGGCGAGAAGCAGCTGGGTCATCGGCTTGCCGACGATGTTGGAACGACCGACGATGACGGCCTCCATTCCGGTCAGCTTATCCACCGCGGAGCGAGCAAGTATGACGCAGCCGAGCGGCGTGCAGGGCACGAGAGCGCGTTCACCGGTAGATAACCGGCCTACGTTGACCGGGTGAAATCCGTCGACGTCCTTGTCCGGGTCGATCGCCTCGATCACTTTGCGCGCATCTATGTGCTTGGGCAGCGGGAGCTGCACCAGGATGCCATCCACGTCCGGGTCGGTATTGAGGCGGGCAACGAGCGCCAGCAGATCGGCTTCCGGCGTCGATGCCGGCAGCTTGTGCTCCAGCGAGGCCATGCCGCATTCGGACGTCTGCTTGGCCTTGTTGCGAACGTAGACCTGGCTCGCCGGGTCGTCGCCGACCAGAACGACGGCCAGTCCGGGCCGAACGCCGTGGCGCGAATTCAGTTCGGCAACGCGGCCAGCGACGTCCGCGCGCACGGTCTCGGCGATCGCCTTTCCATCGATGATGCGTGCCGTCGCCATTGCGATCACCCTCTCTTACCCTTGGTACGCGTAGCGGCCCGTTGCCGAACGAGAGCCGACAATCTCGTCTCCAATTCACCGGCATGGCCTGCGATCGCAACAGTTTTTACGCGCGAGTTGTGCCCAGCGATCAGCGCCAGGCCGCTTCGAGTGCATCCAAGCCACTTGGCGATCACAACTTCGAGCGCTGCATTGGCCGCGCCGTCCTCCGGAACCGCACGGACGCGGACGGCGAGTGCCGGACCGTCGGCCGTTTCCATCACGCCTTCCACGGCATCGCGCGAAGAACGCGGCGTCAGGCGAACGCGGAGGAGCACGCCATCGCGTTCGCGGCGCCACGGCGTTTTCTCAGCGCTGCTCATCGCGCGAAATAAGGGATCAACCAGCCCCAGATCACCACCCTGCGGATGAATTCCACGGCCAGCAGCAGTACGATCGGCGAAAGATCGAGCCCGCCGAGGTCGGGCATGAACCGACGGATCGGCCGCAACAACGGCTCTGTCAACGCGTTGACCGCTTGCCATATCGTGCGCACGAATTGGTTGTAGGGGTTGATCACGTTGAACGCGATCAGCCACGACATGACGACGGCCGCGATAACGACCCACCAATAAAGCAGCACGATGCCATCGATGAATTGCAGCAGCGGGACCATGCGCCGACCTTTTCCAGCATCCGGAGGGATTTGGTGTAGACGCGGGCGCCGCGCCGGACAAGAGGCTGGACGCCTGAACGCGATGGACGCGCTCGGGTCGGAAGGGCGGAACGCCTGTGGACCACCGGGCATTCGCGCGTGACGCGTTGCCTGCCTGCAATAGGCCGCGAGGAGCGGAAAGGACTATTGTGACCGCCATTCACCGAGGCTGGGGGCCAACGCGAATGTCATCGAGGGGGATTGCGGCCGCGCGAGCAGCGGCCGCCTTGACCGTGCTTGGGCTTCTCGTCGCCTGCGGCGATGCAGCGCGTGCGGGGCCGTCGGTCATGATCGACGACACGACCGGCAGGGTTCTCTACGCGGAGGAACCGGACCAGACCTGGTTTCCGGCGTCCCTGACCAAGCTCATGACGGCCTACCTCACGTTCGAAGCGGTAAAATCGGGCAAGCTCACGTGGGAGACCAAGGTTCCGCTATCCGAGTATGCCCGCGGTCAACCGGCGACCCGGATCGGGCTGAGGCTCGGAATCGAGCTCAATGTCGACCAGGCCGTGCGGGGGCTGATCCTGAGGTCGGCCAACGATTTCGCGGTTGCGCTAGCCGAGTTGATCGGCGGGTCGGAGCCGGCGTTCGTCGAGCGCATGAATGCGACGGCAAAGCGGCTCGGGATGTCGCGCACCCACTTCAAGAACCCGCATGGCCTGCCTGACCCCGAGCAGATCTCGACCGCACGCGACCTGGCAAAGCTGGCGCGGGCGATTCTCAAAGATTTTCCTCAGCAGGCCGACGTGTTCTCGACCCCCTCGGTAAAGATCCACAAGGGCACCTTCCATAACGGCAACGATCTGCTGAGGACCGTTCCGGGGGCGGACGGGATGAAGACAGGCTTCACTTGCGGTGCCGGCTACAACATCGTGGCGAGTGCGACGCGGGAGGGCAAGCGCATCATCGTGGTGGTGCTGGGCTCGGTGACCCGCGTATCGAGATCGGAACGCGCCACCGCCCTGATCGAGCACGGGTTCGAGACCGTCGGCTGGAAGGAGGTGCTCGGTGCACCGCAACTGGCACAGCTTGCCGCCAGTCCCGCAGCATTGACGGCCGTGCACGACATGAGCCGCGAGACGCGGACACGGATGTGCGGCAATCTTCGCGGTCCCAGGCGTATACGCGCGCGGTCGGCGAAGAAGAAGCCCGACAGTGGTGTCCAGGCGAGCGCGAAGCAATAATTGCGAACGGTATTGTTCGCGGGACCGTCGCGCATTCGCGCGGATCGTTTCCAACCTGCGAACTCGCGGCAACGCCGCCGCGCGCAAAACACGCTGTCGCCCGACACAACCCCGTCATGGCCAATAGCCTTGCAGCGCGAGGGCAACGCGGTATGGTTGGGCCCAACGGCAGCCATCGAAGCCGGCCAGACAACGCTCTCCAGGGAGGATCTCATGAGATTTCATTATGCCGGCGGGATCGCCGCGTCGTTGCTGGTCGGCGCCGGCGCGATGGCTCTGGCGACAATGGCGCGGGCGGATGACGCCTCGGATTTCTTCAAGGACAAGCAGCTCACCTGGATCGTTTCATATGGACCTGGGGGCAGCTACGGGCTCTACGCCCAACTGGCCGCTCGCCACATCGTCAATCATCTGCCTGGAAAGCCCAACATCGTCGTGCAGTTCATGCCGGGAGCCGGCGGCATCACGGCAACCAACCACCTCTATAACCTGGCGCCAAAGGACGGCAGCACGATCGCGACGGTCACGAAGGACCTCGCGCTGGAGCAGGCGCTGCGGCCCAAGAATGTGCGCTACGATGCGCGGAAGTTCAGCTGGGTCGGCAGCTTCGCGGAGTACATCGCGGTGTTCGCCGTCTGGAAGGCGTCGGGCGTTACCTCCATCGAGGACGCGAAGAAGCGCGAGGTGGTGCTGGCCACGAGCGGGCGCGGCCATCAAGGCTCGCAGCTCGCCGTGCTGCTCAACGATTTCGCGGGCACGAAGTTCAAGCTCGTCACCGGCTACCGAGGCGCGGCCGACATGAACATCGCGATGGAGCGCGGCGAGGCTCAGACGCGGATCAGCTCGTGGAGCGGGTTCAAGAGCCAGCAGGGCGCGTGGCTGAAAGACGGCAAGGCCGCGATCATCGCGCAGGGCGGCGACAAGCGTCAGGCGGACCTGCCGAACGTGCCGCTGTTCAGCGAACTCGTCACGGATCCCGAGGGCCGCAAGCTGCTCGCCATCATCGAATCCGGCGCCGTCGTCGGCTGGCCGGCGCTGATGCCGCCCGGCGTTCCCGCAGATCGTCTCGCCGTTTGGCGCAAAGCGTTCGACGCGACGATGAAGGATCCGGCTTTCGTCGCCGAGGTCACCAAGGCCAAGCTCGAGATTCTGCCGAAATCCGGTGCGGAGCTCGCCAAGGTGATCGGCGAGGTGTTGTCTGCGGATGAAAAGCTGCTGGCTCGCGCAAGGACAATTGCCGGCATCAAGAACTAGCCGGACGATCGGGCCAAGACCTACCTGTTCGGTCGTGTATTGGTCTGATTGTCATCGACGAGTGGTCGGGGAGCTGTAGGTTCCCCCGACTTCCGCCGTACGCCTCAATCCACCATCGGGCGGCCGGCGCGATGGAGCAGGACCTGCCCAATGCACATTTGCACATAATGGGCCGCACAAAGTTGCGAGATATTATTTGCGGACATCAGTCGTGGTTCGGAGGCGACGGAAACGCTCGGCCATGCCGGCGGCGCGCGGCCAACGGCTATCGACGGAAAGCACTTGAGAAGGCACCCCGAAACAGGTCTATCATGAAAGGGTAGTGCTGTTTCAGCGATGAGCCGAAAAGGCAAAGAGGCAATGCCACCGTTGGCCGGGATGCATTCGAACTCGGCCCAACCGAATAACATGCTCGGCGTACGCTCCGGCAATTGAGCGAGGGAACGAATGTCACGTAGGCAGATGCATCTCGGCGTATACGCCGTTGGAAGTGGAAATCACATCGCAGGCTGGCGATATCCGGGTGCGACAACGAGCGGAGAGGATCTTGCGGCATTCAAATCGATTGCAGCCTCGGCCGAGCGTGGAAAGCTAGATTTCATATTCGTCGGCGACAATCTGGCCTTTCTCTTCGAGGGGCATCCCGGGCAGATGCTGCGCTTCGAGCCAACGACGCTGATGTCGGCCCTCGCAGGCGTCACCTCACATTTGGGGCTCATTGGAACGGCATCCACCACCTATTCCGAACCTTTCAACATCGCGCGGCAATTCGCGTCGATCGATCATCTCAGCAGCGGGCGTGTCGGCTGGAACGTCGTCACGACGACCACGACGGAGGCAGCGGCAAATTTCGGTCATGATGAACTGACCGAGCACGATCTTCGCTACGAGCGAGCGACCGAATTCGTCGAAGTCGTCTTGGGTCTATGGGATTCGTGGGAAGACGGCGCCCGTATCCTGAACAAGGACACCGGCCAGTACTACGACCGCAGCAAGGTGCATGTGCTCGACCACAAGGGAAAGCATTTTTCGGTCAAAGGTCCGCTCAATGTGACGCGAACCCCGCAGGGGCGACCGGTCATCGTGCAGGCCGGGTCTTCGCCCAGTGGACAGCAACTCGCGGCGCGTTATGCCGAAGTCATATTCACCGTCCAACTCGACAAGGATGAGGCACGCAAACTCTATGACGACGTGAAGAAGCAGGTCGTCGAATTCGGCCGCCGCCCCGAGCAGTGCAATATCATGCCGGGCCTGGTGCCGATTGTCGGGCGCACCGACGAGGAAGCGCGATCCAAGTTGAAACTGCTGATGGATTATGTCGATCCACAGAGCGCCATGAGGACAATGTCGCTCCGGTTCGGCCATGACATGTCACAATATCCGCTGGATGGCCCCGTTCCCGACTTGCCGACGTCCAACAAAGCGCAAACCTACCAGAAGGTCGCGACCTCGAAGGCGAAGCGGCTGGGCTACAAGCTGCGCGACATCTATAATGAGATCGCGGTAGCTCGGGGTTATCTGATGGCTTGCGGAAGTCCCACCACCGTTGCCGATCTGATGGAGGAATGGTTCAGCGACGGAGCAGTCGATGGGTTTGTGCTTCTGCCTCCTCATTTTCCGGAGGCGTTCGACGACTTCATCGACCTCGTCATTCCGGAATTGCAGAAGCGCGGTCTCTTCCGGAACGATTATCACGGAACGACATTGCGTGATCATCTCGGCTTGCCGAAGCCGGAAAACAGGCACGCCCGTTCGCCGTGATAGCGGCGTGGAGAGCGCGCGTGAGACGCGTGAACTTCGGCCCGTCGCCGAATTCCGGCATGAGACCGATCTCAGCCGAATGCGCCTGCCGAGACACAATCCGAGAGCGAAAAGGATAATCCCGTTGGAAGACACGAGAAGACCGCTCCGGTTGCCACCGATCTGAAATGGCCACAACCGACTCGCCGCTCGCCGGCGTCACATGGATGTTCGCGGCGGCGCTCGCATTTGCCGTCAGCTTCATTTTTGTGCGCGAGCTGTCCGGCACATATACGATCTTCCAGATCGTGCTGATGCGCTATGCATTCGGATTCGTTTTCCTGTCGCCGTGGATCGTGCGCACGCGGCCGAAGCTTCTGCCCGACCGTCAGCTTTGGTACCACGTCCAGCGTGCCGGGTTGATCTATTGTGGGCTGTTCGCTGCGTACTATTCGGTCACGGTGATCGCGCTCGCCGATTCGATGGCGCTGCAGTTCACGTTGCCGGTGTTCGCAAGCCTGATCGCCATCGCCTTCCTGGGCGAGCGGCCGCCGCCGCACCGCTGGATTGCAATTGCGGCCGGCCTCGGCGGCGCGATGGTGATCTTGCGGCCAGGTTTGATGGCGATCAATGTGGGAATGCTGGTCGCGGTGTCGGCCGCGGCGTTCTATGGCGCCAGCGATGTAACCACGCGCTACCTGTCGCGCACGTTTTCGACCTCGGAAATCGTCTTCTACGGGTACGTTCTGCAAATCCCGCTCGCGGCGATTCTGACGGCCCCGGGCTGGGTCACGCCACCCGTCGCCGACTGGCCGGTGATTGTTGCCTTTGCGCTCGCGGCCTTCGCCTCACAGTGGTGCCTTACCCATGCCTACGGTAAGGCCGACGCCTCGCTGGTCTCGCCGGTGCTGTTCGCCCGGCTGCCGATCGCCGCGGCCTTGGCTTGGCTCTTCTTTGGTGAAGCCACCGATCTGTGGACATGGGTGGGCGCTACGCTCATCTTTGCCGGCACGACCTGGAGCGCCCGGCAGGAGGTGCGACTGATGAACAAGGCCGCGCGCGTCTGAACCAGGATCACACCGAGTGCGCCAGGCCATCCTGCGGTGGGCGGCGCGTTCAAGCTTTGCGCTCGGCACCGGCTCTATCAAAAATAATTGCGAGAATTCCAGGAAATTTCACGTCGCCACTGATGGCGAAACCCTGCTCGTGCGAAAAGCGGGTGACATCATACTGACCAGCGATGGGTCGTTCGGCTGTGCTACAAATGGGCGTCGGCCAAACTGAAGGAGGGTGAGCATGGCCCATCAAGATCACCGCGCTTCATGGCCAGAGATTCCGTATGAGGCGTGGAAGGACACATGTGACGCGCTACATATGTACGCGCAGATCGTCGGCAAATATCGGCTGGCGCACACGCCCTGGCTCAACCATTCTTGGCATGCGACGCTGTATGTGACGCCGCAGGGGTTATCGACGGGGCCGGTGCCCGACCACGGCCAATCCATCAGCCTGTTGATGGATCTGCAAAACCATCAGCTCGTGGCATCGTCTGACCGTAGCATCAGCAAATCGATCGCTCTCGAACCGATGAGCGTCGCGGCATTCTTTCAGCAGACAAAGCAACTCATAACGGATATTGGCGGAACACCGGATATCCACGGGAGACCGAACGAGGTCCCTGAGCCAATTCCATTTGCAATGGATGAACTGCCCCGGCCATACGATCGACAGGCGGTCGAGCGCTTTCATACCGCACTCGTATCAGCGGAACGGGTGTTTGCGCGATTTCGGACGGGGTTTCTCGGAAAAGTCTCCCCGGTGCACTTGTTCTGGGGATCATTCGATCTGGCCGTGACACGGTTTTCGGGTCGCCGTGCTCCCCTTCATCCCGGCGGAATTCCAGCGCTCCCCGATATCGTCACGCAAGAAGCCTACAGCCATGAAGTGTCTTCCGCTGGCTTCTGGCCTGGTGGAGGAGGCGTGAGTGAGGCGATGTTCTACTCTTACGCATACCCAGTCCCAGACAAGATGAAGACATGGGCCGTCAAGCCCGCCGAAGCTCGGTTCGACACATCGCTCGGGGAATTTCTCCTCCCGTATGCTGCCGTCAGGAGGGCTGACGATCCAGAGGCGGCGTTGTTGGCATTCCTGCAATCAACCTACGAGGCCGCTGCAATCACGGCGAACTGGAACCGGCATGACTTGGATTGCGATATTGGACGACCCAAAATCCCCAGACAAATTTAGCAACGACTTCGACCCTGACTAGACCCGCTCGCCTCTGTGCCGGGTTGCGTTGTTGCGCCACGCTCAATGCTGAGGCCGGGCACAGGCTCGACATCGCTCACTGTTTCGAAAGCAACTCGCGGATGCTACGCACGAACCGTGGATGGTCCAGCGGCTTGACGAACGCGGCGTCGGAGATCCGCGGCAAGTCGCGTGCTGTGACCTCACCTGAGACAAACACCACCAGCACGTGCGGTCGGGTCTCCTTGATCCACCTCGCCAGACCGATGCCGTTGAGACGGCCCGGCATCCGGATATCGGTGATCACGAGATGCACGTCACAGGTTCCCGACAGCATCTCGCACGCGGCGTCCGCCGTTGCCGCCTCACGGACTGTGAAGCCGGCCCGGCAAAGCTCGTCGGTCAGATCGAGCCGGATCATCGGCTCGTCCTCAACAACCAGGATGGTGAACTGCCCCCAGTCCAGTGAATCATTCTGCGCAGACAAGGCCCTCTCCATCCGCCCGAAGGAGATCCAAATAGAGAATGCGAGACGGCTGCAATTGTTCCGCCTTTCGGCAGGGCCTCGGGCATCGAGACCGCTCCTGTGGCCCATATTACGCACTCAATGGCCGGTCTTCGGAGCACCTCTGCCATCGCATTGAACACACGATCACGCGGGGTTCCGGATCCGTGCGACGTCAGTAAACTGCGCGAGGCGGCTGTCGGCGGCCACGCCATGCTGCACTTGCTCACAGCCGTTAGGGGTCACTCTGGACGAACTGCCTGCCCTTGATGTCCGCCCAATCCGGGAGCGACCGACTTTCCGGCTATGACTTCTGCATCCCAATTCAAACCGAGACACTGCCACCTCTTCCGATCATTGGCCAGAATGAGGCTTTCCACCTAGAGTAGCGCACCTGACGTTTGGTATTCGCCTGCGGCTGTAAGCAAGACGTCGGGTCTGACGGGGACGGGCATGGACACATTCGGGACGTGGATCGGGCGGCGCGCGCCCAGGATCGAGGACGAGCGCCTCCTGCGCGGACAGGGGCGGTTCATCGACGACATCGTGCTGGCCGGAATGCTTCATGCCGCATTCGTGCGCAGTCCCGTCGCCCATGGTCTCGTGCGAGCGATCGATGCGGACACCGCGCGCGGGATGCCGGGCGTCTACGCCGTACTGACATATGCCGACCTGCGGCCGCTGCTGAAGGCCGAGCGCATTCCGCAGGCCTTGCCGGCCGGCGCGATCCGGTTCGATGTCGACCCGCCATGTCTCGTCGTCGAGGAGACCTGCTACGTCGGCGAGCCGATCGCTGTGGTGATTGCCGTGAGCCGTCAACTTGCCGAAGACGCGGCGCGGGCGGTCGATCTCGACATCGAGCCTCTGCCCGCCGTTCTCGATCCGCGCGACGGACTGGAGCCTGGAGCGCCCAAGGCACGGCTCGACTGCCCCGACAATCTCGTTGCCCGCACCGGCATCGACTACGGCGACGTCGAGGAGGCCTTCGCTCGCGCCGCACTCGTCGTGAAAGAGCGTTTCCGGCTCGACAAGGGCGGGATGCACGCCATGGAGACGCGCGGGATCGTGGCTCACTTCGACCGCAACGAGGACCTGCTGACGACTTGGGTCAACTCGCAGATGCCGCACCGTGCAAAGCAGATCCTGGTCACTGCGCTCGGACTGCCGGAGCATCAGGTCCGGGTGAAGACGCCGGATGTCGGCGGCGGGTTCGGCCCTAAGGCGACGTTCCATCCCGAGGAACTGGCAATCCCCGCCGCCGCGATGCTGCTCGGCACACCGGTCAAATGGCAGGAGGATCGCTACGAGAGCTTCATCGCGTCGTCGGGCGAGCGCCGCCAGGACTGGGACATGGCGATGGCGGTCGATCGGGAGGGCCTGTTGCTCGGGCTCAAAGGGCGGCTCTGTCACGACCATGGCGCGGCCACGCCGTATGGCGTGGCGCTGCCGTTCAACGCCGCATCGAACGTGGTCGGGCCCTACCGCCTGCCCGCCTACAAGATCGGCATCGACCTGTGCCTCACCAACATGGTGCCGGCGGTGCCGACCCGCGGCGCAGGGCGTCCGCAGGGCATGTACGTGATGGAGCGGCTGCTCGACAGGGTCGCTGCCAAGCTGGACATCGCGCGGGACGAGGTGCGGCGGCGCAATCTCATACCGCCCGGGGAATTGCCGTTCACGGTGCCAATCGTCCAGCGTGACGGCAGCGCGATGGTCTACGACAGCGGCGACTATGCGGAGTGCCAACGACGCGCGCTGGAGGCGATCGGCTGGGACGGTTTCGAAGCGCGGCGAGCGGCGGCACAGGCCGAAGGCCGCTTGATCGGCATCGGTCTCGCCAACTACGTCGAAGCGACTGGTCGCGGCCCATTCGAAAGCGCCTCGAT
>JBFWXN010000122.1:0-11532 GCA_050187415.1 Hyphomicrobiaceae bacterium | reverse complement strand
GCTCGGCGATAATCCTTGCGATCATCGAGCACGCGGCCGGTCTCGGGATGCACGCGGTTGAGGATGATGTGGATGTGGGGATGGGCGGTGTCGATGTGACCGACATAGACAGCTTGATGCTCGTTCCAGCCCATCCGCGTGAGATAGCTGTCGGCAGCGGCGATCATCTGCTCGGGCGTCGGCGTCTCTGATGGGTGCCAGCTCAGGGATATCGTCTTGACGGGATCGGTGCATTTGCGCCCGCCGAGCGACAGTCCGCTAGCGCGCTTCAGTTCCGTCTGCGCGGCGGCCGTGGCCCACATCTCGTCGATAGCGCGATGGGGATCGTCGTTGACGCAGTTGCGCGTCGATGTGAAAGCCACACGCTCGTGCGTGTCAAGCTTGCGCTCGCCGTCACGTTCCGCGGTCTTGTCGTGCAGGTAGTATTTGCCGGCACCGCGAAAGCTCTTACCGCTCTTGGCGATGTTGGGCACCATGGCGTCACTCGCGCGGGCGTGACCAGGCCGTGTTCAACAGCGAACGGATCTCGGCGAGCAAGGGCGCGAGCTCTGCCGGCGGCGGCACCTGGAAGCGATTGCAGTGATGGGCGATCTGGTTGACGTTGACGCCGATCTTGCGGAGCTGCTGCGCGAGGCCGAGTTCGCCCGGCAACGGCGCGGCCACCTCGATCTCGCGCGCCTTGCGCTTCCTCGCCTGCAAGGCACGCGCGCGCAGGAAGTCACCGACGCTCATGCCGGAGTTTTCTGCCTTGTCCATCAACTTGAAGTGCTCCTCCGCGCTGAGGCGGAAGCTCACATGCTTGTCGCGGACCGTCTTGGTTGCTCTGGGTCGAGCCATCTTCGACGCCTCTCAAAATGCGTGTGGGCCGAGTGCAACGTCCGGGGGTTTGGGGCGCGTTCGGGCGTCAGCCCGTAGCCCCAACAAGCGACCGATTGAAAATCGGGGTTTCGTGAAACGAAACACTAGCTTGCTCCCCAGCCCTGAAAACGTACATTATCGGCGAGGCTTGCTTAAAGATTGCAGAATGAAAAAGCTTCGAATGTGGAATGGATGCGGGCTATCGAATTGAATTATTTGAGGCAGGGAATCGCACAGGCAAAAATATCTGCAATCACGATGCTGGCAACTGGTTAAAAATGATTAAGACGCGCTGAGGCTGGTTCTCCACCTGTCGCTTGCGCATCCAGTGTTCAGTCGCGCCCTGCCCTGCTGCCCCGTCTCCACGAGGCACGGGTGCTTGCGTCGATACGGCAGTCCGACAGGCGGCGCGTGGCTCCTCTCGATGAGGGCGCGCTCGCCAAAACGGGCAAGCGCCGCGATGGGCTGGCGTTGCCCACACGCCACGCGAAACGCCCTACCCTTGCCAGCATCACGAAGGCTTCGGGCAATCTCGGCGATAGCACGGCGCAATAGTACGGCTGGCAGCCGCGAATCTCTGGGCTGAATTATTAAGGAAAGTTCCGGTGCGCACGCAATCCCATTGCCATCACCGCGATAGCTCGGCGCAATCCCAATGCATGCAGCAGCACATGTGAGTCCGTCCGGCCTCACACGCTGCGGCATTCACGCCACGACTTGGGCGGCGCGATTGTCTTATGCGTGCTTGGTGATAGCGCGGCATTCCGCCAAAGCTCAGAACGGGATGCACCGCCCGCAAATCTCGCGGCGGCCCTGTTCGAAGAGGAATTGCCACATGGAAAGCACCATGCCCAACGTCCACGGCCTGCCCTCGTCGTTGAGAAAAAGGACAGGATTTTTGCTGCTCGGCGCAAATCCCGCCCGCGGGTCGTAGCAGGCGGGGTTGCGGGTCAGTTCATCGATGATGCGCATGGGTGCCCTAGCCTTGCGCTGCGCCTCGCCGGTCGCGGCGCATGACGTATTCCGCGCCCTGTTGCGGTGCCTCGTTGAAATTGAACTTCACCGAAAAGCCGTTGCCGTCCTTGTGCGGCCAGCAGACGGCGACTTCTGACCACAAGGCCTTGTCATGCTCGGTCTTGCCCTTGATGACGCGGTAAAGCTTATGCGTGGGGGCGTTCTTCGGGGTGGCGGTGTTGGTGCTGGTCATGGGGTCTTCTCCATAATGATGTTTGTGCGAGTGAGCGAAGCGCGCCTCGCATAAACATCATGGATGCCCCTTCACGCCTCGAAGAGCATCGGCGGTCAACGCCCCTTGGCCGCGAGGCGTGCAGTGCAGCACCTGTGATGCGCTGCACGGGCTTGACGGACGATGCGCGAGGCGTATCTGGCGGGTCACGCATACACGTAGTCCGGCTGCCGCTCGTCATCGTCGGTCCACGGCACGGCGCAGCGGATGTAGGCGAAGCGGTTCACGAACCGGAATCCGGGCGTGACGTAGAGCCGGCCATCGCAGTCCACCACGGTCCACCAGTAGCGATAATCGGCATCGGCAGGCACCTCGCCGCGCAACTCCCACAGCAGCTCATGGTTGGGTGCAGGCATCGGCTGGAAGCGTCGCTCGAACGTGCGCCAGCTGCCGCAGCGGGTTCGCTGTTTCGAAGAGGGTGCACGTGTCATGCTGCCTCCCCGGACGGAACGTCCATCTCGTAACTGTCATAGGGAGCACCGACGGCTTCGATCAGCTCGTCGTCGACCAGCGAGGCCAGCCGCGTCAGGATGGCGGCACGCAACTCGGCCGGCGTTACGTCACGTCCCGATGGGTCCGAAGATGCGAGGCTGAACGCGATGGTGAAGGCGTGGTCGTAGCGCGCGACGTCGACGCCACGAGCCTTGGCGATGAAGTCGCCAGCTGTAGCTTGGTGGTGGCAATGCAAGCATGTGCAGCCAGAGCTGGCACCCCACTGGGGGCTGCCTTCGGTGCCTTGGCCCTGCTCGTCAACATGCTCGTTGGCCAAAACGTCGATGAGGAATGCGCCGCGAATTTCGCAGCGCGGGCAGGCAAGCTGCGTGGAGCGTGGTTTCGTCATTTGGCACCGCCTTCCGCTGCGCGTTCGGCGTCGGTCGGCGGACGGTTGCGGGTTTCTTGCAGCGCATCGATGGTCTCCTCGGCCCAGATGCGGCCGGCGCGGTCGAGGGCTTCGGTAAAATCGATGCCGACGGTATCTGCATAGTGACCGAGGTCGCAGATGAGGTCGGTTACGCCCTCCTCGCCTGTGCCGGAACCGGTGTCGCGTGCGAAAGCCTGCAGCGCGCGTTTGGCCCAGCGGGCTCGGTCCTCGTTGACCACCTCGGCAAGCTGTGAGGTTGCTTCCTCGTCGACCGCGAAGCGGACCGGCTGGTACTCCAGAAGCGCGTGGAACTGCTGCTGTTGACCGGCCTCCCACAGTTTCTCTGCGCGGGCGACAGCTCCGTCTTCGTCTCGGGCAGCTACGTCGACGAACAGCGTCTCGGTCTTGTACGCGATGACGCGATAGGTACGATGACGGGTCATTTGGCACCGCCTTCCGCGGCCAGCTCCGCGTCGGATGGCACGCGGTTGCGCCAGCTCTGCAGGTTCAGCACGGCACGCACGAGGGTCTCGCATTCGGGAATGCGCTGCTCGAGCGGCATGATGGTGCCGACGGCGAGATTGACCTCGTGCCGCTCCATGGCATTGCGGGCATCGATAGCCAGCTGCTGCGCTTCGGCCAGTTGATGCACGAGCGCCGCGAGGCAGGCGTGCATGGCCATGCCGCAGGCGATGACCGCTTCGGATTGCTTGGGGGTACTCATGAGTATCTCCGTTTCTTGTTGTTGTTGGGAATAGACTGCCGCTGGCGGAACTCCGCAGGACAGTTTTGCTGGCTTGCCTCCGGCAAGACAGCCATCCGAAGGCCGAGGCCTTCGTGATCTTGTTGGCTTCTCATTCGGCGTTTCGAAGCATGTCGGCGTCGATGCGGCCGACCTCATCGCAGGCTTCGCGTTGGGAGCGAGACATCTTGCGCCACGCTTTATCTGCCAAGCGAGACGGCACCGACATCGCAGTGGCGAGAGACAGCCCTGCTGCCGCTTGGAATGCCGCTTCCAATTCGGCGCCGGTATCGTCGCAGAACTGCAGCTTCTCGCCGTTGTCGACACGAAGCCAGGCGACGAGACCACGGTGCACGACGATGCGTGTGCCATCCAGCCTCTGGAAAGTGAGCTCGGTGAACCCATAGGGGTCGTAGTGCGGCCCTTCGGTTCCGGTTCGTATATCGATGTATTGCGTCCTACTCATGGGGTTAACTCCTCCTCTTGTTGTTGTTGGAAATAGGCTGTCGCTGGCGGAACTCCGCCGACGACAGCCACCAGAACGAGGGCCGTCGTGTCGAAGGCGCGCCAGCCTCATTATGATCGGGTGTCCATACCGCCCAGAAATAGCGGTGTTTCAGGAAATGCGATGGCGCCGGGCCGTAGTGCCGCTCAGGCCAGCAGACGATGTCGTCGATGGCGTAGAGCCGTGCAGGGGGATGCGCCTGCCACCATCGCGTGCGCGTCCGGTGCGCGAGTGATGAGAGGTTCAGCAGCATGGCCACGGTGCCGCGGGTCTCCCTGGCGAATGCCAGCGAGCGTTCGATGAACGCATCGGCCAATCCGGAGCCATAGGGCGGGTTGGTGACGATGTGTTTGGCGCGGGGCCGCGTCTCCTTCAGGAAATCCACACGGGGGATGCCGTAGCCGTAATCGACCAGATCGGTCGCGACGACGCTATGGCCTGCTTCCGTCAGCACGGATGCGATGGCGCCTTCGCCGCAGGCGGGCTCCCAGATCGAGCCATCGAACCGCTCGACGGAGAGCAGCGCACGCGTCGCTTCCGGCGGGGTCGGATAATACTCGTTCGGAATACGAGCTGCGCTCAATCGGAAGGCCTGCGGCAGCGGTTCAGCCTTCACGAGCTTCGCAACAGGTGCACTACGCTGACGGCTGCCTAGGATGATGCCGAGACTCATGGGGCACCTCCCTCAGCCGCGCCAACGCTCCTAGCCTGCCGCGCGAAACGACGGAGTTCGGCGGCTGATGCGGGAGTTCCGGTTCGAACCGCATGGCGGACAACGCGTCCGGCAAAATCATCGACGATCTCTATCCACGCATCGGAGACGAGACCGTCACAGGCCTTCGCCAGGACAAGGCCCGCCTCGCCAGCGTGGGACGCGAAGCCCATGAAGCCGCAGAAGATGCGCTCCCGGTCGCAATTCGGGAATATCTCTTCGTGGATGCGCTCCAGTTCCTCGCTCATCGCTATCGTCACGATGGCGATATCGCGTGCGTATTCGGCAAGGGTGTGCGGGTTCATAGGCGCACCTCCTCGACACCGGCGATGCCGTGGGAATGGTGGACGCGCCTGCTGCCGTCGAGAACGTCGGCTTCTTCTTCCAGACGCTGACGAATGATGCGCTCGGCGTCGTCGGCCGTATCGGCCTGCACGGTGATGGCGTAGCCCTGCTCGACGACGTAGGCGACCTCGAAGAGTCTTGGCGGTTGGCCGGTGAGTGAGAGGATGTTGCTCATGCTCCCACCTCCCGGTTGTTCGGGAACGCCGCATCGAGCACTTCGATCAGCGGCTTTGGCAGGTAGTCGCGGGGCTCGTCGTAACCGTATTCGATCGTGTCGAACGGGATCAGCTCCTGACCGTATTTGGTCTTGATCGAGTCGATGGTGACATTGTGGATGCCCCATGGCGCGACCGTGACGGTGTAGCCGGCGTTGCGCAGCGCATCGGCCACGTGGTCGGTCATGACGATGCCATCGCCATCACCGAAGCCGAACTTGTCGAAGGCTTCTTCCCACGTCCAATAGACATCGGTGCCGCAGGTCGGACAGATGCACATGCTCATGAGCGCACCTCCGGGTCCACTGGTGTCTCTTTGCAGGTGATTTCTAGGCAGCGGCCGGCAGTGAACGTGTCGAAGTGGAAGCGGGCACGCTCCTCGTCCCAGTATTTGCGGGCAATAGCCTTTGCTTCGTCTGGATCAGCGGCTTCGATGAACGCGCGATGTCCCAGCACCTCGAAGAAATGAACTTGGTAGGTCTTCATGAGCGCACCTCCGGGCCGATATGGACGGCATTGGCGATGGCGAGATCGATGGTGTGCGCGACCGAGTAGTGGTCGTGCGGCGGGCAATCGAAGCGCCTGCCGGACCGAAGCAGCGCGTAGCGCGCGAGCTTCAGGGCATCGACGAGCGCCGCGTAGCGGCGGCGCTCGATGGTGATGACGGGGGTCTCGCTCATGCGCGGCCTCCGTTGTAGGCGTCGTAATCGAAACCGCGATTGGAACGCGGGTCACCGTCACAGATGACCGTGAGGAGTTGGCTGGCGTCGTCGTCGGTGTCATCGACGAGGAGGATGCGGGCATCGAAATCGTGATCGCGATAGCCGCTGCGGGAGTAAGTGTCGTGTCTCATGCGGGCCTCCCCTAAGCTGCTTGGGTCTGGCTGGCGTTGGCTTGATCGGCGGTGCTGGCATCAGCCGCATCGGCTTCGCGCAGCATGATGTCGCCGCCGTTGAGGGGCAGGTATTCGAGCTTCAGCGAAAAGCCCTTGCCGTCCTTCTGGGTCCAGGCGCAGCCGATATCCTGCCAGTAGCTTTTTTCGCCACGGCGGGTGACGGCGAGGATGCGATGGGTGGGTTTGTTGGATGGTGTCGTCATGAGGATTGACCTTTCTTCGTTGTGAGCGAGGGCCGGAATTGGCGACCTCGTTGCCGCCCGCGCCTCACAGCGTCGCATCGCGGTCAACGGCAAAAATTATGAGGTGGCGCGAGTTTGCGCTTGAGCGCGTTCACGCGCGGCGCGGGCGCCCGTGACCATGGCGCAAGACGTGGCACGGGCTGCGCAAGCGCAAAGTCGTGACGGAGCCTTGTCATTTTTCCGTTGAAGGGCCGGCGGCCTCGGCTCGCGTTAGCGGGCATGCCGGCCTGTCCGATTGTGAGATGCGCGCCTGTGAGACCGTGGCGGCAAACTGATGAGGTCGCCATATCGGTTCGAGAGAGCGGCGAAGGAAGGACGAGAAGAAGAGAGATACAGCCCAACTGCGCAAGCCTTCGCGTAGCTGAGTGGCTCCGGCATGACGCCAGCTCGATGCAGGCGGGCAAGGGAGTCCACACTGCGGCACGGCGCAGCGATGGAAATCCGACATGGGCTGGAAGGACTGGTTCAAGAGCGATGCAGAGCGGCTCGCCTGGCGCGTGCCGGAACTGCGCGGGGATGCGCAGGATGCGTCGGGATACGTCGCTGCACACGATCCGCAGCGTGCAGCAGAACTTCTCGACCGATTGCCTCGCGGCGTCGACGTCATTCGCAGCCAGATCGACCGCAAGGAACGTGCGCGCTTCGCACGTGCCTCGGAGATTGCGGCCTTCCGCTACAAGCCGGGCGATGTGCTGATCGGCAAGCACAACGGCTATCTCATCGGCATGGGCGGCGACAAGCCGCTGCTTACGGCGGCTTCTGCGCGTTCCGGCAAAACATCGACGGTGCTGAAGCCGACGCTGCTCACCTATCCTGGCTCGATGGTGGTGCTCGACCCGAAGGGCGAGCTTGCGGCAGCGACGGCGGAGCATCGCCGCAAACATCTGAAACAGGACGTGTTCGTGGTGGACCCGCACAGCAGCTCGAAACTGCCAGCTGCGTCGTTCAATCCGCTGGCCGAGCTCGATCCGACTGCGCCGACCATTCTCGACGATGTCGACCTGATGGCTGAGACGATGATCCTCGACGACAATGGCGGCGCCGATGGTTCGCACTGGACATCGAGCGCGCGGGCATTGCTGCGCGGTCTCATCCTGCACGCGCTGCAGCTGCCGGAGACGGACCGCAACCTCGTGGTGGTGCGCCAGTTGCTGACCCTCACCTACCGGTCACTGCTGGAGATGTTGCAAGAGCTCAAAAACAGCGGCTCGAAAGATCCCGCCGAGGCGACGCAGAATGCACTGTTCATGAGGATGGCCGAGCAAGCCGATGTGTTCGGCGGCGCTCTGGCGGCTGCCGGCAACAGCTTCCTGCGTAAAGCGTCCAGGGAACGTTCGGGCATCATCTCGACGGCGGATGCGCAGCTCAAATTCCTCGACAGCCTGCCATTGCAGGCGTCGCTGCGAACAAGCGACTTCCGGCTGTCGGCCCTCGCTGAGCGGCCGACGACCATCTATCTGTGTCTGCCATCGAGCCATATGACGACGCAGTTCCGCTGGCTGCGCATCATCGTGCGCTTTGCGCTTCTCGCCCTCGAGAAGCGGGGAACCTGGCCGCGTGGCAAGCCGCATGTGTTGTTCATGATGGAGGAGTTTCCGGTGCTTGGGCACATGCCGATCATGGAACAGGCTGCAGCATATTTTCCTGGCTTCGGCGTTCGGTTGTGGGCCGTGGTGCAGGACCTGTCGCAGATCGAGCACTACTATCCGAAGACTTATCAGACCTTTCTCGGCAATGCCGGAGTGCAGCAGTATTTCGCCAATGGTGATCAGAAAACCCTGAAGCACATCTCCGACAGCATGGGCTCGTTGTCATTCGTGCGCGGCCAATTCGGCAATCTTCAAGATGACAAGGCGCGAGACTACATCGACAAAGAACGCCTTCTCTATCCTGAGGAATGCGCCGCTGCTTTCGCGCGGAGCACCGGAGCACAATTGTTGATGATCGAGGGACAGCCGCCGATGGCCATCGAACGCCTCACCTTCGAGGATGTCGATGCGCTGCGCCTTCGGGTAGAGGCAGGGCAAGTCGCGTAGTACACAGCTCGTACCCTTTCCGAAAGCAATCAGTCCCGCCCACCATACGGAGAGCGGGACTTTTCGTGTCGGGCGGCGGCGATGCTAGATGCTGCGTGTCTGGCGTGTAGCGGTGTCGTGGCGATCGCACTGGCAATGAATGACAGGACCGGCGTGGGGACAGGTGCCGGCGCAGCGAATAACGATGGCGAGCAGCGGCAGGCGGGCTGCGGCGCATTGCGGGGCACCGCAGATTGGGCATGGATCGCAAGGGCTTTTCAACATGCGGGATCTCCGTTGCTGGGGAGACAGTGGCGGCCTGGCCGCCACTGCCAGATGCGTACCGGCCGCCTACTCCTTGCGGTTGGCGTCGTACCAGTTCTGAATCTCGATCGTCGGCAGGGTCGGCGGCGGCGGCGCATCCGCCTTCTTGTCGGCGATGGCGATGTCCTTGATGGCGTCGAAGATGGAACCGAACATGATGGTCGTCCTTTTGCTGTGCTGCCGCTGTTGCGGCGAGGAATGGCGGGCGAACCCGCCGGCGGTTCCGTCCGATGAGACGGAATGGGGAACTCAGTTGTGGCGCGCCCAGTAGTGGCGCGTGTCCTCCTGAAAGAGGCGCATGAAGAGCCTGCCAGCTTCAACCTCGACACCTTCGGCAAGCGTGATGCAGTTGGTGCCGACCTGGATGGTGATGTGCGGTTCGAAGGCCTCGTCAGCCTTGCCTGCATTGCTGGTGACGCCATAGCCGACGACCCAGATGTGTTCGGCGGCGAAGAAGCTCACATCGTCGAGAATGAGACCGTCGGGGCGGATGGTGATGCGGGTGATCTTGCGCAATCCGGTGACGATGAAGGCAGCTGTCACGCCAAGGGCCAGGAGCCCGTGCATCAGGAAGAACACCAGCACGATGTAGAGCCAAGTCACGTTGAGCGGCGATCCGGCTTCGCGCTCCGGGAACAGGGCCGGCCAGATGATGGCGAGAGCCGCGACAACGAGAACGACTTTCGCGCGCGTTGCGAACGCCATCACACTGGCGCCGAGCGTATGCGGCAGGGAGTACCTCTTGCCGCCATCGGGCGTGTGCTGGATGTCGAAATTCCCGTAGAGATCGGCAGGCAGATGCCGCGGAACCTCCGGCAGATGACGCTGCGCAGTTTCGGATTTCTGCATCGGCATGAATGGCCTCGTCGTCAGCTTCGAAGCGACGATAATGAGACCCGGCTGCAATCTGGAAGCTGACGGCCCGATCGAACTACGCCTCGTCAGGCGTGCCATGGAGCGCGCTTTGGAAGGGAGGCGTAATGCTGATGGCAATCTTCAATCTGTTCCGCCGCTCCTACCTGCTGCTGCAGGTGGTGGCGATCATGGTCTGGCTCGGCCTCGAACTGGCGGGATATGGCTTCGGGCTGCTCGACGGCGTGCTCGGGCGCCGATTGACGAACGCAGAAGCGCCGCGCGGCATCGGCGGATTGCTGTCACGCGCCCCGCCCGGCCCGGTGCGGCTCTCACGCGGCGAACGTGAGGCCTTGCGCAGTCGGATGCTGGCGGCCTTTGGAAATGCGCCGCCCAAGCACACGACGTTGTCAGAGCTGCGCTGGATGTACGAGCTCAAATCCGGAAGCCTGTGCGACTGGCGTGGCAGCAACGTCGCGAGCGATACGGCCGAATGCAATCGGCTGACGCGCACGACGCCATTCTTCCAGGCGCTACTGGAGGCGATGCATCCCAAGACCGAAATGCTGATGCTGGAGGAGATCACCGGACACAAAGGCGACAAGGTGCTCCTCGCCTTCTTCCTGGGAGCCGATGGAAAGCCGAAGATCCTATTCGATCTGTCGCGCATCGATACCGGCAAATGGGACCCGGCCAAGGGCTTCAAGCTCAAGGCCTATCATGGTGGGGGCTTGAGTGAGATCGCGCTCGGCGAGCCGGTGAACCGCGACGCGCGCGCTTTTCTCATTGCTGATCCGGGCAAGCTGACGCGCCGCCGCGCCGATTGCGATCAGGCTCACTGCACGGCGCTGCTTTTGCTTTATGGCTACGACTATCAGGGCTATCGCAACACGGAAGGGCAGCTCACCACGAACAATCTGGCCGATATTTCCGTCACGCCCGATCTGGAGCGGCGCTTCGATCTCTTTGCCGTCGCGCTCGGCACTGCCATGCCGGCGCCGGCAACCGTGGCACCGGTGCCCTACACGATCGAGCGCTTCGGCGTGACCAGGTTCCAGACGATTGAACTCGACCGCAAGCTGGAGGCGCTGCTCGGTGCCGATGCGGCGAAGCGCGTGCTGTACTCGCCCTATGGGTACGATGTGGCTTTCGGCCGTGTGTTCGCCATCACGCTCGATGGAGCGCTCTATGCGCTCTGGGATGGTGGGACCGGCTATGCACGCCACGGCACCGACCGGCTGGTGTTCGATGTGATCGAGGGCGGCAAGCGGCGGCGGCTCGAAAATGTGCGCAGCGCGGGCGGCGTCTATCTCCTGCCCTACTCCGGTCCGGCGGGCATCGAGGTACGGAAATTCATCGCGCAGGACGGCAAGCCCTGGTCGAGCTTTGAGAGCTTCACCGATCTTTTCGCGCCCCTGCGCTAGGTGAACTATTGAAAGCAGCGTGAGCGCGGCAGGCCGGCCCCACCAGAGCCAGCCGCGCTTCAACCTCATCCCATCAACATCGCCCCCTTAGCGCACGTTCTGGCGCGAAAGACGCTGCAGCGCCGGGCTCTTGGCCAGCAGCGTCAGGGCCGGGGTGGCGTAGCCGACATAGGGTTTGGGCTCCTTCACCGAGCTGCGATGCAGCCCGACTATGGCATGGTCGCGTTCGGCGAGCAGCAGCGAACCCGAGCTCCCCGATTTGGCGGAGCAGCTATGGGCGAGCTTGTCCGGCCCG
>JBFWXN010000121.1:0-11554 GCA_050187415.1 Hyphomicrobiaceae bacterium | reverse complement strand
GGCGGCACGGCTGGTTTCGACGTGGGGTGTGCATGCCCTGGAGATCGGGGCGAGGGGCAATGCGTCGTTCCACGACAAGCTCGCCACGGAGGACGATCGCGGCTGGGGCGTCGAGGCGCGGGGACGGCTCGACGTAACGCGGCGCACCAACGTCGAGGCGAGTCTGGCACGCGACGTCGGCCAGGAAACACGTGGCACCATCAATTCCCGCGCCACGCCGGGCGGGCGGGCCGACGTAACGACAGACCGCGTTACCGCAGCCCTCAATCAACGCTTCAACCGGCTGAGCCTACAGCTTCGTGGGGCCGTGGCGGACCGTGATTTCGGGTCGGAAAGCGGCAGCGGCGGCGCTTTGCTCAGCAACGACGACCGCGACAGCCGGCAACTGGGGGCGGCACTGCGAGCCACATGGGAATTCAAGCCCGAACTGTCGGTCTTTGGCGAAGTCGGGCACGACGGGCGCGACTTCCAAGTGGCAAGCCAGAGCGACGGCATCCGGCGTGATTCGGACGGCGAGCGCTATCGCGCGGGCGTCTCATTCGGCAACACCGGCCGGATCATCCGCGGCGAGATAGCGATCGGATATCTCGAGCAGCGGTTCGACGATGCGCGCCTCCCATCAGTTTCAGGCGTGATCCTCGACACCAATCTCGGCTGGCGCATTACCGGCCTGACTTCGCTGCTTCTCACGGCGCAGACGGATCTCGGGGACTCCACAGTCGCCGGGTCTGGTGGCGCGTTGGCTCGGACCCTCGGCGCCGAGGTGAGACATGCCTTCCGCCGCAACGTCGTCGGATCGGCGGGGGTGCGCGTGACGCGCGCCAAGTATGCCGGCGTCGACCTTGTCGAGCAGGACGTGACGGCCTCGCTCGGCGTCGACTACTTCCTGTCGCGAGACGTTTCGCTGTTCGGCCGCTACTCGCACATCGACTATTCGTCGTCGACGCCCAACAGCGACTATGCGGCCGACGAGTTGCGGTTTGGAGTGAGGCTGCGACGCTGATCGCGTCGGGATAGCAAACCGGTCAACTCGTAAGGCGCGGTACGATCAGTGGCAGCGGCACCGAGATATCGGCGTCGAAGATCGCGGTCTCGTTTTCGATGCGTACCGCCCCGGACGCGACCAGGCGCAACGCCAGCGGATAGATCTGATGCTCGGCCTCCAGTACGCGGGCCGCGAGTGTCTCGGCAGTGTCGCCCGGCAGGACCGCAACGGCGGCCTGCGCCAGTATCGGCCCCGAATCCATCTCGGTCCTCACGAAATGCACAGTGCAGCCAACCACCAGGGCACCCGCATCCAAGGCGCGCTGATGCGTGTCGAGACCGGGAAACGAGGGCAATAGGGAGGGGTGGATGTTCATCAGCCTGTCGCGCCAGCGGTCGACAAACGCCCCGGTCAGCAGTCGCATGAAGCCAGCCAGGCAAATGAGCTCGGCCCCGTGATCGAGCAGTGCTTGATGCAGGCGGGCCTCGAAGGCCATACGGTTGGCATACTCGCGGTGGTCGATGGCAAGGGTCGGGATGCCCTGCTCAGCCGCCCACGACAGACCCAGCGCCTCGGGTCTGTTCGCGATGACAACGGTCGGCTCCGCCGGAAAACCCGGTGTCCGCATTGCTGCGACCAGCGACTGCATGTTTGAGCCGCGGCCCGAGATGAGAATGGCGGTGCGCTTTTTCATGGCGTCTACGCCTTAGCACATACGGGCGGAAATCTCGTGCACCGCGCCGCCGCGATATCAGATGGTGGTGGATGAGAGCGCTTTATCGGCTCGGCGAGCGTCAAGAGTTGCTCGCGTGATCTCGCGGTCGGCGATGACTTGAAGCGCACGATGCGGTGGCGACCACCGAGGCTTCATGGCAGACATGCCGCAAGTCCTACTTGACCCGCCGCATGCGTGCTGCATCGTTGCCGCGCCGAACCAGCCGCGCAAGTGTCAGGTCGGCTTCCACCTCCCTCTACCGGCTGCGGGGCCCACCATCCATGAGCAAGGACACTGCCGCCAGAGGGGGCGCATCCGCCACAAGCACAGACGCCCCGATCGCCGTTCGATCCTTCCCGGCCGGGCCACTGGCGGCGACACTGGCGGTGCAAACGCTATCCACGGCCGCCGCCTATTCGATCCCGGCGGTTGCTCCAGCGGTCGCTCGCGATATCGGAGCGAACCCGGCGCTGGTCGGCTACTTCATCTCGGCCGTGTATGGCGTGGGCATCCTATCGGCTTTATTCTCACCTCCGCTCATCGGACGGCGTGGCGCTGTACTGGTATCCCAGGGCGTGCTGGTTGCGACCGTGGCCATGCTGCTGACGGCAGCGGCGGGCACTCTGCCGGCGATCGCGATCAGCGCGGCACTGATGGGACTGGCCTACGGTGCGACCGCTCCTGCCTCGACCCACCTGCTGGTACCGCGGACGCCACCGCCACTCATGAACCTCGTGCTTTCGATCCGCCAGATCGGCGTCCCGCTGGGCGGCATGCTAGCCAGCCTCGCCATGCCGCCGCTGACGCTGGCAATCGGCTGGCGAACGTCGCTGCTCGTACAGCTCGTGCCCGTGCTCATGCTCGGCATCGTCATGCAGATTTTCTGCACGCGATGGGACACGCGGCCAGCAGAGGCGGCTCCTTCAGCGCATCCGGGCCTGCTGGCGCCCCTGCGGCTACTGAAGACCAGTTCGGCATTGAGGCGGCTCTCGTTCGCGGCGTTCATCTACTCGGGCTTGCAGCTCTGCTTCATGGTGTTCATGACGACACAGCTGACGACCAAGGCGGGTTTCGACCTCGTCCGCGCGGGGCAGACGCTTGCGGCGTACCAGCTCGCGGGCGTGATCTCGCGGCCGATCTGGGGCTGGCTCTCGGACAACGTAATGGGCGCGCGCTGGTGGCTCGGGTTGCAGGGCGGCGTGATGTGCGTGATGGCCATTCTGGTCGGCACGTTCAGCGAGGCCTGGGCCGGGCCGCTGATCGTCGGAGTCAGCATGGTCGCGGGAGCCACGGCATCCGGCTTCACGGGCATTGCCTACGGCGAATATGCCCGGCTTGGTGGCGAGCGACGGACCGAGGCGACGGGTGCGGGGGCCGCCTTCATGTTCAGCGGCGTGATGGTGCTGCCGTCCGTCATGAGTCTGGTCGTGACGCTGACGGGCAGCTATGAGACTGTGTACGCTGCCATTGGCGTGCTGGCGCTCGCTGCCGGCCTCGGCATGATCCTCGGCTGGCGCGAGTGAGGCGACGATCCATGGGACAGGGCAGCGACTTGAGGAGGCGATCCAGATGACCGGTATGGCAGCGCTGAAGCAGACGGCCACTCGGTTGGCCGAGCACTTCGACGTGCTGATTGTCGGCGCCGGCATCTCGGGGGTCGCCGCCGGTCGGCATTTGAACGAGCAATGCCCCGCTCTCACCTATGTTATCCTCGAGGCACAGGAAAGCTTCGGCGGCACGTGGCTGACCCACAAGTACCCGGGCATCCGCTCCGACAGCGACCTGCACACATTCGGCTACAGCTTCAAGCCATGGGTCGGACCGCCGATCGCGACAGCCGAGGAAATCCGCAAATACATGGGCGAGGCGATCGAGGAAAACGGCCTTGGTCCCCACATCCGCTACCGTCACCGCATCGACGCAGCCCGCTGGTCCACCCCCGACAAGCGGTGGCATGTCGAGGTGACGCAGCTCGAGACCGGCGAGACGCTGTCGTTCACCTGCAATTTCCTTTGGATGTGCCAGGGCTATTTCCGCCATTCGGAGGGCTACACGCCCGAATGGCCGGGCATGGGCGACTTCAAGGGCGCCATCGTGCACCCGCAGACCTGGGACCCCGACTTCGACTACTCGGGCATGCGGGTGGTGGTGATCGGCTCAGGCGCAACCGCCGCGACCGTCGTGCCGAACATGGTCGACAAGGCCGCTCACGTGACGATGCTGCAGCGCTCGCCGACCTATTTCCGTACCGGGCGCAATGCCATCGAAATTGCCGAGGAACTCCGCCGGCTGCAGATCGACGAGGCCTGGATTCACGAGATCGTACGCAAGAAGATCCTGTTCGAGCAGGCGCAATTCACGAAGCGTACCTTCGAGGAACCGGACAAAGTGCGGCAGGAGCTGCTCGATAACGCGCGATCCTACCTCGGCCCCGACTACGATGTGGAGGCTCACTTCTCGCCGAGCTACCGCCCATGGCAGCAACGCCTGGCGTTCATCCCGGACGCCGATCTGTTCAAGGCGATCGCCTCGGGCAAGGCCTCGGTGGTAACGGATCACATCGAGCGGTTTGTCGAGAAAGGCATCCTGCTGAAATCGGGCCAGGTTCTCGAAGCCGATCTGATCGTGACGGCCACGGGTTTCAACATGAACGTGATGGGTGACATCGATTTCACGATCGACGGCAAGCCGCTCGACTGGTCGGGCACCGTGACGTACCGCGGCATGATGTTTACAGGCGTGCCGAATCTGGCCTGGGTGTTCGGCTATTTCCGGGCGAGCTGGACGTTGCGTTCGGACCTGATCGGCGACTTCGTATGCAAGATGTTGAACCACATGCGCGCAAACGGAGTACACATGGTCACGCCGCAGCTTCGGGCCGAAGACCACAACATGCCGTTGCTGCCGTTCATCTCGGACGACAATTTCAATCCGGGTTATTTGACGCGCGCCCTGCACCGCCTCCCGAAGCGCGGCGACAAGCCGGAATGGATGCACAATCAAGATTACTGGACCGAGAAGGACGAGATCCCGGCCACGAACCTGGACGACGCGGCTTTTGCCTATGCGTAGACGCCGAAGCGAGGCTCGCTGAGATCATGTCGGTGGCCGGATCATCGCGCGGATGACCGCTTGGGAGCGTTGCCGGCGAGGATGAAGCGTCGATGCGACGAGCCTCGGTTCAGTTCTTGCACGGTGCCGGCGGCAAGAAGTCGAGGCTCTGTAGCGACCCGCGCACGGCGAAATCGCCATAGTCGATGAAGAGACGGCGCGATACCCCGTTCTCGAAGTACAGAAACGCCAGCTCGTAGGCCGGAACGATGTCCTTGGCGCGACTGCCCGCCTCGAAATAACTGATCGAGATGGGCCAACTCTGCAGGCTGTTGAGGCGCTCCGCGTTCTTGGCCTCGGGAAGAGTGCGATTGTAACCGGCGGTGTGTGGCCGACCGATGAAAGATGCGGTCGAGAAGACCTTCTCGCCTTTTTCGGAGCCGTCGTAGAGATCGGCGATAAAGAACTGGACGCCCTCGCGGGCAGCCGTCAGCAGGGCTTTGGAATGCTGGACCGGAAATAGCGTATTGGCCTTTAAACTCATGGCCTTCCGTGCCGGCTTCGTGATCATTACCTTGACATCGCCGCCAGAGGCGCTTCGGGCGGCATCGCCGTCGGTGGATTCCTCCAGGCGCGTATCCTTGTACTGGCTGGAGTTGAAACGGAACGCCTTGGCGACGGCATCCTCCCAGCTCGACGAGCGCATATCGGTGACCGAACTGGCCCCTTCCTGATTGGTCATGCGGGTTACGAAGCGCATATTCTGCGTGTAGCCCTGGCAGGCCGAGCCCGTCAGCTCATAAACCATCCGCCCGGTCAGTTCGGAGACGCCGGAGGCACCGCGCGCATCGGCAAGGACGATCTCGTAGACCGCACGATGCGGCGCCAGGACTTCGGGAGGTGTCGGGGGCACAACCTTCTGCGCGAACGCGTAGTTCGGCACGGCGATAATTGCCACGAGAGCCGTCGCCAAGATCGGCGCCAAGCCGACCCTGGTCAAACGTGAAGGCGACGTCCCTGCTCCATTGCGAGGAGGCATTCCGTGCTCCCGAAGATCCAACCGGCGGAACCGATCGCGAGGCTCTCCGCACAACCGGGTCTCGCGGCCATTGCCAAGGCGGGCTGTCCACGCCAGAACTGATGGTTGAGATTATCCCACTAAGCGACGGCCGAAAAGGGGCGCCCATGACCAACACGATCGAGAGCAAGCTTGCAGCGCTCGGCCTTACCTTGCCCGACGCTCCCGCGCCGGTGGCAAACTACGTGCCGACCTGCGAGATCGGTGGGCTGCTGTTCATCTCGGGCCAAGTGTCGCGGCGGGGCGACGGTCATGTAATCAAGGGCAAGCTGGGCGATGGAATGGACATCGAGGCAGGCCGAGAGGCCGCTAAAGTATGCGCGCTCAATATCTTAGCGCAAGCTCGAGCGGCGCTTGGCTCGCTCGATCGGATCGAGCGCGTGGTCAAGCTTACGGGCTTTGTCAACTCGGCACCGACGTTCGTCGACCACCCTCAAGTTGTGAACGGGGCATCCGACCTGCTGGTCGAGGTTCTCGGCGAGAAGGGCCGACACACTCGCTCGGCCGTCGGCGTCGCTGCCCTGCCGATCAATTCGGCGGTCGAGGTCGAGGCTATCCTGGCGGTGAAAGCCATCTGATCGGGACGGGGCGGAGGCAGGCCATGTTCGACCGGGCAGCTTTCGTGCGGCCGATCGCGCATCGGGGACTTCATGACGTCACGGCCGGCGTGATCGAGAACTCCGCTCCCGCGTTCGAGGCGGCGATCGCACATGGCTACGGCATCGAGTGTGATCTGCAGCCGGCGAGTGACGGCAGTGCCGTGGTGTTCCATGATCATGCGCTCCAGCGCCTGGTGGAAGCTCCTGGGCGTACCAGCGATCATGCGCCAGATGCGCTGGCGGCGATGCGCTACCGCGATGACCCATCAGCGCGCATTCTGCGGCTCGGCGATTTTCTCGGGCTCGTCGCCGGCCGCGTGCCGATACTTATCGAAGTGAAGACGTCGTGGTCGACGCCCGATCCGCGCTTCATGGCGGCGATTGCGCGCGATATCGCCGGGTATCGAGGGCCGTGCGCGCTGATGTCGTTCGATCCGACGATTATTGCCGCGCTCAAACCGCGTCTGCCCAATGTCCCTCGTGGCATCGTGTCAGGCGTCTACACGCCCGAATGGTCCGAAGGCCGGCTCGACGACGAACGATCCTGGCGGCTGACGAACCTGATCGAGAGCGGCCCGGCAGCTCCGCACTTCTTCGCCTATCACGTCAAGTCGCTGCCAACGGCGGTCACGCGGTTTCTGCGCGAAGGCCTGGGGATTGCACTCTTTGCCTGGACAGTGCGCTCGGCCGAGGATCTGGCAACCGCACGCGCTTGGGCCGATGCACCGATCTTCGAATCCGTAGATCCCCGGATGTGACAATCACGCCGTAGCCGACGGACTTGGCGGCTCGTCCCGTGTGACTATCTGACAGGCTTCAATCCCGACTGCCGATAGCCGCCGGGCCATTTATCTTGCCCGGCCGTCGCCCCAACCTGCCGAGGGACTGCAACAGATGGCCGACCTCCTGACGCTTGCAGCAGACCCCGCGGCGTGGGCTGCCCTGGTCACACTGATCGCCATGGAGGTGGTACTCGGGATCGACAATCTAATCTTTATCGCAATCCTGACCAACAAGCTCCCCGAAGTTTACCGCGACCGGGCGCGCAAGATCGGCATCGGGCTGGCGCTGATCATGCGGCTGGCCCTGCTGAGTACGATTGCCTGGATGACCAAGCTGACGCAGCCCGTGCTCACCGTCTTCGGACACGCCTTCTCATGGCGCGACCTGATCCTGATCGCGGGCGGCTTGTTCCTTGTGTGGAAGGCGACGAAGGAAATTCATCACAAGGTCGACCCGGCGCCGGAGCCGGACGTCTTCGACAGTCGCGCGGCAACTCTGGGCTTCGCCGCGGCGCTTTGGCAAATCGTTATGCTCGACATCGTCTTCTCGGTCGACAGCATCATCACTGCCGTCGGCATGACCGAGCATATCGAGATCATGGTCATTGCCGTCGTGGTTGCAGTTCTGTCGATGCTGTTCGCGGCCGGGCCTCTGGCAAACTTCATCAACGCCAACCCGACGATCGTCATGCTGGCCCTCGGCTTCCTGCTGATGATCGGCACGGCCCTGATCGCGGAAGGCTGGGGCGCCAAGGTTCCGAAGGGCTACATCTACGCAGCTATGGCATTCTCCGCTTTGGTCGAAGGGCTCAATATGCTGGATCGCAGGGCACGACAGCGCCAGCAAGAGATGTCAAGGGCCAACGACGGAGACGACGCCCCACAAAGCTGACGGGCGCGTTTTTCTCGGCGCTGCTTTCAGCCGGCGCCGAAGACACGCCAGGAAAAGCCGTCAGCGGATCACTTCGCCGGGATAGACGCCCCAGAGCTTGCTCTGCTGAATGTAGCCCCGGTAGTCGCCGACCGAGACGTAACACCACTGGGCATTGCAGCTCCGAATGTTGGTGATGACGCCTGCCTCCAGGACCGCAACCGGGCTGGCGCCGTCGCGATCGTCTGACAGGAGCTGTATCGCGGTGGCCTTGCCGCCCTTGATGTCCCACGGCGTGACCAACGCCGTCCGCCGGCCCGAGACGAGAGATTGAGCCACCCAGCCTTCGGCGCCCTCACTGTCTCGAACCTGACGCCAGCCTTCGAATTCACGGATCACCTCGAGGGGGAGGCCCGGCCTTCGATAGACCCAGAGAACCTTGTACTCCATGCCAGGGCCCTGACGGGAGTGAACCCGATCGGACTTCAAGCTGACGAAACGCGGCACCGGCAGTCCGCTCGCGCCGATAGCCTGTCCCGCCGGGCTCGCCTCGGCCGAAGGCACCTGGGCCGAGGCAGTTCGTAGCAAGCCCATGGCGAAGATCAGCGCGGCGAACGCTCCGCCTACGCCTCCGACCCGGTTGCGCCGGATTGCCATTCTCGTGCTGCCCTCCCGCCGACTCGCGCCTGCGATTCTCGTGTCGGAATGTGTCCGATCCACGGACCGGTTGCAATCGCCGGTGGTTCGCAGCGAGCAGGAGAATGGCGATGGATGACGGCATCTGCTACACACGCTGAAGCCAAGTTCGACGTGTCCTCCAGCAGGCGGCCGGACGGCAGGCGGTCGGGGCTCGGCCGCCGGTGCCGGCCGAGACCCCGCCACTCCGGATTCTCACATGCCTCAAAGCGCCAAGCGACCCCTGGTCATCGTCACGCGGAAACTGCCAGACGTGGTCGAGACGCGGATGCGCGAGCTTTTCGATGCCCGCCTGAACGTCGACGATCACCCGCTCACTCGGGAGGAGATGGTGGCTGCGGTGCAATCAGCGGAGGTGCTGGTTCCGACGGTCACGGACCGCATCGACCGGTCGATTCTGTCGCAGGCCGGACCAAGCCTCAAGCTCATCGCCAATTTCGGAACAGGTGTCGACAATATCGACCTCGATACGGCCCGCAATCGGGGCATCATGGTGACCAATACGCCCGGTGTCCTGACCGAGGATACGGCCGACATGACGATGGCTCTGATCCTCGCAGTTCCGCGTCGCCTGGCTTATGGAGCCGAGTATCTCAAGGACCAGCGCAATCAGTGGGCAGGCTGGTCGCCGACTTGGATGCTGGGACATCGGATCTGGGGTAAGCGGCTTGGCATCATCGGCATGGGGCGTATAGGACAGGCCGTGGCGCGGCGAGCGAAAGCCTTCGGGTTGCAGATTCACTATCACAACCGCCGCCGGCTAGACGAAGACATCGAGCAGGAGCTGGAAGCGACCTACTGGGAGAGCCTCGACCAGATGCTGGCTCGCATGGACATCGTGTCGGTCAACTGCCCGCACACGCCAGCGACCTATCACCTGCTTTCGGCACGGCGACTGAAGCTTCTCAAGCCGACGAGCTATGTGGTCAATACGGCCCGGGGCGAGGTGATCGACGAGAACGAGTTGGCACGCTTGGTCGACGCCGGGGCTATCGCCGGCGCCGGTCTCGACGTGTTCGAGCATGAGCCGGCCGTCAATCCGAAGCTGCTCGCCTCCGATCGCGTGGTGGCCCTGCCGCATCTCGGCTCGGCGACCATCGAAGGGCGCATCGACATGGGCGAGAAGGTGATCATCAACATCAAGACGTTCCTCGACGGCCATTCGCCGCCGGACCGTGTGCATCCCGCCATGTTCTGAGTGCGAGGGCCCGGTCATGACGTGGTCGATCATCGCCGCTGACGCGCAGACGGGACGAGTCGGCATTGCCGTCACCACGTGTGCCTTCGCCGTCGGCGCACGGGTGCCTCACATCAAGACTGCGGTCGGCGCGGTCGCCACACAGGCGATGACCAACCAGATGTTCGGACCGCAGGGTCTCGCACTGCTCTCGGCCGGCGCATCGGCCGAGGACTGCGTGCGCATGCTGTTGCAGGCAGACGCCGGCCGGGACCATCGGCAGGTGCACGTGATGGACCGATTAGGCCGTTTCGCTGCCAGCACAGGCGCGGCGTGCGTGCCTTGGTGCGGGCACCTTGTCGCGGAAACATTCTCGATTGCCGGCAACATGCTCGCCGGGGAAGCCGTGGTGCAGGAAACCGCCGCGGCCTATCGGGCGAACGCCGAGATGCCTTTTGCGCGACGGCTGATCACGGCTCTAAAGGCGGGCGAGGTGGCCGGTGGCGACAAGCGCGGCCGGCAGTCGGCAGCATTGCTGATCCACGACGACGAGGACCATCCAGCCCTCGATCTGCGTGTCGATGATCACGTCGATCCGCTCGCCGAGCTTGCACGTCTCGAGGCCATATCGCGGGAGGCGTTCGTCCATACGCGCCGGTTTGGCCCGAGCCGCCGCAATCCGGCCGGGCTCTTCGATCCCGACGAGCGGGCGAAGGCGATCGCGCAGTCGATTGCCGAGGGTTACGAGTAGGCGACGCTCAAAGCGGGTCGGTCGGGGCGTGCATTTCGACCTCGGACTGTTGCGAGGACACCCGCGGGCCGTCCCGGCTCCGGATTGAAAGGGCTGCCGACATTCAACCTGGTGACGGGCGCACTCGGCGCTCGACATGAACCGAGGCTGGACGCTCGACGACGTGCCCTATGTCGGGCGTCAAATCTGTGGGCGCCTGGCGTACCCCTTACCGATGATTGGGCCGGTAGGCTTGCCGGTCGGGGAACCGCCGGAAGGCTCGAGCGTGATCTCGTAAAGCTGATCGAGCTTCGGGTTCGGAAGTGGCGGGCCCTCGAGCGTTGCCGCAGTTACCCCTGGCAGCAGGCCCATCGAGACGGGCCCTGTCGCCGGGTCCGGAAGCGTCCACACCTGCAGCGTGCGGCCGGCGGGCACTTCGATGCTGCCGAGTGGCACGACGCGGATCTTCTGGCCCGCGTATGATTCGACGATGGAGACCGGGCGTGCGTTATCATCGAGCAGCACGATGACAAGGCGCGGCGGCTGTGGCCAGAGCGCCGTCACGGCGGCTCCTGCCAGAGTCATCGCAACCAGCGATGCAGCGGCAAATCCTCGCCAGAAGCCCGACCAAGATTGCGGCGATGCGGCCCGCTGAACCTCCTTTGCATCACGCCGACCGTTCAAATCGACCACGTTCGACGGTGCGTCGAGATCTTTCTCGATGCTCTGCCAGAGCCCCGCAGACGGCATCATGGGGCGCGCACTGGTGTCGATCTCCAGAAAGCGCTCCCGGGCACGCATCAGGGCATCGACGAGCGCGGGTTCGGTCGGGAGACGAGCCTCGAAACGCTGACGCTGCTCGCTTTCGAG
>JBFWXN010000120.1:0-11676 GCA_050187415.1 Hyphomicrobiaceae bacterium | reverse complement strand
TCTCCTCGTAGGAGCCGAAAGGCAGATCGACCACGACCTGGGCGCGCCGCGCACCCCGGGTGACGGCACGGCCGTGGGCGATCATCAGGTCGAGCGAGATCGGGACGGTGCTGTCGTAGCCGTGCACCACCATGGCGTGGCTATCGCCGACCAGCAAGAAATCGCAATGGCGGTCAGCGATGGCTGCCGTCAGTGTCTCGTAGGCGGTCAGGGAGACGATCGGCGCCTTGCCTTTGCGCGCGGCGATATCGGGGGCGGTCAGACGACGCGGCGGCGTGCTCGGTTGGCTCGACATGCTGCGCTGGGGCTCCTGGCTTGGAATTGCGGTTTCACCCGTCATATGGACGGTCCGGGCCACGCGACCAAGTCTCACGGCCGCATGCCCGGCATCGCCCATTGCATAGCCAGCGCGGCCACGGCCCCAGTCGCCCCTTGAGACCATTGCCGCCCGGACCTGAGGCCAGTTAAGCTGGCTTGAAAACACCCTCTTGGAAAGCTCGGGGAAGATCGTCATGCGCTGCGAGGTCGTCGCCATCGGAACGGAGCTCCTGCTGGGTGTCATTGTCGATTCGAACTCGTCGTGGATCGGCGAGCAGCTTGCGCTGGCGGGTATCGATTCCCTTTACCAAACCAAGGTCGGCGATAATTTCGGGCGCATGGAGGCCGTGATCCGGCAGGCGCTGGAGCGTAGCGACGCCGTCATCTGCTGCGGGGGTCTCGGACCCACCCAGGACGACATCACGCGCGAGGTCATCGCCAAGGTCATGGGCGTTCCGCTGACGCGCGACGAGACGATCGCAAACGAGATCCGCAGACGATTCGAGGTCCGGGGGCGGACGATGACCATCAACAACCTGCGGCAGGCCGACATTCCCGAGGGCGCATCCGCCATCCCCGAGATGCCGGGTACCGCGCCGGGCCTCGTTTGCCCACTGGGGGACAAGGTGATCTATGCGGTGCCCGGCGTGCCGAGCGAGATGAAGGAAATGGTGGCGGGCACCGTGCTTCCCGATCTTAGGCGCCGCATGGGCGTGTCGGCGGTGATCCGCAGCCGCACGCTGCGCACCTGGGGGCTGTCCGAGTCGGGTATCGACGAGATGCTGACGGATCGCATGGCCGAGCTCGACCGCCTCGGCAATCCGACGATCGCCTTCAACGCGAGCGGCATCGAAGGCATCAAGGTCCGTGTCACGGCGAAGTGCGACGACGAGGAGACGGCCATCCGCATTCTCGATGCCGAGGAGAAGATCGTCCGCTCCATCCTCGGCGAGGCCGTGTTCGGCATCGATGACCAGTCGATGGAGCTGGTCGTGCTCAACACGCTCCGGGAACGAGGACTGACTCTGGCAGCCTCGGAATCGATCACCGGCGGCATCCTGTCGTCGCGGATGACCGCAATCGACATGACCTTGTCGACGTTCAAGGGTGCGCTCGTCCGGCCGGACCGAGATCCGCTCGAGCCGCCGCCGATGTCACCGGAGGCCCGCAGTGTGCGCGATGCCTCGGCGGCACGCGACGCATTCGGCGCAGACGTCGGGATCGCCGTGGTCGCCGCCGACCGCGATGAAGGGGCTCGTCCCGGAACAGTGTTCATAACAGCCCTGTTTGGCGATACGGCTCATGCCGACATGACCGTTCTGCCGGGCGACAGGCGCCGCATGCGGGAATACGGTGTGATCAGCGCTCTGAATTTTCTCAGGAAAACGTTGACCGGCTGACAGCCTCGGGCCGGCGCCCTCATGATGCCACCGGCGCCATTCGAGGCCGCAGGTTGCCGCGCCGAGGGGTCAGTCGGTCGCGATTGACAGCACATGCCTCACGGCATAGGTTGCGGGCCGATTTCCCTCGGATCTCACCTCGTGTTGGCTTCGCGCCCTCGCACCGGGCGCAGACGGCCGGCTATTCGGGTTCGAGGTCTGCAAACGATTGGGGTTTGAAATGAAAGTTCGCAACTCCCTCAAGTCGCTGCGCGGTCGCCACCGCGACAATCGCGTGGTTCGCCGGAAGGGCCGCGTGTACGTGATCAACAAGACCAATCGCCGGTTCAAGGCCCGACAGGGCTGAGCCCGGCCGGCCTGCTCCGATTGCCCGATGACCGAGGCGCCCTCTCGAATGAGGCGGCGCCTTTCGGCATTTTGACGCCACGATCCGATGGCAGTACTCTGGCCCCATGAAACGATCGTATCGAGCATCTGCTCCTTTCATCGCCGTCGCTCTTGCCCTGGCGGTGTCGCTTGGACTCGCGGTCACGAGCGATCGGGCTTTCGGGCAGGATGCCGGCAAGCCCGACGCTGCGCCACCCGCCGAGAGCGCGCCCCTCGGCGATGGGAACGCGACACCGTTGCAGCCGCCCGCGTCACCGAACCGGCGACCCGGCGGGCCGGTTCTGCCGAAGGCTCGGTCGGACGGTGCCCGTTCGCTAGAGGATCTGCCGCAAACGGCCGAGGAAAAGCGTCGGCAGCTTTCCAATCTCTATGCTCAGCTCGCCGCCGCCGAGGATGACAAGGCCGCCGCGAAGTACGCGTCCAGCATCGAACGCCTGTGGCGTCTGTCGGGCAGCGACACGGTCAATCTGCTGATCAGCAGGGCCGCCAAGGTCGCCGGCGAGAAGCGAAACGACCTTGCCGAGAAGCTGCTCGATCGTGCCGTGACCATGGCGCCGGACTACACGGAAGGGTTCAGCCAGCGGGCCTTCTACTTCTATTCCCAGCACAATACGTCGGCAGCGCTCGGCGACCTGCGGCGGGTGCTCGCGCTCGATCCCAATCATTTCAAGGCGATGGAAGGGCTCGTCCAGATCTGGCGCGACACCGGGAACAAGAAGGCTGCCTTCGAGGTGCTCAAGCGCCTCCTCGACGTGCATCCGTTCTCGCCAGGTGCGCAGGAGGCTTACGACGAACTGAAGGTCGAGGTCGAAGGACGCGGCATCTGATCGTTGCGAGTGCGACCTTTCCTTCAGTCAGGGACCGAGGTCCGAAGCGTCTTGCTCACGGAAAGTCACGCGGATTGAACTCGTTCAGCAGCGGCTGGCCCCTGGCGAAACGCGCAATATTCTCGAGAAACAGCTCGTCCCAGCGGCCACGCACGCCGCTGCCGGCAAACGAGGTGTGCGAGGTCAGCCGCACTTTCGGATGGCTCCAGAGAGGATTGTCCGCCGGCATCGGCTCCTCGTGAAACACATCCAGGATCGCGGTTGCGAGGCGGCCCTCATCGAGTGAGGCGATCATGGCTGCATCGTCGATCAGTGCGCCCCGTGCGATGTTGACCAGCGTTGAGCCCGGCTTCAGCGAGGCGAAAAAGGTGGCGCCGGCGAAGCCTCGGGTCTCCGCATTGAGCGGGCATGCCAGCACCACGACATCCGCCTCGGGCGCAAATTCGGGCAGGTCGGCCAGCGTTCCAGCCCGATCGACCAGATCCGAGGTGGCGGGGGAGCGCCGGATGACGCTCGTCTGTGCTCCGAAAACCTTGGCGCGCTTTGCAATTTCGCGGCCGATCGGTCCGTAACCGACGATCAACCAAGAGGTGCCGGCAATCTCGCGGTAGGGCGTGATCTTCCACGTTCGGGTCGCCTGAAGGCGCCGCTGCTCCTCGATCGGCTGGAACACGGCGAGGATCTGCCCCATGACGTACTCGGAAATCGCCACGGCCTGTGCGCTCGAGTTGGAGATACGCGTCCCTTTGGCGGAGAGTTGCTTATAGAAGGGGTGATCTAGGCCGGCGTTGAACGTTTGCAAAACCTTGGCGGAGCGCAGTGCGAGCGATAGATCGAAGCCGCCAGCCTGAAAGCCGTCGATGTTCATGTCCGAGGATAGCCACACATAGTCGACCGATACCTCCTCGGGCGGCATCGACTTTGCCCCCATCGTCACCTGCCCGCTCTTGTCGAACGTCGCGATGTCGAGGTCGAGACCGAGGGCCCGCAGGCGATCGCCGATGCGCGCGAGGGCTTTGTCGTACATCAGCAGGGTGACGGGCATCGTTGATCTCCTGGGCTGGGGAGCCCGCAGGCTAGAAGCTCTCCGCCCATGATGCGAGCGCAGATGACACGCACCCGAATTACGGCCGAGGCGCCCGACTCACTTGGTCGGCGCCTCGGGAGGATCGCCGAGGCGGATCGTCCAGTCGTGCGCGTTGTTGGTATCGACTTCCATGAAGCCCGCGCGCTTGTGGCCGCGCTCTTCGCAGTCGGCGCTGCCGCGAATGACGAACGCCTTGTCGTCCGTGCACATGAACGCCGGTCCGGCCCATTCGCCACCACGATCGTAATCGATGGCGTGGACGTAGAAGACGCGGCTTTTCGGCTTCCCCAGCAGCAACGTCTCGCAGGTCTCCCCCGCGATCGTCCACCAGCCTTCCGTCACCCAGCCCTTCGCCCCCTGGTAGCCCAGCGCCACGCCAACGCGGCCCGTCGTCGAATTGCAGATCTTGAGATCGGCGACCGCAGGCGAGGCAAAGCACAGCAGCAAGCCGGCTGCCACGATCATTCGGCGCGGCGAGATCACTTCATGCATCGGGGTCGACGAGAATCGCTCGGAAATCGTTGACGTTGGTATGGGTCGGGCCACGCATGACAAGGGATGCGACTGTTTCGAAATACGTCGTTGCGTCGTTGTTGTCGAGCGCCTTCGCGGCATCCATGTGGCGGGCTCGCCCGGCCGCCAGCGTACCGCCATCAACGATCGCGCCTGCCGGATCGGTGATCGCTCCGCTGCCGCCATCAATGCCGTCGGTATCGGCCGCGATGGCGGCAATGCCGGCCACGCCATCGACGGCGATCGCAAGTGCAAGAGCATATTCCTGGCTGCGGCCTCCGCGCCCGTCGCGATTGCGCACGGTCACCTCCAATTCGCCGCCCGAAAGGATCGCCACCCGTTCGCCCCGCCGGTGCGCGTCGAGGGCCATCCTGGCGTGCCCGGCGGCAACGTCGCGCGCCTCTCCAGTGACCCTGTCGCCGAGGTCGATCACGCGATATCCCTCCTTCCGGGCCCACATGGACGCGCGATCGAGCGCCATCCGTGGAGTCGCGATGATACGGTATTCGCTGCGACCGAAAATCGAATCGCCGGGCTTCGGGGTCTCGTTGTCGGGATCGTCGAGTGCCTGGCGGACCGCATCCGGGATGCCGAGACCAAGCGCTTCCATGCGCGGCGATAGCCGGCCGAGAACAGCCTTTGCGTCGGAGAGTGAGGTCGGATCGGCGACCGTCGGCCCGGAGCCGATCGTCGAGGGATCGTCTCCTGGCACGTCCGAGACGGCGAGCGTCAGAATGCGACCCGCGTGTCCGCCCGCTGCAGCCAGCCGGCCGCCCTTGATGCGCGACAGGTGCCGACGGACGACATTCATCTGGTGGATGTCGGCGCCCGACTTCAGGAGGCCGCGCGTCAGTGCGATCTTGGTTGCGAGATCGATGCCGGCAGGCGCCGCCCAGAGAGACGACGCGCCGCCCGACAACAACACCAGTAGAAGATCCTTCTCGCGGGCAGAGACGGCCAGAGCGTGCGCACGGCCGGCGGCTTCCTCGCTGGCCGCGTCGGGTGTCGGGTGGCGAGCCTCTGCCAGTGACAGGTGCTCGGGAGCGGTCTCGCCGAGCGTCGCGGCATAACCATGAGGTGGCGTCAGGCATCCCGCGACCCGGCCAATGGCACCCGCTTCGAGATAGTGCTGCTCGGCAACGACCGCCATGGCTGCTGCGGCCTTGCCGGCGCCGACAATGATGAGGCGCCCTTCGGACGGTACCGGCGGCAGATGGGGGCGAAGACAATCCGCAGGATGTGCTGCGCTTACGGCCGCCTCATACAGGTCGCGCAATAGCGCGAGGCGATCTTGGGCCATGACGCCAAACCTTTCGTTTCGGGCAGAGCACGCATGCCATGCGATGGCTTGCTCCAGCGCCCGTTGCACCTATAGTCCGAAGCTTCGACAAGAACGAGCCCACCACGAGCCCACCCAGATGGCTTCCATTCCTGCAATCGACGCCCCGAGCCATCTCGTGGTTCCCGGCAGCGCGACACGCGGCCTCGTGATTCTCTGCGACCATGCCTCGAATCATATCCCGGCCGAGTACGGAACACTGGGGCTCGACCCGGCACAGCTCAAACGTCATATCGCCTACGACATCGGCGCGGAAGCCGTCGTCCGGCATCTCGCGCGGCTGCTTGGGGCGCCGGCGGTGCTCAGCCGCTTCTCGCGCCTGCTGATCGATCCCAACCGCGGAGACGACGATCCGACGCTGATCATGCGGTTGTCGGACGGTGCGGTCGTTCCCGCCAATCGTCATCTCGACGGCGACGAGCGCAAGCGTCGTACCGACCGGTTCTGGCGGCCCTATCATGCCGCAATCACGGACGTGATCGATCAGTGCGTGGCTGCCGGCAAAGCCCCTGCCATCGTCTCGGTGCACAGCTTCACGGAAAGCTGGAAAGACGTGCCCCGCCCCTGGCACGTCGGCATCCTATGGGAGGGCGACGCGCGACTGGCCTTGCCCCTGCTCGAGGCGTTCCGTGCCGAGCACGGACTGATCGTCGGAGAGAACCAGCCTTATCCAGGGAGCTACGAGGGTGATTGCTGTTGGCAGCACGGTGTTCGGCGTGGGTTGCCATGGGCCATTGTCGAGCTTCGCCAAGACCTGATCCGGGAGGAGACCGGCCAACTCCGCTGGGCCGAGCGACTGGCCAGGATCATTGAAAGCCTCGCCCCGAGACCCGATCTCCAACTGGACGAAGGCCCTCCGAGTGGCCGTGATAGCGCGGGAGACAATGCCATGCCCCTGACCGACCGCTTCGACGAAAAGACCGAGACCGAGCTCGAGGCCGCAGCATTCCGCCGTCTGGTCGAGCATCTTCGCCAGAGGACAGACGTTCAGAACATCGACCTGATGAACCTCGCCGGATTCTGCCGTAATTGCCTCTCGAACTGGTATCAGGAAGCTGCGGCCCAGAACGGGCATCAGGTCTCAAAGGACGAGGCACGCGCGATCATCTACGGCATGTCCTACAAGGACTGGCAGTCGAAGCACCAGACCGAGGCCTCGCCGGCCAAGCTCGCGGCGTTCGACGCCAGCCGCCCCAAGGATCACTGAGGCGAGGGTTCGATCCCTTTCCCGGCCAACCGCACGATGAGCCCTCATCGTGCGGGTGTACGCAGGACTGTACGGGGCATGGTCGGATTTGCCGTTCACGCGTCCTGACCGCATCCCCCGTCGTCGCGTTTCTCGGACGGGTCATTCGTGCATGGTAATTTTGCGCTGCAATACGAATAATTTGCTCCGCGTTTTCTCAAACGCGGGCTTCGCATAATTTTTTTCCCTTTTATCTGCTCGATCGATAAGCGACGATGCCAGACAACTGGGCAAGCCATATCGGAGCAGCGCGGCTATGCTTCACCCGTGGTGGTAACAATGGACGGGTGAACGTGAGCGGAAGGGCGAGATCATGAGGTTGTTCGCAGCCACTTCGGCGACCGGGACGAACACCTTTTCACCGCTGCCGACCAATCTCGACTCCTGCAAGCAGTCGTTCCTGCGGCCCGGCGCGCGTGCGGACGACGCAGAGCGAATGTGCACCGCCTCATCGTTTGCTGCACGCCGGCGCGCCTCCCAGGATGGCTATTCGCTGATCGAAAACAGTTGCTTTGCCAAACGCGTGATCTTCGTCGACAGCGATGCACCCCGCACGCGCGACAGCCGCACGCTTCCGGACACCAAGTCGATCGCCCGATCCGGCCACTCGGCCAGGAGACAAGGCCCGGACATATCATCTAGCGTGAAGTTGGCAACGATAAGGGAGTGAGGACGCACCATGTCCATCAGAGTTCGCAAATGTGGAGCCCGCATCGCTGCGGCTTTGGCGCTGGTGGTTCTCGCCGCCGCGCCGGCACGCGCCGAGCCAAAGACGCTCCGGGTGACGATGCACGCCGACGTGCGCACCCTCGACCCGTTCTGGACGACCCAGACCATAGCGGGCATTCACGGGCTGATGGTCTACGACACGCTGTTCTCGAGCGATGCGGATCTGAAGCCGCAACCGCAGATGGTCGACAAATGGACGGTCAGTGACGATCGCAAAGTCTACACCTTCACGCTGCGGGACGGCCTCAAATTCCACGACGGCAGCCCGGTTACGTCGAAAGACGTCGTCGCCTCGATGAACCGTTGGGGAAAGCGTGACGGCGCAGGCAAGCAACTCTTCAACTATACCGCCTCGCTCGAGGCGAAAGACGAAAAGACGTTCGTTTGGTCCCTGAAGGAGCCATACGGCCTGCTGATCGACACGCTGGCCAAGACCGGCACCAGCATTCCGTTCGTGATGCGCGAGAAGGAGGCCATGGTCGACCCGTTCAAGCAGATCGAAGAGGTCGTCGGCTCAGGCCCGTTCATGTTCAAGCGTGACGAATGGGTGCCGGGCTCGAAAACCGTTTACGTCAAGTTCCAGGATTACGTGCCAAGGAAAGAGCCGGCTTCGGGCCATGCCGGCGGCAAGGTGGTGAAGGTCGACCGGGTCGAATTCGTCTGGCTTTCCGATCCGCAGACAGCGCAGGCCGCCCTCGTCGCGGGCGAGATCGATTATCTCGAGAACCCGCAACCCGATTTCCTGCCCATCCTCGAGGCCAATCCCGACATCAAGCTCGAGACCCATCCGGCCATGGGCACGATGGGCATTCTGCAGCTCAATCACCTGCACCCGCCCTTCAACAATGTGAAGGCGCGGCAGGCGATGCTGCACATCATCAACCCGGCCGATTTCCTCAATACCATCGCGGCCGATCCCAAGCTGCAGACGCTCTGCTATTCGTATTTCGGCTGCGGCGTGACCATGGAGACCGATGCCGGCAGCGAGCCCTACAAGGCCCCTAAGGACTACAAGAAGGCCGAAGCGTTGTTCAAGGAGGCCGGCTACAACGGCGAGCCGATCACCATCCTGCATGCCACCGATCACCAGTACATCAACCCGGCGAACCTGGTGATGATCCAGCAACTTCGGAAGGCGGGATTCCTGAAGCTCGACGTGCAGGCAATGGATTGGGGCTCGGTTGTCGCCCGGCGGGCGAAGAAGGACACTCCGGCGAACGGCGGCTGGAATATCTTCATCACCGGAACAACCGTGCTCACCTCGTCTAGCCCGATCACGCATACCTCGATCGGCATGGCGTGCGACAAGGCCTGGTTCGGCTGGCCGTGCGATTCGAAGTTCGAAGAGTTGCGCAAAGCCTGGGCATTCGCTCCCGATATCGACACGCGGAAAAAGCTTGCCGTCGATCTCTCGAAACGCGCCTACGAAATGGTGCCCTACATCTCGTTCGCGCAGTGGCGCAATCCTGTCGCCTATCGCTCGGACAAGATCAGCGGCGTGCTCTCGGTGCCATCGGTTCCGCCGATGTGGAACATCGAGAAGAAGTAGCGGCGTTGCCGGACTCGTGCCTCGACCGGCCGGCGCGCTGGTCGAGGCGTTCCGGCCCGGGGCCTCGATCTCGCGCGAAACCCGAGGCGCAGCATGGGTGCATATATCCTACGACGCCTGATCGCCACGATCCCTGTCATGGCCGTGGTGGCCTTGTTCGTGTTCTTCCTGCTGCATCTGACGCCAGGCGATCCTGCCGCAGTGATTGCCGGCGATGAAGCATCACCCGCCGACATCGAAGCCGTGCGGAGCAAGCTCGGTCTCGACCGGCCGATCTGGGAGCAGTTCGGGCTCTACGTGTGGAACCTTCTGCATGGAGACCTCGGCACATCGATCTTTTCCAACCTGCCCGTTCTGACCCTGGTCAAGCAGCGGCTCGAGCCGTCGCTGGTGTTGGCCGTATCGACGTTGGCGGTCGCCGTCGCGCTCGCCATACCGATGGGCGTCATCGCCGCCTCCAGGGCGCGGTCGGCCGTCGATCGTTTCGTGATGGGCTTTTCCGTGCTCGGCTTTGCGGTGCCGGTATTTCTGGTCGGCTATCTGCTGATCTACGTGTTCGCGATCCAGCTTCGGTGGCTGCCCGTGCAAGGCTATCGGCCGCTGTCGCAGGGGCTCGGCGGCACGCTCCGGTCGATTGCGCTGCCGGCCGTGGCGCTCGGCATGACGTACATGGCGCTCATCGCGCGGATTACGCGGGCAAGCATGCTCGAGGTGTTGTCCGAGGACTACATCCGTACGGCGCGCGCCAAAGGCGTCGGATCCTCGGGCATCCTTCTGCGCCACGCGCTCAAGAATGCCGCCGTGCCGATCGTCACGGTGATCGGCATCGGCTTTGCGCTGCTGATCTCTGGCGTGGTGATCACCGAGACCGTGTTCAACATACCGGGCCTCGGACGTCTCACCGTCGACGCCATCCTGAAGCGCGACTATCCGATCATCCAGGGCCTCATCATCCTGTTCGCCGGCGCCAAGGTTCTGGTGAACCTTCTGGTTGACATTAGCTATACGTTCTTCGATCCGCGCATCAGGCAGTAGGGAGCAAGCATGGTCGCGACGACAGATACGCTGCCTCCAACGACCACAGGCGGAAGGTTCGCGGAGTTGCGGATCTGGGCGTCGCGCCACAAGACGATCGTCGCCGGCCTCGCCATTCTGCTGGCTCTCGCGGTCATCGCGATCGCGGCACCGTGGCTCGCAGGCGACCCCTTGCAGTTCGAGCCGACGAACCGGCTCAAGAAGCCCTCCGGCGAGTTCTGGTTCGGCACGGATCAATTCGGGCGCGACGTCTACAGTCGCGTGATCCACGGCACACGCATCTCGCTGATCGTGGGCTTCAGCGTGGCCGCTCTCGCCACCTTGATCGGTCTCGTCCTGGGGGTGATCTGCGGCTACTACCGTCGCGCCGACGCGATCGTCATGCGCGTCATGGACGGCATGATGGCCATCCCTGCTATTCTACTGGCCATCGCGCTCATCACGCTCATGAAGGCGAGCCTGCTGATCGTCATCGTCGCCATTGCCGTGCCGGAGCTGCCGCGCGTGGTCCGATTGGTGCGAAGCGTCGTGCTTTCGGTGCGGGCGCGCCCGTTCATCGATGCCGCCGTCGCCAGCGGCACGCGCAATGTGCGCATCATGGTGCGCCATATCCTGCCGAACACGGTCGCGCCGCTCATCGTACAGGCGACCTATGTCTGCGCATCCGCCATCCTGACGGAAGCAGGGCTGTCGTTTCTCGGCGCCGGCACGCCACCCGAGATCCCGAGCTGGGGCAACGTGATCTCGGGGGGGCGGACGTTCTTTCAGATCGCGTCATGGATCATCTTCTTTCCCGGCCTCTTCCTGGCGATCACGGTCCTGGCGATCAATCTCGTCGGCGACGGACTGCGCGACATGCTGGACCCGCGCATTGCGCGGAGAATGTGAGGCGACGATGACGACGACCTCGACGCTTGCACGCAACGATCCCATCGCCGCGGCGAAAGACGCACCCATCCTGTCAGTCAAGGATTTGCGCACCCAGTTTTTCACGCGCGACGGGGTGGTGAGAGCGGTCGACGGCGTTTCGTTCGATCTGGCGCGCGGCGAGACGCTGTGCATCGTCGGCGAATCCGGTTGCGGCAAGAGCGTGACGGCGCTGTCCATCCTCGGCCTCATTCCGCCCGATGCCGGGCGCGTCGTCGGGGGCTCGATCAAGTTCGAGGGGCGTGAGCTGACATCGCTCGGCGAAGCAAAGATGCGCCAGATCCGAGGCAACAGCATTTCCATGAGCTTCCAGGAGCCG
>JBFWXN010000119.1:0-11789 GCA_050187415.1 Hyphomicrobiaceae bacterium | reverse complement strand
TCGGGCCGCTGGCCCTAGCGAGTGGACTTGCGCTGTCCTTCGTAACCATCGGCCTTTTCGTCGCGACCATCGGTTTCTCCATCGGATTGGATGCTGGTATTTTCCGTGCTGTCGCGGCCGTTCTGCTGATCGCCGTTGGCATCGTCCTGATCGTCCCGCAATTTCAAAGCCAGTTGGCGACGGCGGCGGGACCAGTCAGCGGATGGGCGGAGCATCGGTTCGGCGGCTTCGCCACGACTGGCCTGAAAGGACAGTTCTCCGTCGGCATGCTGCTCGGAGCGGTATGGAGCCCATGTGTCGGCCCCACCCTCGGGGCGGCTTCCCTTCTCGCCGCACAGGGCAAAGACCTCGGCCACGTAGCCATCGTAATGCTGAGCTTCGGCCTCGGGGCGGCGCTGCCGCTGCTGGTGCTCGGCCTAGTCTCGCGCGACGTCATGATGAGATGGCGCGAACGGCTGCTCCGTGTCGGCCGGGGCGGCAAATCGTTCCTCGGGGGCCTCCTCATCGCTGTCGGTGCGTTGATCCTGACCGGGTCCGACAAGCGGCTCGAGGCTTTCCTGGTCGATGTCTCACCTGCCTGGCTCACTCATTTGACTACTCAATTCTGACCGATTCGCCGCAACCAGAAGGCAAACCATGACGGACTTAGTCACCCTGTTTCCCCGCCAGCCGGTCCCGACGCTCGCTGTCAAACTCGCCGGTGGCGGCAATTTCAACCTCGCGGCAGAAACGCCCCGGACGTTCACCCTGGTGGTGTTCTATCGCGGCCTGCACTGCCCAATCTGCAAATCCCAGCTCAAAGAGCTGGAGGTCAAACTCGACGACTTCGAGGCTCGGGGCATCACCGTCGTCGCGATCTCGTCGGACACTGCCGAACGAGCCCAGGAGGCCAAATCGACTTGGGGTCTTGCTCAGCTGCGGCTCGGCTATGGGCTCGATCTCGCAACGGCTCGCCGGTGGGGCCTGTTCGTCTCCGCCGGAAGGGAAAAACACTCTGGGGGAATTGAAGAGCCTGCACGTTTCTCCGAGCCCGCGCTGTATCTTATCCGGCCAGACGGCACACTCTATTTCGGCAGTGTCCAGACGATGCCTTTCGCACGGCCGCATTTCGCAGACATCCTCAGCGCCATCGATTACGTGGTGAAGACAGACTACCCGGCACGTGGCGAGGTGGTGAGCGTATGATGCTTGGCGAGACTTGAACAGACAGCCGGCTGATCTTTTGGCGGGCAGAGACGTGCCCCGAGCAGATGCTAGCGCCCCCTGCCAACCGGCATATCAGTCAAATTATTCCTGAAGGCGCAGAATGAAGCGGGTTAGGACATCCTGGCAGCTTGGTCCGCGGCTGGCCATTGGCGTGGCCATCGCCGCCGCATTGGTTGCCTTCGTCGTTATGGGAGGTCCGCGCCTTCTCGACTGGCATGCGCTCGCTCAATACCGTAGCGCTTGGCAAGACTGGCTCGGTTCACATCCATTCCTGGGCGCGCTTAGCTTCTTCTTCGTCTATATTGGGGTGACCGCGCTTTCGATCCCCGGCGGAACTGCCTTGACGCTGGTGGGAGGAAGTCTGTTCGGCCTATTGGCTGGAACTGTCATTGTCTCGTTCGCCAGCGTAGTGGGGGCGACGCTCGCGATGCTCACGGCGCGCTACCTTCTGCGCCGTGTGGTCGAGGCCAGGTTCGCGCCATTGATGGAGAAACTGAACGAGGGCATCAGGCGCGACGGCGCCCGGTACCTGTTCGGTTTGCGGCTTGTGCCGGTCGTTCCCTTTTTCGCGATCAATGCCGCAATGGGTCTCACGCAGATGCCCGCGCGTACCTTCGCGTGGGTCAGCCAGATTGGCATGCTGCCGGCGACCATCGTCTATGTGAATGCGGGAAGTGAGCTCGGATCGCTTCAAAGCGCAGGCGACCTGGTGAGCGGGCGTCTTCTCATGGCGTTCGCAGCGCTCGCACTCGTGCCCTTTGCTGTCAAAGCCGCTCAAAGATGGTGGGACCGGCGTGCGCTCCTACGACCATGGCCTCGTCCGCGGACCGTAGACTACAATTTGGTGGTGATCGGCGGCGGTTCTGCCGGACTTGTAGCTTCCTATATCGCCGCAGCCGCCAAGGCGCGTGTCGCCCTCATCGAGCACGGCAAAATGGGCGGCGACTGCCTGAACACGGGATGCGTGCCGTCGAAGGCGCTGATCCGCTCCGCCAAGCTGATGAAGGAGGCGCGCCACGCCGAACAATTCGGCCTCAAAGGGGCATTGGATGCCGACTTTCCGGCACTGATGAAGCGCGTCAGACGCGTCATCGAGCGTGTCGCGCCGCACGATTCCGCCGCGCGTTATCAAGGCTTGGGCGTGGAGGTAATCCGAGGTTCCGCGTACATCACCGGCCCCTGGACTGTCGCGATCGGGAACCGAACATTGACCACCCGTCGCATCGTCGTTGCCACGGGCGCCGAGCCGATCCTCCCTCCAATTCCCGGCCTTGAGCTGATGGAGCCGCTCACCTCGGAAAGCGTGTGGGCTCTTGCCACGCAGCCGCGCACGCTGCTCGTTGTGGGCGGCGGGGCTATCGGCTGCGAACTCGCCCAGAGTTTTGCCCGCCTCGGAAGCCGCACAATTCTTCTGGAGGCCGCGCCGCGCCTTCTGGCGCGGGAAGATGCTGATGTCGCTCAGGCGATGCACACGATTCTCAACGCCGACGGCGTTGAACTCCATGTCGGCGTCGACATTAAACGTTTCGAGCGCGTCGGGGGGCAGTGCATGGTGTTTCTTGGCGATGGGAGCTCTCTCCCTTTCGACCGAGTGCTGGTCGCTACCGGCCGACGTCCGCGTGTAACAGGTTTCGGCCTGGAAGAACTCGCGCTACTGGAGAACGGCCGCCTTGCGGTGGACCATCGACTCCAGACGCGACTGCCAAGCATTCTCGCCGCGGGCGACGTGATTGGAGAACTTCAATTCACGCACGCAGCTGGACATTACGCATGGTTCGCTTCCATCAACGCGCTGTTCGGGAACGTTAAACCGTGGACTTCTGATATCAGCGTCTTTCCTATCGTCATCTATACCGATCCGGAGGTTGCCCGGGTCGGGCTGACGGAGGAGGAGGCCCACCGCAAGGGGGTGGCGTTCGAGGTTACGACCTATGATCTAGGGGAACTCGATCGCGCCATCGCCGATGAGGCCAATCAAGGCTTCGTCAAAATCCTGACGGTGCCGGGCAAGGACCGGATTCTCGGGGCAACTCTGGTTGGTGCGCGAGCAGGGGACATGCTCGCAGAATTCACACTCGCTATGAAACACGGCCTGGGGCTCAACGCCATCCTGCGTACGATCCACCCCTACCCAGGGTGGACGGAAGCCAACAAAGCCGTCGCCGGGGAGTGGCGTCGCGCGCACGCTCCCGCCTGGGCGCTGTCTCTGTCCGAGCGCTGGCTCAGATGGCAGCGCGGATGACAGCCGGGAAGATTCGATTGTGTTCGACCGTCTCCTTCTGACTTCGCAGCGAAGGGTGTTGCAAGGTCCGGCCCGCTGGCTATCGGCACGGGGAGTCAGCGCTGACAGCCTAACCTTGTGCGGATTTGTATTCGGGTTGATGGCGTCTGGCCTGTTGGCTCAGCAACTTTACGCGATGGCGTTGGCCTTCATCATCCTGAACAGGATTTTCGATGGACTCGACGGTGCCGTCGCACACGAACGGAGTCCTACCGACCGTGGCGCATTTATGGATATCGCTCTCGACTTCTTTTTTTACGCCACGATTCCGTTTGGCTTCGCGCTCGCCGATCCTGCAGAAAATGCCTTAGCCGCATCAGCTCTATTGCTCGCCTTCGTCGGGACCGGCAGCAGCTTTCTGGCATTTTCTGTGATTGCAGCGAAACGAGGGATCTCATCAATGTCCTTCCCCCAGAAGGGAGTCTACTATCTCGGAGGCCTGACCGAGGGGACTGAAACCTTCGTTGCTTTCGCGGCGATGTGCCTCTGGCCGGCGAGCTTTGCCGCTCTCGCCCAGGCTTTCACGATCCTCGCTCTCATCACCACGGCGACGCGCTGGTGGTGGGGATGGCGTATCTTCTCGGAGAAAAAATCATGAGAGTTGGCATCGCAGCTTTTGTTATCGGTCTGGTCTTCGCGTCGATCTCGAACGAAGCTGCAGCTGATGAGGTGATTGCGATCAGCCGCTTCTCGAATAGCAGCCTACGTGATTGGGAGAGCCGCTCGTTCAAGGGCGAAACGAGCTACACTTTCACTACCGATCCAGAGATCAAATCGACAGTCCTCAAGGCCGCTGCGGACGCTTCCGCATCTGGTCGATTCCGAAAGATCAAGGTCGATTTGAATGTAACCCCGTTTCTCAACTGGTCGTGGAAGGTCACCGACATTTTTCCTGGTATTGATGAGCGAACAAAGGCTGGCGACGATTTTCCCGCACGGATTTACGTCGTTGTCGAACGCGGTATCCTGGGCGCCAGTTCCCTATCGCTCAATTATGTCTGGGCGAGCCAACATTCTGCCGGGAGCCTATGGCCGAGCCCCTATACGAATCAGGTGAAACTCTTGGCGATCGATTCCGGTTCTGAGGCCCTAAGCAAATGGGTCCGTCACAAACGTGACCTTCGGGCCGATCTGAAGAAAGCGTTCGGGGAAGACATCACTGAAGTCGATGCTGTCGCACTGATGACGGATACAGACGACCACGGCGGCCGCGCAGAAACGTACTATGGCGAGATTTGGTTCAGCGGAAAATAATGAAACGCTGGCCATCAAACAAAAATCAGCAGGGGTCGATCGCGAGAACGCGACGCATAGCGGATCGCGTCCGTCCCGGGTTCAAGGCCCACGCGATCGCGTAGTTGCAGCTTGTGCAGAACGACGAGCACGCGCTCCTCTGATATGGCCGCGCAGGCGGCGATCTCACTAGCGCGAGGCGGGCGACCGTTCTCGACGTAAAGGTCGGGGCCATCCGCCACACCATATCCCCAGTCGGTTCGAGCGCCTGCGACCACTTGTCCAAAAGTCCGGCCCGCGCCGCCATGCGCCCGCTGAGCGCATGCGCGTGGCAAGCGTGGTAACGGCCGACCAGGCCGGGCGGCATACGCCCAGCCTAGTCTCGACACTGCCCTCTTCCGATGTTGTCGTGTCGATCGCTATCACTTCTTCCTCGACTGATCGTTTGGCCAATCATCAGCCCGCGCAGCAGGACAGCTTCTTGACATCCCGGTCGAATGTCTGCGCTGCAAGCTTGAGCCCTTCGACTGTGGTCAAATACGGGAAGATCGTCTCCGCAAGGTCATCGATTGTCAGACCGCCACGAATCGCTACCGTCGCCGTCTGGATGCTGTCCGCGCCTTCAGGCGCAAGGATGTGTGCCCCAAGCAGCTTGCGTGTCTCGCTGTCCGCTACAAGCTTGATCAGCCCGCGTGTATCCCGGGCCGCGAGCGCGCGAGGCACGTTGTGGAGCGAAAGCACGGAAGTGCGGACACTGTAGTCGGCGGCGCGCGCCTGCGCTTCCGTGAGGCCGACGCTTCCCACCTGCGGATCGGTGAAGACTACCGCGGGCATCGCCGCGTTGTCGTAGCGGAGGCTGTTGCCGTTGAGCGCGTTCTTTGCCGCGAGCTTTGCGCCATAGGCCGCCATGTAGACAAACTGATCTTTGCCCGTCACATCGCCGGCCGCGTAAACGCCAGCTTTGGACGTGCGCATCCGGTCATCGACCACTATCGCGCCCGCGGGCGTTCGGGCGATCCCTGCTTCCGGAAGGCCAAGGCTTTCGGTGTTCGGGGCACGACCGGTCGCAACGAGAACCTGCTCGGCCGCAAGCGTCTCTGGGTGTCCTTCCCGAACCACCGTGAGCGCGACGCCATCCTCCGTTCGACGGATCGACTCATAGGTCAGACCGCCGACGACCTTGATACCCTCGTCGGCGAGATAACCGTGGAGGGCCACCCCGATCTCAGGCTCTGCTTCCGGCAGGAGGCGGCTGCGGAAGACAAGCGTCACCTCGACTCCCACTCGAGCAAAGGTTTGCGCGAGCTCAGCGCCGATGTAGCCACCGCCCAACACGATCATCGAGCGTGGCAGCGCGGTCAGCTCCAGCGCCGTGGTGCTATCGAGGATTGAGATGTCCGTTATGCCCGGGATCGCCGGCAACGCCGGCCGGGTCCCGGTGGCAATGATGATACGATCCGCCGCGAAACGCTTGCCACCGGCTTCGACGCCGCCATCGACGAGGCGGGCACGGCCTTCACTATATGCGATGTTGTTGTAAGATGGCAGGAGATCGGCGTACTTCGCCTGACGCAGGCCCGCGACGAGTGCATCCTTTTGAGCGACCTGCGCACTCCAGTCTGCCACCCGCGCCTGCGCGGCGATCCCGGCAAACCTGGGTGCGGCGTTGGCATGGTGCACCGCTTCTGCAGCCCGGATAAGGGCCTTCGACGGGACGCAGCCGACATTGACGCATGTCCCTCCGATCGTGCCGTGGCCGATCAACGCAACTTGCGCCCCTTGTTCGGCCGCCGTAATCGCGGCCGAGAACCCGGCCGAGCCGGCGCCGACGACGATGAGATCGTAGCGGCCGTTCCCGTTCTTTGCGCTCGGAGCGCAGCAATCACTCATGACTTGAACTTTCCTGTATTCTTACTCGTCTCGCAGCAGTCAGTGCCAGCTGAGGCAGATGTGTTGCGTCGATAGAGCCCGATCCCCACCAGCCCGAGCGAGACGACAAGAACCGGAATCAGGACATAGTCGGCCTTCCCCGCGAGCGCCGAGAGCCCGATCGCTCCCAGCGCAATCCCAAGGATTGGAGTCGCGCAGCAGAGCGCCGCCACGACCGCCCCAATGCTGCCGGTTCGAAAAAGGGTGCGACTATTCACGTCATCAGCCTTTTGTCGCGCGCGCCGGATATCCGGCATTAGTCGACGCCGCAATGAGGGTCGCGACATTGGTGACCGCATCGTCGAAAGTGACCGTTGCCACTGCGGCCGACGTTCCGTTCGCCTCCTGGACCACTACTGCCTTTACGCCCGAGACGCGGGAGAGCGTTTTCTTGACAATCGGGGCGCAGAGTTCGCACGTCGCGTTATCGACGTTTAGGACAACGGTTCTTTCGGCGGCTTGGGCCGCAAAAGGCGAAAGCATGGCAATAAGCGCAGTCGCTGCGAGGATATGTCGAAACATAGATTTTCTCCTTCAGGTTAAGCGGTCGATCAGAGGAACAGGGGCGCCAGTTTCGGGAAGCCGAGTGCGACGATAACGAGCACAGTAGCCGTCCAAAGCCAGATCTTTGCGAAGCGACCCGAGCTGGGTTTGGCGCAGTAGGAGCCTTCGGCGCAGGCGACTTTGGGCTTCCGGTAAACGAGATAGAATCCGTAGCCTAGGAAACCAATCGTCACGGCGGCGAAGATGGGCTGATAGGGCTCGAGGGCCGTCAGGTTACTAATCCAGGCGCCGCTGATTCCCAACGTGAACAAGGCGAAAGGCACAACGCAGCAGCTAGACGCAAGGATCGCGCCGATGATCCCACCAGCTGCAAGCCACCCCTGCGTCTTAACCTTTCCCGCATCCGGCGAGTCGACCAGTTTGGTACTGATATCGCTCATGAAAAAAAGCCCTTCAATTCGAGTCGGGCACACGATAAGGTCTGTAGTGACTACAGACTCAAGAGGTTTTTTGGCCATGGCGGATCGCGCTACCGGACGGAGTTTCAAACGTAGTGAGTTGGCGCGTCAGACGGGCTCGAATTTAGAGACTGTCCGCTACTACGAAAAAATTGGGCTTCTTCCCGAGCCGCCGCGCAGCGCTAACGACTACCGCGTTTATAGCGAAGCCCATGTCCGGCGCCTTCGCTTCGTCATGCGTGGACGCGAACTCGGTTTCAGCATCGAGGAAATCCGCGGCCTTTTAGAGTTGGTCGACGGCGGCAAGCAGACGTGCGCGGAGGTCAAAGAGCGTACCGAGCACCACCTCAGTGATGTTCGCGCAAAGATCGCAGACCTCAGGCGGATCGAAAAAATTCTAGCCCAAACCGCCGCACAGTGTTCTGGCGACGCCGTTCCGGAATGCCCGATCCTCGATGCGCTCTTGTCACATCCAGGCGTCAGCGATGCGGGGCACAAGTGAGGTCGCAAAAATTGTCGGAGTATGCTCGGCATGGCTACGCCATGACCTGCAAACCATGAAGCACCGGCTGGAATCGCTAAAAGCAAAAGGCGCTCAACCCGCCTACGAAATCGACCTTCCGCAACGAACTTTGCCGGCGCGGGGCGCATCGAATGATTAGTACTACCCCTGCAACCATCTCATCGAAAGGGTGCATAGAGCAGCCGGCAACTACCGCGCATACGGCCCAGAGCACTTAAATCAGCTGAGCTTCATCCGGCGCTCACGAGATCTCGGCTTTTCGCTCGACCAAGTTCGCGGATTGCTCGATCTGGCTGACCAGCGCGACCAGTCCTGCGACGCCGTCGACGCCATCGCCAAAGAGCACCGGGCCGAGATTGACCGAAAGATCGCTGACTTGCGCGCACTATGTCGCGAACTCGACAGCACGATCGATCAATGCCGCTGTGGGACGGTCGCTGACTGTCGGATCATCGAAACGCTGTCGCCGCAAAGCTAGGCCTTAGACGCAACGCGTCGTGGGCGGAGCTGTCTCGGCGGCCGTAGCAGGTCAGCAAAACTGACCTGAATGTGTACAGGCCTGCCCTTCTCTCGCCACGCCCCCTGTGGCATCCTACTCAGGTGCAGCTCTCGTCGCTCATTCCCCGTCTGCTCTCGATCCTGGCGATCGTGGGCCTTCTGACTGCCCCGATGGTGACGCCATCGAGCGCGGTGGCGATGGATGACGCGTCGATGGTGGGCATGTCCGAGACGGCCTCAATGCCCGACGGTATGCCGTGCTGCCCCGACGAGAAGCCAGCCTTGCCAGACTGCGCAAAATCCTGCCCATTGGCGATCCTGTGCATCGCGAAGTGCTTTCCCGCAGCACCTGCAGTCTCTGCGGTCATACCGACCCGCATTTCCGTGGCGGATGTGAAGATGCCATGGGATGATAATCTGCGGGACCTCCTGCCGCACCCACCACCAATTAAACCTCCCCGAGCCTGATTCATCGGCGGCTCTTTTGGGCCGCACACACCGCATGGCGGACGGTCACGCGGTGATGCCGCATGGTTCGGTCACACAACCGGGCCATCAGCCACCGCGCACCTGCGTGGTCAAACGATGAATTTTGGAACCTCGGACAATGAATCTCTCGTACTTCAAGCGCGTCGCAGCCGCGGCGGTGATTAGTCTTGCCTCGATAGGCGGGGTGTCGCGGGCTTGGGCCGCAATCGAGGACTACGAATTCCAGCTCGTTAAGAGCGAAATCAAGAAGGGCGAGGCCGTGATCGCGGTGCGCCTGATCAACAAGGTGACGGGCAAGCCCGTGCCTGACGCCGTGATCTTCGCGACGCGTCTCGACATGGCGCCGGACGGCATGCAGGACATGGCGACGAAGGTGACGCCGGTGCCGAGCTCCGAGCCCGGCGTCTACCAGTTCAAGGCCAACCTCAGCATGGCCGGCGGCTGGCAGCTCTCGCTCGGCGCGAAAGTCCAGGGCGAGACCGGCTCAGTCGAGAACAAACTCGTCATCAAGGCCGTCCCATGAACCGGATGGGCCGCGCCGGCCTCACCCTCGCCGCCATCTTGGTGGCGGGGGCTGGAGGCTATTGGGCCGGTCAGCGCGCAATCGTGCTGCCGCCCATTACATGGCTTCAGGCCATCCCCTGGCTTGAGAGCACCGCATCCGTTCCCGCCCATGCTGATCCCGCAGCATCTGGGCCAATCATCTACTATCGCGACCCGGACGGCCGTCCCGCCTACTCGGCTGAGCCGCGCAAGACGGCTGACGGGCGTAACTTCCTTGCCGTGCATGCGAGCGAGGACATCAGCTTCGACGAGAAACCAGAGGCGGACGCGGAAGCCGCCCGGCCGGCAAACGGCGAACCGAAGAAGATTCTCTACTATCGCAATCCCATGGGTCTGCCCGACACCTCGCTCGTGCCGAAGAAGGACTCGATGGGGATGGACTACATCCCTGTCTATGCCGGCGACGGCGAGGACGGCTCCATAGTCAAGATCGCGCCGGGCAAGCTGCAGCGAACCGGCGTTCGCACGGAGACCGTCGGCGATCGCGTCGTCGTCCAACTGGTGCGCGCACCCGGGACGGTGCAGCCGGACGAGCGCAGTGTTTCGGTCGTGACCGTTCCGGCTGACTCCTATATCGGCAACGTCGAGAATGTCACGACCGGAGACCGGGTGCTTAAGGGCCAGCCACTGCTGCAACTCCGCTCGCCCGAGCTCGCCGCCGCAGCCGTGCAGGTTCAGATCAATCCAGGTCTCAACGTCGCGCGTCGCCGTCTCGAAAACTTCGCTGTGCCGAAGGAAGTGCTCGATGAGATCGACCGGACTCATCAGGTTCCGACGGCGTTCACCTGGTACGCCCCACGCGACGGCGTTGTGCTAACCCGCAACGCGACCGAAGGCATGAAAATGGCGGCCGGCGACATCCTGTTCCGTATCGCCGACCTCTCGACCGTCTGGGTGCTAGCCGATGTGCCCGAATATGCCATTGCGAATGTCGAGCCTGGTCAGTCGGCGACCATCCGGGTCCGCAGCCTGCCTGGGCGGACGTTCCAAGGACGCGTCGCCCTGATCTATCCGCAGGTGAACCAGGTAACCCGCACGACGAAGGTGCGCATCGCCATCCCGAATCCGGACGGGCTCCTGCGCCCCGATATGTATGCCGAAGTCGAGATCGCGGCCGGCGGGGGAAGCTCGGTAGTGGCGGTCCCTGACAGCGCCGTGATCGACACAGGCACGCGGCAGGTCGTGATCCTCGATAAGGGCGAAGGCCGCTTCGAGCCGCGCGGGGTCAAGATCGGTGCCCGTGGCAGCGGTTACACAGAGATCCGTAACGGAGTCACGGCCGGCGACCGCGTCGTCGTCTCGGCCAACTTCCTGATCGACGCGGAAAGCAATCTCAAGGCTGCGCTCACCGGCATGACCGTGGGGGAGAGCACGCCATGATTGCCCGCTTGATCGCGTGGTCCGCTCGCAACCTCATCCTCATCCTCGTGGGCACCGTCTTCGCGGTCGCCGCTGGCGTTTACTCTCTCAAGACGCTGCCATTAGACGCCATTCCGGACCTCTCGGATGTCCAGGTCATCGTCTACACCGACTATCCTGGCCAAGCGCCGCAGGTGGTCGAGGACCAGGTCACCTATCCGCTGACGACAGCCATGCTGACGGTGCCAAAGTCGAAGGTGGTGCGGGGCTTCTCCTTCTTTGGCGTCTCCTTCGTGTATGTGATCTTCGAGGACGGCACCGATCCCTACTGGGCTCGCAGCCGTGTGCTCGAATATCTCAACGCCGCTGCAAAGCGCCTACCGGCAGGCGTGACGCCGGGTCTCGGGCCCGACGCGACAGGTGTGGGCTGGGTCTACCAATACGCGGTTATCGCCAAAGAGATGAGCCTCGCCGAGCTGCGCTCGCTGCAGGACTGGGTGATCCGCTTCGTCGCCTCAAAAGCCGAAGGCGTCGCCGAGGTCGCGAGCGTTGGCGGCTTCGTCAAACAATACAACATCATCGTTGATCCGCTGCGGCTGCGCGCCCAGGGAATCTCGCTCGCTGCCGTGCGTGACGCCGTGCGCAACAGCAACCAGGATGTCGGCGGGAGGACGCTCGAGCTCTCGGAATTCGAGTTCATGGTGCGCGGCCGCGGCTACATCAAATCGCCGGTCGACATCGAGAA
>JBFWXN010000118.1:0-12816 GCA_050187415.1 Hyphomicrobiaceae bacterium | reverse complement strand
CGTGTCTCAGGTTTGATGCCTCGCGGCAGCGTGGTAGTAAAGAGGCGATCAGGCAATCGAGAAGAGGCCCAGACCATGAACGCCCCGGCGCGGCGCATGCGATATAGCCCATGGGTTCTTCTGGTCGCAGGTCTTCAGGCCGGGTGCACCGGAGCGATGCCTCAACTCGCGGCAAGCAACCCCTCCGACAACCCGCCTCTCACGTCCCCCGTGCTGCCCGCCGGTCCAGGCGCCGCGACCCTTCCCAATCCGTCCGAAGGTGCGGCCGGTGTTGGACGGCCCGGGGGGCCTGTCGGCAGCAGTGGGTTCAACGCGTTTGTGATGATTGCGAAATTCAAGCATGCGACGGTCGTCTTATATGACGGCGAATCGGCCAACGCCGGCGAGCGCGTCGCAGCGTCGGATCTCCCCTTGCCGCTGCGTTCGCGTCCCGCTTCCTCTAATGCCAATCGGCTGCAAATCGATACGGCATCCGGACCGCGCTGGCTTTCACGGGGGGAGGTCGTTCTCGCCGCTGCCGCGCAAACGCTCCCCGCCGTGCCATAGTCACGTCGTGCGTTCCCGTCGTCTCGAGGTCAGGGGCCTCAAGCGCATGTCTGGCCTCTCCGAGCGCGTGTCGATTGGTCTGAGTGCGGTTCGCCAGCACCTGTGGCGCGCGGCAACACCGCTCTATTTCAAGGCCATCGGCCACGTGCTCCCCCTCTTGCTCGCCCCTTCCGCGCAAAAGCAGGGCGCCGCAGATAGGACGGTCCGTGTCGTCGGCCTCCTGTCGACGGCGACCGGTATCGGACAATCGGCCCGGTTATGTGCCGCAGCGATGCAGCAGGCCGGACACCACGGGTCGACGCACGACCTCTCGAGGTTGTTCGGGCTCGATGATGGAGTGCGCTACGCCGAGGGCGGCGCACCACCGCAAGCAGCGGACATATCGATCTTCCATATCAATCCTCCCATGCTCTTGATCGGCCTCCTTGCCGCGGGGCGACGTCAGTTTCGCCGCAACCTCAACATCGCCTATTGCGCCTGGGAATTACCCGAAATCCCGCCCACGTGGACGGCATCGCTCGCCCTGGTCGACGCCGTGTTCGTGCCATCGGCCTTCTGCCGAGACGCTGTCGCGACTAGGTGCAATAAACCGATCTTCGTCGTCCCCCATCCGGTCGCCGACGCCCAGCCACGGGGCGATCCGGAGCCTGACACGGGGGACCCGTTCCGGGTCTTGAGCGTATTCAATTGCGGGTCATCCCTCTATCGGAAGAACCCGGCGGCCTTGATTGCCGCGTTCAAGCAAGCGTTCGGGTCGGCGCGCGACGTCGAGCTGGTCTTGAAGATAGCGGATGGGCATGCGCATCGAGCCGATGTCGAGCGGCTCAACCGCCTGATCGGCGGGGCCCCGAACATACGCCTCGTCGACAAGCTGATGGACGAACGCGAGCTCGATGCCTTGATCAGGAGCGCCGACGCTTATGCCTCGCTGCATCGCTCGGAGGGCTTCGGTCTCACGGTGGCCGAAGCCATCATGCGCCAAGTCCCCGTGGTCGTCACGGACTGGTCCGGGACAACGGACTTCTGCCCTCCCGACATGGCGTACGCGGTTGCCTACGAATTGACGCGCATCGACGATCCCCACCCCGTCTACAGCGAGTTGCGGCATTGCCGCTGGGCGGAGCCATGCGTAGACAGCGCGGCGGCGCACCTGCGCGACATCCGGGCCAACCCGTCAGAGGCGCGGCGCCGCGCCCGAAAATTGCGAGATCACCTCCGGCAGCACCTCTCGGCGCACAGCTATGAAGCGGCGGTCGGATCGTTGGTCGCGGCGCCTTCGCCGACCACGACGGCACAAGACGCAGCGCGCTCCGCGCGGTGAGCGCGCCCCGGTCGCCCGCGCGGTTCGAGAGGACCGCTCGCGAGGCCAAGGCTCATGGTCCGCGCTTTGCGGCGACCCGTGACATGTCGACCGCGTTGCCGCGCCAGGAGTAGGTCTTTCGTTTCCAGGCGATGATCCAGATGATCGACATCATGATGTCTCTGACCAGCCACGCGATCGGCGAACGCCAGCACAGGGGCCAACCGGCCGAACGCGCCAGCCGGCCTTCGACACTGTGATAGCAGGCCAACACGAGGACCATGGCGAGGACGCCCGATAGCCGCAATTCCTGGGCCAACACGAGCCCTGCGGCGGCGGCGGGCAAGCCCGTCGCGACAATTTCGGCGGCAAAGAACCCTGGAACGGATTGCCGGCGCAATTGCGCCCAGCGGAGCTGGCGGTGCCACACTTGGCCGAGGGTGCGCACCCCCAGAGGCTGAAAGAAGGGCCGATCGACGATTCTTACGCCGAGACCTGCCTTGTGCACGAATTTGGTCGCCGCCATGTCCTCTGCGACGTCACGGGTCAGCGCGTTCAACCCGCCGCCCCTTTCAATCAACGACCGCTTCAGGAGCATCGCCTTGCCGTGACCGAAGCCGAAGCCCAAGCTGTCGCTCGCAAGTAGCCAGCGAGCCTGGCAGGTGTTGAGAAATCCACATTCAACGTCGGCCGCGAAGCTTTGCGGCAGGCAGCCGATCGGTGGCGAGGAGACAAGCCCGACGCCGTCGCTGTCCAGTTCCAACATCCGGTCGAGAAAATCGGACGGCATCAAAAGGTTGCTGTCAGCGACGATGATCCGCTCGTGGCGCGCGCTCAGCCATCCCTTCTCGAGGTTGTCGAGTTTCGGATTGACCGTCGTTTTCGACCGGCCGACGAGCAAGCGGGCGGGCACCGCGCGATTGTGGGCCATCAGGGTCTTCAGATAGGCCACTGCGGGATCCCTTGCGTCGGGACAGCAGAAGATCAGCTCGTAGTCTGGATAGCTCAGTCGGAAGGCTGACAGCAGAGTGGATGTTTCAATATCTGCGAGGTTTGTCACGGGCACAATGACACTGACAGGCCATGCCTCTTTGCTTGCCCGTCGCGGGGTGTTGGGCGATCCGGTTGCTGGCCGGCGGCAGCGCCGCCACGCCAGCAGCGCGGTCCCGGCGTGGACACTGAATGACAAAAAAAGCGTAACGGCGGCGCACCAGGCCATCAATGTCATGGCACGCGATCGAACCCGACGGCCGATGTCCAAGATGGCATCGCTCGACTACGGCCGGTCCGGTCCGTGAGCGGGGGGGCGGACGTTGTGATCGAGACGCTCGTCACGAACCATGCGCGAATGAAGCGAAAGCCTCGGATCGAAAATGAAGCGCAGCCACAGTCGTGTCCAGGACCTATGCGCGACCAAAGCGGCGTAGTGAGCTTTGGCCCTCCGGTTGAGTATCGGCAATCGATTCCAAGGGACGGCTGGAAAGTCATGATGCTCGTTGTGATAGCCGACGTTGAAGGCGATCCGGTTGAGCGGACCATAGTAGCTGTATGTCTCCTGATCGGGGGCGACAAGGTAGTGCTCCTGAATCCAGCGCGCCCCGAGGGGATGAAATCCGACCGAGAACAGGAATGACAGCGCCAGGTAAAGAAGGGCTGTCGGGCCGAGGTGCCAGACAACGAGCGCATCGACACCGAGCACCACCAGCCAATTCAGCACCATCATCCCGACCGGCGATCGCACCCGTCTCACCCGGGTGGGCCGCAACGCCGCAAATAACGGGAAGAGCAGCAGCCAACACCCCTTCAGCAGGCTGCTGTGACCGACAAGCCTTGCTTCCCATTGACTTGCCAGATCGGCATCGCGGTCGAGAACGCCTTGATGCGCATGGTGTTCGAGATGATGCGAGCGAAACGAGATGGCGGCCGGAATGACATTCACGCTATCTGCGATAATTGCCGCGATGTCATTGGCGAAACCCTGCCGGAAGATCAGCCGGTGCGCGGCTTCATGGATCATGACGTACATCGCATGATTGCAAAACGCCCCGATCAACCACGCGACAATGATCGCCATCCAGAACGGCTGACGACCGAGGAGCGCCGCCATCGCCATTTGCAAGGCGACAACCCCAAGAATGACCGCAAACGACCACCTGTTCGGTCCAAAGAGCTGGCGCAGTTCGGGAAGCTCCCTGACGATCGTTTTGGCCCTCGATCGGTGCGGAGCAGCCTTGCTTGTCTGCGAAAAGGCTGCCCCCCGTTCACGCATGATGCAAGCCGTATCCGGTTTCCCCGTGCCATTCACTAGCGCAGCAATGGTCTGCGGAGGACACATGGCTCGAACGGCGTTAGGTCCAAAATATCCTCGTCAATCCGTTGCATCCCATCGCGCGTCGCGGCCCGATGAACCGCGGAGGTGTGGCGCGGCGCGTCTCATGCCCGCCTGTGGGCGTCGTTTGCCGTCAATCGCCGGCCATAGGTTTCGGGGGCTGGCAGCTCGATCACCGAGACTTCCGCTGGTGGCCTACCGCGTGGAGGATCAATGCGCGCCAACTTGGCGCGGTCCGCTTTGAACATGATCAGAACGCACGCGATGGCCGCCAGGAACACGAGAAAGCCGACCGCATCGAAAATAGTTACTGGACCGAAGGCTGTTGTCACAGTTGGCACATCCGCGAGCATGACCAAAATCATGCCGGCGGCGATCAGCACCCTCAATTCGGTGGGTCCCACGCCGTAATGGGAAACCTGCCACGAGTTCTTAAAGGGGAGGCTCAGGTGCCCGTAAAACATCGTGAGGAGGCTGCCCAACAGCGCCAAGAGAGCTGTCTCGAGCTGCATCAGCGGGGATAGCCCCATGCCGATCAGGATCAGGAAGTGCGAAACGACATCCGAGAACTGATCCACAAAAAATCCATATCGGGGTCGCTCGATGCCGCGAAGCCGCGCCAGCGAGCCGTCCAACGAATCACCGAACCAATTCAGCCCGAGCCCCACGATGGCGAGCGACAACCAGGAAAAGTCATAACAGGAAGCCACACAGCCCACGCCGACAAGGACGCCGCCGACCACGCCACAAAGGGTCAGATGGTCAGGGGTGATCGGCGAAGGGAGCCGGCTTGCTATCGCGGTCAATAGTCGCCGTTCGCCGGCGGCAAGCACACTCGTATGCACGCGAGCCATCGAGCCCGCTTCCCTCACCAAAGCGCTCATGCAACGCCCCCGAACTCGATCGCCACAACACCAATTTACCCGTGGATATCTCGTAACACACCGTCCGCCAGAATCGACCCGAGGCGATCCTCCGTCCCCAACATTTGTGATCGATGTGGCCTTTCGGCCGCGCCGTCACTGCCGTGTCGTCAACCCGTCCTTGTTACCACGCGCACAAGGAGTGGCCGGCTTGCGTCCCTGCTAGACGCAGGGACTCGCCGAGGGCTTGCCGGTCTCCTTCGTCGGACAACTCAAACCGAGTAGCCAACCGGTCTTCTTCCGGCGAAAGGTTGCACGCTCCATGGAGCTTCCACCAGGGTCGACATCTCGTCGATGGTCAGTCTGCTTGTCGAAGAGACAGTATGACCAGACCCCTATTCGGGGCTTAACCGACCGGGCCGACAACTGCGAGTTCGAGCAACCTGTGGCTCGTTGTCTCCCCTACCCGGGTTGTCGCCGTGTTCGGCCCTAGACGACGCGGATCCCAAAACGGTCATGCCGATGTCATACAATTCGATTATTCGATAATTATGGAATCGACGGATGCAGCCGTTGGGTTTGGGGCACTCGCCAAGGCAACACGCATCGACGTCGTGCGGCTTCTGGCGAGCCGTGGGGCGTCCGGCATGGCGGCAGGCGAATTGGCGCGCCACCTCGATCAACCGCCATCGACCCTGTCGTTCCATCTCTCGGCGCTCGAGCAGGCCGGCCTCGTCCAATCGACACGCCAGGGCCGGCACGTGATCTACGCCGTCCGGTTCGCCGGCCTGCGCGCGCTCTTCAGCTTTCTGACCGAGACCTGTTGCGGCGGCCGCCCGGACCTTTGCGGAGACCTCGCCAGACTGCTTCCCGATGACGAAAACGATGCGAGCAAAAGCATGCAACCGACATTCAACGTTCTGTTCATCTGTACCCGCAATTCCGCCCGCTCGATCCTGGCCGAAGCCATCCTGGAGAAAGTCGGCCGTGGACGGTTCCATGCCTATTCGGCGGGAACCGAGCCGGCGGCAGCGCCCATGCCCGAGGTTCTCGATCGCCTCAGGGTGATGGGACATGACATCAACGGATTGCGCTCGAAATCGTGGACCGAATTCACCGTCGCGAACGCTCCCAAAGTGGACTTCGTCATCACGCTGTGCGACGTGCCCGAAGGCGAAGCGTGCCCCGATCTGGGCGCGCGCCCGCTGACAGCTTCCTGGCCGTTTCCAGATCCGGCGAAATTCATGGGCTCGGAGGTCGAACGGGTGACGCTGCTCAATGAGCTCTATGGAATGATCAGACGCCGGCTGGAAGCCTTCATAAGCCTGCCCTTCGCAACACTCGACAAGATGGCGCTGAAATCCCGGCTCGATGAGCTCGGCGACAGCTCGCGCATAGCTCGATAACATGGGGGATCAGATGAGAGTCGGCATCAACGGAATGGGCCGCATGGGACGCCTCGCGCTGAGGGCAGCGCTGGGCGCCGTCCGACGGGTAGAAAGCGACCCGCGCACTTCGAACCGGCTCGACGTCGTGCATGTCAACGAGATCAAGGGCGGTGCCGCGACGACCGCACACCTCCTCGAGTTCGACAGCGTCCACGGCCGATGGCACGCCCAGTTCGAAACCGACGGCGCGTCGGCCATCAGCATTGACGGCGCGCGCATCGGCTTCTCGGAAGCCGCCTCGCCCGGAGATGTGCCCTGGGGCGATCTCGGCTGCGATATCGTTCTCGAATGCACCGGCAAGATCCTGAAGCCCGAAGAGCTCGAGGCCTACTTTGCGCGAGGCGTGAAACGCGTGATCGTCGCGGCGCCCGTTAAAGACGACCGGGCGCTCAATGTCGTCGTCGGCGTCAACGACCATCTTTACAATCCGAGGCAGCACAAGCTGCTAACGGCGGCGTCGTGCACGACCAACTGTCTCGCGCCGGTCGTGAAGGTCGTGCACGAGAACCTCGGCATCCGGCACGGACAGATCACCACACTTCACGATCCGCCCAACACCAACGTCGTGGTCGATTTCCCGCACAAGGATTTGCGACGTGCGCGTTCGACCCTGCTTTCCATGTTGCCCACGACAACGGGCAGCGCGACTGCCATTGCGTTGATCTATCCGGACCTCAAAGGCAAACTGAACGGCCATGCAGTGCGTATCCCCGTTCTCAACGCCAGCCTCACGGACTGCGTCTTCGAGCTGAACCGACGAACGACGCAGGCCGAGGTGAACGAACTGTTTCAGACGGCAGCGTGTGGATCGCTTGCCGGAATTCTCGGCTACGAGACACGACCGCTCGTCTCAGCCGATTACTGCAACGACACGCGCAGCGCGATCGTCGATGCCCAGTTCACGATGGTGACCGATGGCACCATGCTGAAGGTTTACGCCTGGTACGACAACGAGATTGGATACGTCTGCCGCATGGTCGACCTCGCCAACATCATCATTGCGGCGGAGAGTTGAAATGCAGCATGCAGTCCGCAACTATCTCGTCGTCACAGCATCCTACTGGGGTTTCACCCTGGTCGACGGCGCGCTGCGGATGCTCGTGCTGTTGCACTTCTTCAAGCTCGGCTATTCACCGTTCACGCTCTCCTTCCTGTTCCTGCTCTACGAGTTTGCCGGCATCGTCGCCAATCTGGCCGGCGGTTGGCTTGCCGTCCGGTTTGGTATTCCGGCGATGCTCGCGGTCGGGCAGTCGTTGCAGGTCGCCGGGCTGGTGATGCTCTCAGCCCTAGACCCCGCATGGACGGCGATAGGCTCGGTGATTTGGGTGGTCGTGGCGCAAGGCATATCGGGCCTTGCCAAGGACTTCACGAAGACGGCGTCGAAGTCGGCCATCAAGGCGACATCGGCCGAGGGTTCCGGCGAGCTCTTCAAATGGGTTGCCTGGTTCACGGGCTCCAAGAACGCGATGAAGGGTGCAGGCTTCTTCATCGGTGGTTTGTTGCTCGATGGGATGGGCTTCCGGCCTGCATTGTGGCTGATGGCGGCGCTGATCGGCCTAATCTTCGTGTTCGGCGTGGTCTTGCTGCCGCGTCGGCTCGGCAAGGCCAAATCCTCGAAATCCGTGAAAGAGCTGTTTGCCAAGTCTCGTGGCGTCAACTTGCTGGCAGCCGCACGCGTGTTCCTCTTCGGCGCGCGCGACGTCTGGTTTGTCGTCGGGTTGCCGGTGTTTCTCTATGCCAACGGCTGGCGTTTCACCGAGGTTGGAGCCTTTCTCGCGGCCTGGACCATCGCCTATGGGGTCATACAGGCCATCGCGCCGAAGCTCGTATCCCGCAGCGCAGATGGGCTAACGGCCGAGGTGCCGGCCGCCCGCGTCTGGGCTCTGCTTCTGACCGCCATTCCGGCGGTCCTCGCAATTCTGCTCGCCAGCGGAAATGTTGCGCGACCCGATGTCCTCCTCGTCGTGAGCCTTGCCGTTTTCGGCCTGCCTTTCGCGGTGAACTCATCCCTGCACTCGTATCTGATCCTTGCCTACGCGGGCTCCGAGAAGGCCGCCGAGGATGTCGGATTCTATTACGCAGCAAATGCCCTTGGTCGGCTGATGGGCATTCTTTTGTCGGGCGCGCTCTATCAGATCGGCGGCATCATCGCTTGTCTCGCCGGCTCTGCGGCCATGCTTGCGGCATGCTGGGCGATCACCTTGGTCCTGCCGAGTGTGGCCTCTGCGAGCCTCATGGCAGATCAACCCACCGCCAAGGTCTAAACGCTGCGCTTAATCCCCGCGCCGGTCTCATACCAATCCTTGGTCCCATTCACGATCTTAACGACGGACAGCATCACCGGCACCTCGATGAGCACGCCCACGACGGTGGCCAATGCTGCACCCGACTTGAATCCGAAGAGGCTGATCGCGGCCGCAACGGCGAGTTCGAAGAAGTTGCTGGCGCCGATCAGCGCTGACGGGGCCGCCACGCAATGTGCTTCGCCCGCCCAGCGGTTGAGCAGGTAGGCGAGCCCCGAATTGAAATAGACTTGGATGAGGATGGGCACCGCCAGCATCGCGATGATGAGCGGTTGTGCCAGAATCTGCTGTCCCTGAAATCCGAACAGCAGCACGAGCGTTGAGAGCAGCGCGACGAGGGAGAGGGGTCCGAGCTTCCCCAGCAAGGCCGTCAGACCCGCCTCGCCCTCCAGTGCGAGCACAGCTCGGCGGACCGTCTGCGCAATGATCACGGGCACGACGATGTAGAGACCGACCGAGAGAAGCAGTGTCTGCCAGGGCACCGTGATAGCCGACAGGCCGAGCAACAACGCGACGATCGGGGCGAAGGCGAACACCATGATCACGTCGTTGAGAGCCACCTGGCTCAAGGTGAAATGCGGTTCGCCGTCCGAAAGGTTGCTCCAAACGAAGACCATGGCCGTGCACGGCGCTGCCGCCAATAGAATAAGACCGGCGATGTAGCTGTCGAGCTGATCGGCCGGCAGATACGGCCGGAAAAGCCAACCGATGAAAAGCCAACCGAGCAGCGCCATCGAAAAGGGTTTCACGGCCCAGTTGATGAAGAGCGTCACGCCGATACCGCGCCAGTGCTCCTTCACTTTGCCCAGTGCGGCGAAATCGATTTTGACCAGCATGGGAACGATCATCAGCCAGATCAGCAGAGCAACTGGCAGATTGACATTGGCGACCTCGACCGCGCCGATACCTTGGAATGCGCCGGGCATCAGCCAGCCGAGGGTGATTCCGGCGACAATGCAAAGTGCGACCCAAAGAGTAAGATAACGTTCGAAGACCGACATCAGGCCCTGCTCCATGATCAGGCTGCATTCCGGCCTTGGCGGCCTGTATAATTCGAATGTTCTAGAAATAGCCTTGGAGCTGGTCAAGCTTTATGCTATGTGAGAGTCATGAAACTCGATGACGCAGCGGCGCGCCTGGAGGCGCTCGGCAACCCGACCCGGCTTCGTATTTATCGTGCCCTCGTGAAGGCCGGTGATGGCGGCATGAGCGTCGGCAAGCTGCAGGCCAAGCTGGATGTCGCGGCATCGACGCTCTCGCACCACCTGAAGACCATGCTCATCGTCGGGTTGATCACTCAGGAACGACAGGCGACTACACTCATCTGCCGCGCCAACTACGATGTGATGCGCGAACTCGTCGGGTTCCTGGTCGAGGAATGCTGCGCGGAAGGCGTTTGTCCACCGGCGCGGCCTCGGGCGAATGTCGCCTGACGCCTTCGCCGAGAACTTCGGAACTTCTTGAAGGAATGGCCTATGGCTTCCCCAGCTTCCAAGACAGTTGTCGTCATCGGAGCCGGACCCGTCGGCCTAGCCGCCGCCGCCCATGCACTCGAACGCGGGCTCGAGCCGATCGTGCTGGAGGCTGGCCACGAGGCAGGGCACTCCGTTCGCCAGTGGAGCCACGTGCGCATGTTCTCGCCGTGGGAATACAATATCGACAAGGCGGCCGAGCGGCTCCTTGCCGCGACCGGCTGGAACGCCCCCGACCCGAAGGCTTATCCCACCGGAGGCGATCTGATCGCTCGGTACATCGAGCCGTTGGCAACGCGCACGCCGCTCAAGGACCGCATCAAGACGTCAGCCTGCGTGACCGCCATCAGTCGCCTTGGCTTCGACAAGATGAAAACAAGGGGCCGTGAGGCGGCGCCGTTCCAGATCCGTTTTCGCAACGGTAACGGCCCCGAGACGCTCGCGGCCGATGCGGTGATCGATGCGTCCGGCACTTGGGCCTCCCCCAATCCGGCCGCAGTCAATGGTCTGCCGGCGATCGGGGAGCCCGAGCTTGCGCACCGCATCGCGTATGGCATGCCAGACATCCTCGGCATCAACCGCTCGCGCTTTGCCGGCAAGACAATCGCAGTGCTCGGTGCCGGGCATTCGGCTATCGGCACTTTGATCGATCTCGTGCAGCTCGGAACCCAGGTCCCGGGCACGGTCGTGATATGGCTGCTCCGCGGCGACAAGCCGGAGAAGGCGTTCGGCGGCGGCGCTAACGACAAGCTCGCGGCTCGTGGTGAGCTCGGTTTGGCATTCGCAGCACTCGTGCGCGACGGCAAACTGCGCGTCGAGACGAGTTTCGCGGTCACGCATTTGACGGAGAGGGGGGGACGCCTGCGCATCGCTGCCGGCTCTGCCTGCTGCGGTCGGCACGTCATCGCAGATGAGCTGATTGTTGCAACCGGCTTTCGGCCTGATCTGGGGTTCTTGTCGGAGCTTCGGCTATCCCTCGATCCCTCGCTCGATTGCCCTACGGCTCTGGCCCCGTTGATCGATCCAAACGAGCACAGCTGCGGCACGGTTCGTCCGCATGGCGCCCGCGAACTCGCGCATCCCGAGTCCGGCTTCTACATCGCTGGCATGAAATCTTACGGCCGCGCGCCGACGTTCCTGGCGCTCACGGGCTATGAGCAGGTCCGTTCCATTGTGGCCGATATCGCTGGAGATAAAGCGGCCGCGGCTCGCGTGGAACTGGTCCTGCCAGAGACCGGAGTGTGCTCCCGATCCCCGATCGAAGGGGGCGAAGGCTGTTGCGGTGGCCCGGCCAAGGTGGACGCGACCACTTGTTGCGCAGCAGACGAGACCACCAAGTCGGTCGGGCAAGCCGGCCGCGGAAGCAATTCCGTTGACGCATCGCAGCCCAAGCGGGCCTCGGCCTGCTGTGGCTGATGCCGAACCCAGGCGATGGTTTGTCATCGCAGGGCTCGGGACCAGCCAAACGCTGGCATGGGCGTCCAGCTACTATCTGATTGCCATCCTGGCTCCGGCCATGGCGCGCGATCTGGGCACCTCGACCACCGGCGTCTTTGCAGCCTTTTCCGCGTCACTCCTGATTTCGGCGCTCCTCGGGCCTCGGGTCGGCCGGACAATTGATGTGTTCGGCGGCCGTGAGGTTCTGGCCGTGTCCAACCTGATCTTCGCAGTTGGCCTTGGGCTATTGGCCGTTGCGCCTTCCCTCGCTCTACTGTGGTTGGGATGGCTCGTCATCGGCGTCGGCATGGGGCTCGGCCTTTACGACGCGGCATTCGCGGCGCTTGGCCGGATGTACGGCCCATCGGCACGTTCCTCGATTACCGGCATCACGCTCATCGCCGGATTTGCAAGCACTGTCGGCTGGCCACTGACGGCCTGGGGCGACGTAAGTTTGGGTTGGCGCGGCACCTGTCTCGCATGGGCTGCCGGGCATCTAATAATCGGATTGCCGCTCAATTTGATGAGCCTTCCAAAGCTGCGGATGGCCATGGCAAAAGGGGCAGAAAGCACGAAGCCTCATGTAGCGATGGACCGCGCCATGTGGCTACTCGGCTTCGCCTTCGCTGCCGGATGGGTCGTATCGACGGCCATGGCGGCCCACCTGCCGCGCGTGCTTGAAGCCGCCGGGGCGACACCAGCGGAGGCCATCACTGCTGCAGCGCTGGTCGGACCGGCCCAAGTGGCTGCACGTGTCCTCGAGGCGGGGTTTCTCAGCCGCTATCATCCGCTCGTTTCGGCTCGCCTTTCGACCGTGACGCATCCGATCGGTGCAGGGCTGCTATTGACCGTCGGCGGCTGGTTTGCCGTGCCGTTCACGCTTCTGCACGGCGCTGGCAATGGCATTCTGACGATCGCGCGAGGTACAGTCCCCCTCGCGGTGTTCGGTTCGGAGAACTATGGCTATCGCCTCGGCCTCATTGGCGCCCCGGCGCGAATTCTCCAGGCAGGCGCGCCGCTGGCCATTGAAGTGTTGATCGATCGCTACGGCGCATTGGCACTGGTGTTCTCCTCTCTCACTTGTCTCTTGGCAACGACGTGCTTACTCGCCGTCTCGG
>JBFWXN010000117.1:0-13050 GCA_050187415.1 Hyphomicrobiaceae bacterium | reverse complement strand
AGGATAGGCGACGGTAACTTAATACTCGGTGAATGCTATCTCGTGCCCTATCAGCATTCGCGAGGTGCCTCAAGTGGCGGAATGCGGTTCCCGCCCCACTGTGTCGTCCGTGCACGCCGCCAATCATCTCCTCTCCGCATTTGCAAGTGCGAGAGGGCTCCTATCCAAAGGATCTCACCAATCCACCGACTAGAAGGTTCCACCCATCGATCAGAACAAAGAACAGCACCTTGAAAGGAAGGGAGATGCTGGTGGGCGGAAGCATCATCATGCCCATCGACATCACGAGTGTCGCGACGATGAGATCAATTACGAGAAATGGCAGCAGAATGAGGAATCCCATCTCAAACCCGCGCCGCAGTTCCGAAATCATGAATGCCGGAACCAGCACACGCAAATCGGACGCGGCCTCTTCAGGCGTCATTGCAGGAAGCCTGTTCTGGGCCAGCTGCGCAAACAACCGCAAATCTTTCTCGCGCACGGTGGACTGCATGAACTCTCGAAGCGGCTGGGACGCCCTCTTATAGGCTTCTCGCTCGTCGATCTTATTTTCGAGAAGTGGATTTATTCCGTCGTTCCAGACACGCTCCAGCGTCGGAGACATGATGAAGAACGACATGAAAAGCGCGAGACTGATGAGCACAATATTCGACGGAGTCGACGGAAGCCCGAGCCCAGATCGCAGGAATGATAAGGCGATGACGAGACGCGTGAAGCATGTAACCGTAACCAGGATGCCCGGCGCGACCGACAAAATGGTCAGCACCGCCAGCAATTGTATAATCCGTGCGCTTACCGCCCCTTGTCCCGGCGGCAGGATACCCGACAAATCGATCGACTGAGCCAGCGCCTCTCCCGTCAGGGCGAACAGGATCAGGACAGCCAGGGATATGCGCTTCATTCCACCACCAGCGATTTCAAAACGAAGCGTTTCGCCTGCCCTCTGGTGCGGAGTTGCACGATATCGTTCATATCGTCACGCAAAAACTCGAGGCCGGTAGGGGAACCAACCTGCTCGAGCCGCAGGCTTCCAAGGAAGAGCATCAGGTCCTCACCCAGTTGCGCGACAATCGGTCCGCGATCCTCCTTCGAAGACCGGGCGAACGCCACTGCCCCCTCGAGCCGCAACCATTTTCCCGTGTCTCCGTTGATTCGCACGATCAATGGCTGCAAGGCGACAAGCTCTTCGAGGTGCCAGTCCGCGCCCATTTTGCCGTCTGCCTCCGACGCTACGTGCGACGGGGCGGCCATCCCGCTCGTCTTGGCGGCCGAGGCCGCAGCCGGTTCTTTCGATCCTCCAAAAAGGATTCCGTATCCGAAGCCTGCTCCACCTCCCAACACAAGCAGGAGCACCAGCGGCACAAGGAGCCCAGGTTCCGCCTTACCCGTCCCATCGGACGCCGATTTCGCCTGTCCCGCCACGTTTCGCCCCTCCGGCAGGCCTAGAATGGAAACACCGCGTCTATGACTTGGTGCCCCCATGCTGGTTGCTGGACCTCCATCATGCGACCGCGTCCTCCATATGACATCCGCGCCTCGGCAATGCGATCGTGAGAAATCGTGTTGTCGGATTTAATGTCTGCAACGTTTACGATCCCCGAGAACGTCAGCACCCGCAGCTCATAATTCACGCGGATTTCTTGCGAACCTTGAATCACCAGGTTCCCATTCGGGAGCACGTTTGCTACGACCGCAGCGACACGTAAATCGATGTTCTCGGAACGTGCGATCTCTCCTTTTCCATCCGAGGCAGTGTTCGACTTGATCGCCGAGTCTACAGCTGTACCAGTGGCGCCTGCAAAACTACGCCAGTCAATTTTGCTGTTCACGTCGAGACCAAAGCCGTGCGACGAGTCCCGCGAACGCTTGGAGCTGTTATCCAGCGAGGCCTTGTCCTTCATCAGGATCGTCACAGTAACGATATCGCCAACGCGTCTCGCACGTGGATCGCGAAAGAGGTCGGTACCACGCTCGCGCCAGGTGGAGCCCGGTGTCATTCGTGCTGGTTCGATTGAAGCCCGCCGATCTGACGGCGTCACGCTCGACGTTGCCGACCCTGCGCCAATCAAGCCCGATCCAACTGGACTGAGCTCAGGCTCGCGTCCGATCTCCTGAGGTCTGGTCGAACAACCGGCGAGCAATCCGACCAGCAACGCAACAAGGCATGCGGTGCCTCCCCACGACAATGGGCGCTTTTTAGGTCGGTGAACTGGCGTCTTGTAAAGGGTCACGGCTTTTCCTGCTTGTCCTTGCCGGCCGAACTCGCAATGACGCCGGCCAGCCGAGCAGCCTTCTCGGGCGGCATGTCATTCAGGATGGCGCTCGCGGCACGCACGTCCAGTCGAGACAGGATTGCAGCCGCAGTCGCAACGTCGAGCCTGACAAGTTGTTCCGATGCCGCCTCGGGCCGCATGGCGCCAAAAATCGCAACGAGGTGCTTCGTCGCCGCAGCAATGAAGCTCTCGCGCTTCTCGAGCCATTCCTTGAGCTCGGCGCTTCGCTTTTCGAGCAAAACCAGCCGTTCATCCGCCTGCTTCGCCAATCGCTCGAGTTGCTCGGCTTGATTCGAGAACCTCGCCTCCGCTACAGCATCCCGCGCCGCTTCACAGTACTGAGCCGCAAGAGTTCCTGACTTCTGCAGCTCGGCCAATGGCGGGGGTGTCGACGCGGCCGCCTTCCCAGGCGTCTGTTGTCTCGAAGGCGCCCCGCCGACAGCAGACATCGCTGAGACACCAGTCAAAATCGCCACCGCGATCGCAATTTTGCAGACGGGTACCTTCGCGACGCCTTTTCGCTGAGACGCGCGTCGGATGGGCACCTCTTCTCCCGTCATCGATTTCGTCGGCGTCATCGCGCTGCCACCTCGGCCACCCGCTCAACTATTGAACCACCAGTTCCGCCTGCAAGGCTCCGGCCGTCTTGATAGCTTGCAGGATGGCAATTATTCCAGGCGGCTTCAGTCCCATGCGGTTGAGCCCCGTGACCAGCGTCTGAAGATCGACGCCATCCACGACAGCAAAATTTCCTGTCCCTTGCCCTGCTTTCACCGACGTTTCCGTCGTAACAACAGTCTCACCCTTCGAGAAAGGCTTCGGCTGCGACACCGATGGTGTTTCTGTAACCCGAACGGTCAGGTTTCCGTGGGTCACGGCGACGCGGCTTACTTTCACATTGCGACTTATCACGATAGTGCCTGTGCGCTCATCTATGATGATGCGCGCTGGACTATCCGGCAGCACTTCGAGCCTGCCAATTTCGGCGATGAATCGCGAAGGGCTAATCCGCTGCGGCAGTTTCACCGCGACCGATGCAGGTCCGCTATCCTGCGCCAAGCGCGCGCCATAATGCTGCTGCGTATAGCCGTTGACGGCATCCAGTATCGCAACCGCCGTCGAGAAATCAGGGTTCTTGAGCTCCAGGTGAAGAACGCTCGGGGAGGAGCCGGGGCTAGGCGAGGCGCGCTCCACAATGGCCCCACCAGCAATCCTGCCAGCCGTCGGCACACCGTGCGTGAGCACCTCGTTTTGTCCCTTTGCCTCGAATCCGGATACGGACACCGAGCCTTGGCCGACGGCATAAACGTTGCCATCCGCGGCCTGCAGCGGTGTCATGATTAGCGTACCTCCCGCCAGCGAGGACGCATCTCCCAACGAAGTGACCGTCACGTCGATCCGATTACCCGGGAAGGCGAACGCTGGCAACTCGGCCGTGACCATGACCGCCGCAACATTTCGAGTGCGAGCGCCGAGTCCGCGAATATTGACCCCCATGCGCTCGAGCATCGACGTCATCGACTGATCTGTAAACGGCGCGCTTCGCAACGTGTCGCCGGTACTCTTCAGGCCAGCGACCAGACCATATCCGATGAGTTGATTGGATCTCGCTTCTCGGATGGAGGAAATGTCTTTGATGCGCACTTCCGCGTTTGCTCCGCTGGCAAGGAGCGTAAGGCCAAGGAGGGCAAGCCAGACGGCACGCATGACTAACCTCCAACCTCTACGCGGCCGTCCGGCTGAACGACGCCGTTGACGATCGTGCCTGTATCCGCGTTTCTGAGGCGCACCGACGAGCCTACGACGCCGGGCTGCAGCGCGATTGCCATCCCCCGTATCCGCAACCCACCCGAGATGAACTCAGCGACCACGCGGTCACCTTCATTGAAGGCATACGGCTCCCGCAATGCATTCATGGGAATGGCTGCCCCGGCCGCCAATGGACGCCTCGCCACTTTGCCGACCACCTGATCCCTCGAGGTGAAGTGCGTGCGCAAGGCCACCCTATTGGCAATCAACCGGCGCTCGATCAGCAGGTCGTCGTTCAACACATCTCCCGTTTGGATCCTTACCGTCGGTACCGGGAACGAGATGGCGGCTCCATTTCCCGCAACGGCGGATTGCGGAGCAGACACGAGCAGCCCGAGTACGGGGAGACATCGCACGAAAGCGCCTTTTCCTTTGCCCATTACCGCGAACCTTCCACCAGGCTTAGCGCAACTATCTCAGTCCTTTAGCGATCGTGCCCATCATTTCATCGGCAGCTTGAATAACCTTCGAATTCATTTCATAAGCTCGTTGGGCAGAAATGAGCTCGGTTATCTCCTTCACTGCGTCGACATTCGATGACTCGAGATAGCCCTGCTTGATTGCACCGAGGCCGGAGGTGCCAGCGATGCCGATCGTGGCTGGTCCGGACGATGACGTCTCCCTGTAAAGGTTTCCACCGAGAGGTGAAAGTCCGACGTCGTTGACAAAGCTCGCGATCGAGAGTTGTCCGAGCAGCTGCGGATCTGTTTGGCCCGGGACCTGACCCAACACCTGTCCGCTCTCATTGACCGTCACAGCGGTCACCTCGGTCGGAATAGTGATGGTCGGCTGAACCAGATAGCCATCGGTCGTGACCAATTGTCCGGAGGCATTTTTATTGAATGCTCCCGCGCGCGTGTAGAGAGTCTCGTTATCCGGTCCAGAAATTTGAAAGTATCCTTTGCCCATTAGGGCAAGATCGAGGGTATTGCCCGTTTGGGTCAGCGCTCCCTGCAGATGCAAATTTCGGATCGCAGCGGGCCGGACACCAAGACCGACACGAAGCCCTTCGGGCACAATCTCGGTACCATTTGATGTGGGAGTTCCCGCCTCGCGCTCGACCTGATAGAGTAGATCTGAAAACTCCGCTCTCGAGCGCTTGAACGCTGTCGTATTGATATTCGCGACATTGTGAGAAATGACCTCAACATTGAGCTGTTGAGCCGCCATCCCAGTCGCAGCAATAGCCAAAGCGCGCATGACCGATTCCTTTCGTGGCCGTCGTCAGATCTGCATTCGGCTGATCTCGAGATAAGCTGCCACAACTTTATCTCGAACCGCGATCGAAGCTTGTAAAACCTGCTCGGCCTGCATTACCTGTTCGACAACCTCTTGCGTCGACGCCTTTCCTTTGATTCCAGCGATGGAAATCGCCTCGGCATGACGCAATTGATGAGCGACATCCTCGATGGCGCCACTCAGCATGCTTGAGAAATCGGTGTGAGCAGCGCCCGATGTCTGATTTGTGTTTGAGAGTTCGCCGAGACCGGCATTGGAACCGACATCGAAGCTACGGCTGGGAGCTTTCCCCGAGATCGGATCTATGTTCATTTCACCCTCAGAAGATCAACAAGATTGCCGATCATCTCTCTCGTTTGCTTTACGACTTGAAGACTTGCTTCATATGACCGAGACGCCTCCCGCATGTCGGCCAACTCGACGAGAGAATTGACGTTTGGCATTTTCACGTTGCCATTCTTATCTGCAGCCGGGTGGCCGGGATCGTTCTGGATCGGAAACGGCGAACTATCCCTCGAGATCTGTTGGACGCGCACCACAGAGGCGCCACTGGCTCTATCAAGCTCGGATCTGAAGCTCACAATCTTGCGCCGGTACGGTTCGCCGTCCTCGGTAGAGGCGGTCGCCGTCGCATTGGCCAAGTTCTCCGACAGGATGCGCATCCTCGTGGATTGCGCGCGCAACGAGGACACCGACGAGGCAACCGCGATCTTGAGATCGTCCACCATGATCAGCCCCGCGAGCTCGATAGAAGCATGCGATGAAATACACCGAGAATCGCGGTGACGGCGGACTGCTGCTCTTTCGCCTCACCGAGCGCAGCCATTTCGGCCTCGAGCGACACCGAATTGCCAGAATGCTTTTGAACGGCGCCTTCGCGAGGCCCGACGCCAAAGCGGGCCTCCATGTCCTGTTCGGGAGCTAGGTGCCCCGCTTGGCTCTTTCGCATTTCTATGCGCGCTTCATTCAGGATCGACCCAAATGGTGCAATATCCTTGGCCCGGTAGCCTGGCGTATCCGCATTTGCGACGTTCGCCGCCACAACAGCAACCCGCGCGGCAAGCCACCGCGCGCGGTCATGCCCAATCTGAAAAACAGCAAGATCGCTCATGATCTGCCTCCTTCCTAGGATTCGGAGGAAGGCTAGGCGCGCAGACTTACCTGAGCCTGAAGCTTAGTCGACCGAGGCTCCCGAGAGAGAAGATGCATGATAATCTCGGCGACCGCTCGATAGAATTCCGGCGGTATCGGTCGATCGGTTTTTACCGCCGCGTAAAGGGTCCTCGCCAGTGCCTTATCTTCCACAACGGGTATGTTGTTCGCCTCGGCGATCGACCGTATCCGAAGCGCCAGATGATCTACCCCCTTCGCGATCACGACCGGAGCAGCCGTTTCGCCATGCACGTAGCGCATTGCCACGGCGTAGTGGGTCGGATTGGCGACAACCAGAGTAGCGCGCGGAATAGCGGATATCATACGCTGGCGCGATCTTTCACGGGCGATTGATCGCTGGCGGGCCTTGACCGTAGGATCACCGTCGGCCTGTTTCTGCTCGTCCTTCACTTCCTGGACGCTCATTCTCAAGTCGATGCGCCATTTCAGCCTCGTCCACAGCACGTCTACGACAGCAAGTACCCCTATACACAGTCCCGCAATTATGAAAAGTCGAGACGTCTCGGTGATCAGCGTTATGGGAACTTCGTCGAAGCGCATCAGAAGCAAGTTCGCAATTCGCTGCGATCCGACGCGCAGCATGACGTAGAAGAGCACACCGACGACGATAAATTTGACGAGAGCCTTCAGAAACTCGACCCTACCTTGCGCGCCAATGACCCGGGTCAGTCCCGCTCCTGGCGACAACCTGGAGACTTGGGGTGTGATGCGCTTCAATACTACGCGGGGAGAGTTCTGAGATACCGAGGCAACAATTCCCGCAATCATGACGGCGAACACAATAGGGGCCACACCGGCAAGAACTAGGGGGCCTATCAGCCAGGCAAGTGCGACAGTTGTGCCGGCACTGCTCAAGGAAAAATCGAAGGGCTTGTCGATGAATAAGCCGAGGGGGGGCACGAGCCTTGCTGCCGCCATTGGAGCGGCAACCGGGAGAAGCAAGCCAAATGCTAGCAGCGTAGCAGCATTTCCGACCTCTCGCGTAAAGGGCGTGTTGCCCTTCTTCAGAGCGTCTTCAATGCGGCGAGGGGTTGCTTCTTCTGTCTTGGACTCCCTGTCCTCCCCGCCAGACATTCCACCTCCTGAAGGACACCCGATTCCGGCGGGAAATCAACGCTTCCAGTTTCTTAGGATAGCAGAGGCGATCTGCAATCCACCTCTCAAGATTCGTTCGCACCAATTACTTCACGCACCGCAATGGCAAATTGCTCGGCATCTTCATCCAGAGCCACGACTTCTCCGCGCGCAACTGTGCGGTCGTTCACGACCACGTCGACCAGATCACCCACCTTTCGGTCAAGCGGTATGATCGATCCACGAGTCAATCCAACGATTTTGGAGATCGGCATTCGTACCGAACCAATCACAATCTGAACGTACACAGGGATGCGCATGACTGCGTCTCGCCCTCGCCCGCCCCATTCGTCGACGTTTGACGGGCTCGCCGGCTGCTCCTCCGCTTCAGGAGGCGTCTGACCAACCATAATGCTATCGGTCACCCTATCGAGCCGGCTCCTCGTTTCCTGCATGTCTCTCGAATCCACGAGAATGCTCCCTTTAAGATGCCTTCCTGAGTTCAATTGGCGCGGCTGCGCCAGAAATCGTCTGCTGCTCGAGCTCCTCGACTGACGGTCGATCGAGATCCGAAATCGCCTTTCGGCCGTGCTCGACCGCAATCTGCGGGATTGCGCCATTCATAAAAGCAAGTAAAGTTTGCTTAATCACCAAATATTGCCGCATCCGCTTCTCGCGGACGATCTTGATTTGCGTCGCCAGAGGCGTAAATACAGCATAGGAGAAAAAGATACCCGCAAATGTTCCGACCAGCGCTGCGCCGATCAAATGGCCAAGCACTTCGGGCGGTTGATCGAGAGCGCCCATGGCCTTGATGACGCCCAAGACGGCTGCAACGATACCTAGAGCCGGTAGACCTTCGGACACCGCGACAAGCGACTGGTAGGCCTTGAGTTTATCCGCGCGCATGGTCAGGATTTCTTCGTCCATGAGCGATTCGATCTCATGCGTGCGAGCGTTGCCCATCAGGATCAGTCGCACATAGTCGCATATGAATGTCAGCAGCCGCGGATGGGCGAGAATCTTTGGATAGGCCGTGAAGATCGTCGACTCGTGCGGAGCATCGATATGCCTCTCCATGTCGGCTTTGGATTTGGAGCGCATTTCCCGCATGATACTGAATAGGCAACCCAGGATGATCAGATAATCCTCTTTCTTGGGTATCTCACTGACCGCGACCTGCTTGAGAGCTACTCCGACATCCTTGATCGTCTTCATCGGATTTGCCACGATGAACGTACCGAGTGATGCGCCCAGAATGATGACGTACTCCCAAGGCTGCCAGATCACTGCCACGTGACCGCCCATGGCGACGAAGCCGCCGAGCATGCATCCCAAGGTAACGATCAAGCCAATTATAATTGTCATGGTTGGAGATCTGTCCGCATCGGCTGTGTTCCGCCTGGGTGCCACAACTTGACCGCCTTGCCTTGCGCCAGCCTGTAGTTGCCCAGAGTCGCCATGATCCAGGCTCGGACAAGGCGGCACATTCAATCTCCGATTGGTGCGGCGGCCCGCGCACGGCAGCATGCGGAGAATGAGTTGATGAACACCACGATCTCCAACCTACGTCTGCTGACGGCAGACCTGCCGGCCTCGCTCGCTCGCGTGGGCGCCGAGCCGTCGGTCAAACGCGCAACCGATTCGTACCTCGCCGAAGTCGAGGGGATCAAGTCGATAGACGACTTCATGGGCAACGATCGCGTTTACAATTATGCCCTCAAAGCGTTCGGCCTTGAAGATATGGCCTACGCGAAGGCGTTTATCCGCCGCGTCCTGACCGAAGGCATTGACAACACCGACAGCATGGCAAATCGCCTTTCGGACACGCGTTTCCGCGATCTAGCCGAGACGTTTAATTTCGCGCGATACGGCTCGACTGCGACGGCGTTCTCTCGCACGCGAGAAGGCGTCGTAGACCGCTACCTCAATCAGACGCTCGAGGTAGAAGCAGGTAATACCAGCGAGGGTCTGCGCCTGGCGCTCTACTTTGGGCGGAAGGCATCGGCGGTCACGTCCGCGTACGGCCTGATGGGTGATCGCGCCTTACTCAAGGTCACGCAGGTCGCGCTCGGTCTGCCGGAGTCCTCAAGCGCATTGGATATCGAGCGTCAGAAGGAAATTATCGACAAGCGGCTCGACGTAGCCGACCTGAAGGACCCAGAGAAGTTGGACAAATTTCTGACTCGCTTTGCTGTCCTTTGGGACATGGAGCAGCCGCAAGCAGCGAGCTCGCCGATCGTAAACTTGTTCACAGGCACTTCATCTGCGTCGCTGTCCATCAATCTCCTCCAGCAGATCCAGAACATTGGCAGGAGAGGCTAGCTATGGAAACGGGACTCTACGTACTGGTTTCGGGGCAACTCGCTCTGCAACGCCGACTCGATACAATCGCAAACAACGTAGCTAACAGCTCGACAAGCGGGTTTCGCGCGGAGAATGTAACTTTCGAAAGCATTCTCTCAAATCAATCGATCGCCTACTCGAGCAGGGGCGGTACGACATTTTCGATGGCGTCGGGTGGCCTCACTCAGACGGACAATCCATTGGACATGGCGATCCAAGGAGACGCCTTTTTCGCCATCGCGACACCTGCTGGAAAAGTCTACACTCGTGATGGACGATTGAGCGTCTCCTCCACCGGCGAGCTGCAAACACTGAACGGACACGCCGTGCTTGATACGTCAGGCGCTCCGCTCCAGGTCAACCCTGGGCAGGGCTCGATCTCAGTCGCACCAAATGGAGTCCTGAGCCAGAACGGAAAACCAACGGGAACTATCGGCCTCTTTAAGCTGCCAGCCGGAGCCCAGCTCCAAAGAGGTAGCGGCGCGGGCCTCGTATCGGATCTCCCGGCAGAGCCGGTCGCCAACTTTACTGAGAACAGCATTAAACAGGGATATGTCGAAGGCGCGAACGTCAACGCGGTTCGAGAAATGACACGTCTTGTGGCCGTTTCGCGCACCTTCGAAGCCATCTCGTCATCATTGAGCGAATCCGACCGCAAGCTCGACGAGTCCATCCGAGCGCTTGGGGGAAGTCGATGACAAGCGCAACCGGAACCGTTGGCAGTTCTTCTTCGGCCATCTTGATTGGTTCGGACAGGCCGCCAAACAGGCTCTCGCGGCTCGCAAATGCTCTCGCCAGCGGAAGCGAAGCCCTTCCGCTCACGCGCATCGGGGGTCGGGTCAGCGAGATAACCTCGAGTCACCTTCGCGTCAGCGGCCTCTCGGCCAATGTAACCCTGGGGGCTTTGGTCGAGATTGAATCCGGACATCATCACAGCCTCGGCGAAGTGATCGCTATCCAGCCTCTCGGCGCGACGATCAAGCTCTTTTCGGCCGCTCCACGCATCGGCCTTGGATCGCGCGTTTGGGCCCGAGACGATCTTTGTATCAAACCGAGCGTTGGTTGGATCGGTCGGGTCGTAAATGCGCTCGGCGTGCCGATCGATGGCGATCAACAATTGCCACAAGGTAGCCGATCATATCGGATCGACAACGAACCACTTGAGCCGATGTCCCTTGACCGAGTGCATCGGCCCGTCACGACCGGTGTGCGCACAATCGATTTGTTCACGCCGCTATGTGCTGGACAGCGTGTCGGCATCTTCGCGGGATCCGGCGTCGGCAAATCGACGCTCGTATCCATGCTGGCCCGCTCGAAAGGTTTCAAGACATTGGTCGTGGCGCTGGTAGCGGAGCGAGCCAGAGAAGTCCGCGAGTTCATCGAGGACGTAATCGACACCACAGGAGCACGCGCAGTTACCGTCGTCGCAACGAGCTCGGAAAGCGCGATGATGCGGAAGATGGCAGCCAAAACCGCCATGTCCATAGCCGAGTACTTTCGCGATAATGGCGACGACGTGCTGCTCATCATGGATTCTGTGACACGCTATGCCCACGCCCTCAGAGAGGTAGCCCTTGCGGCGGGTGAGTTGCCCGTCGCCCGCGGATATACGCCGTCCGTTTTCGCCGAATTGCCCCGACTTTTAGAAAGAGCGGGCCCCGGAACGCCGGCTACAGGTTCGATAACGGGAATCTTCTCGGTGCTGGTAGATGGCGACGATCACAACGACCCCATAGCCGATGCCGTCCGAGGCGTTCTCGACGGACATATTGTGCTCGACCGGTCGATTGCCGAGCAGGGTCGCTATCCCGCCGTCAATCCCTTGATGTCAATTTCACGACTGGCGTCTGTCGTTTGGTCCAAAGAGGAAGCGACTCTGGTTCGTCGCCTCAGAGCCTTGGTTTCGCGGTTCGAAGAAACGCGTGAATTGCGAACGCTGGGTGGCTACAAGCCTGGAGCAGACCCTGAGCTTGACCAAGCCATCGCCATAACCCCGATCATATATCGTCTGCTGACACAACTTCCTGGAGATCCTCCCTCCCAGAAGATCTTCGATGAGCTCGCTGCAGCCCTTTCGGAGCTCAAGGGCCCACCAAAGGCAACGGAAACGCCACCCAAAGATGCCGGAATAGCAACGAAATAACAACTTGGTTCACCCGGCCCCGAAATCACCAACGCACGGAGGATGTTTTGCACACGCGATATCTTGATGCTGTCAAGACATTCGAAGGCTTCGCCAAGCAGAGCAGTTGGGACTACGCGCAGCACACAAACGGCTTTGGCACCAAGGCACTGTATCCTGGCGAGCAGATTTCGCCTGAAGAAGCAAATCGGCGGTTCACAATTGAGATCGATGAAGCGCGGAGATTCGTGGAGAAACAGGCGAGCGGCTGGGACGAAGGCACCAAAGCAGCCCTGACGTCACTAACTTTCAACGCAGGAACCCGGTGGGCTTCCAGTGGGCTTGGGGACGCAGTCCGCAATTTCGACATCGACGCGGTCCGATCTCAGTTCCTTCAATACACAAAGGCCGGCGGTGAAGTACTCCCCGGCCTTGTCAAACGACGCTTGAGCGAGGTCACTTGGATCGGCGAAAATTTTTCGGCGACAACCGAACATGCAACGAAACTTTCATGGACGTCATCCAGGTCGGCGGTGGCACACGTCGCGGATTCTAATGCGGCGGGCACCCGACCAGATGAGCCGTCGGCGAAGAGAGTAAAAACTGAGGAAACGGGCATAGTCCGAGATCGCAATTTCTCGGACAAGTCCAGCCCAGTCGAAAGCGCAGCAACAGAACAGGCCTCATCCGTTGCATGGATGCTTCTCGCTCTAGATTTTGGTGCGTTCGGACCCCGTCCGTCAAAGGATCGCGATAACGAGGTGCCCGTTACCGCCTAACTAAGCCATCCGCCAGCCAAGCTTTTCCAGAATGCTCCTCTCGTGATGCCCCGGCATCCCAGAACCTGCGTTCCGAATAGGCGTCGAATTGAATAATGCTAACGCAGTTCCGTAAGCATCCGGCGATAACCGCAGGTGCGGTCGTCTTCAGGCCGCTTGGGTGACGGCGGCGCGGTGTAGTCGCCAGTTCCACGGCAGCAGATCGTCGAGCCTGGAGGCGGGGTGGCTGGCGATG
>JBFWXN010000116.1:0-13226 GCA_050187415.1 Hyphomicrobiaceae bacterium | reverse complement strand
TGATCGAGGCCCTGCGCAAAGATCCCAATCCGCAAATGTCGATCGACTGGCCGACACCGACGACCGGCGTGGTGATGCAAAAGCGCGTTATCGAAGGTCAAATGGTGAAGGCTGGCGAGGAGCTGTACCGCATTGCCGACCTCACCAACATTTGGGTGATCGCCGACGTTGCCGAGCAGGACCTGGGTCGGGTGCAGGTCGGCTCGCCGGCGACGGTCACGTTCCGGGCTTTTCCGGGCAAGCATTTCGAAGGGCGCGTGACATTTGTCCTGCACGAACTGGACATGAACACGCGCACGGCGAAGGCGCGTATCGAGGTCAGCAACCCCGAACATATCATCAAGCACGAGATGTATGCCGACGTCGAGATTCGCCCCGGCGCGGGCGATGCGGCGCGGCTGGTCGTACCCACGTCGGCAGTGATCGACAGCGGCACCCGCCAAGTGGTGATCGTTGCCAAGGGCGAGGGTCGGTTTCAGCCGCGGCCCGTCAAACTCGGCATGCGCGGCGGCGATCAGGTCGAAGTCCTCGACGGCGTGACCGAAGGTGAGGAGGTGGTCACGGCGGCGAATTTCCTGATCGATGCGGAAAGCAATCTCAAGGCGGCACTGCAAGCCTTCACGCAGCCGGCAGGCTCGGAGGCCAAGCAATGATTGCAGCACTGATCCGGTGGTCGAGTCGCAATCTGTTCCTGATCCTGATCGGTTCGGTGTTTGCGACCGGGGCAGGCATCTATGCGGTGCGCAACGTGCCGCTCGATGCCTTGCCTGATCTCTCCGACACGCAGGTCATCGTCTACACGGAATACTCCGGCCAGGCCCCGCAGGTGATTGAGGACCAGGTCACCTATCCGCTGTCGACGTCAATGCTCTCGGTGCCGCGCTCGAAAGTCGTGCGCGGCTTCTCGTTTTTCGGCGTTTCTTTTGTCTACGTTATTTTCGAGGACGGCACTGACATCTACTGGGCGCGCTCGCGCGTGCTCGAATACCTGTCATCGGCGGCCCGCAACCTGCCCGCTGGCGTCACGCCGACGCTTGGGCCCGATGCAACAGGCGTGGGCTGGGTCTACCAGTACGCCGTCATGGCGCAGAAGCGTACGCTGGCGGAAACCCGAGCGACGCAGGATTGGCAGGTGCGCTTTGCCGTTGCCAAGGCCGAGGGCGTGGCCGAGGTTGCCAGCGTCGGCGGGTTCGTGCGCCAGTACTCCGTCATCGTCGATCCGCGCCGCCTGAAAGGGTTCGACCTGACGCTGTCGAAGCTGCGCGACGCCATCCGAGCGTCCAACATGGACGTTGGCGGCCGTGTCATCGAGATGGCCGAGACCGAGTTCATGGTGCGCGGCCGCGGTTATCTGCGCGGCGTTCAGGACCTCGAGCAGATCGTGCTCAGGTCGGAGGGCGGGGCGCCCGTCTTGTTGCGTGACGTGGCGCGCGTCGAGCTCGCGCCGGACGAGCGGCGCGGCGTCACCGAGCTCAACGGCGAGGGCGAGGTCGCCTCCGGCATAGCGATCCAGCGCTACGGCCAGAATGCCTTGTCGGTGATCGGGAATGTCAAGGCACGCCTGGCGGATATCAAGTCGAGCCTACCTGCCGGAACGGAGATCGTTCCCGTCTATGATCGCTCCGATCTTATTCACCGTGCCATCGCGACACTCACCACGACTCTGATCGAGGAAAGCATCATCGTCGCTTTGGTGTGCATGATCTTCCTGCTGCATGTCCGCAGCGCGCTGGTTGCGATCATTACATTGCCGCTGGGTGTGCTGATCGCTTACGTGTGCATGCATGTACTCGGGTTGTCCTCAAACATCATGAGCCTGGGCGGTATCGCCATCGCCATCGGGGCAATGGTCGACGCCGCGATCGTCATGATCGAGAACGCTCACAAGCATCTGGAGCGCGCCCCACCCGACAAGCCGCGCAGCGAGGTGCTGATCGAGGCCGCCACCGAGGTCGGGCCGGCACTGTTCTTCTCCTTGCTCATTATCACCGTGTCGTTCCTACCGATCTTCACGCTTGAGGCGCAGGAGGGCCGGCTGTTCAAGCCGCTGGCCTATACCAAGACCTTTGCCATGGCCGCTGCGGCCGTGCTCTCCATCACGCTGGTTCCGGCCCTGATGATCTTGTTCGTGCGCGGGCGCATCATTCCCGAGCGCCGCAATCCCGTGAACCGGTTTCTGATTTGGATTTATCGACCCATCATCCGCGTGGTGCTTAAAGCCAAGACCTTGACCATCGCCATCGCGTTGGCGCTGCTCGCGGTGACCGGCTTTCCCGCGACGCGCATCGGCTCCGAGTTCATGCCGAACCTGAACGAGGGCACGCTCTTCTACATGCCGACCACGTTGCCGGGGATTTCCATCACCAAGGCGACCGAGCTGCTGCAGGTCATGAACAGGATCCTCAAGAGCTTCCCGGAGGTGTTGTCGGTCTTCGGCAAGGTAGGCCGCGCGGGCACGGCAACCGATCCCGCACCGACGGAAATGTTCGAGATCATTATCAACCTGAAGGACTCGAGCGAATGGCGCGATGGCATGACGCTGGACAAGCTCATCAACGAGATGGATCGGGCGCTGCAGTTCCCGGGCGTCTCGAACGCCTGGACCATGCCGATTAAGGCTCGCATCGACATGCTGGCCACCGGCATCCGCACGCCACTCGGCATTAAGGTCATCGGGCAGGATCTGAAGGTCATCGAGCAGCTCGCCCGCGACATCGAGTCGGTGATCAAGGGCGTTGGCGGCACAGCCAGTGCCTACGCCGAGCGCATTATTGCCGGCTACTACCTCGAGATCGAGCCGGACCGCCTGCAGCTCGCGCGCTACGGACTGATGGTCGGCGACGTTCAGCAGGTGATCGCCACGGCGCTCGGCGCGGAGACCGTGACGACCACAGTGGAAGGCCGTGAGCGGTATGCCGTCACCATTCGCTATCCGCGCGATGTGCGATCCGATCCGCAGGCGATTGCCCGGGAGACGCTGGTGCCGCTCGCCAACGGCTCGTCGATTCCGCTGGGCCAGGTCGCGAATGTAAAAATCACTCAGGGGCCGGCCTCGATCCGCACCGAGAACGCGCAGCTCGCCGCCTACATCTATATCGATGTGCGGGCGCGGGACCTTGGAGGTTACGTCGACGAGGCACGCAGGGCGGTGGCCGAGAAGGTGACGTTTCCGCCTGGCTACTACGCCTTGTGGAGTGGTCAATATGAATACTACGAGCGCGCCAAGCAGCGTCTCACCATCGTGGTGCCGTTGACGCTCCTCATTATCCTTTTGCTCCTATACCTCAACTTCCGACGCATCGCTGAGACCCTGATCGTCATGCTGTCTTTACCGTTCGCCTTGATTGGCGGTCTTTGGATGATGTGGTGGCTCGGCTTCAACATGTCTGTCGCCGTGGCCGTTGGGTTCATCGCCCTGGCCGGTGTCGCAGCGGAGACAGGTGTGGTCATGCTGATCTATCTCGACCACGCGCTGAACGAACATAGAGCGCGTGCCGAACGGGAAGGGCGTGCGTTGTCGAAAGAGGATTTGAACGCGGCGATCATGGAAGGTGCGGTCGAGCGCGTGCGACCGAAGATGATGACAGTATGCGCAATCGTCGCTGGTCTGTTGCCGATCCTATGGAGCACAGGAACGGGTTCGGAAGTTATGCAGCGCATCGCCGTCCCTATGATCGGCGGCATGCTATCGTCCACGGTCCTGACGCTGGTCGTGATCCCTGCCATCTACGCCGTCGTCAAAGGCTGGGGGTTGGGTCACAGGGGACTAAATGCGCAACCGGAATCTGCACCGACGGCGCTGGAGGAGGTTTGAGCCAAGATGCACGACGGCATGATGTGGTTCATGGTACTCGGCGGGCTGGTCACCGTGGTGATTGCTGTCCTCGCGATCGCGGCTCTGGTCAAATATCTATTCTTCCGATGACAAGAGCTGAGCTGCGCTTCGTCATAGTGCCGCTGCCTGCTGGGGGCCGGAAACGCCAAAGTCAAAGGGCTCTGCCCTCATAGTCTTTGGTTTGTGATCGCCATCAATGCGGCGATGTTCACCGTTTAACTCGTACGCGTGCAGCGGACCGGGGATCCTGTCTCAACATGACCCAACCGGCTGGGGAGTAATGCGAGGCGAGAGTGTGGTGGCTTCAACCCTTGGACACTTTGGCTGAGAGGGCGATGCACCACTCCACAATGAGGGGGGCGGCGACAACAGCGACCCATGCGAGGCCGCCGACGTGACCAAAGGCGATGCCCCAGACTGCGACAAGCCTTGCACGCCAAACCAGGCCGACAAGGCGAGGAGGGCTGCTCGCGATGGAGTGGTCTGCTCGCGGATCAGAGTGGGCGAGGAGGTGCTGGAACTCTTTGCGGTCGTCGTGAGGTTCGACACAGCCAGCGACGTGACGCTGAGCGAATTGCGGATTGAGCTGATAAATCCAGGGAATGACATGGCCGACCGGTTCTTTCGCGTTGTGAGAGAGCCCACCAGAGCCTTCTCCGGAGACTCTCCCTAGGGTCGACTTTCGCCGGTCCGAATGCCTCAGCGACACGGCAGAGGCACCCCAGATAGGTGACGAGCTATTTACGCTCCGAGAACGGCATGTACGTGCGGGGAGCGGGCGTCTGCACTGGAAGCTCTGCTTGCGACCGTTGGCAGCCTGCCTATCGCGATGGAACAGGTTTGGTCTGCAGTTCGGCCAGCAGCTTCTTGAGAAGCTCCATGCCGGCAGCCCAGCCCCTGTCCATGCCGCCGATAGCTGCACGGAAGCAGGCGATCTCGGCGGCGCTCGCCTCGTGAGGAACCCAGGTGAGGCACAACTTGGTCTGGTCGCCCGCCTGTTCAAGCGTCACGGTCGTCAGCAGGATGCGCGGCCAATCCTGCATCATCTGCGAGGAAATGATGTTCCAATCGGCGTCGGCGTTGGAATGCAACCAGATCAAACGTTCCGGCACCTTCACCTCTACATACTCGACCCGCTGGTAGCTCGACCTACCGTCCCGGCGCATCTCGACCAGCCACAAGCCGCCTGGCTTGAGGTCGAGGCGATGGACAACCGTCTCGACGTTGGGGGCCGTACCAGCGGGCGACCAGGTCCGGATCGGTCCATGTCTTCCACACAAGCTCTCGCGGCGCAGCCAATGTCCGCTCAAGCACGTAGTTCGGCAGGTCACCCATCCCTCGTTCCCTTCGCGTCTATTGTTTTCAGTTCTTCGAGAAGTCCTTCGAGTTGATCCAAGCTGCCTGCCCAGAAGGCCAGGTGGCGCTCCAACCAGTGCTGCGCCTGCCGCATGCGCGAGGGTGCAAGCTCGAACACATGCCGCCGTCCCTCAACGCGCCTGGAAACGAGTTGTGCGTCCTCGAGCACGCGGAGGTGCTTGGAGATGGTCGGCTGAGCCGCATCGAACAACGCGCCCAGTTCGCCAGCCGAGCAGGCTCCTTTCCGGCTCAACGTTGTCAGCATGCGACGGCGCGAAGCGTCACCCAGCGCGTGGAAAGTGCGGTCGAGGGCCTCCGTATACTGGATCGCCATGGGCCTTGAGCCTCAGACCGGAGCAGTCATGGACGCCCTCGATGATCGGCTGAACGCCAAGACCGTCAGCGGCGCAACCATCATCCACTGGACGAGCGTAAAGCCCGTTTCGATCAACAGATAGCCCGGCACGGAGACCATGATGTTCTTGGCCGCGACGGCAAGCGTCGTGAAGCTCCAGGAGAGAACCGCGCCGAGAAGGCCGTACGAAATCGCGCGATTTGCCGGGCTCGCTGGCGATGAGGCGAACGCCCTCGCATAGATCCAGCCGAAGATCCCACCCTGGATCAGCATCGACAGAAAGCCGAACGGAATGATGATGTCCGACCGATAGATCTGGAGGCTTTGGTAGTACCGATCGAACAGCACGAGATGCCAGACGAAGCCGAGCGCAAAGGTCGGCACGAGGTAGGCCAGCACGGCAAGTCCGAGGCGCGTCATGCTTCTTTCTCCTTGGAGAGCAGTATCGCCAGATTGTCCAGCGCCCCCTTCCAACCCTCCGCGTGACGCTCGGGTGCGCCGGGGCGCGAAAGATTGATGTGGCGAATGTGAAGTTCACAGCCGGCTTCATGCGGTGTGATCGACACCTGCACTTCGGACTGGACACCGGCATGCTCGTCGGGCGCTTCGATGTTCCAGGAGAAAGCCAGGCGTGACGGCTGTTCGATCGCTCGGAAGGTACCATTGACGTGCATGATCTGCCCGCCGGGCACGTGGTAGGCAAAGCGATAGGCACCGCCTGCGCGAAAGTCGAAGGCAAGAACGTCGAGTCTGACGTCCACACTTGGCTTGAGCCAACGGCTAACGAGTTGTGGATCGGCAAACACGCCAAAGACCATTCCCGGTGCAGCGTTTAGCTGGCGGCGCACATCCACAACACTGGCCTCGACTGCCATGTCCGCTGCTCCGACGTAAAGAATAGCCATATGGCTATACGATCAACTGAGCGTTGGCAAGCCTCGCGAGTTCGTTTGATCTGGCACCATGCTTGATAGGGATCAGACGCCAGCTCCTGACGTCCGAAGCAACGCGAGCAATTCGCCGCTAGCTCTTAGTTGGTTGCAAAGGCGGCCCGGTTCGGAGCGCTACTCGGCCTTCCGCTCGCCTCCACGCACTTGCTCCGGCATCTCTTCCCCGGATGGCATGGCCGCGAACCGGGGAAGCGAAGGGTCCATGTGGTCCCATGACGCCGCCCTGTCGGTGTAAACGACCATCTGAGGCCGAAACGCTTGCGGGTCATCGAGACTCGAAGCGCGCAAGAACACCATGCCGGGCACACCGGAATTCCTCGAGTAGATCGGGGATCCGCACTGCGGGCAGAAACCGCGGCTGATCATGTTGCCGCTGTCGGCTGGCTTGTCAAAGAACCTCACGTCGCCGGTGACTTTGAACGCAGCTTCGGGGACGATCATATGCGAACAGTGCCCTGTCCCGCTGCTCTTGCGGCAGTCGATGCAGTGGCAATGCCCGCCGCCGGCCTCCTCCTTGCATTCGTAGCGCACTTTTCCGCACAGACAGCCGCCCAACATCGACATCGGCAACTCCTTTTACTTGCAAAGCACAAGCGATCCTATTAGTTCTCTTGCAAAGAGCAAGTGAAAATGTCACCGCGCAACATGGGCCGCTCCGACCAGCCAAAGCGCTCCACCTGTCCGATCAGCTTCGCCCTGGAAATCTTCGGCGATCGGTGGACGCTGCTGGTTCTTCGCGACCTGCTGCTCAAATCCCGCAGCCGCTATCGTGAATTGCTGGCGTGTGAGGAAGGCATTGCCACCAATGTGCTGGCCGACCGGCTGAAGCGTCTGGAACAGAAAGGCCTGATCCGCAAAGAGCGGGATGTGCAGGATGCGCGGCAGTATGTCTACAAGCCGACACGGTTGGCGGTCAGCGTCGTGCCGATGCTGATCGAAATGACCGTGTGGGGCGCCAGGAACAGCAAGGATACGGCGGTGGATCGGGATCTGCTGCGTCGCTTCGACAGGGATCGTGAGCAGTTGATTGCGGATCTTCAGGCCCAAGTGCGACGGGACGGCGGGCTCGACTGACTCGGCCGGCATGCATCAGAAGCACGATCGATCAGCAAACAGAGGCGTTTTGACATGGCAAAGAGGCGAGCCGCGCCGGTGTGGAGAAAATCTCCCGATGACCTGATCGCTCTATTCCATGCCGCTCTTCCGGACGATCCCCGCATCGAGCGCCGCAAGATGTTCGGGTACCCGTGTGCGTTCGTTGCAGGAAACCTGTTCACCGGCCTGCACCAGGAGAACGTGATCGTTCGGCTCGCCGAAAAGGATCGCGTTGCCGCGATCGGCAAGCAGGGCGCGCGTTTGTTCGAGCCCATGGCCGGGCGGCCGATGCGTGAGTACATCGTGCTGCCGGAGTCGGCCATTGCTGACCGGGGAGTGCTCGCGGCGTGGCTGCAGCGAGGGCTCAGCTATGCTGCGTCACTGCCGCCCAAGGCAAAGAAGGCGGGACGCAAAGCGAAACCTGCGCTAGCCGGTGCGCTACGACGGAAACGGACGTGACGTCGGCTTGAGCAGGTCCGGTCTACCTGGATGATGCGAACGCGCAGAGCGACGGGACCGCGATGCGCCACCGCTAGCATGTTGCTGCGGCCGCCGGCAGATCCGAGTGCCGGCCCTCGTAGGGATGGCCGTTCTCAACCAGATACTTGAACGCGGCAAGCGAGCTGGGTGCCATCCTTCGAAAAACGGCAGCCATGACCGGCTCGAGCAGCTTGCCGAAGGTGCCGCCTTTGAGCTCGACTTCGGCGTCCGTAGTCAGCAATGACTGCCGCTCGCCCTCTGGGCGCACCGACCAGACGTTGCGCGCGCGTTTGACGAGCGGCAAGCCTGTTCCCTCGTAGGCAAAGGAGCGGCCCTCGTCCCACGCGACCCAACGCTCCTGGATGGTGATGTTGCCGGCCAGTTCGCATGTTCGCTCGGCGCCCACACCGCGCGATCGCCCGCCCGGACAGGTTGCGCGCTTGATAAGGTGCGACCAAAGCTCGATGTCCTCGAGCTTGGCAAGGCGCGCCCAAACCAACTCGGCCGGTGCATCGATGCACACAGATCCTGACAGCTTGATCATTGGGCCTCTCCTGTGATCCTGCCGCGCGCAAATCGTGGACCTGGTGCACGTCCGCCAGCTGGGCATCACGACTGCCGCTGATCGGAGCGCGCGAGCCGCTCCTCCTGTATCGGCGGACAGGGCGCCGAACCATAGGAGCAAAACACGCAGCAGTGACCTTTCTTGGGCGTGAGGCGGGTGGAGCAACGTGGGCAGACATAGACGTATCGGCAGGCGTCGGTCGGCATCGTCTCGACCGCGCGATGGCCGCATTCGGGGCAGGTGATAGTCGATTGCAGCTCGATCATGGCCTAGTCCGCCTATCAACGCACCGTGCGAAACGCTCACTGTGATCTGTCAGACTACTTCACGTCGTTGAGCGACCAGTCGTAGCCATCCTCGCTAATGACCGGATTGGCGGCGAGCACGGCCGCGAGCTTCGGCTCCGCGTACTTCTGCAAGTGGGCGATCTTGCCCGCATCCGTCCCGCCAAAGTCATCCGCAAACCACTTGTAGATGCTCGAGACCTTGAGTCTGTTGCCCGCGAGCACCGTGACGCCGCGCGGATGATTGACGTAATCCCGTGCCGTCCGATCGAGGTCGGCGCCGAGCGTGGCCGCGGTCCATGCCTTGTTGCGCAGGTTTGGGCAACCGTACGAGGCGCAGTTGATCGCGTAGTGCACGCGAGGATCCTTGAACACCGGGCGCAAGACCTCATTCTCGATGTCGTCGAGCGAATAGGATCGGCTTTCGATCGTGACCCGCTTCGTTCGCCAGGGGCCGATGTAGGCCTTCGGGTCGAACAGGCCATCGCTCTTGATGTCGCGGATCGACGCCACCGGGTACCGGTCGAGAACGACCTTCAGGGTGGTGGCATTGTAGAGGTTGCACCAGAAAGCGAAGGCGTCATCGCGGGACATTGTCGACGGCGTACGCCCGGCGAGCTGGCGGATGTAGGTATCCAAGCTGGCGACATCAACGGGCGTCGCCTTCCACCTCCTGTAGTCGACGCGATTGACCCCGTCGGGGCTGGCCACCACGTACCTGACGAGCAGCGCATCGAATGCGGCCTCTGACGGGTCGGCGAAAGCAGGCACTGCGGCGCCTGCGAACACCAGCGCACAGATTGCACGTAGCGCCTGTCGTCGTTGCATCGGTCCAATCCTTGTTGCCATCAGCTCTCGCGGGCCTGCCCGCATCCGGCGCCGCCCAGCACGCAGAACGTCGCGCAGTGCCGATGCGCCAGGTGCACGGGCTTGTGGGCCTCAGCAAGCGTAGCGCCGAGCTCGAAGCGTTCGTCGTAAGGTAACAACGTGCAGGCGACGACGGCGGGATGCTCTCCGCTTTTTCGTTTCACCACCATGCGGCCCGTCGCGCACATGATGGTCGACGGGGACACGTTGAGGATTGCCCAGCAGGTGGGAGTGATCTCCGGCGGATCGCCGGCATCGGTCATCTCAGGAAAAAGCACCAGCTGGCAAGGATCGTGGGCATCGATCGCAATACCATGCTCGCGGAGAATGCAGGCAAAGCCGTGTCGCGACTGATGCTCGGTTTCGTCGGACAGTCGCCGGCCAGCCAACTCGACGGTGACACCCGCCGATATCAGCCACTGCAGTCCTTGCATGGTCTTGGCGAAGCTGCCGGTTCCCCGCTCCCGATCGTGAACATCGACGCGATGATCATCGAGCGAAACGCGCACGCGCATCGCCTCGCCATACCTCGAGGCGAGTGTCGCGATGCGCTGCTTCCAGCGCATCATCGGTTGCATGGCGTTGGTCAACGTCAGTGTTTCGAAGCCGCGCGCGAGGGCCTCTTCGAGCATCGACGGGAATGCGGCGTTCATGAACGGCTCGCCGCCCGTGAAACCGATCAGCCTCGTCGGCAGGCTGTCGCGTTCGATCTCGTCCAGATAGCGTGTGACATCGGCCAGCGACAGATAGGCGAGCCTGTCGTTGCGAGGCGAGCTTTCGATGTAGCAATTGGCGCAGGTGATGTTGCACAGGGTTCCCGTGTTGAACCAGAGCGTCTCCAGGGCACGCAGTCCCACGCTGGCGCGGCGTTCCCCTCTTGCGGTCCAGACTTCGGAGGTGAATTTCGGGAATCTGGCCGGTGCGTTCATGCTTGCCGCATTCTCCTTAGTGATTGAGTCCCGGGCCACTGGCGCTCAACGCTGTGACGCGGCAACCGCTCGTCGCACAATTAGCGTTTCGACCAAGCTCGGTTTTGATAGGTGGAGCACATGCTCGGAGGTTTTCCGGCCGGTAGCAGCTCTCTCTTCGGCGGGCAACACATCAACGCTGGGCCAACGTCCGCTGATGAGCGCATCCGCATAGGCCTCGGCGTAACCCTCCCTGCGCAGTGCCGACGCAGCGCCCTCGTGATCATATGTCAGACGGTGTGTCTCTAGCCGTAGACCGTGGCCGGTGTTGAGGATGACGCCGAACCAGACGTCGGGTGTGCCGTCGTTGGCCGGCATGCCGATCACACCGGGATTGAACCACACCCGATCTCGATGCCGCCTGATGAATGGCAAGCCTGCGTGCCCCGCAACAACAATGTCGGCGCGAGTGCGGGAGAGTTCCGCTGCGACCAGTTGCTCCTGGGAAGCGAACACGAAGCGATTGGTCTGCTCGACGCTGCCGTGGACCACGCGCAACGAAAAGCCACCGTAGGTCAAGGACAGGCTGTTTGGCAGCCGACCCATCCATGCCCGGCTTGCCGCAGACACCCGACTGGCGGCGAAGCTGTACCAGCCCTTGGAGAGGGCATCGCACGCCGAGCCTTGCACAAAGCCGCAGCCGCAATCGCCTGCGTCGAGCGCAAGCTGCTGCTCGCAATTGCCGGCGACCACATGGCAGCCCCATTCGCGCATGGCCGCAATCGTCTCCTCGGGCTCGGCGCAGTAGGCAACGATATCGCCGGTGCAAATGACCTTGGAGGCGGTCACACCGAGTGCCGCGGCGCGGGCGCGTAGGGCCGCCAAAGCCCTCACGTTGGAATAGGGGCCGCCGAACACGAGGATGGCACCGTCGCCGGGAATGGTGATCACATTTGAGGGTTGGCCGTGCCTTCGGCTCATGGCGTGGTAATCCGTGGTGTGGGCCAGGGCAGCAGCTGCCGACCGATCAGCGCCCCCAAGCCGGCCAGCAGCGCCACCGAACCGAATTGCCAAACCAGCACCATCACACTGGCGTCCTGGGCGTGGAACAGCCGCAGGGCCGTGGCTCCGAGCGCGCCGGCGGCAAGCGCCGCCAATGCCGTGGTCGTGACCGGAGCGATCGGGGCACCTTGCCGGATCATCTTGAGGATCAGAACGCCCGGCACGACGCTGACGAGCAGGATGCTGGGCAGGCATACGAAGTCGAGACGAAACGAAAGTCCTTCCGCTCCGCCTGCGACAAAGGTGCGCCAGCAGCCCTCGCCCAGGCTCCAGATCCACAATCCCAGGGCGGGCAGCGGCGCAAACCGCTCCCAGAGCGGGCGCCCCGGACAGCCCGCGCAGAAAGCCGCGGCCGCAGCGAGCACGCTGGTCATGAATGTCGCCGCCAGCTCGATCGTGAAGCGGGTGTCCCCCAGTCTCGACTGAAGGTCGGGCCGCAGGCCCATGAGCCAGACGATCGCGGCGGCGTAGGCGACGGAGACACCGAGCCAGATGAGCAGGCGCACCATGGGCGAGGACAAGCGCCGCACGGGCTTGGCGTCGGCGGCCAGGATCTTGACTAGGTCTTCGGGCTGCATGTTCGTTAGGTCTTTGTGGTCATTGAGCGGCGCAGGGCCTTGACGGCCCGGTGAATGTTAACCTTCAAGGACGCAACGCTTTTTCCTGTGATAGCGGATGCCTCTTTTAGTGACAGTCCTTGCACCTTCGTCAGCTCGATGGCCTCGCGCTGTCCACTCGTGAGTTCGGCCAGGGACTGCTGTACGGCTGCCTGGTCGTCGCTCCTGTCCTGCTCATTCTTCGTTTCGTCGCCGGCAAAGGTTTCAGGCATGACGTCGACGGTTGTTTCATAGCTTGCTCGGCTGGACGAGCGACGGGCCGCGTCGGCAATACGCCGGTAAGCGATGGTAAGGAGCCACGGCAGGAACGGCCGGCCCGGATCGTAGGTGTGACGCACGGCATGCAGAGACAGCAGAATGTCTTGCACGATATCGTCCACATCCTGCTGGCGGCCCCACTTGCGACGCACGATCACGCGGAGCATGGGCAGAATCTCGTCGAGCAGTGCCCCATAGGCCGACTGGTCGCCGTCTTGCGCCGCCCGCATCTGGGCACGCCAGCGTGCGTCACGGGCGGTCCGAGGCTCGCAGGTATCGTCTGGCGGCGTCACGCCTTCCTCTCGGGGCGCGAAGTGTTGGTTATCGGATGGGGGCCGCAAACCGTGCGGGCGCCCCGTGGGGCTCTCCATTCACGCACGATGGACCCCTGTCTTTGCTGTTGCGGCGCCCGGCTCCGAGGAATAACCCCGCGACACCATTTGCGAGGACACCGCGCCATAGGTGCAGACAGCATAGGGAACGCAATAGGTCAAAGCGACCTTGATCCAATTGACGTGACCCATCGTCAGGATCGCATCACCTTGATTGATCAGGTTGAGGACGGTGCCCACGACGAGCGCAACGCACAATGAG
>JBFWXN010000115.1:0-13899 GCA_050187415.1 Hyphomicrobiaceae bacterium | reverse complement strand
TTGTCAGCGCTCGACAAGAAGCTCCGCGCGCAGGTGCAGCTCGAGCTCAAGGATCTGCATCGCCGCCTCGGCCTCACGTTCGTCTACGTAACGCACGACCAGGAGGAAGCGCTGTCGATGTCGGATCGGATCGCTGTTCTCAAGGACGGCAGGCTGATCCAGCATGGAACGCCGAGCGACCTCTATACGAAGCCAAGCAGCAGGTTTGTTGCCGATTTCATGGGAGCAAGCAACTTCCTTGCGGGGCGCGTCGTGTCGTCGAGCGCAACCGGATTCACGTATCAGGTCGGCAATTCGATCTTCGAGCATGACGGCGGTACGGCCCCGTCGGGAAGCCAAGTCACCCTGGCGCTCCGACCGGAGAAAATCGATCTTCTCGGCGAAGGGAGCCATGCCCGCAACCGGCTCACCGGAACCATCGAGAACTGGAGCTATATCGGCACGTCATACCACGTCCTCATCCAAACGCCGGACGCCGGCCGCTTTGCCGTCAACGTGCCGGCTTGGCGGCATGGCGAACCTCCGGCGATCGGGTCGCACGCAACCATCGGTTGGGACCCTGATGCGACCGTGACGGTGGAAGGAGACTGAGAGCAGCGTCCGGCAGGCGGCTGCCACCCATTCAATGACGATTTTGTAACTTCCGAGCAGATCTGTCCCGGCATCAATCGGCGCCGGAAAACCGCCAGGGAGGCGAGCGCATGTCGACAGTGGCTTCTCAGCTCCATCGCGATTCAATCGTTATCGTCGGCCATTCCGACATCGTGGCTTCGGACGTCGACTGGCGTCGGGAGAGCGGGGACCGCAATATTCTCGACAAGCGGCATCTGCCGACGTTGCGTACGGGTGGTGTCACGGTCGTTTGCGATCACGTCGGGGGCGATGCTCCCTACGGCTACCTGCCGGCGACGCGCCTAACGACCAACTATCTGCAGCGCTTCATGCGCGCACTCGATCACACCTATTCCGAACTGCAGGAATCGGAGCATTTCATTCTCGCAACGACTACAGAGGACATCCGACGCGCCAAGCGCGAGGGCAAGATTGCGTTCGTCATCTGCCTCGAAGGCGGGGCGCCTCTCGAAGAGGAAATCTCCTATCTGCGGAATTTCTATCGTCTCGGTTTGCGCTGCATCGGTCTCACGCACGACGTGAGGAATGGTCTGGGCGACGGCGTCAAGGAGCGGAGCGCCGGCGGCTTGACGCATTTCGGCATAAGGGTCGTCGAGGAGTGCAACCGCCTTGGCATCGTCGTCGATGTTTCGCATCTGTCGGACCGGGGCACCGAGGACGCGCTGAACACGAGCAAGCAGCCGATCATCGCTTCGCACTCGAACGCGCGCAGCGTGTGCAAACATCCACGCAACCTGACGGATGATCTGATCTTGGGCATCGCCAAGGGTGGCGGCGTGATCGGTTTCCACGCGCTCGATCCGTTCATCTCGTCAAATCCCGTTCCGACATTCGACGACTTGTTGCGCCATATCATGCACATCGGCGAGGTCGGCGGTGAGGACTGTATCGGTATCGGTCCCGACTTCATGGAGAACTGGGACGAGACGATCTTCAAGGGCGCGATCGAGCGAGCGTCCACCGTCAACGGCGTGCCGAATACGAAGCGGAAATGGACCTACCCGAAGGGCATCCAGTCGAACGCGGAGTTGCCGAATCTGACCGAAGGGCTGCTGAAGAAGGGCTTCACGTCGGATCAGGTTGCCAAGTTTCTCGGTGGCAACTTCATGCGGGTCTTCGAACAGGTCTGGAAGCCGGCTGGAGCCAACACGCCGGATTGACCGGCACGCATCGGTGGATATTCGCGGGAGCTTGTCTCAGCCGGAAACCGGATCAAGCGGATACATCGGTCGCCGCACGCGGCTGAAGGCGAACTGGCTGTAGTCGGAGCTGCAGACGCCGGCGCCCGCGCATTCGATCACGGCTTTGGCGATTGGAACGAATGTCGGCTTGTACTGGATGCGCGACTTGATCAGCACGTAGCGCTTTTGGGTGGGCTCGATGCCCAGTGAACGGAAGACGCCAAGATCGTAGGGCTCGATCCGCCGTGACGTGACCACAATGGCCATCGATCCCGTATCGATGACGCCGGACGGTCCCATTTCGAGCTTGGTACCGGTGAAGACCGGGCCGGTTACCGTCAGTTTTCCGTCGGACAGCGCCGTGACTCGGCCGCGGAGCCGCACCGGTTTTCCCGCCGTCTTCAGGAATGGTGTCGGCACCTTGGCGCCGAGGTCGACGACGACCTCGCCGCCGATGCCGGCCGCATGCAACGCCTGAGCCACGGCAGGATCGCAGATGGGTGCGACGGCGACGTCCTCCAGTCCCTGGCGCATCACCTCCTCGACGACGCTCATGGAATCGAGGGTGCCGCCGGAATTGCAGTTGTCGCCGTGATCGACGAGAAGCACAGGTCCGTCCGTGATGCCCCGTGCGCGGGCGATGGAGGCCTCCAGCGGCTCGGAATGATAGACGAACGCCTCGCGCTGGGCCCAGGCTGCGTCGAGAATTTGGTCTCTGACGCGCTCTGCCGCCGTCCTGTCGCCATCGGCCATGACGATGCAGGACAAGCCTGCTTCGCGAGTGTCGGCGAGCGGAAATCCCCCGAACAGGCTTGATGCAAGAATGCCTGTCTCGCGTTCCGTCTCCCGCGCGAGCGCGATGACGTCCTTCATCGGCGATTGGTTCGAATCCATGCACAGTGTGTGCGGGAGCATCGATCTATTGCCCCACACCGTCACAGGCCGGATGTTGCCGCGCATCGTTGCCATAAGGAGTTCGAAGACACGCTGTCCGGTCTCGAACATGTCGATGTGCGGATAGGTCTTGTAACCGGCGATCACGGTCGCATTGTCGACGATGGGCGCCGAAACGTTCGCATGCAGATCGAGCGAAACCGCGATCGGCGTATCGGGTGCCAGCCGGCGCAGCCGCTCCATGAGGACGCCCTCGCCGTCGTCACGGGACTGCGTGATCATTGCGCCATGCAGTTCCAGCAGCAACGCATCACAACCTTTGCGCACGGACTCGCAGATGGCGTCACTCACGACGTCGAATGCGTGATCGTCGACGGGCGCGCTGGGACTGCAGCGCGCCACGACGGGCACGTCGATCTCGGCGCTCATCCGTTCGGCTGCCTGGATGAAGGCTCCTGTCGGGGTGCCCGTGTTACGGAAGGCGGTGCGCGCCGCGTCGCCAAACAGGGGCCCCTTGCCGCCGCCGAACTGATCAAGCGGCGTCGGAATTGGGGAGAAGCTGTTCGTCTCGTGGCTGAACGACGCGATGACGAACTTCATGGTGCTCTCCCCGCTCCGCCGCCTGTCAGCCTAGTGGATCTTGATCCACCACAGACGCACCTTGTTGTCGGCGGTCTGCACCACGTCCACGCCCTTGCGGGTCGCCCAGACCAGCGGCTCGAGATAGAGCGGGATCGAGCCGAAATCCTGGCGATGGATGGTGAAGGCTTCGCTGATCATTTTCTGGCGCTTGGCCATGTCCAGCTCCGAGCTGACGCTTTTGGTCAACTCATCGAGTTTCGAGTTCGAATATCCGCCTGGATTCCACGCGCCCGACTTGCCGCCCTTGGTGTGCAGCACGCTGTTGAGCATCACATAGGCGTCGAGCTGCGGCGAGTTGGCCCAGCCGATCATGTAGACATCCGAGCCGCCGCTGAGAACTTTCTTAAGGTAGGGGGTGACGGACTGGATGGTCAGCTTCCCGCGCACGCCGATCCGGGCCCACATGGCGGCGATTGCCTGGCAGACCTGCTCGGCATTGACATAGCGGTCGGAGGGACAATCCATGCCAAGCTCAAACCCGTTGGGATAGCCCGCGCTCGCCAGCAGGGTCTTGGCGGCGGCCTGGTCATAACGGGCGAGAGGTTCCGAGAGTGCGGGATCGTATCCTTGGATCTGCGGGGCCACGAGATTGGCCGTCGGCTCGGCGAGCCCGCGCAGAACGCGTGCGGTCAGCGTCTTGACGTCGATGGCCTGCGTCAGCGCCTTGCGAACGTTCAGATCGGCGAGCGGGTTCTTGTCCTTGATGTCGCTGACGTTGAGTTGGGCGGCGCCCTGGTTGAGGCCAAGAAGAATGAGACGCAGATCATGGCCCAGGATGACGTGGACATCCGGCGCCTTTTTCAGCCTGTCCACGTCCTGAAGCGGGGCGGGCGTAATCAGATCGAGCTCACCCGACAATAGGGCCGAGACGCGCGTGGCGTCCGATTTGATCGGGCGGAACACAACCTCGGTGATATTGCCCTCGGGTTTGTCCCACCAGTTCGGGTTGGAGACGAGCACGGTCTCCGCGTCCGGCCGGCGGCTCTTGAGCATGAACGGTCCGGTGCCATTTGCATGCATGGATGCATAGCTATCCTCACCCTTGCTTGGGTTGACCGGCTTGAGGGTGTTGTTCTCCTCCATCCACCCCTTGCTCATGATGAACACGGCAGCGAGATCGTTGAGAAGCGTGGGGTAGGGGGCGTTCACGAGCACGTCGATGGTCAAGTCGTCGATCTTCACGACGTCCTTCACCGCGCTCATGGCCACACGATAGGGAGAATTGGGATCGCCCGCGCGCTTGAGCGAAGCAACCACGTCATCGGCGCTGAACGGCTTCCCATCGTGGAATTTCACGCCGCTGCGCAGCTTGAAGCGCCACTTCGTCGGTTCGACCACTTCCCAGGAGACGGCAAGCGAGGGCTCGAGCTTCAGTTGCTTGTTGAGCCTTACGAGCGGCTCATAGATGTTCTGGAGAAAGCTCGCATTGCTGGTGGTGTAGAAGGCGTACGGATCCATCGAGGTCACGTCGCCTTCGTTGCTCCACCGCAGCGTCTTGGCCTCCGCCGGCAGCGCGCCCACGGCAAGGCCGGCGAGCGCCAACACCATTGCAATCGCGCGAATGGAGCCGCACCGGGTTACCCGCGTCGCCAAAGCCGTATTCATCGCATTCTCCCACCGCTTGCCGGAGCCGTTTTAATGGATTGGTGCAGGGCATGATATCTCACAGATGTGATCTGTCACGCCAAAATTTGGGTCATTTGAAACGCAATCTGCCGTTATGGCGAGCGGAAAAGTGGCGTTTCTTGACACAGGAAATATCAGAACCTACAGCTTCCATATGGCGATGCGGATACGATCGAATGCTCGAACGGGAGGCGGCAAGCCATGATCCTGTTCGTGCTCCGCCGCTGTGCGCAGGCCGTCGTCGTCGTGCTCGTGGTGTCATTCGTCAGTTTTGCGATGTTCACCTACGTCGGCGACCCCGTAAACAACATGGTCGGAGAGGATGTGGGCCCGGCCGAGCGCGCGGAGCTGCGAACGAAGCTGGGTCTCGACGATCCCGTCGCCGTGCAGTTTGCACGCTTTGTAAAGCGCGCAGTCTCGGGTGATTTCGGGATTTCCTATCGAAATGCCGTACCGGTGACGCGACTGCTCGCGGAGCGGCTGCCCGCCACGCTGGAGCTGGTGTTCTGCGCGACGGTATTCGCGCTGACCCTCGGCATATCGCTCGGTATCTACGCGGGGCTGCAGCAGACGGGGTTTCTCTCGCGCCTGCTGCAGATGCTGTCGCTTGCGGGCATCTCGCTGCCGAGCTTCGTCATCGGCATCCTGCTCATCCTCGTGTTCTCGGTCCGTCTGAACTGGCTGCCATCGTTCGGGCGCGGGCAGGTGACCGCCATCGGCTGGTGGACGACCGGCTTTCTGACGTCGAGCGGCCTCAAGGCGCTCATTCTGCCCTCCATCACGCTCGGCCTTTACCAGATGACGCTCATCATGCGGCTGGTGTGCTCGGAGATGCTCGAGGTGCTGCGCACCGATCACATCAAGTTCGCACGCGCGCGGGGATTGCCGGAGCGGCTCATCTATTTCCGTCATGCGCTGAAGAACACGTTGATCCCCGTTATTACCATCACCGGACTTCAGGTGGGGTCGCTGGTTGCTTTCGCCATCGTGACGGAGACCGTCTTCCAATGGCCGGGCATGGGCCTGTTGTTCATCCAGGCGGTCGAGTTCGCCGATATCCCGGTCATCTCGGCCTATCTCGTGCTCGTCGCCGTGATGTTCGTATCCATCAACCTTGTCGTCGACCTTCTCTATTATGCGGTCGATCCGCGCCTGCGCACCGACAGCGCGACCGGCAAGGGAGCGCTGACATGAGCGAGCAGGCGGCCCCCCGCAGTGGCGCATTCCGGCGTTTTCTCGATCACGACCTTGTCTGGAGCCTGCGCTCCTCGCCGACCGCCATCGTCGCGGCGGTGATCACCGCCCTGCTTTTCGCCGCGGCAATCGGAGCGCCATTGATCGCGCCGCAGGATCCGTTTGATCTTGCTGCCGTCAATCTGCTCGACTCTGAACGGCCTCCGGTCTGGCTGGCGGACGGCTTGAGCCAGTATATCTTCGGCACCGATACGCAGGGCCGCGACATCCTCTCCCTCATTATCTACGGCCTGCGCATCTCGCTCGTCGTCGGTTTCATGAGTGTCGCCATTTCGCTGTTCATCGGTGTCTCGCTCGGCCTGTGGAGCGGCTACGCCGGCGGCTGGGCCGACACCATCATCATGCGCGCCGCCGATGTGAAGCTGAGCTTTCCGACCATCCTGGTGGCGCTGCTGATCAACGGGGCCGCGAAGACCCTTCTGCCGAGGGACGTGTTCGAGAACTCCGTGCTTCTGATCCTCGTCTTTTCCATCGGCATATCCGGATGGGTCCCCTATGCGCGCGTTGTGCGCGGACTTGCCATGATCGAAAAGAAGAAGGAGTACGTTCAGGCTGCGCGGCTCGCCCGGCGCTCCGCCGCCGCCATCGCGATCTCGCACATTCTGCCCAATACCCTGGGGCCGGTCGCGGTCATCGCCACCATCAACCTCGCGCTTGCGATCCTCACGGAGGCGACGTTGTCATTCCTGGGCGTTGGCATGCCGCCGACTGAGCCGTCGCTCGGCACGCTGGTGCGGGTCGGTAACGAATACATGCTGTCCGGCCAGTGGTGGGTCGTCGTCTTCCCTTCCCTCATGCTCGTGGTCCTCATTCTCGCCGTGAATTTGCTTGGCGACTGGCTCCGCGACGCCCTCAATCCGAAGCTGCGCTGATGGCTCCGCTGCTCCAGGTCGAGAACCTCAGGGTCGAGTTTCCAACGCGGCGCGGCACGCTTGTCGCCGTGCACGATGTGTCGTTCTCCATCGAGCCTGGCCGTATTCTCGGCATTGTGGGTGAGTCGGGGGCGGGCAAATCCCTGACGGGTTCGGCCATCATTCGCCTGCTCGAGCCGCCCGGGCGCATAGCCGGTGGCCGCGTGCTGCTCGATGGTCAGCGCATCGACGACCTGCCGCCTGCAAAGATGCGGACGGTGCGCGGCCGGCAGATCGGCGCCATCTTCCAGGATCCTCTGACAAGCCTCGATCCGCTGCAGACCATCGGGTCCCAGTTGGTCGAAACCATCGACGTCCATCTCGACATCGACAAGTCCGCTTCGCGGACGCGCGCGCTCGGGTTGCTCGACGACGTCGGGATCCCCGCGCCTGACGTCCGCTTCGGACAGTACCCACATCAGTTTTCCGGCGGTATGCGCCAGCGCGTGGTGACGGCGCTCGCGCTCGCTGCCCGTCCTCGCCTCATCGTCGCCGACGAGCCCACAACGGCGCTCGACGTGTCGATCCAGGCCCAGATCATGGCGCTGCTGAAGCGCCTATGCGTCGAGCATGGCGTCGCGGTCATTCTCATCACCCACGACATCGGCGTCATCGCGGAGATCGCCGACGAGGTCGCCGTCATGTATGCGGGGCGGCTGGTTGAGATCGGCCCTGTCCGGCAGGTGATCGACAATCCGCAGCACCCATATACGGCAGGGCTGATGGCCTCGGTGCCGCGCCTCGAGCAGCGCCAGGCGCGCCTCAACCAGATTGCCGGCAGCATGCCGCGGCTCGACGCCATGCCGGCAGGTTGCGCCTACCATCCTCGATGCGAGCTGGTGATCGACCGGTGCCGCGTCGAACCGCCGCCGTTGGCCCTGCATGATGGCCGCCTGTCCGCGTGCTGGCGGGCAGGAGAACGCAGTGCACCACGCGCGTCATCGATTGCTGTAGAAGAGCCCGGTCCGTATGGCCGGACCCGTAGCGAGGTACCGCTCGTCGTGGCGAAATCTCTGTCCTGCCACTTCGACGTCTCCGAGCCGCTTCTCGTGCGCGCCGTGACGGGGCACGCACCGCGAATGCTCAAGGCGGTCGATGGCGTGACGCTAGATATCCGGCGCGGCGAGACGTTTGCCCTGGTCGGCGAATCCGGCTGTGGAAAGTCAACCATCGCGCGCCTGATGGCCGGCCTTTACACGCCGACCTCGGGCGAGCTGTCGTTCCCCGGAGCATCCGGCGGGCAGCCGCGGGTACAGATGATTTTCCAGGACCCCTATGCCAGCCTCAATCCGCGCTGGCGCGTGGAGGACATCATTGCCGAACCGATGCGCACCGCGACGCAGCGCTTGAACAGCGCACAGAGGCGCGAGCGCGTCGGCGATCTGCTGCGGCAGGTCAACCTGTCGTCGAAAGACGGCAGGAAATACCCGCACGAGTTCTCCGGCGGCCAGCGCCAGCGTATCTCGGTCGCACGCGCCCTCGCGGCGGAAGCCGAGTTCATCATCTGCGACGAGCCGACATCCGCGCTCGACGTTTCGGTGCAGGCCCAGGTCCTCAACCTCATGAAGGACCTGCAGTCGGCTTTCGGCCTTACCTATCTCTTCATTTCTCACAACCTCGCGGTTGTCCGGCACGTCGCCGACCGGATCGCCGTCATGTACCTTGGGCGGATCGTCGAGCTGGCTGACGCGGCCGCCTTCTTCAGCGCACCCGCACATCCCTATGCCCGTCTGCTGCTCGAGTCGGTCCCGAGCCTCGCCGGGCCAGACCCCGACCGGACCCCGATCGCGGGCGAGGTGCCCAATCCCATGTCGCCGCCAGGGGGCTGTCCGTTCCATCCGCGGTGCCTTTATGCCAACGACCGTTGCCGAACGGAGGTCCCTCGGGACGTACCGCGTTCGGGCGGGCGCGTTGCCTGTCATGCATGGGAAGAGAAGCGATTGCCGTACATGATGGCGCCCGCCGGCATGGCCAACACAAATTCCGATCACCTTCTGGGGGCTACGTGAGCAGCGCAAAGAACGAAATCTGGACCGTCGTGGGCGCCGGTCATGCCGGCTACAGCATCATCGGCCGGCTCGGCACGTGGGGCTATCGCTTGCGTGTGCTCGACATCGACGCACCCAAGGTGGCGGCCCTTGCCGCGAGCGGCGGACTGCATGTCGAGGGTGGCGACAGGGACTTTGCGCCGGTCGAGCTGGCGACCACCGACCCTGCGAAGGCGATACGCGGCGCCGGCGTCATCGTCGTGTGCACGTACGGAACGGAGCATGCGCGCGTGGCCGAAACAATCGCGCCATTCCTGGAGGACGGCCAGACCATCCTGCTCCTGCAAGGCAATATGGCGGGCGCGCTCATCGTGCGGCGAGCGCTGCAGAAAGCCGGCTGCCGGGCCCAGGTTGACGTTGCGGACATGGATTCCTCACCCTTCCAGGCCAAGGCGCTGGCGGTCGATCGCGTGCTTCTCACGGGCATGAAGGCCAAGTGGCAGGTCGCGGCAATGCCCGCCACACGTACAGCCGCGGTTCTCGAGCGCGTCGGCTCGGCCTTCCGCGGCATGGTGGCGGCGCCAAGCCTTCTGCACACCGGTTTTGCCGATCTCGGGGGCGTCTTTCACGTCGGCGGCATCATCACGAACGTGAGCCGGGTCGAGGATGCCGGCGTCTATCACTTCTATTCATCGAATATGGTGCCGAGCGTCTGCAATCTGCTCCTCAAGCTCGACGCGGAGCGGGTGGCGATTGCAAAGGCCTGCGGCGTCGAAGCGTCTGATGCGGTGTCGTGGCTCGCATCGACCTACAAGATGGCGCCAACGTCGCTGCACGACATGCTGCATGCGCTGGCGGAAACCGCCTACAAGTATTCTCCGGCGCCGAAATCCCTGACGCATCGGTTCCTCGTCCAGGATGTCGGCTGCGTTCTGGTACCGATCGCGGGCCTTGGACGCGCGGCCGGCATTCCATCACCGACGATCGACGCCGCCATCGAGATCGCTGGAGCACTGACCGGACGCGATTTCTGGCGCGAGGGCCGGTCGCCGGACGCGCTCGGCATCGCCGGCATGACGATACCGCAGATCATCGAGCACATCCGCCGATGAGATCGGCCGGAATGGACAAGGATACGGAGACGACATGAGCAGGCAGGGCGACATCTGGTGCATCATCGGCGCGGGTATGGGCGGCAAAGGGCTCGCCGCACAGCTCGGCATCGATGGCGTGCGCCTGCATGTGCACGATATCGACGAGGCACAGATCGCGGGCATGCGCGAGGCCGGCGGCTTGCACGTCGAAGGACGCGGGGAGAAGACCTTCGCACAGGTCGAACTGGCGACGACCGACCTTGCCGAGGCGGCCAAGGGAGCATCGGTCATCCTCGTCTCAACGTATGGCAATGCGCACCCCGCGGTCGCGCGCGCCCTGGCGCCGCTGCTGGTCGACGGTCAGACGATCGTGCTGATCCAGGGTCACTTTGCCGGGTCGCTCGCCTTTCGTGCGGCGCTCGACGCGGCCGGGTGCCGTGCCAATGTCGATGTCGGCGATATGGATGCCTATCCCTACATGCTGACGGTGAAGTCTCCCGACCGCGTCCTCATGACGTCGACCAAGGAGACCTGGAGCCTCGCATCCCAGCCGGCCTCTCGCAGCGTCGCGATCATGGACAAGATTGGTGCAGCCTTTCCGGGTATGAAAGCCGCGCCCAATCTCCTGCATACGGCTTTTACGGATCTGGGCGGTCTCTTCCACGTTGCGGGCATGATCACGAACGTGGCGATGGTGGAAAGGCCCGGCGCCTACAACTTCTATGCCAACAACATGGTCCCGAGCGTCTGCGGCCTGATCGAGCGGCTCGATCGCGAGCGCGTGGCTGTTGCGCGAGCCTATTCCGTTGTCGTGCCCGACGTCCGCGATTGGCTCGCCGAGACCTACGTGCTGCGCCATCCCACGCTGGAGCAGTCGCTTCAGGAAATGGCCGTCACCCACTATCGCTATGCGCCGGCACCCAAGTCATTGACGCATCGCTATCTGGTGCAGGATGTCGCCTGCGATCTCGTGCCGATGGCCGCGTTGGGCCGGCTTGCCGGCATCGCCACGCCGGCCATGGATGCCGCCATCGGCATGGCGAACGCGCTGACCGGCCGTGATTTCGTGGCCGAGGGACGCAACGTGCGCAGTCTTGGACTGGAGAACAAGTCGGTGGAGGAGATCCTTGCCCATGTCACCGCCTGATCGATCGCAGAGATGGATATGCGAATGAGCGACCCAACCCTCTTGCGGCGCGAGGACGTCTATGAGCGTCTGCGCGCCGAGATTCTCTCATGCGAGCTCCTGCCCGGCTCGTCGATCAACGAGGCGACGCTGGCCCAACGCTTCAAGGTCAGCAAGACCCCGATCCGGGACGCCCTGTCGCGCCTGCATGCACAGAAGCTGCTGCTGGTGATCCCGCGCAAGGGCTACCGGGTCGCGCCGATTTCTGTATCCGACGCGACTGATCTTTTCGAGTTCCGCGTCTGGCTCGAGGAACGCTGCGTGCGCTCGGCGTGCGCGGACGCGGCCGATGAGGAATTGCGCGATCTCAACAAGCTGCGCACCAAGCCCGGCAAGCAGGGGTTCGTCGACTACAACCGCAATTTTCATCTGGCGCTGATCGAACTTGCACCCAACCGGCGCCTCGTCGAGGCGGCGCGCGAGGTCATCGAGCAGTTCGACCGGCTTGTCGTGATGAGCCTCTCGGCAATCGAGTGGGATTTCACGCCGCTGGTCAAGGAGCACGGTGCGATCATCGATGCACTGCAGGATCGCAATGCCACTCTCGCGGGTCGCCTGGTCGTGCAGCACGTGAAGTCGGCCAAGAAGCGAGTGCTGGGTGCGCTAAGCAGTCAGGCCGTGGTGCCCTGACGGGCGGGATTTGTGCTCAGGAAGTCAAGCAGAAGGGATGCGACTCGATCGGGCGCCTGCAGGTGTGGCGCATGACCAAGACCCGGCAGTTCCTGGTAGCGCGCATCCGGAATGGCGGCGGCAAGCTCTCGCGCCAGCGCTGGCGGCGTGGCCTGATCCTCTGTCCCAACGAGAACGAAAGCCGGATTGTCGACCGCGCCGAGTCCGGATCTGAGATCGACGTCGATCAGGTTCTGGCAATTGATGGCAAAGTGCCCCGCGTCGAAAGCCTCGAAGACTTTGCGGCATCCGGCGACAGTCGCCGGATTGGCATTACGAAAATTCTCCGGGAAGACCCGCGCCATGGCGACGTCTGCTGCGGCAGACATCCCGCCGCGCGTCACGTCCTCGCGCATTTGACGGAAAGCATTCTTGGCGGGAAGCGGGAAGGCGGCGGCGGCGTCCAGCAGGATGAGGCGATCGATGCGTTTCCCATGACGCTGCGCCAGCGCGAGCGCGACGAAGCCGCCATAGCCGTTGCCGAGCAGGTGAAATGGCCCCCGCACGCCGCGTGCGGCGAGATCGCGGGCAACGCAATCCGCGACGGCCTCAATTCCCGACACTGCGGGCCCGCCTCCCGGAAAGCCGGGAAGTATCGGTGCGACAGGGGCGAATGCCGGCCCAAGCGCCTTCGCGAGCGGCCGGTAGGCGCTGCTGTCGGTCAGCAAGGAATGCAACAGAACGAGCGGGACGGGCTTGCCTCCCCGCTCGCCTTCGATGGCAAGAGGCATCGCGGACTCTTCTCGAATGCGCATGATGTGTAATATCTTACAGAGTTCATAATGTCAAAAATAGCAGGGAAAATTCGATAGTTTTTCGCAGCAGTGACGTCTTCTAAAATATATCACACTCGACAGAACGCATGAGGCATTCCCATGGGCACGACAGATCCTGCTTTACCGCTCCGGGGCCACTACATTGGCGGCCGCGAAGTCGAGTCGCTCTCCGACGGTGCGAGCATCGAGGTGGTGAACCCGACCACGGGCCGTGCCATCGCACGCATCTCGCATGGCGGCGCGGTAGACGTGGACCGTGCGTATGGCGCGGCGCGGAGCGCGTTCGAGGGTGCTGCATGGGGCGGGCTGTCGGTGCGGGCGCGGGCGCGCCTCGTCAACCGAATTGCGGATGCGTTCGAGACGCATCTTGAGGAACTCTATCAGCTCGAGACGCTTAACAACGGCCGCCCGATCACGGAGACGCGCGCTCAGCTGGCGCGCCTGCCCGATTTCTTCCGCTACAACGCCGGTCTTGCATTGGCGCGGCGCGATGCCGTCATGCCGGTCGAAGGCCCTTATCTCGCCTACACCCTACGGACGCCCATCGGCGTCGTTGCCAACTGCACGCCCTTCAATCATCCGCTGATGATCCTGTGCAAGAGCCTGGCGGCGGTGCTTGCCTCCGGGTGCACGACGGTCGTGAAGCCCTCGGAGTACACGCCGCTCACGACATTGCGGCTGGCGCAGATCTTTTCCGAAGCCGGCCTGCCGGACGGCGTGTTCAACGTCGTCACAGGGCTCGGTCCGACGACCGGAAAGGCAATGGCCGGTCATCCGGGGTTTGCCAAATTTGTCCTCACGGGAGGCACCGAAGCAGGGCGCATCGCCGGCGGTCTCGCAGGGGCTCACTTCGCGCGCCAGACGCTCGAGCTTGGTGGCAAGACGGGCGTGATCGTGTGCGAGGACTATGATGTCGAGCAGGCGGTGAACTACGCCGCGTTCGGCGCCTTCATCGCTGCGGGGCAGACCTGCGTCTGCGCCAGCCGGCACATCGTGCACCGGTCCATCTACGATGCGTTCGTCGAGGGACTGGCGCGCAAAGCGA
>JBFWXN010000114.1:0-14470 GCA_050187415.1 Hyphomicrobiaceae bacterium | reverse complement strand
GTTCAGAAACCCTACGATCAACACTACTCTCCGATTTGATTGCAGGATCAAATATGGTCGCAGCCGACGACTCGCCGACAGTATTTGGAAGTAACTGGGCTCCTGCTACCAGCATTAGGGCTACAGCAAGAGGGTTTGGGACACTTGACGACGACTGCTGCTGCCTATCCCCCACGCTCTGCGACGAATTCAACCTAACGTTCAGGACATCTGAAATCGCTGCCTGAGACAGTTGATCGGTCGAAGCTGTCACACCCAGAGGGCGATCAACTGCGTCAAGCCCTTCCTTGGTATCCAAGGACGATAGTGCGATTTCAATCTTTTGAGCGAGCGTGCTCTGATCGCCCAAGGCCCAGATGGTGGCCAGCACAATGACCAGAGACACCAACGGGTCCGAATAAATCGAGCTTCGTCTACCGTGGTCGATGGATGCATAGATAGAAACAAAGCGATTCAACAGAGTTGCAAAATTTTCACCGGAAAGTGGCTGCCGGAGAGGGGCCGCATCCAACAAGTAATTCCCTTTAATCTTGGCGAAATGACTGATGACCTCACCCGTGCGGCACTCGCAAAACACTAACCAGGGATCACCTTCGTCGGTCCAGCCGCTGTCAATTTCCAAACTCCAGCCCGCATTACGTAAGATCGCTCCAACGCGATAAAATTCGCCAAGCTCGCTTTGGCTCCAACTCACTCGGTGGTCGCGGCACTCGGCCAATCTAATGGTCTCACCCACAGTCGCACCTCGGAAACAACGCGTGGGCGCCGATATTCGGTCACCCAAGTTCCAAGCATAACATTTGGAAATTAGTAGCATGATAGCGCCAACGAACGTGGCGCGCCAACACAGTCTTAGTTATCGCCCGTGGTAGTCTTCCTGGCAGTCGCGCTCTGAGATTTCGACGGGTCCAACGCAATCACGCGCCCATTGCCAAGATCTGCTGTTCGCCCGATGGCCGAAGTCCTCCTCGTATCTGTGTTTCTGCCGAATAAGATATCAAACGTAACCGGATCATAGTAACGCAACAAGCTGAAAACAAGATCGTAGACCGGCATGCCAAACGCGGCTGCCCAAAGTTCGTATTGATCGGGAGGGAGACGACCGCGACCATTCTCAAGTTGTGAAATAAAAGTGTAGTACTCAAGTCCTACCAGTGCGGCGAGGTCACGTTGGGACAAACCCGCTGCCTCGCGCTGCTGCCTCAGCCACACACCGGCGGCGCGCCGCAACTCGTGCGTCTCGGCTGAAGATCGCTTCTGCGGGTTTGAGTACATACGGCTTTCCCAATGGGATTTGACATCCAACTCGCGTTCCTGCGGCCCCGCAGCCGGTACGACGCGTGGCATACTTGACAAGCCCGATAGAGCCTGCCCCACAGGATGCTACATCCCACTCTAGTTAATGGATACGATGACTGCCCGCAAAGTCAATACGGCCAAACCATCACTAGATCCCCCAAACTTACTTTGCGTGCCTCGACTCTGCCGACGACTACAGAAGGACCAGCTATCGTTCGGCATAGAGGCGCAGTAGGCTATCGTCAAAGTCACTTCTTGTTAGATTGGCTTGGCAGTTCGCAACTCAACGCGGGTCCAGCAGCTCACTCGGTCGCGACCCTCGCGCGATGTCTCTATTGACGAATTATCGACACGAACTTTCACTATTTGCGACATGATGACGCATGTTTGCAGGGCTATCACGCCTGCCCGCCTTCGCGCGACGGCAAACGCCCAGGCATCGGTCACACGGAGAGATTCGCGCGTTTTGGCGTCGACTGCTGGTTCTTTTATGGGAGCTGAGACCGCATGCGGATACGGCATCTCTACCCCTTTATGCCTCGAACATCGCATCTCTCCCTAATCGTGGAGCGCGGCACAAGAACGCCTATCGAAGATGATATCCAGCGGTGCTCTGCCATAGGATCGTCTGTACTGCGCAAAAACAGCCGTCCCTCCTCCGGCGCGCTCGGCTAGCTGGGGAGCAGATTGGGGCGATCCGGAGCCGGCTGCAACCCTTCCGCTTACTGCGCCGCGTTTGTTGAAGGCATTGCCGACGACTTCACGCGACAGCCTTAACCAACCGTAAATTTTCTACTTTCCGGGTATGAACAATGCTGGACATTCGATTAGTGTTAGTTTTACGCTATGGCCACTCGCAAGTGGCAGGGCCCATTTTCCAACCGGTCACGAGCCAACTGGGTCGAGTGTGTCGAGCGTCAGCGGGCGAGCTGCGAACAGCGGCAACCCTTTTATTTTTCGGAGCGTGTGGCCATGGCAATTAATCTGCAAACGGACTCCCAATATGGCGTGCTTGCCATATTGATGAATGAAACATTGTTTAACATCGCTGCGCCAACCCTTGCACAAATCGAAGCGCAGATCGCGCAAATCCGCGGTAACATTCCCTACTTCCGCCAGTTCGCAAGCGCCACCGCAAGCGAAGCTCAAATTCAGACGTTCGCCGAGATCAAGGCCTTCGAACAACTCGTCGGCGCCACACTGAGCTTCCCGCAATTCGCTGGCATGTCCAAATTCGAGATTGCCAAGCAGGCCTTCACCAACATCAACGGCGCACCGCCTTCCGACGCCGCCATCAATTCGCTGTTGACCGCCTATAACGGCAACGTCGCGATCCTGATCGCCAACATCATCGTTCAGGCCTCCAATACGCCGACGCTGGCGCTCGCGGCCAACACCTTCCTGGCCCAGGCTGCCAACGGCACCGCCGTCTACGGCGAGCAGCTCATCGTCTTCAACCACGCGCCGACCGATATCGTTGATAGTGCCGACGGCGACCATACCCTCAGTGTCGTCGAACACTCGGCCGCGGGCGCCGTGGTTGGCATTCTCAAAACCGCCGATTCCGATCTGCCGTCGGATACGCATTCCTACTCGATCGTCGGCGGCAGCGCGCTCTTCCAGATCAACGCGGCTGGCGAAATCTCCGTCCGCCCCGGCGCGAGCGACCAGCTTCTGCCCGGCAGCTACGTTCTGTCCATCAAATCTACCGACGCTGGCGGCGCTTCCGTCACGAAGGACATCACCGTCACCGTCACGCTGGACCCGGTCCTGCACACCTTCGTTCTGACGACGGGCGTTGACGCGCTTCAGGGCACGGCGAGCGATGACCTGTTCCTTTCGAACGGCATCACCGCGTTGACCGGGGGCGACAATATCAACGGAGGTGCTGGCAACGACACGCTACGCGTGAACGCGACCCTCGTCGGCGGACTGGTTGGCGGTTTCACCATGACCGGCGTCGAGACGATCGAGGCATCGCTTTCGGGACCTCTCGCGGTTCTCCCGCTGCAGATCCAGATGACCGGCGTCACCGGTGCCCAGCATCTCGTTGTGAAGGACTCGCCAGGAAACGTCGTCTTCCAGGACATCCGCGCCGGCTTCCTGCCGACGGGCGACGCAACCATCATGAACTCCACCGGCAACGTGACCTACGACTTCCGGCCTGACGCGCTCGCTGGAGCCAACGACAAGCTGAAAGTCAACCTCGACGGCGCCGGCACTGCGGCGAACCCGACCAACATCACGTTCTCGCAAAACAACCTGCTGGGACCGACGGTTGGTGCGGCGCTGGAGACGGTTGCTCTGAACACCCAGGGCACTGCCTCGGTGATCGCCGACATCAACCCTGGCCTCGTGGCGCCCGGCATCAACACGCTGGAAATCAGCGGTAACCAGGACCTCACCATCGGTGACCAGACCGCGCCTGTAATCGAGGGCCTCACCGATACGTTGACGGGCCTCAATCAGATCAATGCCAGCGCGCTCAACGCCAACTTGAACATCGCGATTACTGACGAGTTCGGTGACTATGACGGCTCGTACACAGGCGCGGCCGGAAATGACTCCGTCTACGTCGGCGATGCGCTCCTTGATGGCGTGATCGGCCAGTTCAACGGGGGCGCCGGCAACAACACCATCGTGTTTGCCGACGAATTCAGCGTTCCCAATGGTGGCGATCTCAACTTCCTCACCAACTTCCAAAACGCCGCGTTCAATAATGTGGTCGGTGTTTTCGATGGCCAGCTCGATGCGCAGCATCTGGATGGCGTGAGGAACTACGAGTTCCGCAGCGGCGTTACCACACTCAACGTCGTTGGTCTCCAGGCGAACCAGAGCCATCAGTTTACCATCGGTAACAATGCTGGCATCGGTGCCGCGACGCTCCGGTTCGATGTCGGCCTCAATGACACGGGTGCCCAGCCATCCAACGGCGACGGCGCCAACGACAGTGTCACCATCGTCAATCAGGATGCCAACCTGGCCCTGACCGTCGAGAGCAACGAGATTGATCACCTCACTTACGTCAAGGCCAACGGCGGCGGACTCAATGTGCTGACGTTCTCCGCCGAGCCGGGTGGTCAGGTTTGGGAAGACCTCAAGACGCTCACACTGACTTCGAACGACGGCGGTACCATCCGCGTCGGTGATGATTCAGGCGCTGCAATTACGCCCAATCTCAGCGTCATCGACGGTTCCGGCCTTGGCAACACCAGCCTCGACATGCGCGGTGCAGACGGTGTGGCTGGTAATGCCAACGATCTTCAGGTCGCGTTCACCGGTGCCACAATCACCGGCGGCAACGCTGGCGACTTCCTGATCGGCTCGGCGTTCGGCACCAACACCATCAATGGTGGTGGGGGTAACGATATACTCATGGGCGGTGGGGTCGACGACTTCCTGAATGGCGGCACAGGCGCTGACCTGATCAACGGTAACGGCGGTGACGACATTATCGACGGTGGTGCTGGTGGAGACCGGATGGACGGTGATGGCGGAGCGGACAACTTCGTCATCAGCCAGGAAGGGCTGGGCAACCTCAACTCGGCCGCAGGTATCGACGTCATCGGCGATATCAATGATACGTCCGGCGCAGCGATCGTCAATGGTGGCGACTTTGTAACCGGTACCGATAACCTAGTGTTCGCCGGCCTGAATGTCGGAGGCACTGCAGCCAACTTGATCAATGTGACCGGTGCTGGTGTGTTGACTTACCTGGACGCGATCGGAGCGGTAAATACAGCGTTCGCCGCCAACACGTCACTGGTTTACGCGCAGGTCACCCTGTCCGGCGCCAACTTGCCAGGCAATGGCGACGCCGGCGTTAACAGCACCTTCGTGTTCGCCGATACCAATGGCGACCACACGCTGACAGCCGCCGACTCGGTCGTGCAGTTGGTTGGCGTCGGTGCCATCGCGGCGGGCGACATCATCGCCAACGCTTAACATCGCACTGCAGCAGAGGGCGGCGCTCCCATTAAATTGAGACCGCCCTCGGCTCATCCACCCTTGTCGTAATTCCAATGTGATACACCGGTGCCCCGATCGACAAATGAACGGTCGGGGCATTTTTTGCAGATGCGAAATTAGTCTTATTGTCGCCTGGCAATGCTCTCGCTGGCCGTGGAACTCTTGCTCATCCAATATTCTCGTCTTCGATCCGCGATGCGGATGTCTCGAGCGCCTGCAATTCTCATTTTTTGGTTCAGGTCAGCGCGGCACCATCCGCGATCTAGACCGCTGGAGCGGATACAAAGAGTGAGTTATTGGGGGCACTTAGATCATTATGATCGTGTGAATCACATTGAAATTTGCCATACTTTGGCTAAAATTCACAAGGCCACGGCATTTCGGATCGAAGCAGTGGTATTGGTTGCGAACATAGTGCGTTGGCTTGCAGAGTTGGTGCGGACTTATGAGTACCATTCAAATTCCATATGGCGTTGTCGAAACGCTCTGCATGGCGGTCATTTTCGCAATCCCTTTGCTTCTCAGAAGACGACAAAAGGCTGCCAAGGCAGCGATGTCCTCGCAGCCTTCGGGGTTCGATCAGTCCGCAGCCAATCATATCCGTGAGCTTCTCCCTTCTGGGGCGCCGACGCCGGCCTCGTTCGAAGTGGCGTTCTCCGCATTCAAGCGCGTGCTGTTAGTGACTGTCGTCTTCAGCCTATTCATCAATGTGCTGATGTTCGTCGGTCCGCTCTACATGCTGCAGATCTACGACCGCGTGCTGGCAAGCCGCAACGCGACGACGCTTGTGGGATTGACCGTGATCGCAGCGTTCATGCTGGTTGCCTATCTGTTGCTCGACATGCTCCGCTCGCGCATTCTGGTGCGCGCCGGAGTACAGTTCGACGAACGCCTGCGGGGGCCCCTTTTCCGGGCCGCGCTGAAGACGTCTCTTGTCAATCGCGACGGCAGTGCAACGCAGGCGCTGCGCGATATGGATGCTGTTCGCGAAACGTGCACCGGCTCCGCCTTCATCACGCTTTGCGACGCACCTTTCGCGGTTATCTTCGTACTGGTCTGTTTCGGAATGCATTGGATGCTCGGCACTGTGGCGCTCGTGGGCGCCATCGTGCTTCTTGCGCTGGCGATCGCCAACGAGTTCACGACGCGAACAGGCTTGAGGGCCGCTGGTCTGGCCAGTAATGAAGCCAACTACTTTGCGGTCGCCTCGGTTCGCAACACGGAAGTAATCCACGCCCTCGGCATGTCGGCGACGGTCGAACGGCTTTGGGCTAACCGCCACGTCAATCAGCTCGGATGGCAAGCGCTGGCGAGCGACCGCGCGGGCATGATCCTGTCGACGACCAAAGGGGTCCGTCAGTTTCTGCAGGTGGCAATTCTGGGAGCGGGCGCTTATCTCGCTATCAATCGCGAGATTTCACCGGGCGCCATGATTGCAGCATCGATCATGATGGGGCGCGCGTTAGCGCCGGTCGAGCAGGTCGTGGGCCAATGGAAGAACTTCATCAATGCCCGGGCGGCCGCCGCCCGGCTTAAGCAGCTGTTCGCCGCAATGGCCGGCCAGCCTTCGCGCACGCAGCTGCCGGTACCCACCGGTCAGTTGACCGTCGAGCACCTGGTGGCCGGCGCCCCCTCGCGCAAGGCGCCCATCCTCAAGGATATCAGCTTCGCCCTCAAGCACGGTGAAGTGCTGGCGGTGATCGGCCCAAGCGGGTCGGGAAAGTCGACGCTCGCGCGTGCCATCGTGGGAGTTTGGGAACTGGCGAATGGTGCAGTACGCATCGATGGAGCGGATATTCGCCATTGGGATCCCGACGAACTCGGCCGCCATATCGGCTACCTGCCACAGGACGTGGAATTGTTCGCCGGCACGGTTGCCCAGAACATCGCCCGATTAAACCCGGGGGCCAGCGATGCGGACGTCGTGGAAGCAGCAAAACTTGCGGGCGTCCATGATTTTATTCAAACTCTTCCGGAGGGCTACGACACATCGATTGGCGAAGGCGGCGGCAGCCTCTCCGGCGGCCAACGCCAACGAATCGGCTTGGCGCGCGCTTTCTTCGGCAATCCGCGCTTAATCGTACTGGACGAGCCCAACGCCCATCTCGACTCCGCTGGCGAGGCGGAATTCCTGGCGGCACTCAGCCGCGTGAAGGAGTCGGGCGCGAGTGTCGTTCTGATTACCCACAAGTCAAACTTGCTCGTTCTATCCGACCGGATTCTTCTGATGGTCGACGGTGCCGTCCGGTCGTTTGGCGCCACTGTGGAGGTGCTGAAGGAACTGGCGGCAGCCAATAGAGCCGTGATGGCCAAACAAGTCGTCCCCAATGGCACGGCTCGGAGCCAAGGCAGTGGCGCACCGCCGCCGCCGCCGCTCCCAATGGCAATGGCCACAGGCTCCGACCGTCAAATGGAAGCCGGCAAAATTAGCTGAGGCGGCCCCTGTGATGGCTCCGCTCTCGGAGGCGATAGCGTATTGTGATCTCGTAGGACTGGAAATGTCATGATTGATGGCAAACTGGCTGCTCCTAGCGCACCCACCAATTATCGACCTTATATCTTTTTCGGCTACATGACGGCGCTTATCGTATTTGTCGGATTCGGCGGTTGGGCATCGCACGCGCCGCTCGATAGCGCTGCTGTGGCTCAAGGCATGGTGGTACTGGAAAGCAATAGGCGCACGGTTCAGCATCTCGAGGGCGGCATCATCGATGAAATATTCATAAAAGAGACAGACTACGTTAAAGAGGGAGATCTTCTGATGCGCCTGCGGCCAATTCAGGCGGAAGCAACTCAGGAAACTCAACTGAACGCCCTCGACTCCGCTTTGGTCCTCGAGGCTCGCTTGCTGGCCGAGCGTGACGGAAAAGATGTGATTGTCTTTCCCGCTCAATTGAAAAGCCGGGCCGATCGGCCATTGACGCGCAAGTTCATGAACGACCAGTTGCGGCAGTTCGCCGATCGCAGGGCATCGTTGAACAATCAGATCAGTATCATCCAAAATCGGATCAGTCAGCTCGACTCCCAGGGCCAAGGGCTACGGTCGACACTCGAAGCGGCTACAAAGAGCCTCGCCAGCCTGCAAGCCGAATGGGCGCGAATCGAGCCGGTGGTCGACAAGGGGTTTATTTCTGTCAACAGATCTTCTGAACACCAACGGCGAATGGCCGAAGCTGATGGGCGTGTAGGCCAGATCCAAGCCGATCTTTCGAAGAATAGTGAAGCGATCGACGAAAACCGGCTGCAGATCATTCAAATGGAACGCAAGTTCCAGGAGGATGTTGCGCAGGCCCTTCGCGAAGTCCGCCTGCAAGTCAGCGAGATAACCGCCAAGCTGCAGATAGCCCAGGATATCTTCAGCCGAATTGAAATCCGCGCGCCAACGTCGGGCATGGTTCAGAACTTGCGCTTCCACACTCTTGGAGGCGTGCTGCGCCCGGGCGAGCCAATCTGCGAGGTGATCCCCTCAAACGACACCTTGAATATCCAGGCCCGCGTCTCACCCACTGACGCAACATATGTTCGCAAGGGACAGGAGGCCGAGGTGAGGTTCCCCGGCTACCGCGATCGCCACGCCCCGACGATATTGGGCAAGGTGCGTGAGCGGTCGCAAGACACCGTTCGCGACGAGGCAAGCAAGGAGCCATATTTCCTAGCTGTCATCGAAGTCAAAGAGTCTACCCTTCCAGCAGGCCTTCGGGGTACCTTGACCGCAGGCATGCCTGCCGACGTGATGATCATCACGGGCGAGCGGACCGCCTTGGACTATCTCTTGAGGCCGCTGGTGGACGCCATTCGGCCGGCCGGACGCGAGCAGTGATGCCGCATCCCTTCCAAGATTGATCGGCGCCGGTAACCAGCCGGCCGCACGACGGCACAGTGAGGCGTCGGGGGCGAGGCGTTAACACTAACCACGGGCCAGAAGAATAGCTCATCAAGGGGCCGAACAAAAGAATGGGCGAGAACCGTTTCGAGACACAACTCGAGGGAAGATGAGGAGCAGGTCGCGAGGCCAGGACAGCCTCTATGGAGGGTTGGCTTCAACCGGCGATAGGCCATGGACCGAGCCGAGATCTATGAGGCAAATTGGCGGACGCCGCGAGCATGGGCGGCGCCGCTCGCGCGGCCAGCACGTAGGCTTTTCGCGAGCTTGGACGCGGCCCGTGCCGCGATTGCCATAATTGTCAACGTGGGATTTTTCTCTGCCGCGGTCGTAAAGCAGCCCGCATCGACGACCAAAACATTCTTCACATCGTGCAATCTGTTGAAAGCGTCTGTAACACCAAACCGTGATGATGCGTGCATTCTGGTTGTTCCGCCATAATGCTTCGCTCGGCCGGGGAATAGCTGAGGCACAACCTCACGCATCGTGGGATTGAAACCGGCCTCGCTCATCAGGTTCATAAGGTGTTCGCGCGCATCCACGACATTTTGGATCACGTCACGATCGAAGTTGATCTTGATATCAAGGGCTGGTGAGCCGAACGCGTCGGTGCGATCCGGCGACAAGGCTACGTAGTGCGACCCACTCGGAACCATGGTGCCGAACAACTGGACGCCAACCGCGGTTCCGCGCATCCCGAGGCGGCTGCGGATTGTGTCCTGCTTGCCGACGACGCCCAGCGTCCAGGACGTTGCCATGAGTGGCGGTGATTTATCGTGCGCCATTCTCGTCAAATAGGCCGGTGGGGAATGCAAAGTGGCGGGCCGGTCGAGGTCGAACGCCCACCATTCACATGGATGATCATGCAAATAGCGGCCGAGGAGACCTGAACTGTTGCCGAGACCCTCCGGAAAGTCTGGAGACGTCGAGTTGAGCAGGAGCTTGGCCGAATTTACCGCTCCACAACCAAGCACGAATGCGGCAGCAGCGAGCCTCGTGTCCTCGCCAGAATGTCGATCGCGATAGACGACCGAAGCAGCGCGCTTCGCCGCACCATCCCACTCGACACGGAGTGCGTGAGCCCCAGTGATCAATTGGAACTTCGGATTTCCGAGAAGTTTTTCAGCGAGAAACGAGTAGCTGTTGAAGGCGGTTCCCCGCCCCACGAGTAGGTTTGGCGGCCCGTCTGCCAATGGCATTGTCGTGAAGCCCTGACCGTAGCGCGCCGCGCATTCCTCGACTGCGGACCAGTCGCGGGGAAGCTCGTTCTTGAATTCGAAATTGCCAGCCGGAAGATTGGGAACATCTTTCGGATTGGCTGTAATTCTCATCTCGCGTTCGGCGATCCCGTAATAGGGCTCCAGTTCGTCGTACGTCACCGGCCAGACGTATTTCTCGTGCAGCCTCTCGCCTTCAGTAAAATCGCGCGGACAAAAGCGAGGAACGGCGCCGGTCCATTGGTTGGTCATGCCGCCCAGCGCGTAGTGGGTGTAGAAGCCAGCGTCCTGGTTACCCTTGTCGACAACCGTGAGATCTCGATCGAGCTCGGGCATGCGGCGGAATAAGTTCCTGCCGTTAAGCCTAAGGAGTATGCCCTTCGGCAGTTCCGTGCCCGACTCGAGCATGACGGTCGAAATGCCAGCGCGAACCAATTCGTGGGCCGCCATTGCCCCAGCCGGTCCACTTCCAATAATGATGACACGTCGATCATTTGCAGCATCAAAACTATTTTTCATTTGGTTGCTCCAAATAGATTAATTCTCCCCTGAAACGTCGGCCATCAGCACACTCTCATCACCCACCGAAGACATTCAGAGAACCCGATTAAAGCGAATCAGGCATCCGCTGCGCGCATCGAAATAACGAAGAATAACATCGCTTATTACCTTCTCTGTGGTGGGTTCGATATTAATTGTAGAGAGCGTCGCTTGCGCCATTGCGCCAGTTTGCGTGACCTTTCGCCAAGTAGCGCAACACCGCTGTGGGGTAGCCTTGACCAAGTGAGATGTGGCAGGTGCGGCCGAGAATATCGAGAGTTCGCGCACAGGTCTCACGAGAATATTGAACATCGCGATCTGCCCGCTCCCACACATTCATGAGGGGATGGAATGCATTCCTCTGCATAATGGCATCCCAGTTGGTGTAAACATGCCTCCCACTATCGAGCAGACGATATGTTCCCCGCTGACTTTGGGCGAAGAGCTTTGCCTCCTCCGGCGTTTCGAATATCACGTGCATGCCGCACGCCTCGTCCGGGTCGTTGTGTGGACATATCCGGAAAGCTGCGCTTTTCTCCATGATCGCCTTCATGGCGTCGTGGCGTTTGCGAAGGCGGGACATCATGGCGGGCAACTTCGACAACTGGACGTTCAGCACCGCACTCGACAGTTCGGTAACTTTGAAGTTGAAGCCTGTAAAATACGGCTGCACGATATTATCGTGATGGCGGATCTGCGCGCCCACGTCGTGATACATGAGAGAGCGCTGAAATGTTATCTCGTCGTTCGTCAAAAGGGCGCCGCCTTCGCCGACGTTGATGTTCTTGTGTGAATTGAAACTGAAGGCCCCGGCGTCGCCTATGGTTCCGACGCACTTTCCCCGATACCGCACGCCGGCGGCCTGACACGCATCCTCTATAACAATCAGGTTATGGCGCCGTGCTATCTCCAGGATCTCCGCCATGGCGCAGACAATGTTGCCCATGTGAACGGGAATGATCGCCCGGGTCCGCTTGCTGATTCTTCGCTCGATATCGGCAGGATCTATGGTTATCGTTTCGTCGATGTCGACGAGGATCGGAACAGCGCCCACAGCAAGCACGGCTGCTGCAGTCGAAAGCCAAGTATAGGCAGGAACCAACACTTCGTCGCCGGGGCCGATCCCAGTGGCCGCGAGCCCGCTTGCGAGCGCGTTCGTGCCACTATTCATGGCGATCGCGTATTTGGCCCCCGTCAATTCCCGAAGTCTGGCCTCGCACCGGTCCGAATAGCGACCTGGCTGAGCGCCATACCGACTCGTCCGGCCAGTCGCAAAGACCGGCGCGACCGCCAGCCATTCGCGCAATCCAACCCTAGACACGCTCCAACTGCTCCCGATAATGCCGCCTTTTAGTCGGCGGTTTCACCGGCAATTGTCGCGTTTGGGCATTCGGCTCGTCAACTCGTACATGTACGTGTCAGCCAGTGGCCACGCTACCGATGGTTAGCGGCCAAATGCACGTGGGAATCTGACATCGCGACGGGCATCAGGGCGACGCGGCCTGGATCGCGGCCCAGACCCGCGCCGGGGTCGCCGGCATCTCGATCTCGACGACGCCCAGAGGCCGCAGTGCGTCGCGGATGGCGTTCATCAGCGCCGGCAACGGTCCGATGGTACCGCTTTCGCCAACACCCTTCACGCCGAGCGCGTTCGACGTTGCAGGCGACGGCGCTAGAATTGAGTTGAAGCGCGGCAGATCCCGGGCGCGGGGCAAAGCGTAATCCATCATCGACCCGGCGACAAGCTGACCGCTCGCTGGATCGTAGACGCCGTGCTCCATCAGAGCCTGACCGAAGCCTTGTGCGAGAGCGCCGTGCACCTGGCCCTCGGCCAACTCGTGGTGGATGACGCGACCGCAGTCGTCCACGGCAACGAATCTCTCGACGCTGACCTCTCCCGTTTCGGGATCGACCTCGACCTCCGCGATATGACAGCCGGAGGGGAAGGTTGGCTCGGCCTCGATGCGCACCTCTACCTCGAGCGACGATCCTTCGGCGGCGGCCAGCTCCGCCATGCCGATCGCAAGGTTGGTGCCCGGCACGCTGAGACGTCCCCCCTCATAACGGACGTCGCCCGACGCAACATCGAAGCGCTCGGCTGCCCGGTTCTTCGCTACTTCGATGAGTTCCAGTGCCGTAGCCCGAATAGCGAGGCCCGCCATGATCGTCGAGCGTGACGCCGAAGACGAGCCGCCGTCCTCGAAGCCGGTGCTATCGCCCTGAGCGACCCTGATGCCCTTGATGCCAAGGCCGAGCTGCTCGTCGGCGAGCATGGCGAAAACCGTCTCGTGTCCTTGCCCGGTGGCGCCGACGGGCGTGCTCAGATGAACGAGACCGTCGCCTCCGAGACGCATTCGGGCGCGCTCGTTGGGGACGCCGCCTGAAATTTCGACGAACATGCCGATACCGGCACCTCGATAGCGTCCCTTGGCGCGAGACATGAGCTTGCGCTCAGCCAGCCCTGGCCATTCGGCCGCGGCCAACGCCTTGTCGAGCAGATCGGGAAAATTGCCCGAGCAGTATGTCATGCCAACTGCGGTGGTGTGCGGCATAGCTTCGGGGCCGAGCATGTTGCGACGGCGGATCTCGACCGGATCGATGTCGAGCTTGGCGGCTGCGGCCTCGATCAGGCTTTCCATGAGATAGGCGGCCTCGGGCCGGCCGGCTCCCCGGTAAGGCGCCGTTGGAACGGAGTTGGTCGCGACGCACGTCACGGTGGAGTGCGCGGCGGGAATGCGATAGGGGCCGGTCAGGCAGCGCGAGAAGTTCGCCGTCGCGATGAAATAACCGACGTGATGCATGTAGGCCCCCATGGCGGCCTTCGCTTCCACGTCGAGCCCCAGGATGCGACCGTCGTCATCGAGAGCCAAACGGCCGGACATTATGGAATCGCGCGCCTGGGCATCCGAAATGAACGCCTCCGACCGGGTCGCGGTCCAGCGTACCGTCCGGCCAAGCATCCGGGCTGCATAAAGCAGGGCCGGATACTCGGGATAGGTGCCATTGCGAATACCGAAGGCCCCGCCGACGTCGCGCGAGGTCACCACGATCGTGTGCTTATCCACGCCGAGGATCGATGCGATCTGGTCGCGCACGATGGTCATGCCCTGGTTGCCGGTGTGCAGCCGATAAATTGCGTCGGCCGCGTCGAACGACGCCACAGCCGCTCGCGGCTCCATCGGGCAGATGATCACCCGCTGGCTGGTGCGGCGGACCTCAACCACATGACGGGCCGCGTTGAACGCGGCGTCGACGGCAGCGCGATCGCCGAGCGCCCAACGGAATGCGACGTTGCCGGCCGCCGCCCCCCAGAGTTGCGGCGCGCCAGGCGCCACCGCGGCTTCGATCAAGGCGGCCGCCGGCAGGGGCACATAGTCGACGGCCAGCGCCGATACCATCTCATCTGCCGCCTCCCGTGTTTCGGCAACACACATCGCGACCGGCTCGCCGACGTGACGCACTTGATCTTGAGCCAGCACGGGCCACGGTGCGCCGCGCGGTGGTTGACCGTCCGCATCCACGAGGCGTCGCTGCATCGGAATTGTGCCGAGACCGGCGTCGC
>JBFWXN010000113.1:0-14629 GCA_050187415.1 Hyphomicrobiaceae bacterium | reverse complement strand
TCCCTTTCTGGCCGTCCGGTCCACGGTCGGCGTTGCAGTAACAGCATCATACGCCCTGTCGTGGGTCAGCGACGGTACGCGCCGGCGCGCCTCCTCGACCTTCTCAGGGTGGATATCGGCATAGAGTACGGTCGGATCAACACCGGCTTCGGCCACAATCTCACCCCAGGGAGCGACCACCAGGCTGTGGCCATAGGTTTCGCGTCCGCTCTCGTGCCTGCCGCCATGGGCCGCCGCAAGGACATAACAGCCCGTCTCGATGGCGCGGGCCCGCATCAGAACGTGCCAGTGCGCCTCTCCGGTCTTCTGCGTGAAGGCGGATGGGATCGCCAGGAACTGCGCACCCGCCTTGGCAAGATCGCGGTAGAGGTGTGGAAAGCGCAGGTCATAGCAGATGGTCAACCCGAGGCGTCCCCAGGGCAGGTCAGCGACGACTGCGCTCGTACCCGGTTCGAAGTTGCGCGACTCGCGATAGTTCTCGCCGCCGGGAAGCTGAACGTCGAACATATGAATCTTGTCGTAGCGCGCGGCGATCCGGCCATCGGGCGCAAACAGGAAGGCGCGGTTCGCCACCTTGTCCGGGCGGACGAGAATGCCCATCGAACCGATGTGCAGCCAGATGCCCAACTCGCGTGCCAGGGCGCTGAACTGCGCAACAGCAGGATTCCCTTCCTCGGGTTTCATGGCCGCGAACAGACGCGCGCGATCGGTTTCGATCAATGTCGTAACTTCAGGCGTCTGCACGTAGTGCGCGCCCCCGGCTGCCGCTTCGCGAATGAGCGTGCTGGCGGCGGCAATATTGGCATCGAGATCCCGGCCCGAGCGCAGCTGCACAAGTCCGGCGCGAAAGCCTGTTCCCTGCTCGGTCGCGATCATTCGCCTTCACTTTCTTCCGCCTCGGCGCTCAGCATCTTGTCGAGTTCGCCCTGCCGCTCGAGAGCATAAAGCTCGTCGCAACCGCCGATGTGCGTTTGACCGATCCAGATCTGGGGAACGGTGCTGCGTCCCGCCCGATCGGCCATCTCGCGGTAGAGGTCGCGATCGAACGTCACGTCGATTTCGGAGTATGCCACACCCTTTCGCTGCAGCAGCTGTTTGGCACGCCGGCAATAACCGCAAAACTGGGTCGTGTAGATCGTCACCGGCAGCATCCGTCGCTCCTCGTACTGTTCCACGGCCAAATTAACGCTTAGTGCTCGCGACGAAAAGAGCTGTTGGTCCAATTGCTTGGCTAGGCCGGATCGACCGGCGTCACGCGCGCCAGGACGACGGCATCAACACGGACCGCGCCGGCCGCCCGCAGCACGCGAGCGCAGGCGTCGAGCGTCGCACCCGTCGTTGCCACGTCGTCCACCAGGAGGATGGAACGCCCCCGCACCTTGTCCCGCCGACCGCGGCCAATTGCAAAGGCGCCGGCGACGTTGCGCCGCCGCTGCGCCCTGGCAAGACCGACCTGGCTTCTCGTGCTCCGGACACGCGACAGCACGAATGGGTCGACCGGCACCCCCGTAGCTCGGCCAAGGTCGCGAGCGAGAATCGCCGACTGGTTGAACGTGCGGCGCAGAAGCCGCCAGCGATGCAGTGGAACCGGCACTACGAGATCGGCGCCATCGAGCAGGGGCTGCGCGGCCTCCGTCAGCCAGCGCGCGAGCAGGCGGCGTACATCCTGGCGGTCGGAATATTTGTAGCGGTGGACAAGCAGGCGCATGGTGCCGCTGTAGCCCGCCACGGCGCGCAGACGATCAACGACGGGCGGATCGGCTATGGCCGCTGCCGATAAAGCCGGCTCGCCCGTGTCGAACGGGAGCGGAATGCCAAGACGGTCGCAGACGGGCGGCCGGATGAACATGACCTCGCGCCAGCACGGACCACACAATGAGTGGTGCATCGCGAGCGGCGCCCGGCACGCCAGACAGGACGGTGGCACGATGAAATCGGCAACTGCCGCCGCCAGCATTCTCACGCCGGCAAGCAGCGAGACGCCGATGCGCAGTTGTTGTCCGGCCGGGCCTTCGATGCGGTCCATGACACTCCCGCTGATCTCGGGCGATGCTATACGATGGTGCTTCGATATGGCCAGCGAAGGCGGCAAATGCCCGGCGACGTGAACATCTTCGACCGCGATCTCGTCGCCTGGCGCCGCAACCGCGCCGCTGAAACGCTGCCGCTGCACGACTTCCTGCTCGCCCGCGCGGCCGATGATCTGATGGATCGGCTGCAGGTCGTGCGGCGCACATTTCCCGTCGTGCTTGATCTTGGCGCCCACCATGGCCTTCTCGCCCGCCGCGTCCGCGAGCTGCCGGGCACCGAAACGGTGATCGCCATGGAGCGCGCCGAGCGTCTGCTTCGGCAGTGCCCCGCACCGCAGCTCCTCGCCGACGAAGAGCTGGTGCCGATCCGCGACGGCGCGGTCGATCTCGTCGTCTCGGCGCTGGCATTACAGTTCGTCAACGATCTTCCGGGCACGCTCGTGCAGGTTCACCGCGCGCTCAAGCCGGACGGGCTGTTCTTGGCCGCCCTTCTGGGCGGGCGCACGCTGTTCGAACTGGCGCAGTCCTTCCTCCTCGCCGAGGCGGAGGTGGAGGGCGGGACGAGCCCGCGCGTCGCGCCGTTCGCCGACGTGCGGGAACTGGGCGCCCTGCTGCAGCGGGCGCGTTTCGCGCTGCCGGTCGCGGACGTCGATACGGTGACGGTGACGTACGCCGATCCGCTGGCGTTGATGCGCGACCTGCGCGCCATGGGCGCAACCAACATGCTCGCGGCGCGCCGACGCCGTCCGCTGCGGCGCGCAACCCTGCAACGGGCCATCGAGACCTATGTGCGCCGGTTCGGCAGCGCCGACGGACGCATACCGGCAACGTTCGAAATCGTGACCCTGACAGGGTGGACACCGCACGAAAGCCAGCCGAAGGCGCTGGCCCCCGGCTCCGCGCGGCAGAGGCTTGCCGACGCACTCAGAACCACCGAGCGCCCGACCGGCGATACGACGCCAAACCGCAAGCGCTAGCTAGCCGGAAAAGCCGTCGTTGGCGCGATTGAAGAAATCCGACAGCGTCGTGCCGATGCCCGTGGCGCCGACGAGCACGCCGAGAGAAACGATGAGGGCGATGATCGCGTATTCAATGGCGGTCGTGCCCGCTTCATCACGAGCAAAGCGACCCAGGAGCCCGTGAGACGGCTTCCGCTTCATCACGCGATCCGCAGCAAAACAACGCATCGACGCCCTCCGGTTCAACCTGCGGGGCGCCTCAGAGTATGTCCCGCAGCATCGCCTTCAGCGGCAGGTCTGCGGGTGGCATCTCGTAGTCGCCCAATCGCACGGCACGCACCCAGGCAATCTGCTGTCCCTCGCGCGGCTGCACCTCGCCGCCCCACTTCCTGCACAGGTAGAGGGGCATCAACAGGTGAAACGCCTCGTACGTGTGACTGGCGAACGTGAACGGCGCGAGGCACTTGGGGTTGATCTCGATCCCGAGCTCCTCTCGAAGCTCGCGGATGAGAGCCGCCTCCGGCGTCTCGCCCGGCTCAACCTTTCCGCCCGGGAATTCCCATAACCCCGCGAGCGGGCGCCCTTCCGGGCGCCTGGCCAGCAACACGCGCCCGTCGGCGTCGACAAGCGCGCAAGCCACGACAAGCAGAATGTCCAGGCTCATGCTTGGCTCGCACCTTGGCAGGAAGGGGTTAAGATGCCTTGAGGAAGGGTCCTTAATCAAAGACGAAGGGCCCGCGCGAAGTCCCCGCTAGCTGCGGTAGTCCGCGTTGATCGAAATGTAGTCGTGGGTGAGATCGCAGGTCCATACCGTTGCCGCACCTTCGCCGACACCGACATCGACTCCGATGGTGATCTCCCGGCCTTTCATGTAGGCAGCAACGGTTTTTTCATCGTAGGAAGCCGCCCGCTCCCCGTCACACGCCACCGCGATACTGCCAAACCGGATCGACAGGCGGTCCCGGTCGGCCGCCTCGCCGGACTTCCCGACCGCCATGACCACGCGGCCCCAGTTAGGGTCTTGCCCGGCGATCGCGGTTTTGACGAGCGGCGAGTTGGCGATGGCGAAGCCGATGCGGCGAGCCGCGAGATTTGTCTCCGCACCCGTCACGTCGATCGTGACGAACTTGGTCAATCCCTCGCCGTCCTTGACGACCAGCAGGGCAAGTTCGCGCATGAGATCGTGTAGCGCCGCTACAAATGCCCCGGCATGGGGATCATCGGCGCTGGCGATGGCAGGCGCACCTCGCCGTGCGGCAGCTCCGGTGGCAAACAACAGCACCGTGTCGCTGGTCGAGGTATCGCTGTCGATGGTGATGCAGTTGAACGTCCGTTCGGCGCCGCTGGCGAGCATTGGCTGCAGGGCGGTCGCCGCGATCGGCGCGTCCGTAAAAATGTAGACCAGCATCGTCGCCAGATCGGGCGCGATCATGCCGGCGCCCTTGGCAAAGCCATTGATGACGACATCCGTGTCGCCGAGCCGCACCGAACGGGTGGCAAGCTTCGGAAAGGTATCCGTCGTCATGATGGCGCGGGCCGCATCCTCCCACGCATCGGGCTTCGCAACCGACGCCAGCTCGGCCAGCCGGTGCGCGAACTTCTCCGCCTCGAGGGGCTCTCCGATCACGCCCGTCGACGACAGGAACACCTCGGATGGCGCGCATCCCACGGCTTCGGCCGCGAACTTGGCAGTCAGCGCAACCGCTTCCCGCCCCTTGCGGCCGGTAAAGGCATTGGCGTTGCCGGAATTGACGACCAGGGCCCGCGCCTTCCCGGCAGGCAGGTGTTCGCGGCACCAGAGGACGGGCGCGGAAGAGGTCTTCGAGCGGGTCAGAACACCCGATACGGTCGTGCCAGGATCAAGGACAGCGAGCATAAGATCACGGCGATTGCGATAGCGGATGCCGGCCTCGCACGAGGCAAAGCGCACGCCCTCGACCACCGGAACCTTTGTCAGCCTTTCCGGCGCGAACGGTGACTTGTGTTCCGATCCCACGCCCGTCTCCCACCCATAGCCCGGTACTGCCTACTGCTTTGCAGGCTCGCCCGGCTTTGTCTCTCCGGCCTTCTTTTCGGCATCAACGGCCGCCTTGATCTCCGGGTCGACGTATTCGATCTGCGCCTTGCTGCGCAGATCGGTGACGACCTCCTGCGCCTTCTGGTTGACCATCGAAGCCATCAGGCGATCCTTGACGGCATCGAACGCCGGCGGCTGGCGATCGCGCTTGTCGGACACCTTGATGATATGCCAACCGAACTGCGTCTGCACGGGTGCGGACACTTCGCCCTTGCCGAGCTTGAAGGCGGCCTCCTCGAACTGCGGCACCATCTGGCCCTTGGCAAAGTAGCCGAGGTCGCCGCCATTGTCCTTGCTGCCGGGATCGATGGAGAATTTCTTGGCGAGCGCGGCGAAGTCGCCACCCTTGCTGATCTTTTCCGACAGCTCCTTCGCCTTCGCCTCTTCCTTGACCAGGATGTGGGCGGCGCGGATCTCCTCCGTCGGCTTGATCGCGCTGACCTGCTGATCATAGATCTTCTTGGCGTCCGCCTCCTTCACCGCATCCTTGATGGACGTATCGAAGTAGGTGTCGCGCAGAGCGCGGCGCCGCCAGTACTGCGCGCGCTGCTCGAACTGCGGGCCACTGGCGAGCTTGTTGTCCTCGGCGGCTGTCGCGAGAAGCTGGTTCTCGATCAGATATTCCACCAGCACGCGCCGCTTCGTGGGCGGCGGGAGGTTGCCGAGCTCAGGACCGATCTCCGCCTCGGCGAGCTTCAGGTCGGCATCGGTGATGGCCTTGCCGTTGATTTTCGCCACAACGGCATCATCGGCCGAGGCCGTGAAGCTGCCAAGCAAGACGAGGCTCAGCGCGGCGAGCGCCGCGGCGAGTGGGCGAGTAGCGTTTAGCACGATGGCGACCTCGGTTTGTGGAAAGCCCGGACGTCCCTCAAGCGGGTGGAAAGGTCCGGTGGATCGGCGGCATGGATAGCCCCGCGAGCCGGCGTTGCCAAGTTACGAATGCGTCATGGCAAATGCGCCGCGGGCGACCATTGCCAGCGCGAGTGTGGCGGCATTGGGGCAACTCTGGCGAGCGCGCCGCCGCGTTGACATTGAGGGGGGCGGTCCTTATGTCTGAGCGCACCTGGAAAACCGGGCTTCCGGAGGCACTTCGCGGTTCATTCTGGCGGCTGCACTCGGTCCGCGCCGCCCCGCTGCAGTGCACTTTTCGGGCACGCGTGCGAGCCTCCCGGCTTGCGGCATCCGCGTTCCATCCCATTCACGGCGCCTTGGCGCTTCGAGGACCTTTCTGAATGCTGGCCATCGGCACTCTCGCGGCAAAGATTTTCGGCAGTTCGAACGACCGCAAGGTCAAGGTCTACCGGCCGACAGTCGCCGAGATCAATGCGCTGGAACCCGAAATCCAGCGCCTCAGCGATACCGAACTGCGGGCCAGGACGGACATGTTCCGCCAGCAGCTCAAAGACGGCGCCGAGCTCGACAGTTTGCTCGTTCCTGCATTCGCCACGGTCCGAGAGGCAGCCCGGCGCGTGCTCGGCCAGCGCCACTTCGACGTCCAGCTCATTGGCGGCATGGTGCTGCACCAGGGCAAGATCGCGGAAATGAAGACCGGCGAAGGCAAGACGCTCGTCGCCACCGCCCCGGTCTACCTCAACGCGCTCGCGGGGAACGGCGTCCACGTCGTCACCGTCAATGACTACCTCGCCAAACGCGACGCCGAGTGGATGGGAGCAATCTACAAGTTCCTCGGACTCACCGTGGGCGTCATCGTGCACGAGCTCGATGACGACGAGCGCCGCGCGCAGTACGCCTGCGACGTGACCTACGGCACGAACAACGAGTATGGCTTCGACTACCTGCGCGACAACATGAAGATGCGGGCGCAGGACATGGTGCAGCGGGGCCATTCCTTCGCAATCGTCGACGAGGTGGATTCGATCCTGGTCGACGAGGCGCGTACGCCGCTGATCATCTCGGGCCCCATCGAGGACCGCGCCGATCTCTATCAGGCCGTCGACACGCTGATGCCGAAGCTCGTCAAAGAGGACTTCGAGCTCGACGAAAAGCAGCGGCAGGTGTCCTTCACCGAGGCCGGCAACGAGCATATCGAGCGCCTGCTTGCCGAGGCCGGCTTGCTGAAAGAAGGCGGCCTCTACGACATCGAGAACGTCACGATCGTCCATCACGTGACGCAGGCCCTCAAGGCTCACAAGCTGTTCCAGCGCGATCGCGACTACATCGTCAAGGCCGGCCAGGTCGTGATCATCGACGAGTTCACTGGGCGCATGATGCAGGGCCGCCGTTACTCGGAAGGCCTGCACCAGGCGCTGGAAGCCAAGGAGCATGTCGAGATCCAGCCCGAGAACCAGACCCTGGCCTCGATCACGTTCCAGAACTATTTCCGCCTCTATCGCAAGCTCGCCGGCATGACCGGCACGGCGGCGACGGAAGCCAATGAATTCATGGATATTTACGGTCTCGACGTGATCGAGATTCCGACCAATGTCGAAGTCGCGCGCATCGACGAGGATGATGAGGTCTATCGCTCAGTAGCCGAAAAGGCGCAGGCGATTGTCGCCGAGATCGCGGATTGTCAACGGCGCGGACAGCCCGTCCTTGTGGGCACGACGTCGATCGAGAAGTCCGAAGCGCTTTCCGCCCTTCTGAAGGACCGCAAGTACATCCGGGAGCTCGGCAGCCGCATCCGGACAATGGCGGACAAATTGAAGGATGGCCGCGACGGCGAGCTCAAGCGGCACCTCGATGACATCGGCGCCTACCTCTCGGAGTTGGGCGCCAAGAACACGGGCGGCGATCCCGTCCCGCATCAGGTATTGAACGCCCGGTACCACGAGCAGGAGGCCCACATCATTGCGCAGGCTGGCGTGCCCGGCGCCGTGACGATCGCCACCAACATGGCCGGCCGCGGCACCGACATCCAGCTCGGCGGCAACGCGGACTACCAGCTGCGCGACTGGATCGCCGACCGCGTGGAAAAGAATACGTCTCCCGACGACGATGAGATCGAGAAGGAGCGCACGCGCATTCAGGAGGCGGTCGCGGAGCGCAAACGCAAAGCGCTGGACGCGGGCGGCCTCTATGTCATCGGCACCGAGCGGCATGAAAGCCGGCGCATCGACAACCAGCTGCGCGGCCGTTCAGGCCGTCAGGGTGACCCTGGGCGCTCGAAATTCTATCTCTCGCTCGAAGACGATCTGATGCGGATTTTTGGCTCGGACCGCATGGACGGCATGCTGACCAAGCTCGGCCTCCAGGAAGGCGAGGCCATCACGCATCCGTGGATCAACAAGGCGCTCGAGAAAGCGCAACAGAAGGTCGAGGCGCGCAACTTCGACGCCCGCAAGCACGTCCTCAAGTACGACGACGTGATGAACGATCAGCGCAAGGCGATCTTCGACCAGCGCATCGACATCATGGAGCACGAGGACGTCAGCGAGACCGTCCTCGACATGCGCGGCCAGACCATCCAGGACCTGGTTTCGGCGCACATCCCCGAGAATGCCTACGCAGAGCAGTGGGATACCGCCGGGCTCAAGGAGGAGGTTCAGACCATTTTCGGCATTGATGCCCCGATCGAGAAGTGGGCGGCCGAGGAAGGCATCGCGGACGAGGAGATCACCGAGCGCCTGACGGCTGAGATTTCCGCCAAAGCCGCCAAAAAGGAAGCCGAGATCGGCGCCGAGACCATGCGCCAGATCGAGAAAATGGTTCTGTTGCAGACGCTTGACCATCTCTGGCGCGAGCACTTGGTCATGCTCGAGCACCTGCGGCAGGTGATCGGCTTCCGCTCCTACGGCCAGCGCGACCCGCTCAACGAGTACAAGTCAGAAGCATTCCAGCTCTTCGAGAGCATGCTTGCCCGGTTGCGCGAAGCCGTCACCGGCCAGCTCATGCATGTCGAGCTGGCGCCGCAGGAGGCAATGCCGGAGTTCGAACCCGCCGAGCTGCCACCCATGCAGGCTCACCACACGGACCCGTTCTCCGGCAACGACGAGTTGGCCATGGCCGACGCTGCGCTGGCGGCGGCTACACGTCCCGGCGCGCGTGAAGCCGACCCTCGTTTCGATCGGCGGGGGCCGGTCGAAACCCGCCGAGTCGGTGGCGCGGTCGATCCCAAGGACCCCGCCACCTGGGGGCGCGTGGCGCGCAACGCGCCTTGCCCCTGCGGTTCAGGCAAGAAGTACAAGCATTGCCACGGCCGACACGACTGAGCCGAAACTGGCCTGATCAGGGCTTTCGGGACCGCGACAGCACGCCTGACGCCATATTCAAGCCCTTGAAACTCGACAATCTCTTGCGGCGCACTGTAAGGTGCGCCTGCTTGTATGGGTTGAAACATGCCCCTTCTGACCGGGCGGCGGGGCAGTTGGGTTGAGCGTCGGTCGGTGATCTGCTGTGAGAATTCTGGGGCTCGTCGCCAAGACACATGACAGCGGGCTTGCCCTGCTGAACGACGGCATCCCCGAGCTGATCCTCGAGGAAGAGCGGTTCAACCGCATCAAGCACACGCACAAGTTCCCCTCCCGCAGTCTTACCGCCGCCTTCGACGAGCGCGGCCTTGACCTCGACAGCGTGGACGCCGTCACGACACCTTGGGACGTTGTGCAGCTGCGCCGCACGTTCGCCCATGCCGTCGGCCGCCGATTTCCGTTGAGCCTGGCCCTGTTGCGCCAGAAATCGCACCGGCCGCAACGCAACCGGATCGTCGTCCTGAACCAGATTCTGACATCCGAACTGCGGCGTCATTTCCGCACCCGGGCCGTACCGCCGATCGTGAACGTTGCCCACCACGACTCCCATGCCGCGGTATTCTTCGCATCCCCGTTCGAGGAGGCGATCGTCCTCGTGATGGACGGCTACGGCGACGTCTCCTCCGCGAGCGCCTACATCGGCCGCGGCAATCGCCTGGAACGCATCTGGTCCACCAACGTCTTCAACTCGCTTGGCCTCGTCTACACGTTCGTCACCGAACATCTGGGCTTCGAAGGGTTCGGAGACGAAGGCAAGGTGATGGCGCTCGCCGCCTACGGCTCCGACGAATATGTCAGCCGTTTCCGCGATGTGGTGCGCCTCACTCCCGATGGCGGCTATGCCGTCAACATGGACTATTTCGACTACGACGCGTTCGGCCAGCTGCGTCCCTTCAAGCGCAGCTTCCTTGATACGTTCGGTCCGCCGCGCGCCCGCAACGCGGCCATCGAGGACCGCCATCGCGATCTTGCTCGGGCGCTGCAGGTCGTGACCGAAGACGTCGTGTTGCACATCGTCCGGCACCTCACGCGCGAGACAGGCCTGACAAACCTCTGCATGACGGGCGGCGTCGCACTCAACTGCGTCGCCAATGCGCGCATTCTCGACGACACCGACGTCACACGCATCTGGGTACCGCCGTGCGCCTCCGACACGGGCGCGCCGCTCGGCAGCGCGCTCTGGCATCACCACCAGACGCTCGGCAATCCGCGTTGCTTCGAGATGACTCATCCCTACTATGGCAAGTCCTATACGGAAGCGGAGATCCAATCAGCGCTGAAAGCGGCCGGCCTTTCCTCGAGGCGAATGGCGCCTTCCGATCTCACCTCGCGTACCGCCCGCGCTCTCGCGGACGGCAAGGTCGTCGCGTGGATGCAAGGGCCGTTCGAGATCGGACCTCGTGCGTTGGGGAACCGCTCAATCCTCGCCGATCCACGGCGCGCGGAGATGCGCGACATCCTCAACGCGCGCGTCAAGAAACGCGAGCCGTTCCGACCGTTCGCGCCGGCGGTGCTGGCGGAACGCGCACACGAGTTCTTCGACATCAGCCAGCCGGACCCGTTCATGACGCTGGCGCCCCGCGTGCATGCCGACAAGCGCGATCTGATTCCCGCCGCCGTGCATATTGACGGCACGGCGCGCATCCAGACCATCGACCGCGATGCCAACCCGGCCTATCACGGACTGATCGAGGAATTCGGACGCATCACCGGCGTCCCGATCCTTCTGAACACCAGCTTCAACCGGCAGGAGCCCATCGTCGCCAGCCCGGCCGATGCGATCGCCTGTTTCCTGCGCACCGAGATCGACATCCTCGTCATGGGAGATTTCTTCATCGACGAGCGCTGCGCGCACGCCGTCCAGCGGGCACGGCACAACGCGACCACTCCCAATCCCAGGCGGACCGAGGCGGCAGTCGTGTTCTAGATTGCAGGCGCGGGGGCGGGCACATGGAGGGGCTTTCAATCGCCATAGCTGGTGCCGGCACAGGCGGCCTTGCAGCGGCCTGCTTCCTCGCGCGTGCCGGCCACCGGGTCGAGATTTTCGAGCGCTTTGCCGAGCCGCGCCCCCTCGGGGCCGGCCTCATGCTGCAGCCCACCGGGCTCGCCTGCCTGGCGCGGCTCGGCCTCGACCAGGAGGCGATCGCCAGCGGCCGCGTGCTGTCCGGCATTCACGGCCGGACGCTGGCGGGCACGGTGATCTTCGACATTTCCTACGACGTGCTCGGAAGCCGCTGCTTCGGTGTCGGCATCCATCGTGGCACGCTCTTCAACCTGCTGCTCGATGCTGTCACGCGTGCGCAAATTCCCGTCCGCACGGGCTGCGACATCCGCACCACCACCTGTGCGGACGATGGCCGGCGCCTCATCGACGGCAACGGCCGGACACATGGGCCTTTCAACCTCGTGGTGGATGCCACCGGCATGCGCTCCGTCCTGCGTGCCGGCGAGGTGACCGTGCGTGTCAACCGGCCGAACCCCTACGGGGCGGTCTGGGGAATCGTCGACGAACCCGCGGACTGGCCCTACAAAAATCAGCTTCGCCAACGCTATGACGGCTGCCACACGATGGTGGGCGTGCTGCCGGTGGGACACCGCCCCAGCCACGAGAAACCCGTTTGCGCGGTCTTCTGGAGCCTGCGTGTCGGCGATTATCCGCTGTGGCGATCGGCCGGTATCCCAGCCTGGCGCGACCGGGTGCTGAAGATCTGGCCCGAGACCGAGCCGATGCTGTCACAGTTCGCCAGCGTCGATGACCTCACTCAGGCCGTGTATGCCGACATTACGCTCGCGCGCCCCACCAGCGACCGCATGGTTCTGATCGGTGATGCGGCCCGGACCGCAAGTCCTCAGCTTGGACAGGGCGCCAATCTCGCCCTCGTCGATGCAATGACGCTCGCCGACTGCCTCGCGGCAGAACCCGCGCTTGCCCCCGCGCTCGACCGATACGCTCGGCAGCGGCGGGCGCACACGCGCTTCTATACGCTGGCAAGCCAGTGGCTGACGCCGTTCTTCCAGTCGGACAGCCGCATCGCGGGAGTTGCGCGCGACGCGGTCTTCCCGCCCATGGCGCATGTGCCGTGGCTGCGGCGGCAAATGGTGGAAACCCTCGCTGGCATCAAGACAGGCCCGTTCTCGCGGCTCGATCCCGGGAAATGGGACGAGCGTTATGGGCTCGGGCGCACGCCGCCTGCAGAGCCGGCGCCCGCCAACACATCGGCTTGATCGCGTTCAGGCGGCCTTGGCGCCCGACAGCAGCTTGAGCTGTTCGACCGCGGCATAGGACGCACTCTTGTCGGCATCGGAGTGCGTTGCCGCCAGCTCGGCCTCGGCCGTCTTCAGCTCGGCAGCGAGCGTCGCGGCATCCATCGCCGCAACGTCGGTCGCCTTTTCTGCCAGAACGGTGAGCTGGTTGTCGTCGACTTCGGCGAAGCCGCGCTTGACGAACAGCCGCTGCGTCTTGGCGCCGGGAAGCGACACCTCGATGACGCCCGGCCGGAGCGTGGAGATGACCGGCGCATGCCCTGCCAGAACGGTGAAATCACCCTCCGTGCCCGGCACCAGAACCTGCTCGACTTCCGTCGACATCAGGATGCGCTCGGGGCTCACCAGCTCGAACTTGAACGTGCCTGCCATTTCAATTCCGATCCTCGACCAGCCTCAATGCGCGTCGCCGCCGCTACCGCCGTTCTTGGCGTCCACTTCTTCCGGCGTCTGCAGCTTCGTGCCACAGAACGGGCAGAAGAAGATCGGGTGGTCGATCATGCCCGGCTCGTTCTCTTCCATATCGACGAGCCCGACCGACAGGTAGAGCACGCCATCCTCGTCAACGGTGATGAGGGGCTCGAAATCCGCACCCTGCATCGCCTCCTTCAGGCCGTCGCAACAGCTGCCGAAGGCCTTGCGGCCGTCATCTGCGCCCGCCTCCATGTCACCCTCTTACGGTTGGCGTTGCTCGCCGTTACGCGGCCTCGGCGAGCTTCTCCGCCTTCTGCATCGCTTCCTCGATCGTGCCCACCATGTAGAACGCCTGCTCCGGCAGGTGGTCGTAGTCGCCGTTGCACAGACCCTTGAAGCCCTTGATCGTGTCGGCGATGCCGACGAGCTTGCCCGGCGATCCGGTGAACACCTCGGCGACGTGGAACGGCTGGCTCAGGAAGCGCTCGATCTTGCGGGCGCGCGCCACCGTCAGCTTGTCGTCCTCCGAAAGCTCGTCCATGCCGAGAATGGCGATGATGTCCTGCAGCGACTTGTACTTCTGCAGAATTTGCTGCACCTGGCGGGCGACGGCGTAATGCTCCTCGCCGACGACGCGCGGCTCGAGGATGCGCGAGGTCGAGTCGAGCGGATCGACAGCCGGATAGATGCCCTTCTCGGCGATGGAACGCGACAGCACGGTCGTCGCGTCAAGATGCGCGAACGAGGTTGCAGGCGCAGGGTCCGTCAGGTCGTCGGCCGGCACGTAGATCGCCTGCACGGACGTGATCGAACCCTTCTGCGTCGTCGTGATGCGCTCCTGCAGCGCGCCCATGTCGGTGGCCAGCGTCGGCTGGTAGCCGACGGCCGAAGGAATACGGCCGAGAAGGGCCGACACCTCGGAGCCCGCCTGCGTGAAGCGGAAGATGTTGTCGACGAAGAACAGCACGTCCTGGCCCTGGTCGCGGAAGTGCTCGGCGACCGTCAGTCCGGACAGGCCGACACGGGCGCGGGCGCCCGGCGGCTCGTTCATCTGGCCGTAAACCAGCGCACACTTCGAGCCCTTGGCGCTGCCGGCTTTCTTCGGATCGATGTTGACCTTCGACTCGATCATCTCGTGATAGAGGTCGTTGCCCTCGCGGGTACGCTCGCCGACGCCAGCGAACACGGAGTAACCGCCGTGCGCCTTGGCGACGTTGTTGATCAGCTCCATGATGAGCACGGTCTTGCCGACGCCGGCGCCGCCGAACAGGCCGATCTTGCCGCCCTTTGCATAGGGCGCCAGCAGGTCGACGACCTTGATGCCCGTGACGAGAATCTCGGCTTCCGTCGACTGGTCGATGAACGAGGGGGCGGGCTGATGGATGGCGCGCTTGGTCGCCGACTTGATCGGACCGGCCTCGTCGACGGGATCGCCGATGACGTTCATAATGCGGCCGAGCGTCTCGTCGCCCACCGGCACCTCGATCGGCTGACCGGTGTCGGCAACATCCTGCCCGCGCACGAGACCCTCGGTGGAGTCCATCGCGATGGTGCGGACGGTGTTCTCGCCCAGATGCTGCGCGACCTCGAGCACAAGGCGGCTGCCCTGGTTCGTCGTCTCGAGCGCATTGAGGATCTGGGGAAGATGCTCCTCAAACTGGACGTCGACGACCG
>JBFWXN010000112.1:0-14644 GCA_050187415.1 Hyphomicrobiaceae bacterium | reverse complement strand
TATTTCAGGCTCGACCTCGCCGACGCCACCGCACGGTTGGCCGAACTCGTCGAGCTGGGCGAACTCACGCACGTCGACGTCGAGGGTTGGACCGGCCCGGCCTACCTGTGGAACGGCGCACGGCTGCCGCGCGCCGCGACCGGCCGCGCCCTGCTTGCCCCGTTCGACCCGCTGATCTGGTTCCGGCGCCGCACGGAGCAGCTTTTCGGCACGCGCATCCGTCTGGAACTCTACACACCGCAGGAGAAGCGCACCCACGGCTACTACGTCCTTCCCTTCCTGCTCGGCGAGCGGATCGTCGCGCGCCTCGACCTGAAGGCGGACCGCGCCGCAGGCGCGCTCTCCGTCAAGGCCGCCCATGTGGAGCCCGGCACGGAGCCCGCCGACATCCTGGAGCCGCTGGCGGAGGAGCTTGCGTCGATGGCGTCATGGCTCGGCCTGCCGCGCATCAAATGCGAGCGCAAGGGCAACCTTGCGCGCCTGCTTGCCGGCGAGATCAAGCGCCGCTGAGGCGCACCTCAGACGCCGAGGTGGCGATGCAGAAGCTCCGGCTGATCGTGAACGGCCTGCGCCGTCAGGGATTCCACGATGTGGCCGTTGTTGATGACGTAGACCCTGTCGGCGAGGCTCATGGCCGCGGAGATGTTCTGCTCGACGACGATGATCGTCTGCCCCTGGTCGGCAAGCGCCCGGCACGTCGCCAGCAGATCGCGGACGATGATCGGCGCCAGGCCTTCGAAGGGCTCGTCGAGCAGCACGATCTTCGGCTCGCGCACAAGCGCACGCGCGATGGCGAGCATCTGCTGCTCGCCCCCCGACAGGTCCGTGCCGCGGCTGCGCCGGCGCTCCTTGAGGCGCGGAAACATCTCCCACACCCGATCCAGCGGCCAGCGCGATTGCGCCGTCAATCCGGCCAGCACGAGATTCTCTTCGACGTTGAGGTTGCCGAAGATGCGCCGCTCCTCGGGCACGAGCTGCAGGCCGGCGGCGGCGATCGCATGCGGCGGCAGCGCTTCCGTGCGCACACCATCGAGCGTGACCTTGCCCGAGCGCGGCCGCACGAGCCCCATCAGGCTCTTGAGGGTCGTGCTCTTGCCCGCACCGTTGCGGCCCAGCAGCGCAACCACCTCGTTGCGCGCCACATGGAGCGACACGTCGAACAGGATATGGCTGTCGCCGTAGTAGCTGTTGATCTGGTCGACTTCGAGAAGCGCGCTCATGCCGCAGCGACTCCGCCCAGATAGGCATCCTGCACCGCGCTGCTGCGCTGGATCTCGGCCGGCGTGCCTTCCGCCAGCAGCGCGCCTTCGTGCAGGACCGTGATGCGTTCGGCCAGCTCGAAGACCGCATCCATGTCGTGCTCGACGATGACGAGCGTCCGCCCGCGCCGGATATTCTTCAGGAGCTTCACCGTCTCGGCGCGCTCGCGCGGGCTCATACCGGCCAGCGGCTCGTCCAGCAAGAGAAGTGACGGCGAGGCCGCCAGCGCCAGCCCGATCTCGAGCCGGCGCTTCTCGCCATAGGCGAGCTCCGCGACCGGCACGTCCGCGCGCGGCGTCAGGCCGACCATGGCGAGCGTGCTCTCGACCTGGTCCTGCAGCCCCGGAACGCGGTCGATGCGCCGCAGCAGGTCGAGCGCGAAAATCCCGCGCCGCTCGGCCAGCGCCGCAATGACGATGTTCTCGCGCAGGGTCAGCCGCGTGAAGAGCTGGTTCACCTGGTAGCTTTTCGTCAGCCCGAGCTGGCACACCGACGCGACGCTGGCGCCGGTGATGTCCTTGCCCTGAAAGACGATGCGGCCGGAGGTCGGCGGCATCTCGCAGGTCAGCATCTTGAAGAACGTGCTCTTGCCGGCCCCGTTCGGGCCGATGACGCCGCGCAGCTCGCCCGGCTGCACCGAGAAATTGATGTCCCGGTTGGCGACGATGCCGCCGAAGGCCTTGGTGAGCCCCCGCGCTTCGATGACGGGTCCGCTATGGGACGTGCGGCGATGGGCCGGCATCTCGAAGGCCGGCGGGATGACGCTTTCCGGAGCCTCCTCGGGCGGGGGAGGGTGCGGCCTGGCAAACAGAAGGCGGCCGAGATCGACCACGCCGCCGATGAGGCCGCGGCGCAGGAAACAGACGAGCAGCACGAACACCACGCCCAGCACCAGCTTCCAGGATGCGCCGAGCCCGAAGGTGCCCTGCAGGAAATCGCGCAGCGACAGCCACACCGCCGCGCCGAGCAGCGGCCCGAACAGTGTCCCCGTGCCGCCGATCGCCGTCTGCATGACGAGCTGGCCCGAGGTGTCGAATGTGAAGGCCTCCGGCGGCATGAACCCCTGCAGGATGCCGAGAAGCCCGCCCGCGAGCCCGGCGTACGCGGCCCCGATCACGAACGCTGTCAGCTTGTAGCGACCGACCGCATGGCCGACGGCTGCGGCACGCGTCGGATTGTCACGAATGGCGCTCAGGATGGCGCCGACGGGCGAGCGTACGATGCGCAGCGCCAGCACGATGCTGAGAAAATAGAAGATGGCGAGGAAGGCATACATCGACCAGCCGGTTCCGATCTCGTAGTGGAAGCTGCCGATGTCGATGCGCGGCGTTGGCACGCCGGGCAGGCCGTTCTCGCCTCCCGTGTAGTCGGCGAGCGGAGAGAACTCGACGAAGTAGAAGACCTCGGCGATGGCGACGGTGATCATCGCAAAGTAGATGCCGGTCCGCCGCAACGCGACGAGACCGACCAGGAACCCGGCAACCGATGCCGCGAGCGTCCCCGCGATCAGGCCGACGGTGATGCTGGTCAAACCGGTGATCGTCAGAAGATAGGCGGCAACGAAGCCGCCCGTGCCGAAGAAGGCCGACTGGCCGAACGACAGCAGGCCCGTGTAGCCGAACAGGATGTCGAACCCGATCCCGAACAGACCCCAGACCAGGACCTGGTTCACCGTGTTGGGGGCGAAGCCCAGCGGTCCCAATATGTAGGGCGCGGCGATCAATCCGATCGCCGTCAACGTTTCGATCAGAAAAGGACGGTGGCGAAGCATCGGTGGCTGTACTTACTCGCGGCCCTGCGTACCGAGCAGGCCCTGCGGCCGCACCAGTAGCACCAGCGTCATGACGGCGAAGAGCATGACGTAGGAGTAGGCGGGATTGATGATGGACGTGACGCTGATGATCTCGCCGGCGATGAGGCCGCCGAGCACCGCGCCAGGAAACGATCCGACGCCGCCGATCACGACGACGACGAAGGCTTGCACCAGGATCGCCTCGCCCATGTCGGGCGTCAGCGAAACGATGGGCGCATTCACGATGCCGGCAAAGCCGGCCGCCATGGCGCCGATGCCGAACACGGCCATGAAGACGCGATCGACGTTGATGCCGAGCGCATCGACCATCGCCGAGTCCTCGAGGCCGGCGCGTACGATCAGGCCCAGGCGCGTGCGGTAGAGCACGAAATACAGGATGAGGAGCGCCAGGACGACGATGCCAACCGCGACCAGCCGGTAGGTCGGATAGAACATGAAGCCGAGCTGCGTGATGCCCTCCGTGCCCGGCAGCGGCGGGACCGTCTTGGAGAGGCTGCCGAAGAAATAGCGCACGATCTCGACGAAGCACATGCCGAGCCCGAACGTGACCAGGAGCTGGTCCTCGTGCGGACGGCCATAGAAGTGCCGGATGATGATGCGCTCCGTCAGGATGCCGACGATCATCACGAACAGGGAGCCGGCGACGACCGCGAGAAGGAAGGAGCCGGTGTAGTCATACGCGAGATACCCGGCGTAGCCGCCGAGCATGAACATGGCGCCATGCGCCAGGTTGAGAACGCCCAGCGTGCCGTAGATGATGGTCAGGCCGGAGCTGATGAGCGCCAGAAGCGCTCCCAGCACCAGCCCGTTGACCATCTGCGAAAGCAGATTGGGCCAGTTGAGCATTCTCAACTCCGACGGCGTTCGTTGCGCGCGTCAGCCGCGATCACGTGTAGTCGCCGAGCTTGCAGCCGAACGCATCCGGCTTCTGCATCAGCGGCTCGCCTGGCACGACCTCGACGACGTCGTAGTAGTCTTCCTTGTTCTTCATGTCGGACGGCTTCTTGCCGCGCACGATGACCACCGGCCGGATGAGCTGATGATCTGCCGCCCGGAAGTGCACCTCGCCGACCGTCGACTGGATCGGCTTGCCTTCCTCGTAGGCCTTGATGACGGCGGGCGGATAGAACGTCTTTGCCGTCTCCACCGCGCCGGCCCACATGGCGAGCTGCATGTAGCCGTTGTTGGCCGTCCACTCCGGCTTGTATCCGTACTTCTTGTCGAAGGCCTCGACGAACATCTTGGCGAGCGGATACTTGTCCTCCAGCGTCCACCAGAAGTCGGTGGCGCAATAGACGCCGGCCATCAGATCGGCGCCGACTTCCTTGGCGAGGAACGGCGTCTGATAGGGAATGGCGAGCTTCTGCTTGGCGAGGATGCCGAACTTCTGCGCCTGCTGCGTCGACAGCACCGCGTCATGTCCCCAGTTGATGTTGAGGAGGATGTCGGCGCCCGAGTTGGCGATATTCAGCAGATAGGTGCTGTAGTCCGGGGCGCCGAGCGGAGCCACCTGGTTCGTTGCCGTCGTCCAGCCGCCGTTCTTGCCGAGGAAATCCTCCATCGAATGCTGCACGGTGTGGCCGTAGGTATAGTCGGGTGTCAGGTAGGCCACCTTCTTGCCCTTGCCGAACGCCTTGAGCAGCACGGGCCCGATCGCCGACGCCGCCGTCTGGCCGTAAAAGCACTGACGGAAGCTGTAGCGGACACAGTCCTTGCCCGTCGTGTCGTTCGAGCCGGAAATGCCCGTGACGTAGAGGACCTTCTCGCGCTGCGCGAGCTTGTTCATTGCAACAGCGACAGCGCTCGATGTCGCGCCGATCATCAAGACGGCCTTGTTCTCCGTGATGAAGCGCGACTGCGCCTGGACGGCCGTGTTGGGCTTGGCCTGGGAATCGGCGACGCCGTATTTCACTTCCTTGCCCAGGACGCCCTTTTTGACGTTCGGCGAGATCTTCTTGATCAGCTCGTGGCCGCTGTTGATGTGCTCGATGGCGAGTTCGATGCCCTTGAGCTCGTCCTCACCCTGGGGGACTGGGGGTCGGGAGTTCAAATCTCCCCGCTCCGACCAACAAAATCAAATAGTTAGCTGAAATTTAGATCTCCAAAATTCCGCTGGGGTTCCCGTGGGGTTCCCGCGCGACGCGGCTTAAGCCGGACGTTGGCGACTTTCGACAACATAGATTGTCATCGGTTGCGGCCTTACCGCGGTGCCTTCGGGAGCAGGTGATCGGGGTTTGGTCGCCACCGGTCGCCGACGCAGGGCAGGTCGGCGCGCGAACACAGATAGAAACCGAAGCGATCCGCGGTTTCTGCAGGACTTTGCCCGCTCTCCTGCGATTTCGGCTTGTCCTCCGCCAATTTCACCATCCGAACGTCTTGCGCCATCAGAGCGGCTTAACGCTGAAAACAAAGCACTGATTGGACGCTCGTCAGCTCGCTGCACCCACAAGCGTTGAAGATGCGGAGATTTGACATTGTCTGATTTTACCGTCTAATAGTCTGACATGGAGATTCGGGCTATGAGCGACGGTCCTTTCAAAAATCCCCTGGCCAAGAAATGCTGGCAACCGGTAGCAGACCGGGCCGCCAACGAAAGCTTTTCAGCGGAGCAGATCCGCGAAGCAATCCCCGCAGCGTTCGCCGGCGAGTTCAAGGATTTGCCGCCCGATTTCAATCACGGCGTTGAGCGAATTCTGGCGGACACCGCGCCAAACCGGCTGATCGATCTACGCGAGAGCGGCGAACTCGACGGTTTGCGCCGCGATGCGGCAGGCTCCGCGCTGGCAACGCTGATTGTCGACTGCCTCGAGGATGCTCTGGAGCGCGGGCTTTCAGGTGAGCGCGCAATCGCTGACGGCACGGCAGCGGCCCTCGAGCAATCCTACGAGGAGAATGCGCGCGGGATTGAGCAGCACGCACAGCAAGACCAGCTTGGCAAGGCCATCGTCCAGCAGATTCGCAGCCGCCTAAGAGGTGCCGCCCCAACGCAAGCGGAGCTTGAGGCGACGGCGCGCGCGCTCTGGAAAATGGAGGAGAGCTCGGTCGCGCGCACTCCACCAAAGCATGCCGACCTCGACGAGGGCCCCGCGCTCGGCGGAAACTCCGATGACTGATGCCCGCTCAACGCGCTTGAGGCGGGTAGAAGCCGTGGAGCCCGGCGCGTCGGCAAGGCAGGGCTTCGACCCGTGCGAGATCGGTACCACGGTCAAACTCGATCCGCGCGGTCTGGCATCCTACTGCAACGGCCGCTGGGAGCCGCTCATCTATGATGCGCTGCTGGTCGCGGCCATGGCGGAATATTGCGACCGCAAATACGAAAGGCCTGCGCGCGATTGGGGGCGGTCCTTCGAAGTGCTCGTTCCCGTCAACGAACCCGCTCGGTGGGCGGCGCCCGCGGTAAAGGGCCCATTGGTCGATGCACTCGGCAAGCTTTCGGGCGACAGGTGGGAGTTCACCTTTGTGCGGCGACGTTCCGCGTACCCCGACGTGCCGGGCCACCTTGAGTGGGATCGGCCCTCCTCGGTCATCTTGCCTTTTAGCGACGGTATGGACTCGCGGGCCGTCGCAACGCTGTTTCACAAGGAGCAACTTGTGCTCGTCCGGCTTGGAGACAAGCAGATCGACAGCCCGGAAGTGGATGGACGCAAGCAAGCCTTCACGACCGTCCCCTACAGCGTCCCGGGGCGCAGATTGCCTGAGACCAGCGGGCGGGCTCGGGGTTTCAAATTTGCCATGCTAGGCGCGCTCGCGGCCCACCTGTCAAAGACGACGCGGGTCATGGTACCTGAAAGCGGACAGGGAGCGCTGGGACCAGTCCTTGCGGGCCATCACGACGGCGACTACCGTTCGCACCCGGTCTTCATGCGCAAGATGCAGCGCCTCGTCAGCGCGCTTCTCGGCTCTGAGATCGTCTACGAATTTCCCCGCTTGTGGTTCACGAAGGGACAGACCCTGCGGGCGGCGCTCGACGCGGCACCGCAGATTCCTTGGCGGGAGACGCGCTCTTGCTGGCAGCCCAGCACGCAAATGTCGCTGCCGAACAACAAGCGACAATGCGGTTTTTGCGCCTCTTGCATGCTGCGCCGGCTCAGCGTTCACGCCGCTGGCGAAAGCGACAACCCCGGAACCTATATGCTGGAAGATCTATCAGCCGCCACTCTCGAAGCCGGGGTCAACCCCGGTTATGATCTCGGCAAGCTGGGAGAAGCGCAGCAGGTCTATGCAATTGCCGGCGCACTCCACCTGGATCATTTAGCGGCGCTGTCGGCCACAGAGGAAAAGCCCCGCAGTTTCTACCGCAAGGTTCGCGAGCTGGCGAAAGCGCTGGGGCAGCCAGAGGAATCGGTTTTGCGGAGCGTCCACCAGATGCTGGCCCAGCACGAGGCTGAGTGGCGAGCTTTCCTGAAATCTCTCGCACCTTCATCCTTCATACGGCAGCGAAGCGTGGTGGTGTCATGACCTCGCCGCTCGACAAGCTGAGCCCGCATGAAGTGGGCGAGCGGCTGCGCATCGCGCGCGAAGCAGCCAAACTCAAACAACAGCAGGCCGCAGACGCAATCGGGATCTCGCGCACGACCTTGGTTGCGATCGAGCAAGGCCAAAGAAAAGTGAAGCTGGATGAAGTGCGCGCCCTAGCGCGCGTGTATGAAACGAGCGTCAACGCCCTCTTGCGCCACGAAGCCGTGCACGCGGATCTGGTGCCACGATTCCGCAAACTGGCAAGCAGTTTCCCCGACGCTGTCGACGAAGCGGCGAGTCTGCTCAACGATCTTGCCCGCGCGGAGGTCGAACTCGAGAACCTCCTCGGCGTGCAGCGCACTCGGAACTACCCTGCGGAACGTACCATCCTGCCGGGCGATGTGCGGATCCAGGCTGAACAGGACGCGCTCGAGCTCCGCCAGCGCTTGGGCCTTGGGGGCGCTCCCATCCATGACGTCGCATCGGTGCTGGAGCTGCAGCTCGGCGTCCGCGTCTTTGTGCGCAAACTCTCCGGCTCCGAAATCTCCGGTCTCTTTGCCTTCGACCAGGCGACCGGCGCCTGCATACTGCTGAATGCCAATCACCCGCGCGGGCGCAGGAATTTGACGGCGTGCCACGAGCTTGCCCATCTTGTGACGCGTCAACCTGCCGAGGTGCTGGATCAGAAGACCTCTCAGGACAGCCGCGAAGAACGATACGCGCACGCCTTCGCGCGCAGCTTCATGATGCCGGCCCGGAGCTTGATGGAGCAGTTCAAGGAGCTGACCGCCGGCTCCAAGAACCTGAGTCGGCGCCACGTTGTCCTGCTCGCCAGCACCTTTGGTGTCTCGCGCGAAGCGTTGGTGCGCCGGCTTGAGGAGCTGAAGCTCGTCAAACCCGGTGCATGGGAATGGTTTGAACAGAATGGCGGCATCACGGACGAGCAAGAGGCTGAAGTTCTCGGAGACAGGCTGCGACCCGACAAGCAGCGGGAAGAGGCCCGGGAACCCACGACGTTCCGTCTGGCACTGCTTGCTGTCGCGGCCTGGAAGCAAGGGCTATTGACCGAGGGGCAGCTGGCACAATTGCTCAAGATCGATCGGGTGGAGCTGCGCCGCCTGATACAGGAAGGAGACGCAGGAGGGAGCGATGGCGATGACGCCCCCGAACTACTGGCCTAATCGCAAAATTCCGGTCGCGTTGGATGCGAGCGCGATCATCAATCTGAATGGCACTGGGCAGGCGGCTGAGATCTTGCGGGCGCTTGGGCATAAGGTCATTGTTGTCGACGAAGTTACCTACGATCTCCAGAAAGGCATTGCCAGCGGTCGCCGCGATGCCGACCGTCTCGATGAGTTGGTTGCTACCGGATTGATAAGGCGGGCAGCGCTCGGCGAGCCTGGCAAAGCCATCTTCGAGTGGCTGTCGATCGGCTCCGGACTGGATACGCTCGACGACGGGGAGGCCGCAACCATCGCCCTCGCCGCCGAATTGGCATGCGCCGCCATGGTAGACGAAAGCAAGGGCCGGCGCCTGTGCAGATTACGCCATCCGTCCGTTCCACTGCTCGGTAGCATCGATTTTTTTGCGCAAATCGAAGTGCAGCGACAGCTGGGGGAACGCCTTGCTAATGCGCTATTCGGTGCCCTCACAAATGCGCGCATGCATGTGCTGCCCGAGTACGACGATTGGGTTATAGAGATCCTGGGACCCGAACGTGCCGCTCTCTGCACTAGCTTGCCTCGCGCAAAGCGAAAGTAACTTGGTGCCATTTCAATCCACAAGCATCAGATGCTCCTACGGAACCTATCGGAGCATATAGCCGCCCGCGGAGTATACTGCCGCCATGCCCCATACGAAGCCCGATATCCACGACATACCGACCACGATCTTTCAAGAGTTTATCGCGAAGCTCCGCGAGACCGATGTCGCCGAGGAGATCATTGCTGCGTTGGAGAAGGTCATCCTACAAGAGAAGGCGCCTACGGAGGCGGCCTTGCGAACAGCGCTGGCACCCACTGAGAAAACCCCGTGATCCGGATCGAAGAAATATCGATCACGGAGTTCCGTGGGATCCGCAACCTCACGCTGAAGCTTGGGGGGAAGAACTTCGCCATCAGCGGGCCCAATGGAACAGGAAAGAGCGGTATTGTCGACGCGATCGAGTTCGGGCTGACGGGCAGCGTATCGCGGCTTTCGGGGAAGGGCACGGGAGGCATTTCTGTTAAGGAGCACGGCCCGCACGTCGACTATCGCAATAAGCCCGACGATGCGAGAGTGGTGCTGAAAATCTCCATCTCGACGTTAGGCCAGACCGTAACGATCGACAGGACAGTCAAGAACGCGAAGACTCCGACCATCACGCCGCAGTCGGCCGAGATCACTGCCATCCTTGATAACGTAGCGGAACACCCGGAGTTCGTGCTCTCCCGGCGGGAGCTCATCGACTACGTACTGGCTGCACCGGGCGATCGGGCGCGTGAGATCCAGGCGCTTCTCCGCTTAGAGCGGGTAGAGAGCTTGCGGACCAACCTGCAGCGCATCGCGAATGCAGCGCAGAAGGCGGTTGAACCGGCGAAGAGGGAACGTACGTCCGCCGTTGAGTCCCTTCTCTCTGCTCTGCAGATACCACAACTCTCGCAGGAGAAGCTGCTCGAGGCCGCCAATGCGCGACGAACAATGCTGGGCCTCCCCGCGATCGCGGCGTTAACCGCGACGACCTCATTGCGGGACGGCCTCGACTCCTCGCACGAAAAGCCGGCGGAGCAGCCGATCTCCAAGAAGCAGGCTCTCATCGATCTCCAGACGGCGCGGGAGCTGATCGCCAGAATCCAGGACGATAGTATCAAGGGTCAGCACGCCGAGATCACAGCGAACCTGAGCGCTCTCCAGAGCGATCCGCTTGTGGCGGCTGGTGTAACCCGGGAGAAGCTGCTCGCAGATGCGCTCGCGCAAGCCGAAGAAGACACTTGCCCAGTCTGTGATACTCCCTGGGAACTCGAAAAGCTGAAGGAGCACATTAGGGGAAAGCTCGCAGAGCTCGAAGAGGTGGCCAAGAAGAGAGAGGCGATTCAACGCAAGATGTCTCCGTTGCTCGAAGCGGCGCAAAGGATCGATGACGCACTGCAGCGGTGCGAATACCACGCGAAAGCTGGGACTCCACCGCTCACCGTCGTTTCATCGGAAGCCTTTCGGCTGGAATGTCGGCAGCGTTTTGAGGTCATAGACAGATTTGTGTCGCTCGCCGAGACGAGCTCGGCCCTCGAAGGGTTGGTGGTGGTGCCGGCCAAGGTGGTCGCCGAGCTGGATGCGATCGAGGCCGCGGTCAAATCGATTCCGAACCCGACGGACGCAGACGCCGCGCGCGACTATCTCACGATCGCTCAGGAGAGGCTTGAGAGGGTCCGTCACGCTGGAATGCGTCTGAAGAAGGCGGAGGCGGACGCCACCCTCGCCGACAAGGTGTTCGAAGTGTACGGCAGTGTTGCGACCAAAGCCCTTGAGGGCCTCTACAAGCAGGTAGAGGCCGACTTCACCGAGTTCTATCGCTTCCTCAATGAGGAAGACGAGGGATCTTTTTCGGCGCGCTTAGTTCCGTCGATCGGAAAGCTCGGCTTTGACGTCGATTTCTATGGACGCGGCTACTTTCCACCCGGCGCATACCATAGCGAGGGTCACCAAGACGGAATGGGCGTGTGCCTGTACCTCGCCCTCATGAAACACGTCCTTGAATCGGGATTCACACTCGCGGTGCTCGACGATGTGCTCATGAGTGTCGACGCGGGTCATCGGCGCAAAGTCTGCGCACTCTTAAAAGCCCACTTCCCGCACACGCAATTCATCCTCACGACCCATGATGACGTGTGGCACCGCCACATGCGCACCGAAGGTCTGATCGGCAATGACGGGTTTGCGCGCTTCCGCAAATGGAGCGTCGATGAGGGTCCCACGGAATGGGACGACCGCGACGTGTGGGCGGAAATCGACGGCGCTCTTGGAAAGCACAACATTCGCGAGGCGGCCGGCCTCCTGAGACACTATCTCGAATACGTGTCCGCGGAAATCTGCCATCGTCTTCGAGCTCCGGTCGCGTTTCGCGGCGACGGGCTGCACCAGCTCGGCGATCTGCTTCCGAGCGCTGTAGGACAGTTTCGAAGCCTGCTTAAGGAAGGCAAGGCGGCAGAACAGTCCTGGGGCAAGACCGAAGCGCACGATGCGATCGACGTACGCGAGAAGAAGGTTGCCGAAGCGGCGGCTAAGACCTTGATCGAGCAGTGGCAGACGAACCCAGCCGTCCACTACAACGCGTGGGCGAACCTTCAAAAGGAGGACTTCGCACCTGTCGTCGAATCGTACCGCGCGCTGCTGGCATTAATGTTCTGCCCAGACTGCGCTGGGTGCTATTCCGTGAGCCCTGACAGAGGACCGCGGGAAGGTCTCCGATGCACGTGCGGCACGACCAACATCAATCTTAAGAAAAAGAAGGGAAAAGGATGACCCCGCTCCGGCAATATCTGCGACGCACGGTGGGAATATAGTGGCTCCGGCAGTGAGGCGCAGGTGCAGCCATGGGGTTGTTCCGGGCTCGGTCATCTAGTAGCAGTTTCGAGGGCGCTGCCACCACGGGCGGTCTGACGAATGTAGGCAAACGGGGGATCGATGCCAGGCGCCGGGGGCGTATCAGAAATCGTGAAGCGCCTCACGCAGCGCGGCGCAGGCCGATCTGAGGCGACGATTCAGTCCGATGTCCGGCAGTTCCTGCTGGTCGCACCGTTCGAACTGGAAGAGGAGCACATCGATGCGCCTCTTGAGGTGCCGCTCGGAGACGGCCGGCGCATTGACGTTGAAGTCGGTCTCACTGTCATCGAGATCAAGCGCGACCTACGAAAGGCCAGCGCGAAGAGCGAAGCAGTCGCCCAGCTGACCGGATATGTTGCAACGAGGACTGCCGATCTCGGCCAACGCTACTCGGGGCTTTTGACTGACGGCGTCGACTGGACGGCGTACCATCTTAGCGAAGACGGATCTCTCGAAAAGGTGTCTCACTTCGAGTTGAGCGCCGGTTCGCTCGAAATAGAGAACTTCATCGTCTGGCTCGAAGGATTCCTCGCCACCGCGCAGGCAATTAGACCTACCCCACGAGAGATCGAGCGTCGCTTGGGCTCGACGAGCTCGGCGCATGCGCTAGACCGCGCGACGATCGGCGACCTTTACAAGCGGCATCAGAGCATGCCGACGGTCGCTCTGAAGCGGCAACTCTGGGCCAAACTGCTCCGCACTGCTCTCGGCACTCAGTTTCCTGATACCGACGATCTCTTCATCGAGCACACCCTGCTCGTGTCATCCGCAGAGGTGATCGCGCATGCGGTAGTCGGATTCGATCTGCGAGACGTGAACCCGGCATCGCTATTGAAAGGCGCGCTTTTCACTGAAGCGCAGATACACGGCGTCGTCGAAGCCGATTTTTTTGATTGGATCGTAGAAGTTCCCGGCGGCGATCGCTTCATCCGCTCGCTCGCGCGTAGGCTATCGCGCTTTGCATGGTCGAATGCCGAGCACGATGTCATGAAGACTCTCTATGAGTCGATCATCAGCGCGGAACAGCGTAAGAGCCTTGGCGAGTATTACACGCCGGACTGGCTCGCCAACCGCGTCATCGCCCAAACGGTGAGCGACCCGGTCAACGATCGCGTGCTCGACCCCGCGTGCGGGTCGGGCACGTTTCTTTTCCACGCTGTGCGGCTGCACCTCTCTGCACTCGAGCAAAAGAAAAGGACCGTCGCCCAACAGCTCGACAGCGTGACCAAGCATGTGTTCGGCATCGACATACATCCCGTCGCAGTGACGCTTGCGCGCGTGACCTATTTGCTCGCGATTGGTCATGAGCGGCTTCGCCATCCCGAGAGGCCCTCGATCACCGTCCCCGTGTTTCTCGGCGACACTATCCAGTGGAATTTGCCGGAGGATATGTTCAGCTTCGAGATGCTGGTGGTGCCCACGACCGACCAGCGGAGCCTACTTCCAGAGGAGCTCCGATTTCCGGATCGGCTTCTCGACGACACGAGCCGGTTCGACGCGCTGATCGCCGAACTTGCGGAGAAGGTTAACGAAAGGAAGTCAAAAGGCGCAATCCCGTCGTTGTCGGCAATCTTCCGGCGTTTTGCCATCCGGGAAGAAGATCGCGCCACGCTGTCCGAGACCTTCGCCTTGATGTGCTCGCTCCATGATCAAGGTCGCGACCACATCTGGGGCTACTACATTCGCAATGTTGCCCGACCTATGTGGCTGAGCCGCCCGCAGAATCGTGTGAACGTGCTTGTGGGAAATCCGCCGTGGCTCTCTTATCGATACATGCCAACCGAGATGCAGCTTGCATTTAAGGACATGAGTCAGAAGCGCGGCCTCTGGCAGGGCGCAGCGGTGGCGACGAACCAAGACCTTTCAGGCCTATTTGTAGCACGCACCGTGCAACTGTATCTGTCATCTAACGGCAGGTTTGGCTTTGTGCTCCCGGAAGCAGCCTTGTCGCGCCGACAGTTCCATGGCTTTCGCACGGGCGCGTACATGAGCGCGCGAGAGCCGGTCACTGTCGAGTTCGAACAATCGTGGTCACTTCATCTTGTGAAGCCCGCTTTCTTTCCCGTTCCCGCATGCGTGGTTTTCGGCGCTCGCACCGAAAGCGATGCAATTCCTCTTTCAGGACCGGCAGAGCTGTGGCAAGGCCGCCTTCAGGGGACGAATGCCAACTGGGAAGAGGCTGGGCCTCTGATCGAGCGACGTCCTGCTGATGACGTCGTGCACGACGAGCCGCATAGTTCCCCATATCACGAGAGGTTTGGACAGGGAGCCTCGATTGTGCCTCGCATGCTGTTCGTGGTCGAGCGCACGCAACGAGGGCCGCTCGGATCGGCTGCAGGCCGTGTGTCGGTTCGTTCAGAACGCTCAAACCAGGAAAAAAAGCCGTGGAAGAATCTGCCCGGCCTCGAAGGGGCGGTGGAGTCACAGTTCCTTCGTTCCATGGTGGTCGGGGAGTCGATCATTCCGTTTTCGATGCAGGAAACGCTTCTTGCGGTCATACCATGGGACGGCAACGAGGTAGTCCATGGCGATAGT